>JAFKLG010000105.1 GCA_017304945.1 Rhodospirillales bacterium
GCCTCATGGGTGGGCTGATCGGCGCCGGCATCGGCGGCCTGCTGTTCGGCCACGGGTTCTGGGGCGGTGGTCTCGGCTTCGGCGGTTTCCTGGGCTTCCTGCTGCAGATCTTCCTGCTGGTGATCGCGGTGCGCTTCCTGATCCGGCTGTTCACCCGCAACCAGCAACCCGCGATGGCGGGCGGCCCCGGCATGTTCGGGCGCATGGGCGGCGGCTTGATGCCGAACGGGCGCGCGCCGATGGGCGGATCGGCCGCCCCGAGCGGACCCGCCCAGGTGACCGTCGGTCCGTCCGACTACCAGGCGTTCGAACAGCTCCTGCAAGCCGTGCAAGCGGCGTGGAGCGCGCACGACCTGCGCGCCCTGCAGGGTATGGCGACGCCGGAGATGGTCTCCTACTTCGCCGAACAGCTCTCGGAACAGGCAAGCCGCGGTGTCCGCAACGAGGTGACCGACGTGCGGCTGCTCTCGGGTGACCTCGCCCAGGCGTGGACGGAGCAGGGGCGCGAATACGCCACCGTCGCGATGCGCTTCTCCATGGTGGACGTGACGCGGGACGGCGCCGGCCGCGTGGTGGACGGCAACCCGAACGAGCACGTCACCGCCACCGAGATCTGGACCTTCGTCCGGACGCGCGGCGGCCAGTGGATCCTCTCCGCGATCCAGCAGGCTCGCTGATCGGGGTGGCGGCGGTCGCCTGATCGCCGCACCCGCCCTCTCCTGGGCGGGCCGTCCGCAAACTTCTTCACGCTTCGACGCCGTTCGGGCTCGCCCGAGCGGCGCTTCCTTTTGCGCGCTTGCCATCGCGCCGGATCGGGGCGCCGGATCGGGGCGCCGGATCGGGGCGCCGGATCGGGGCGCCGGACTCGGCGCCGGATCGAGCCTTGCGAACCGTTCGCAATTTCCCTACACGACGAACTGCGAATAGTTCTCATTCTTATCTTCAAGGTTCCTCATGCCGCGCTCCCGTTGCACCGACACGCGCGTCACACGCGCACGTCTTCCCGCCGCGATACTGGCCACGCTGGTGGCGGCGCAGGCGCACGCCCAGAGCGCCACGCCCGCCTCCGACCCCGATCCGGCGGCCGGTGTGGTCCAGCTTCCGCCCGTCAACGTGGACTCCACTCGGGTCACCGCCGATACGCCCGTTACCGGCTACGTGGCCCAGCAGGATCGCGCCGCCACCAAGACCGACACCCCGCTGCTGGAGACGCCGCAATCGGTCAGCGTGATCACCCGCGACCAGATGACGCAACAGGACGTCCATACCCTGAACCAGGCGGTCCGCTACACCTCGGGTGTCGCCCCCGAGACCCGAGGCGGAATCGCGACGCGCTACGACCAGCTCACCATCCGCGGCTTCGACGCCGACAAGTATCTCGACGGACTGCGGCTGCTCGGCAACGGCTGGTATGGGACCCCGCAGATCGACCCCTATCTGCTCGAGCGTATCGACGTGGTGAAGGGTCCGAGCAGCGTGCTGTACGGACAGGGGCAGGCGGGCGGGCTGATCAACATGGTCAGCAAGATGCCCACCGCGACCCCGCTGCACGAACTCGGGTTCGAGTTCGGCAACTTCGCCCATCTGCAGAGCACGTTCGACTTCTCCGGCCCGCTGAACGAGAGCGGCACGCTGCTCTACCGGCTCACCGGGATCGGCTTCCGGGAAAACGGCCAGATCAGCGGCACGAAGAACGAACGGCTGGCGATCGCGCCTGCGATCACCTGGCGGCCGGACGGCGACACCAGCCTCACCCTGCACGCGCTCTACCAGCACGACCCGTATGCGAGTTCCTATGGATCGGTGCCGCCGCAGGGCACCGTGCTGTTCAACCCGTTCGGCACGCTGCCGATGGACTTCTATGATGGCGACTACGGGTTCGAGAAATTCGACCGCACCCAGGTCGCCGTCGGCTACCGCTTCGAGAAGCGCATCGACGACACCTGGTCCGTCCGCTCCAGCGGCCGATGGTTCTGGCTCAACCAGGACTACGCCAGCGTTTACGGCGTCACGCTCGAGCCCGACTACCAAACGCTCGACCGCGGTACCGCCGCGTCGCGGGACCGCATGGGGCAGGTCACGCTCGACAACAACGTGCAGGCGAAGTTCGACACGGGACCGATCGCGCACACCGCCATCGTCGGGTTCGACTTCCAGCACCTGAACAGCACCTATCTCACCGGCTTCGGCGCCGCCCCGTCGATCGATATCTGGTCGCCCGACCACAACCAGCCGATCGTGCAGCCCGCGCGCTACACGGCCGACGTCGTCGGCAACCAGTACGGCCTCTATGTGCAGGACCAGCTTCGGCTCGGACGTGTGTCGCTGACCCTCTCCGGCCGGGAGGACTGGTTCGACAGCCGCCAGGCCAACAACACCTACGGCACCGTCACCACCCAGTCGCAGAGTGCCTTCACCGGCCGTGCGGCGCTGGGCTACCTCTTCGACTCCGGCATCGCGCCATATGTCGCCTATGCCGAGTCGTTCACGCCCGTCTACGGCACCGGGGCGAACGGGGAGGCGTTCCAGCCAGAACGCGGCCGCCAGTACGAGCTGGGCGTGAAATACCAGCCGCCCGGCATGTCCGCCCTGTTCACCGCCGCAGTGTTCGACCTCACGCGGGAGAACCTGCTGACCGCCAACCCGCTGGCGCCGGGCTTCAGCGTGCAGAGCGGCGAGGCGCGGTCGCGCGGCATCGAACTCGAGGCGCGCGGCGCGCTGACCGACGCGCTGAGCGTGATCGCGAGCTACACCTACCTCGATACGATCTACACCAAGGACAACAGCGGGCTCGAGGGCAAGTACCTGCCGGCCGTTCCGAACCACATGGGATCGGTCTGGGCCTACTACACCGTGCCCGGCGGCCTGTTCGAAGGCCTCAGCCTGGGTGCTGGCGTCCGCTATATCGGGCCGAGCTATAGTTCGGACAACAGCTACACCGTGCCGGGCGTCGCTCTGGTGGATGCGACGATCCGCTACGACCTGGGACATGCCTGGCCGCGCGCGAAGGGCGCCGAGCTGCATGTGAACGCCAGCAACCTGCTCGACCAGCGCTACGTCGCATCCTGCTACTACGGGAACTGGTGCGCCTACGGCTACCAGCGCCAGGTGTTCGCGGGCGTCACCTACCGGTGGTGAACGCGCGCGGTGCCTTGGTCCGGCTGCATCGCTGGGCCGGGCTGGCGATGGCTGCCTTCCTGACGCTGGCCGGCATCACCGGCGCGGTCATCGCGTTCCAGGGCGAGCTCGATCCCTGGCTGAACCCGTCGCTGTACCGGGCGCGCGGCAACGGACCAGCGTTGTCGCCCGACGCGCTGGCGGCGCGCTTCGCGCAACAGCACCCGGAGACGACGCTCAGCTACCTGCCGTTCCGCGTGCCGCCCGGCATGAGCGTGCCTGCCTTCGTGCGCCCGGCCGTCGATCCGGCGACCGGCCGCGCCGGCACGCTCGATTTCGACCAGGCGTTCCTGGATCCGGCGACCGGGACGGTTCTCGGCACCCGCCAGTGGGGGGCGTGCTGCTTCGCGCCGGAGCGGCTGGTGCCGTTCCTCTACCGCTTCCACTACACGCTTGCGGCGGGCGAGACCGGCGAGGTCTTCATGGGGATCGTCGCGATCCTCTGGGCACTCGACGCCTTCGTCGGCCTGACCCTGACCTTTCCCCGCGGACGGCCGTTCCTGCAGAAATGGCGGACCTCCTGGATCATCAAGCGCCCCGCCGCGGCCCAGCGCCGCGTCCTCGACCTGCATCGGGCCGGGGCATTGTGGCTGTGGCTGCTGTTGCTGCTGATGGCGATCAGCGGCGTGGCCCTGGCCCTGCCCGACCCCGTGTTCCGCCCGCTCCTGGGCGCGGTCGCGCCGCTGACGCCGACGCCGTTCGAACAGGCCGCCGCGCGCCCGCCCCCCGCACCCGCCCGCGTGCGCATCGGCTTCGACCGCGCGATCGCGCTCGCCGCCGCGGAGGCGGACCGGCGCGGATGGGCGGCGCGCCCCGGCGCCGTGTTCGATGCCGCCGGGGCGGGAGCGGTGATCGTCTACTTCTTCGAAACGCCGTTCGATCGCGGCCGCGGCCTCGGCACGCCGGTGGTCTACCTGGACGATTCGACCGGGGAGGTGCTGCGGGTTGACGGGCCCGGCGCCGGCACACCCGGCGACGACGTGCTGCGCTTGCAGTTTCCGCTGCACAGCGGCCAGGTGGCCGGCTTGCCGGGGCGCATCGTGGTCGCCCTGCTGGGCGCGACGACGGCCATGCTGTCGGTCACCGGCGTGCTGATCTGGTGGAGCAAACGGCGAGCGCGGTTGCGTGCGACCGTGGCACGTAAGGCCCATCTGCGCGGGTCCTGCCAGCCGACGACCTGAGCGCACGGGCCGGGCGCGGCAGCGTCATCCGGCGGGCAGTGGACAGCGGGCGAACGTGGTCCGGTGGAGTGGCAAACCTCACGCCCGACGCGGCCGCCCGATGCCCTCCTGTAAGGTGCCGGCGGCGCCGTCGGCGGATTACGTCCGAGCGTTCGCCTGCAGCAGGTCCGCCGGCAACCAGACCCGATGCACGCGCCACTGGCCATGCCGCAGTTCCAGTTGCAGCCGGATCGGTTCGGCCTGCCCGGGTGCCGTCAGGCTGACGGAGAACGCCGTCGGGTTGTCGAAGAACGCCCAGGACACATGTACGTCCGCACCGTTCGGTGGCGCCGGCATGCTGGGCGGGCTGCTGACCGCGGCGACCAGCGCCTCGGGTGTGACCGCACGGTCGATGCTGCTCGCCGCGATGCCGCGGACGAAGGAGGACCCGAACGGCGGCAACCCACCGGAGGCACTCGCCATCTGCGGATGATCGAGCACCAGGTCGCAGATGTCTTCCTTGATGCCCTCTCGGACCGCCGGCCAATCGACCAGCGACTGCAGCGTCGCCGAATCGCCGTGGCGGATGGCCTCACCCAGACGGAACAGCGTCACGTAAGGGTAGACGACGTAGCTCCCACCGACCGCCAGCAGGGCGGCGAGGACTGGCCATCGCGCGCGCATTGCTCTCGCTCCGTTTGACGTTCAATCCATACCACAACGCGGCACCTATGTCGCGATTTCCTTCAATCTCTTTCACGAACCTGCTAATCTGTTGGAAAGCCTATGACTTTCCCGTGAGCTGACCAGCGTGCGATACAGCTCCGGGTCCGTCGCCCCCTCGGTGCTGAACGCCAGCACCCGACTCTCCGCGCCAAGTCCCAGCGTGGCACGCGCCGCCGGGTCCGCCGCCGCAAGCAGGCAGCCCACCAACCCGGCCACGCCCGATTCGCCCGCGACCACGCCCTGATCCGCGAGCAGCCGCATGCACGCGACCGCCGCCTCGTCGGGCACTGCCATGAACGCCTGCGCGCCCCGCTCCAGCTCCTGCCACGCCAGCAGGCTCGGTTCGCCACACGCCAGTCCCGCCATCAGCGTGTCGAGGTCACCCGCGACCGCCGTCGGCTCGCCGAGTTCGGCGCTGGCCAGCAGGCAGGCGGCCCGGTCCGGCTCCACCACCACGAGCGCCGGCGCCGGCGAGAACCGTGCGCGCATCTGCACCGAGACCGCGGCAGCCACGCCGCCCACGCCGCCCTGGATGAAGACATGCGTCGGCGCCGGCCCGGTCCACTGGTCGGCCGCCTCGTCCGCCATCAGCCGATAGCCCTGCATGACGTCGCGCGGAACCTCGGTGTAGCCGGCATAGGAGGTGTCGGAGACGACGAACCAGCCCTCCGCCTCGGCCTGGCGCGCCGCTTCCCGCACCGAATCGTCGTAGGTGCCGGCCACCCGCCGGACCTCCGCGCCATAGCGCGCGATCGCGTCGACCCGCCCCTGGCTGACCGTCGCATGCACGAAGATCACGCAACGGCAGCCGAACCGCTGCGCGCCCCAGGCAACCGAACGCCCGTGGTTGCCGTCGGTCGCGCAGGTGACCGTGATCGCCTCGGTGGCCGCGCGATACCGGCCCGCGGCGAGGTCGGCCGAACTGGCCGCCGCCGCCACGCCGCTGCGCGCCAGGGCATTGGTCAGCAGGTTGGCGACCGCATAGGCGCCGCCCAGCGCCTTGAAACTGCCGAGGCCGAACCGGCCGGCCTCGTCCTTGAGGCGCAGCGTCCCGATCCCCGCCCCCTGCGCCAGCGCCGGCAGGTCCAGCAGCGGCGTCGGCGCATAGCCCGCCCAGCCGGTGATCTCCGCCTTGGCGCGACGGAACCCGCCATTCGGCAGCACCACCACGCCCGGTGTCCCGGCGCGGGGATTGGGGAACAGGCTGAACGGGTGCGGACCCAGCATGCGCGTGACCGTGAACTGCTTCACGCCTCGGCGCAATCGGTCTTCGCGGCGATCCGCGGGTCCACCTCGGCCGCCGCCGGAACGATGATTTGCCACTGGCCGGCAGGTGAGGCACATCGAGCCCGTTCCGGATCAGGAGGCGTCGATGCAGGTATCCATTCTGGGCGGTGGCGGCTTTCTCGGGCGCAAGCTGGCCGCGCGTCTTGCCGCCGAGGGCACGCTGGGGGGCAAGCCGGTCACGGCCCTGACCCTGTTCGACGTCGCGGAACCGGTCGCCCCCGCATCGGCGCCCTTCCCCGTCACCTGCCTGGCCGGCGACGTCGTCGACCTGCCCGAGGCCGCGCTGCCCAAAGGCACCGACGTCGTGTTCCACCTCGCCGCCGTGGTCAGCGCGGCGGCCGAGGCCGACTACGATCTCGGGCGCCGGGTCAACCTGCGCGGCACCGACGCGGTGGTGGACGCGTGCCGCCGCCTCACCGGGGCCGGCGGCGCGCCGCCACGAGTCGTCTTCACCAGCTCCGTCGCGAGCTTCAGCGCGACCCAGGCCGATACGCTGGGTGACGACGCGCGGCAGGTGCCCGGCAACAGCTACGGCGCCCAGAAGGCGGCGGCCGAACTGATCCTGGCCGATGCCTCCCGCCGGCGCTTCCTGGATGCCGTCTCGATCCGCCTGCCCACCGTGGTCGTACGCCCCGGCCGGCCGAACAAGGCCGCCAGCTCCTTCTTCTCGGCCATCGTGCGTGAGCCGTTGCTCGGGCTCGAAACCGACCTGCCCGTCGCCGACGACTTCGCCGTCTGGGTGTGCAGCCCACGCCGCGCGGTGGACTGGCTGCTGCACGCCGCGGCGATGGACACGCGCCCGATGGGGCTCGACCGCAGCATCACCCCGCCCGGCATCAGCACCACGATCGCGCATCTGCTGCAGGCGCTCGAGGACGTGCAGCCCGGGGCCAGTGCGAAGGTGCGCCGCGTGCGCGACGAGGCGATCGAAGCGATCGTCGGCACCTGGCCACCCGCGTTCGAACCGCTGCGCGCCCGCACGCTGGGCTTCGCGCCGCATGAGCCCCTCGTCGACGTGGTGCGCGCCTTCGTGGAGGACGACCTTGCCGCGACCCGCGCGGAGCGCGCGAACGGGTGACCCCGGCCAGACGGTGGCGGGAGTCACGCGCCCGCCGCCTGTTGCATGAATTCAACGACATTTTTATCACGACTGTCGCGCAAAAACTGGACCGGCAGTTGATCGGGGCCTGACCAGCAGCCATTAACGGGATCCGTCTCCCTCGCTCCGCTGGATCGTGCCCATGTCGGCTCACCCTGGGGAATCGCTGCGTGCGGGCGCTGCGCGCGTCCCGCTTCCGGGGAGACGTGCGGCCGCGGCGCGGGCGGCCGCGGCACGCGACGCCGCCGCGGCGGGCCGCCCCATCCGTCGTCCTCGCCGTCCGATCGGCTCCGCCGTGCTGCACGCGCCACAGGTGCTGCGTGCGCTGGTGCGGGCCGACGAAATCTGGCTGGTGGTCCTGGCCGCGTTCATCGGCTGCGGCACCGGTATCGCGGTCTGGTCGATGACCTTCGCCACCCAGCTCGTGCATGAGCTGCTGTTCGGCATCAATCACGCGCAACGGCTGAGCGCGATGGCCGAACTGGATCCGATCCGCACCATCCTCGTGCCCTGCGTGGGCGGGCTCTTCCTCGGCCTGCTCACGCTGGCGATCGGCCGGTTCTATCCCCGCCGAACCGTCGACCCGATCGAGGCGAACGCGCTGTTCGGCGGCCGCATGTCGCTGTCGGGCAGCCTGATCGTCGTGCTGCAGACCATCGTTTCGAACGGCGTCGGCGCCTCCGTCGGGCTCGAGGCCGGCTACACGCAGATCGGGTCGGCGCTCGCCTCGCGCTGGGGCCACGCGTTCCGCGTGCGACGCACCGAACTGCGCCTGCTGGTGGGCTGCGGGGCGGCCGCGGCGATCGCCGGCGCGTTCAACGCCCCGCTCACCGGCGCCTTCTACGCCTTCGAGCTGGTCGTCGGCACCTACACGCTGGGCGCCTTCGCCCCGGTCGCGGTCTCGGCGATCGTCTCGGTCGCGGTGGTCCATGCGATCGGCAACCCGCCCTTCGAGCTCGAGCTGCAGGTCCCGACCCGGATCGACAGCCTGGACTACATCCCGATCCTCGCCCTGGGCATGCTCTGCGCGCTGGTGGGCATCGCCATCATGCGCGGCGTCACGCTGACCGAGGAAGTGTTCCGCAAGAGCCGTGTGCCCGTCTGGCTGCGGCCCGGGATCGGCGGCGTGATCGTGGGCATCCTCGCCCTGGTGACCCCCGCGGTCCTCTCCTCCGGCCACGGCGCGCTCGGCATCGTGATCGAGGCGCCGTATCCGCTGTGGTTCGTCAGCCTCCTGGTGGTGCTGAAGGCGACCGCCTCCGCCGTCTCGATCGGGTCCGGGTTCCGCGGCGGCCTGTTCTTCGCCTCCCTCTTCCTGGGCGCGCTGGTCGGCAAGGCCTTCGCCGGCGCGCTGCTGGTGGTCAGCACGGCACATGCCGTCTCCCCGGTGGTCTGCGCCCTGGTCGGCATGAGCGGGCTGGCGGTCGCGATCATCGGCGGCCCGCTGACCATGGGCTTCCTGGTGCTGGAGGCGACCGGCTCGCTGCCGATGACCCTGGCGGTGCTCGCCGCCTGCGTCGTCTCGGCGCTGACCGTGCGGCGCACCTTCGGCTACTCCTTCGCGACCTGGCGCTTCCACCTCCGGGGGGAGGCGATCCGCAGCGCCGTCGATATCGGCTGGATGCGCAACCTGACGGTTGGGCGGATGATGCGCCGGGAGGTGCGGACGGTCCGCGCCGCCACCCCGCTCGCCGCCTTCAAGCGCGACTTCCCGCTGGGCACCACCCAACGGGTCGTCGTGCTGGACGAGGCCGACCGCTACGCCGGCATGGTGCACCCGCCGGAAGCGCATGCGGATACCGACGACGAGCACACGCTGGCCGACATCGTCCACTACGCCGATACGATGCTGCTGCCGCAGATGACCATCAAGGAAGCGGTGGCGATGTTCGAGAACGCCGAAAGCGACGCGCTGGTGGTGGTCGACGCCCCGGACACGCGGCACGTCATCGGTGTGCTCACGGAACAATACGCGCTGCGCCGCTACAGCGAGGAGCTCGAGCGGCGGCGGCGGGAATTGTCAGGCGAGTGATCTTTCCCTCGCCACAACGTGTCGAGACTCGACGCCCGACTCCGCTCATGTCATTTCGCGGTGCGAGCGGAGGATCTGGCGATGAGTTTGAGCCTCGTATACGCGACGCTGGCGGCCGTGGTCATTGCGATCGGGGTGGCCGGATACACATTCTACACCGCGCAAGCCCGCCACGCCGCCTCGTTCGGCGGCGACGGGGACACCCTGGCGCTCCGCAGCGCACGCGGCTGACCCTTCCGGCTGACCTGGACGGATCGCGCAGCGTTTCGTTGCGGACGCCGTCGCCGGCTGGCTAGGGTGCCGCGTCCGCCTGCCGCCTGCCCTACGCCGTCAGCCAAGGAAGTCCCACTCACGTGACCGAAGCCATCCAGCTCACGCGCCTCCCGTCCGGCTTGACCGTCGTCACCGAACGCATGGATCGCGTGGAGACCGTCTCGTTCGGCGCCTATGTCGGCACCGGATCCCGACACGAACGGGCCGAGGAGAACGGCGTCTCCCACTTCCTCGAGCACATGGCCTTCAAGGGCACGGAGCGACGATCGGCCGCCGCCATCGCCGAGGAGATCGAGGCGGTGGGCGGCCACATCAACGCCTACACCGCGCGCGAGCAGACCGCCTACTACGTCAAGGTCCTCAAGGAGGACACGGCGCTCGCGGCCGACATCATCGGCGACATCCTGACCCATTCCACCTTCGAGCCGGAGGAGCTGGAGCGGGAGCGGGGCGTGATCCTGCAGGAGATCGGCCAAGCGAACGACACGCCGGACGACATCATCTTCGATCATTTCCAGGAAGCGGCCTATCCGAGCCAGCCCCTCGGCCGCCCGGTGCTGGGGTCGGAGGACGGCATCCGCGCCATGCCGCGTTCGGCGCTGACCGGCTACATGAAGCGGCACTATGCGCACGGCAACGTGGTGGTCGCCGCCGCCGGCAACCTGCAGCACGACGCGGTGCTCGACCTGGTGCGCCGGCATTTCGCCGACCTGCCGGCCGATCCCCCGCCGGCGATGCCGGACGCCCGCTATGCCGGCGGCGAGTTCCGCGAGGACCGCGACCTCGACCAGGTGCACATCGTGCTGGGCTTCCCCTCGGTCGGGTTCGGTGACCGCGACTACTACCCGACCCTGCTGCTTTCCACGCTGCTGGGCGGCGGCATGTCCTCCCGCCTGTTCCAGGAGGTGCGGGAGAAGCGCGGCCTCGTCTATTCGATCTACTCGTTCAACGCCCCCTATGCGGATGGCGGGCTGTTCGGGATCTACGCCGGCACCGGCGAGAGCGAGGCCGAGGAGCTGATGCCGGTGACCCTCGAGGAGCTGCGCAAGGTGCAAAGCGCCGTCAGCGAGGCGGAGCTCGGCCGCGCCCGCGCGCAGGTGAAGGCGAGCCTGCTGATGTCGCTCGAGAGCACCGGCAGCCGCTGCGAGCAGTTGGCGCGCCAGCTCCAGGTGTTCGGGCGGGTGATCCCGACCGCGGAGACGGTGGCGAAGATCGAGGCGGTCACCACGGAGGACGTCCAGCGCGCCGCGGCCCGGCATTTCCGCGCGACCCCCACTTTGGCCGCGCTGGGCCCGGCCAACCGCGTGCCGCGGCTCGCGAACATCGCGGAGACGCTGGCCGCCTGAGCCGAGGCGGGGGCCCCGGCGCGCTCTGCGTCATGGCCGGTGCCTGTGTCATGGCCGGTGCCTGTGTCATGGCCGGCGAAGGCCGGCCATCCACGACTTCCCGTGCGGTATGAAGTCGTGGATGGCCGCGACAAGCGCGGCCATGACACAGGGAGCGCCCGCCCGTCGTGACAAAGGGCGCGGCGACCCGTGCCCCTCACCACACTGCTCCCCTCGTGGTGAGCGCCTCCCGCACGCGCGCCAGCACGGTATCCCACCGCCGCGCCGCCGCATCGGCGCGAGGCTGGCGGAACAGCCGCACCGAGGGGTACCACCCGCTCGTCTCCCCCTCCAACCCCCAGCGCCAATCCGGTGTCGCCGGCAGCAGCAGCCACACCGGACGACCGAGCGCACCGGCGAGATGGGCGACCGCGGTGTCGACGGCGATGACCAGGTCCAGCGCGCAAATCGCCGCGGCTGTCTCGACCAGGTCATCCAGCCAGGGAGAGAGATCGCGCACCGGACTGCCGGCGGCGTCGGCGGCCCGCGCGCCGACCTGCAGCGAAACCCAGCGCAGCCCGGGCACCGTCCACAGCGGCGCCAAGGCCGCAAACGGGATCGAGCGTTCGGCATCCTTTCCATGCGTGGGATTCCCCGCCCAGACGAGCCCCACCGTTCGCCCCTCGCCCAACCGCGCCTGCCAGCGCGCCGCCGCGTCTTGCGGCACACATAGGTACGGCACCGTCGCGGGGATCGTCTCACGGCGGGTGCCGAACGCGCGCGGCAGGCTCTGCAGCGGACAGTGCCAGGTCGCTTGCGGCAGGGGATCGCCGGCGACGACCAGTCGATCCACCCCGTCGAGCCCGGCGAAGAGGCGCGCGAGCGGGGCGTAGGTTTCCAGCACGACCCGGCCGCCTCGCACGGCGACCAGGGGAACGTAGCGGGCGAACTGGATCGAGTCGCCCAGCCCCTCCTCCGCATGCAGCAGGATGGTGGCGCCTTCCAGCGCCTCGCCGCTCCATAGCGGCAGACCACGGTGTCGCGCGCGGCCGCGGTGCTGCGTCGCCGCCCAGCGACACTCCAGCGCGTCCCACCCGGCCGCGAAATCGCCGGCCATCAGCAGGCTGAGCGCACAGCCATACTGCGCATCGGGCTGGTCCGGGTGCAGGGCGAGGCTGCGCCGCCACGCCGCGACCGCTTTCTCCGGCTCACCCTGGTCGTGCCGGATCGCGCCGAGATTGGACCAGGCCGGCCAGTAGGCCGGATCTCGCGCCACCAGTCTCTCCTGCGCGGCCGCGGCTTCCTCCAGCCGCCCGAGGCCACGCAGGATACCCCCCAGGTTCAGCAGCGGCTCCGGCCGGTCGGGCGCCTGCGCGGCCGTCGCCCGCAGCACCGCCGCGGCCTCCTCCAGCCGGCCCGCGCGGCCCAGCGCCACGCCGAGATTGATCTGCGCCGCGAGATGGGTGGGCGCATGCCGCAGCACGGTGCGATAGGCGTCGATCGCCTCCGTCGCGCGCTGCTGGGCCAGCAACGCCGCCCCGAGTTGCAGCCAGGCCTCCGGCCAGTCGCCGCGCTGCGTCAGCGCCGCGCGCGCCGCCGCCTCCGCCTCGGCCGCGCGATGCAGGGCGACCAGGGCGGTGGCGCGGTTCAGCAGCGCCTCCGGCATGCCGGGCCGCACGCGAAGCGCCGCATCGGCGGCAGCCAACGCCTCGGGCCAGCGCCGCAGGTCGCACAAGGCGCTCGCCAGATTGCAAACCGGTTCCGCCCGGTCCGGCCCGGCCGCCACCGCTTGGCGCAGTACATCGACCGCGGCCTCGGCCCGCCCGGCGCGCCGGAGCAGCGCGCCCAGGTTGGCGAGCGCCGCCGGGTCGGGCCGCACCGCCACCACCTGCTCGAGCAATCCGATCGCTTCGGTCAGCGCCCCGCGCTGCCAGGCGGCCACTGCCGCGGCGTGCCAGGAGGCTGCCGGGTCGGAGAGGGAGTCGGGCACCACATCGCCTCCGCGGATCCCCCGCTTGCAGGCGCGGGCGCGCCGGTATGGCACGCGGACGTGAACAGGCGGCTAATGCCGGATTTGATCTCGCTCAATGCACGCCATGACACGGGGAATAGCGTCGGCCCACGGCCCACTCAGGTCGGGAGGAAGCAACATGAACCGCGAAATGGCGGAGATCATCCGGAACCAGACGCCCCTGATCGTGACCCAAACCGCAACGGTGCAGGAAGCGTGCCGCCGCATGTACACGCGCAAGGTGGGCGCCGTGCTCGTCACCAACGAGAAGGGCGCCCTGGTCGGCATCTTCACCGGCCGCGACGCGGTGCGCACGCTCGCGCAAGGCCGGGACGCCGGCGGCACCGCCCTCAAGGAGGTGATGACGAAGCGGCCGGAGACGATGCGGCCGAACGCCACCGCCATCGAGGCGCTGCGCCTGATGCGCGACGGCGGCTTCCGGCACGTGCCGGTCGTCGAGGACGGGGCCGTGGTCGGTATCGTCTCCCGCGGTGATTTCCGCGGGCTCGAGCACGACCGCATGGACCAGGAAACCGGATTCTGGGAGCACATGCGCTGACGCGCCGCGGTCGCCGACGCGCAAGCCGCGCCGGCGCCGATGGTCCGGCAGTGCATTGCGGAACGCCAAAGCCCGCCGGTGGGCGTTCCCGCCGGCGGGTTTCAGGCCGTCACGTCGTCGTCGCTTCGTCCGCCGCCGCGTCAGTCCCGGCCGCGCCGGCGACGCAGCATGCCGGTGCCCATCCGCAGGGCCGGCATCAGCATCGCCGACAGCGCGAGCGTGCGCATCGTCGCTTCCCAGGCGCGCTTGCGCACCTCCAGCGCCTCCTCCTCCGCCCGGCTCGGTGTCGAGCGGGAGGCGAGCAGCAGCAGCAGCGCGGCAATCACCAGATCGCCGCCGCCCAGGGCGACGGCGGTCCAGATCTGGGTGAGATCCGCGTGCAGCCGCAGCACGTACCAAAGTGCGACATGCACGAAGGCGAGGACGCCGACCGCGAAGATCAGCGCGATCACGGCCATGATGATCCGTATCACCATGCGCTGGACCATCAGACGCAGGCGCAGGACCTCCGCCTCTGCGGCCGTGCGAGCGAGGCGGACGGTTCGCATCAGCGCATCACGCGGCCGATGGCCCAGCCGATCGCGGCGGCAACCAGGATCGCGATCAGCGGCTGCTCGCGCACCCGGCCGGACACCATCTCGGCCTGATGCTTCACCGTGTCGCTGGCGCCGGACATGGCGGACTCCGCCCGCCCCGCCCACTCCGACACCGCCGGAGTGACGCGGTCGCGCATGAGGCTCTCCACCTGCTCACGCAGCCTCGCGATCTGCTCGTTCGCGTCTTCCATGCGGGCTCGCGCCTCGTCACGATAGGCCATGTGTGCCTCCTTACTTTCTGCAGAACCAGTAACAGAAGGTAAGCGAAGCCGTTCCCGAGACCAGGGGTGTCGCGTACATCAAGCGTCCGCGCGCGACGGCTCCTCCTCGAGGCTGGCGAGGGCGCGGCCGCGTGTTTCCGGCAGCAACAGCAGGGAGAACACCATCAGGGCGAGGCCGCAGCAGGCGAACAGCGCAATCGCGTTACCGAGGCCGTAGCGCGTGGCGAGGAACCCCACCAGCGCCGGGAATATCGCCCCGATGCCGCGGCCGACGTTGTAGCAGAACCCCTGCCCAACGCCGCGCACCGCGGTCGGAAACAGCTCCGTCATGAACGCGCCCATCGGCGAGAACATCATCAGGTTGATGTAGCCCAGGAAGAAGCCCACCGGCAGGATCATGTCGTTGCTGAGCGGCGCGTAGAGGTAGATCAGCATCAGCACGATGGACCCGATGGCGGAGACCAGGAACGTGCGCTTGCGGCCGATCCAGTCGGCCAGGAACGCGCCGGAGACGAAGCCGAAGAACGCCCCCAGGATCAGCACCAGCAGGTAGCTGCCGGTGCCGACCGAGGTCAGGTGCCGCACCGTCTTCAGATAGGTCGGCAGGAACGTGCTGATCGCGTAGCTCGACCCCTGCGCGCCGGTCACCATCAGCGCGACCCGCCAGGTGATCGAGAGATAGGGCGGCTTCAGCGCCGAGAACACGTGGCCGATCCCGACCGCGCGCCCGTGCGCCTTGTGCAGGTCGGGTTCCTCCACGTAGCGGCGGATCCAGAACACCAGCGCGGCGGGCGCCAAACCGATCCAGAACAGCGCCTTCCAGGCGAGCGTATCGGGCAGCGTCGCCGCGAACACGGTGTAGAGCAGCGCCGCCGCGCCCCAGCCCACCGCCCAGCCGGTCTGCACCAGCCCGACCGCGCGGCCGCGATAGCGGTCGCGGATCACCTCCCCCATCAGCACCGCGCCGGCCGCCCACTCGCCGCCGAATCCCAGCCCCTGCAGCGCGCGGAATACGAACAGCGAGTTGAAGTCCCAGGCGAAGCCGCAGAGGAAGGTGAAGAACGCGTACCACAGGATGGTGAACTGCAGCACCTTCACCCGGCCATACCGGTCGCACAGCGCCCCGGCGATCCAGCCGCCGAACGCCGAGACGAGCAGGGTGATGGTGGCGAGCACCCCCGCCTCGGCGGTGCTGATGCCCCACAGCACCAGCAGCGAGGGGATCACGAAGCTGAAGATCTGCACGTCGAGCGCATCGAGCGACCAGCCGCCGAAACAGGCCAGCATGGTGCGGCGCTCCCGCACCGTCAGGTCGGAAAACCAGGCGAACATGAACGTTTCCTTCGTTCGCATTGTCGTTGCCGGCGCGTGGTGCGCGCCGGATGCACGGTTCAGCCCACGTAGTCGCAGCGGAACCCGTCGCCCCAGCGCCGGACGTAGCCCTTCGACGGCGAGGGGAAATGCGCGAAGCAGCACAGCGTCGAGGTGTCGCAGTACGTCTCCAGGAAGCGCCGCCGCGTCGCGATCCCCTGGGCCGGATCGTAGTCCACCCGCATGGACAGGTCGGGGTAGCGCGCCTGCAGCGGCGAATGGATCAGGTCCCCGGTGAACACCGCATCCTTGCCGCCACGACCCAGTTGCACCGCGTAGTGGTCGATCGTGTGGCCGGGCGTCGGGATCAGCGAGACGAGATCGTCGAGCGCATGGTCGGAAGTGACGAGATCGCAGCGCTTCGCCTCGACGATCGGGATCACGCTGTCGGCGATCGGCGGCACCAGCGCCTTCTCGTTCTCCGCCAGCCAGTAGTCGAGTTCGGTCTTGGAGAAGAGATACCGCGCGCGGGGGAAGGTCGGCACCCAGCGCCCGTTCTCGAGCCGGGTGTTCCACCCGACATGATCGACATGGAGATGCGTACACAGCACGAAGTCGATGTCGTTGACGGTCAGCCCCGCCGCGGCGAGGCCGCGCATGAAGGCATCGTCCTTCTTCTGGTGCCACATCGGACGGGCCGACCGGTCCTTGTCGTTGCCGACGCAATTATCGATCAGGATGTTGTGCCGCCCCGTCTGCACCACGTAGGACTGGAAGCACAGCACCAGCTTGCCGTCCGCATCCAGCGCGGCCGGCGACATCCAGTGCCGGTTCTCCTCCAGCAGCTCCGGCGTCAGGTCCGGCAGGAACTCGAGCGCCGACGTGAAGCCGCACTCCATCTCGATGATGCGGTGAACCGTCATGTCACCGACCTTGAACGTCATGCTCATCGCGTCCCGCCTCCTCTTCTTGCTGGAGGCAGGATGCTAGCCACCCAGGGCGGACACGACAAACCGGCGCTCAGTACACCTCGGCGTAGCGACGGCAGAGTTCGGCTGCGGCGAGGTCCTTCACATGCGCCAGTTCGGCGCGCTTGTGCATCAGGTAGGCGTCCCGGAAGGTCGGGCCGAACCAGTCCGCCACCGCCTCGCTCGCCTCCATGCGGTCGAGCGCCTCCGCCAGCGAGCGCGGCAGGGCGGGCGGCTCCCCCGTCGGCAGCGCCCGCCCGTGCCGCAGCCCGTCCGCACCGGCGAACAGCAGTGCGCCCAGCACCATGTACGGGCTCGCCGCGCCATCGGCGACACGGAACTCGAGGTTGAACTGCGCCGCCGTCTCGGCCGCGTCGGCCGCGGCGAACACCGGGCAAATGCGCAACGCGGCGCCGCGATCCTGCTGCGCCAGGTCGATCGCGGTCGGCGCCCAGCGATTTGGCGTCAGCCGCAGATACGACACCGGAGAGGGCGCGGTGATCGCGGCGATCGCGGGCAGGTGGTGCAGCACCCCGGCGGCGAACTGCGCGGCGGCCGTGCTGAGGCCACGGTCGCCCGCCGGATCGTGTGTCGCCGGCCGGCCCTGCCCATCCCACAGGCTGAAATGCACGTGCACGCCGTTGCCGACGCCGTCCGGCACCGGCATCGGGGAGAACACCGCGCGGTGGCCCAGCCGATGCGCGGTCGCGCGCGCCATCTCCCGCGTGACCACCGCCTGGTCGGCGGCCTTCAGCGCCGGCGCCGGCGCCACCGTGACCTCGAACTGGCGCGGGCCGTACTCGGCGAGGAACGAGTCCGGCGTGACGCCCGCGGCCCGCAGTGCCGCCACGAACGCCTCGCCGAAAATCCCCTGCCGGCGGAACGCGCCCAGCGCGTAGGAGTCACCGGACCGCGCCTCGTTGCCGGTGTAGACGAACTCCTGCTCGAAGGTCGCCAGCACGTCGAGCGCCGACGCCTCCCGCACCGCGGCGATCGCGCGGCGCAGGAAGTCGCGCGGGCAGCACGCCCAGGGCGTGCCGTCGGTGTTGCGGATGTCGCCGAGGATGAAGTGTTCGGGCGCGGACCCGTCCTCGAAATCCACCGCGACCTCGGTCTCGGCGTCCGGCACGATCATCAGGTCGCCGCCGGTGCCGAACGGCGTCTCGAAGATGGCGCCGAACGCCGACTGCATCAGGTTGCTGTGCGTCCAGCCGACGCCCTTGCGGCGGCGCGCCGCGAGCTCCCGCGCCGGGAATCCCTTGCCGCGCACATGGCCGGCAATGTCGCAGGTGCCCACGAAAATCAGCGGCTCGCGCAGCATCCGCGCTCTCCTTCCCGTCCCGCCACGATCCTATCGCGTGCCCGCGACGCAGGGGAACCGGTTCAGGTCAGCGCGGCGAGGGCGCGGCACAGCGCCGCGACGTCCTGCTCCCCCAGCCTCGCGTGCAGCTCCGCCTGCGTCGCCTCCCAGATCGGCAGCGCGCGGGCCAGCGCCGCGCGGCCGGCGGGCGTCAACGACAGCCGCCGCATCCGCCGGTCCGTCGGATCCGGCGCCGCCGCGAGCAAACCCTGCTTCTCCAGCGGCTTGAGATTGGCGGTCAGCGTGGTGCGATCCATCGCCAGCACCGCGGCGACCTGTCCCATGGTCGGCGGATCGGGGCGGTTCAGCGCCATCAGCAGCGAGAACTGGCCGCTGGTCAGCCCCACCGGCCGGAACGCGTCGTCGAACCGCCGCGCCAGCGCCCGCGCGGCACGCTGCACCTGCAGGCAGAGGCACGAGTCGCGCACCCGCAACGTGGTCGCGAAGTCGAGTTCCACCGAACTGTCCGGCATCACGGAACCGTGCGAAGATGACGAAACACGTTGACCTCAACCTGTCGAGCGGCTCAGCCTGCGGCGCAAGCAGCGGCGGCGTGTCCGCCAATGTCGTGGATCATCCGAGGGTAGACCATGCCGGCGCGCGAAAGCGAACCGGAATCGCCCGTCACCGAACCAGGGAGGAAACCATGCCGGCTCGCGTCCTCGTGCTGCTGGGCACCCGCAAGGGCGCCTTCATCCTCGATGGCACGCCGGAGCGCCGCGACTGGCGATTGCGCGGGCCGTTCTGCGAAACTTGGCCGATCAACCACGTGGTCGGCGACCCGCGCACCGGCACGATCTACGCGGGCGGCGGCAATGCCTGGTTCGGGCCGGCGGTCTGGCAGAGCACGGATCTCGGCGAGACCTGGTCGCATTCCAGCGACGGCCTGCGCGCGGTGGAGGAGGAGACGCCGGTCGCGGCGGTCTGGAGCCTGGCCGTGCAGGACGGGGCGCTGCTCGCCGGGGTCGAGCCGGCCGGCCTGTTCCGCAGCGCGGATGGCGGCCAGAGCTGGACCCATGTGGCGGGCTTGCGGGACCACCCGTCGCGCAGCCAGTGGAACCCTGGCGCAGGCGGTCTGATCGCGCATCACGTCCTGCCCCACCCCGCCGACCCCGCCCAGCTCTGGGTGGCGATTTCGGCCGCCGGCGTGTTCCACACCACCGATGGCGGCCGGAGCTGGGCGGCGCGCAACCAGGGCACCCGCTGCGACTACAACCCGCCCGAAGCGCGCTATCCGGAATTCGGCCAGTGCGTGCATTCCATCGCCATGGCCGCGGGCCAACCGGACCGGCTCTACCAGCAGAACCATTGCGGCATGTATCGCAGCCAGGATGGCGGCGCGGGGTGGGAAAGCATGGAGGCCGGCCTGCCCTCCAGCTTCGGCTTCCCGGTGGTCGCGCATCCGCACGATCCGGACACGGTCTACCTGTTCCCGCTGAACGGCGATATCGCCGGCCGCTTCGTGCCGGAGGGCCGCGCCGCGGTCTGGCGCTCCCGCGACGGCGGCGCGCACTGGCAGGACCTGCGCGACGGGCTGCCGCAGCGCGACGCCTATTTCGGCGTGCTGCGGCAGGCGATGGCCGCGGACACGCTCGATCGGGTCGGCATCTATGCGGGGACCAATACCGGGATCCTCTACGCGTCCGCCGACGAGGGCGAGCACTGGCAGGTGATCGCCCAGCACCTGCCGCCGATCCATTCGGTGGAAACCATGGTGCTGCCCGCATGATGGCGCGCGGATGACCGGCGGTCCCGCATCCGGCAGGCGCAGGGCCACCGCCGCATGATCCTCGTGACGCTGCCGCCGGCACTGCTGCCGCTGTTCCCCGGCTGCCCCGGCCGGCACAGCGTGTCGGCGACCACGGTCGCGGAGGCGATCGCGGCGCTCGACGCGGCCTGGCCCGGCCTGGGTGACCGGTTGTGCGAGTCCCCCGGCCGGCTGCGCCGGCACATCCGCGCCTTCGTGGCGGGCGAGCCGGCCGATCTCGCCACCGCCCTGCCGGACGGCGCGGACCTGTTCCTGATGACCGCGATCAGCGGCGGCTGACCGCCGCGCTCAGGGCGCGAACTGCACCAGCGCCGTCACCACGCCCGCCGCCACCACCAGCACCACGAGCGCCAGTAACGGGCTCGCCATGCGGGGCGCCCGCATGTTGCCCGGCAGCCGCTTCTTCCCGGTGATCATCGGCCGCACCAGGTTCTGCCCCTTGAGCCCGAAATAGGCGAGCACGGCCAGCACGTGCAGCACGACGGTGATCTGGATCACCGTGAAGACGATGCTGTGCACGTGCGTCGCCCAGTCGCTCCAGTCCTTCCCCACGAAGCGGGCGTACGGCCCCTCGACCGAGATATCGTCGTTGCTCATCAGCCCGGTCACCACCTGGGCCAGCAGCAGCGAGAGCAGCACCAGCACCATCCAGCCGCCGGCCGCGTTGTGGCCGATCTCCCGGTCATGCTCCCGCTTGGTCATGTGCAGCAGATGCTGCATGGCGGCGAGCGGGCTGCGCAGGAACCGGCTGAACCGCGCGGTATCGGACCCGACGAAGCCCCAGACGAGCCGGAACAGCAGCAGCGTCAGGATCGTGTAGCCGCTGAGCTTGTGCCACTCCATGTAGCCGTACTCGACCGTCGCCCAGCTCGTACCGAGCAGCACGACGATCATCCAGTGGAACAGGCGCGTGGGCGCGTCCCATACACGCATGGGCAGATAGAGCTGGCGCATTCCGGTTTCGTCCTTCGGCTCGTTGCTTGACGCCGCGCGGGCGTCCCGTCATCCCCCGCAGCATGCTCATGCAGAACGGTTTCGGAAGAGGGGAAATGTTCGGCATCTGGCGGGAATACCACGGCCCGCTGGTGGCGCTGCTGGTGAGCGCGGCGCTCGTGCTGCTGGCGCGCCGCGCGCGCGGTGGCATGGCGGCGACCGCCGCGGCCGGTGCCGGACTCGCGGCGGGCTGGTACATGCTCTCGGCGGCACCGTTGACGCTCGCGCCGCGCGGCACGCCCGACCGGCTGTTCCTGCTCAGCCTCGGCCTCGTCGCCATCGCCCTGCTCGCCACCCGCTTCGCGGCCGGTCGTGGCCCCTGGCCGCCACTGGTGGTGGTGGCAATCGCCACCGGCTGGTGGGTGGCGGGCGCGCCGCAGAGCCAGGCCGGCCTGCTCGCCGCCCTCCATGTCGAACTCGCGGTCGCCCTGCTCGTCATCATGACCGCGCGGCTCGGGGCCGCGGCACCGCCGGTGGAGGCGCTGCGGATGCTGGCCGCCGCCGCGACCTTGCCGGCGGCGCTGGCGGTCGCGCACGCGCCCTGGGCCTGGACGCTGCTGTCGCTGGTGCCCGCCGCCGCGGCGCTGCCGCTGCTGTTGCTGCCGCGGGGCGGCGACCTCGCATCACTGCCGCTCGCGGCCGCCCTCGCCGCCACCCAAGCCTTCGCCACCCTGCTGCTCGGGCGCCTGATCCGGTCGGGCTTCACCGCCGCCGACGCGGCCGCCCTCGCCCCGCTGCTGACCCTCGCGCTGATCGGGCCGGTCGTCGCCCGCGTCCGCATCGGCGGCCGCTTCGCCCCGGTGCTGGGCGTCGCGCTGTCCGCGGCCTTGGCGGTGCTGGCGGTCTGGGCGGTGCGGCGCTGGCGGGTCTGACCGTCCCGCCGGCGCGGTCATGCCGCCGCACCGTGACCGTCGGGGCACGGCGGCGACGCCGGCTGCGGCCGGGGCGTTCACCCTCGCGCGCGGACCGGCGACTTGAATGCCTCCGAGGTGCGGCCGCTACAGCGCCTCGCCCGCGAAGAACCGGCGCGGATTCTCTTCCAGCATCGCCGTCACGTCGGCATCGGTGACGCCGCGCTCGCGCAGCATCGGCACGAAATCGGTGAACAGGTACGTGTAGGGCGGCGGCCACATCCCTTCCCGCCGCGCCGCCTCGATCCGGGCGAGCTCGTCGGGCGGAACCTGGCGGGCGAATTTGCCGAGCCAGCCGCAATGCCGGTCCTGGCTCATCAGCACCTGCTTGCGGAACCCGTCGCGCACCAGGATCGCCAGGTTGTCGGCGCGCACCGTATCGGGCTGGAAGCGCTGCAGCCCGATGCGGTCGAACCCGATATAGGAGCCGCCATCGACGACGCGGCGGTGATAGGCCGGGTCGGCGTTGCCGCAGCAATGTCCGATCAGGCAGCGATGCGCGGGCACGCCGCCCTGCGCGAATGCGGCCTGCTGGTCGGGGCCGGCGTAACCGTCCTGCGTGTGGGTGATGATCGGCACGCCGGTCGCCCGCTGGGCGATGCAGGCGGCGGCGAGGAACTTGTGCTCGAGCGGCGTGATGCTGGGCGCGCCGGTCGCCACCTTGATCGCGCCGGCGCGCACGCCGGTCTGGCCGATGCCCTCGGTGATCTCGCGGATGTAGAGTTCCGCGATCTCCTCGACGGTGCGGGCGCGCCAGTAGACCGGCAGGCCCATTTCCTCGAAGTAGAAACCGGTCGTGCAGACGACGTTCATCTCCGCCTTCTCGGCGATCTCCCGCATCATGGCCGCGTCGCGGCCGAGTTCGATCGGGCAGGGGTCGACGAAGGTCCGCACGCCATGGACGGTGCGCAGTTCGCGCAGCCGCTTCACCGCCTCGGCGACGAAGCCGGCGCGGTCGAACACCGCGGTCGGGTCGAACTCGGCGCCGGGAAACGCGATGAACAGATGCTCGTGCATCAGGGTGCGGCCGAGTTGATCGAGGTCGATCGGGCCGGTGACAGTCTGCACGCGCATGTCGGTTCCCCCTTCGTTGCGGCAAGGCTGGGCCGGGGCAGGCCGACGGGTCAAGTCCGTGGCGCCGGCTCAGGCGCGTGCGAGGCGTCCGCCCGCGCCGGGCGAGAGCTGCTGCAGCCGTTGCAGCAGGGCGGGCACGCCCTCCACTACCTCGAATACGGTACGGGCGGCCTCGGCGGCGAGCCCTTCGGCGATGGCGGTGTCGACCGCGGCGCAGAGCGGCCGGCTCGAGCCCTCGACGTCGCACAGCAGGATCGGCTTGTCGTGCAGGCGCAACAGGCGCCAGGTGATGATCTCGACGATTTCGTCGAGCGTGCCGAGGCCGCCCGGCAGCATGACGAAGGCGTCGGCGCGTTCGGCCATGATCTGCTTGCGGGCGTGCATGGTCTCGGTGACGATCATGTCTTGCACGCCGGCATGGGCGACCTCCCAGGCGACGAGGAAGGCCGGGATGACACCCGTCACCTGCCCGCCCCCCGCCAGCACCGCGTCGGCCAGCGCACCCATCAGCCCGACCTTGCCGCCACCATAGACCAGCCGGATTCCCGCCGCGGCGAGGCCCTCACCCAAGTCCCGTGCGGCCGCCAGATAGGCCGGCCGCGCGCCGGGGCGAGAGGCGCAGAACACCGCGATGGAATTTAACCCGGCCATGATCGTCCTTCCTTTCGGAGAGCGTGAGGCTTACGTCTGGTCGCGCGGCTCTGCATAGTTCAATCGCCGAGGTCACGCGGCGGAATCGCCGCGCAGGGTCGTGGCAGGCTGGGGAAAGATCACCGGATGAAGAAGACACTCGTGTTGCTGGGATTGACGGCATTGGTCGCTGCGGGCGCGCCTGGTGCGCGGGCACAGGGGGTCGACCCGATCGAGATGCGCCAGGTCGGGATGGACCTGGTGGCGGGCGACTACACGGGCATTCGCGCCATCGTCGCCGCGAAGGGCGACCTGAAGACTCTGGAAGGGCCGGCCAAGGCGATTCAGCGCTTCGCGACGGTGTATCCGTCGCTGTTCCCGAAGGGGACGGAGACCGGCCACGACACCAAGGCGAAGCCCGAGATCTGGTCTGATTCCGCCGGGTTCCAGAAGGCGTCCGCCGCGATGGGGGATGCAGCCGGCAAGCTCGCCGTGGCCGCGCGGGCCGGCGACGAGTCCGGTGTCACCGCGGCCGTAAAGGAGATCGGCGATGCCTGCGGTGCCTGCCACCGCGGCTACCGCGCCCGCTGACCGCCAGACCACGGCCCTTCCCATGCGGTGAAGGGCCGCTCGGTCGCGCCCGTCGGGGTGACGTCACCGGGTCAGTGCATGACCCGGATCCGCGCGTCACTCCGTCAGGGTTTCACACGCTCAACGCTTCACACGCTCAACGCTTCACGCTCGCGGCTTCCACGGGCAGCGCGTCGCCGGGCCACGACGGCATAGGGCCGGCACGTCACCCGGGTTGGCGGGCCGTCCGGCGTGCGCGCACAGCGCCGGCAGCCGGCTGCGGCGCAGCGGCGGACGTGGCGCGGCGGCGTGGCGCCGGTTTCGATTCGGGCTCTCCGATCGGTTTGCCGGTGAGTCGCTCGATCAGCGCCTCGTAGGATTTCAGGTAGTCCTGCATCGACAACCGCGCCTCGGCATATGCGCGGGCGGCGTGGCGCAGCCGATCGGACAGCGCCTTGTCCTCCAGCACCCGCAGCACCGAATTGGCGATGCCCTTCGAGTCGAAGAACGGGGCGAGCAGCCCGTTCTCCTCATGGGTGATGAATTCCTGCACCGGCTGCGTGTCGCTGCCCACCACGGCGCACCCGGCCGCGAGCGATTCACGCAGCGACCAGGAGGCGACGAACGGGTAGGTCAGGTAGACATGCGCGTCCGACCGTTTCAGCAGCTTGAGATACGTCTGGTAGTCGACGCGGCCGGGGAAGACGACCCGCTTCGGATCGATGCTGGACCCCAGCTCCCGCAGCATCTTCTCCCGCCAGTTGGGGGCGTCGGTGGGCAGGGCGCCGTAGCTGATGCCGTCGCCGCCCACCATCACGACCTTGATGTCCTTGCGTGCCTTCAGCAGATGCGGCAGGGCGCGCATCATCGCATGGAAGCCGCGATAGGGCTCGAGGTCGCGGGAGACGTAGGTCACCAGCTTGTCGCCGGCGCGGATGGTCATGTCGCCGATCTTGAAGGCGGCGCGGCGCAGCGACTCGTCCGGCGCGCAGACGTCGAGGTTCACGCCTTCCCAGACCAGGTTGATCTGGTCGCGCGCCCAGGCGGGATAGGTGGAGCGCTGCCACTCCGTCGGGCTCTGCCCATGCGCGCCGAGGTTCAGGGCGATGTGGTTGATCGCGTTCTTCGCGCGGATGCGCGGATAGTCGGCGGGATCGTTGGGGAATTCCGGGTCGAAGCCGACATCGACCCCGTGCGTATTGTAGTAGAATTCGAGGTAGCCGAGGACCGGCGCATTCGGCCACACCTCCGGCAGGTTGAGCAGCTCGCCCCAGCCGTGATGGCCGATGACGATATCCGCATCGAAGCCCAGGCGTTTCAGGTTGGTCGCGGTGCGGGCGACCGCGTCGGCGCGGCGCACCGCCCCGTCGAGTTCCCGCGCCGCGAGGTGGACCTCCGCATGGCCGGCCGCGGGCTTGGCGTACGGCACCTTGTGGACGCCGGCGATCACGTTGACGTTCGGTTCGGTGATGAAGGCGATCTCGTGGTGCTTCATCTGCACCAGATGCCGCACGATGTGCAGGAACTGGCCCGGGAAGTTCTGGTGAACAAACAGGATTTTCACCCGTAGCCCTCTCTGCTGGCGATGGTGCCGCCGCGGCTTCGGCGGGACCGTGCTGTCGCCGGGGATCCGACGGCACGAGGCCGCCCGCCGGACGGGACGACCCCGCGCGCCGATCCAAGCGGCGCGCGGGTGATCAGCGGGCCTTGGCGCGGGCGCGCGGCGCGGCCGGCTTGGCCGGCTTGGCGGCGGGTTTCACGGCGGCGGATGCGGCGCCTTTCGGCACCAGCATGATGCGGAAGGCTTCCAGCGCGGCCAGGCTCTCGGCCTCACAGGATTCGCCGGCCGACACCGGGCCCACTTCGGTGCCGTCGGTGAAGCTCGCCGAGTAGGTGCAGTCGTAGTCTTCCGCGGCCTTGCCGTTCAGCCGGACCTTGATGCCGAGGAGTGGCAGGGCCATGCCGCGGCTGCCGCAGAACTTGCCGGCCTCCACCCAGGGCGACAGCCAGCCGCGCCCGAGCACAGCCTGGTACTCGATGTCGGCGGGGTCGAGGTCGGGACGCGGGCCGATTCCGAAGCCCTCGATCCACAGCTTGCTGCCCGGCGTGCCGACCCAGTCGCCGAACCGCGCCCCGACATCGCCGGTGCGCTGCACGTGCGCGACCACGTCGGGGTCGCCAGCCGGAGCCGCGGCGGCAGGGGCTGGGGCGGCGGCGGGCGCGGGAGCGGCGGCTGGGGCGGCCTGGGCGGCCGGTGCCGGCTCCGTGGTCTCCCCGCTGAGCCGCAGCACCTGCAGCCGCGGTGCACTCTCGGTGCCCTGCCGCGCGGACTGGTAGACGGTCACCAGCACCTGGCCGGGCCCTTCGCTGACACGCACCAGGGCCGCCGCGCCCGACAGCCAGCCGTCCTGGCGGAACGTGCTGATGCTGACGGAATCGGGCCGGCCGCTCTGTGCCGGCGGCAGCGAGATGCGCACGCCCGGCAGGCCGGTCGCCGGATCGGGGGGCGGCGCGCCGGGCGCCTGGAACACGCAGAACAGGCCGGCATCGAGCGTCATCAGGTGGCCGGTGACGCGCAACTCGCTGATCTGGTTCGAGGACGCGTTGCCGCCGGACTGCGCCGGACCGGCTGCCGGCTGGTCGCGGGTCGTGGGTGGGAGGGGCATCACGGGACTGGGCTCGTTCGATGGGGCCGCCTCTGGGGCGGTGCGGTCTTTCTGCTTTGGGGATCGGGGCATCGTGGCCTGAACGCTTTCTGCTATTTGCGGGTGGGATACCGAGTTTGGGCCAAGCGTCGCAACGGATTACTCATCGGCAGTACTGGTCACGGGCGCGCGAGTCCACAGGTCGCCAACAGGGCGTTGTTGATGCCGGCGGGTGGAAGACCGTAGGGCAGGACGAGTCCGAACCCGGTGTGACGGATGCGCTCCGCCGGTGCGCCGAGATCGAATGCGGCGGCCTGTAACCCGGCCTGCCAGAGTTCGGTGAGGGCGAGGCACCAGGTCTCCGGCCAGACGGACGGCACCAGCCCGATCGAGGCCCGTTGCGCGCGGATCAGCGGCAGCACCTCCTCGGGGGTGAAGCGGCCGGTGACGAAGACCCGCTCGGTCGCGATCAGGCGCGCATCGTCGATCGAACTGCCGACCAGCACGAACTCGAGCGGCAGTCGCCGTGCGGCGGCATCGCGGGCACAGCCCAGCAGCACGTCGTACCCCTTATGCACGCCGATTGCACCCACGATGCACACGCGGCAGCGCCCGTCCTGGGCGCGCGGCGGCGGGGGCGGGGGCAGAGCGGCATCGGCCTCGTGCGGGACCACACGCAGCTTGACGCCACGGAAGTGCCGCCGCATCCGCGTCGCCGTGTCCTGCGAGGGCACGATCACCGACCGCGCGCCGCGCAGGAACGCGTCCGACCGCGCCCGCAGGTCGGCAACCGCGATCGGCTCCGGCAGCAGCGCCCCGTTATCCGCGACACAGGCCTCACACCCCGCGAGTGCCGGCTCCCCGCAATAGCGGCGGCGCGCGTCCACCAGCGCGATCTGCGGACAGAACCAGGCGTAGTCGTGCACGTGCACGTCCCAAGGCACGCCAAGCGTGGTCAGCAGCGCGTGGATGGCAGGGGGATGGTCGAGGAGGTGATGCACCTCCACACCAGTGACGCTGCGAAGCACCCCGCGCAGCGCCGCTTCCTCCTCCGGCAGGCGGTAGCGGAGGTTCGGGAAACGATCCTCCGGTCCATCGCTCACCAACACGGCCGGCGAATCGTCGGGCAGGCGGACGGGACGCAGCACGATCGGCGTGCGGCCGGCGGCGCGATGCGCGGCGCAGGCAGCCTCGATGCGCCGCTCCACGCCGCCGCCGTCGGCATGCGTCACCAGCAGCACGCGCGGGCCCTTCACGGTCGCTCGCCAGCGCGCCAGGTCGAGCCGCCGGCGCGCCGGGGCCAACGGATCCTCGGCGGCGTAGCGCTGGATCAGCGCCTCGTAGCCGGGATGCAGCCGCTCCAGCAGGTCCTGGTTGCGACGCTGCAGGTGCCGGCCGGGCCCACCGAATGAGGCGCCGCTGCGATGCGCGACGAACAGCGCCGGCACGGCGACATGGCGCCAGCCGAGAGCGCGGGCGCGCAGGCAGAAATCGTTCTCCTCCCCGTAGCCCTGGGCGAACACGTCTTCCCGGAATCGGCCCACCGCCTCCAGGCAGGCGCGCCGGATGTAGAGGCAGAAGCCGACGCCCACCGGGATGTCCACCACCGTGTCCGGATTGGCGCGCGCCGCGAGGGCCGCGAGCCGCCGTGTCGCCGCGAGGTCGGGCACCGGATTCTCGCCGGTCGAAGCTGGGTAGCTCAGGATGCTCGCATCGTTGGAGAACGGCGTCGCGGTGCCGATGCGCGGGGCGGCATAGGCGGCATCCGCCAGCCGCTCCAGCCAATGCGGCGGCACCAGTGTGTCGCTGTTCAGCAGCACCACGTCGCGCCCGGCGCAGGCGGCAATGCCGGCATTGGCCGCGGCGGGGAAGCCCTGATTGCGCGGTTGCCGCAGCAGGCGCACCCGCGTGTCCCCGGCCAGCCGGGAGAGCAGCGCGTCGATGTCGGGATCCTCGGACCCGTCATCCACCACGACGACCCGGCTGCCGGCCGGGAGCGTCGCCAGCACCGAGGCGAGGCACGCCTCCACCAGCGCCGGATGGCCGTAGACCGGCACCACCACGTCCACCGGCAACCGCGCCACGGTCCCCGCTGCCGCGGTCGCACCGTCTTCCCGGGGCAGGTCGAGCACCGGCAAGACGGGCGGAGGCAGGGCCGAGCTCGCGGGGCCGCTCGCCACGCGCGCAGATCGGCCGCTGCGTCCGGCGACGGGATAGGCCTGCGCCAGCGCGGCCGCGGCAGCGGCGGCGGCGCGCCAGGCAGCGGTCGGGTCGAGCGGGCTGCCCAGCAGGTCCCGCCCGTCCTCCGTGGTGACGTGCCAGAGCCCCGCACGCGACAGCAGCGCTGCCGGGATGCGCACGGCGAGCGGGCGCGCCAGCGGGCCGGCATCCGGCACCACGACCTCCTCGGTAGCCAGGAGAGTGAACCCGCGCCCCGCCCCGGCCGGCCGCACCAGCAGCGGCACGGACCGGCCCGGGTTGCGGGGCATCCAGGCCCATCCCTCGATCCCGCCCTCATGGTCCGCGACGCAACCCACCACGCGCCGCAGCGCCCGCAGATCGAGCGGGCTGCCCAGCAGCGGCCGGCCAGCCAGGCTGGCCTCGAGGCGACGCGCCTGGGCCAGCCGCGCGGCAACGGGGATCCCGCGCAGCCGCTTGCCGTCGAGGCTGAGGACGACCTCACCCGCGGCGACCGCCTGCAGCGCGAGTTCGCCCGCCGCGGTCAGTCCGACCCAGCCCGGCGCCCCGGCGCGTTGCGCCACGACGGTCGCAAGGCCACGAATGTCGGCCGTCTCATCGGAGGCGATCACGCCCTGCCGCAGCGCCTGGGTGAGGCTGGCCGCGGCGGCGGCGGCATCGCCCGCCACCAGATGCGCGGTGGTCAGTCCCTGCCAGGCCTCGCGGATGCCGGTCGTCGCGGCGACCTCGGCGAGGCATGCGATGGCGCGCGCGGTGTCCTGCCCGATCAGCGCACTGCCCAGGGTCAGCGCGACGTTGGGATCGCGCGGCACCAGCCGATGCGCGCGATCGAGCCAGCGCAGCGCCTCCGGTACGTCACGGGCCCGCAAGGCGGCGAGGCCGCGGTCGCGCGCCGATCGCGCGAGCGCCTCGTCATCGCGGGCGGCGGGACCGGCCCACGCCAGTGTTGGTCGATCCGCCGCCACTCTGGTCAGTCGCCGACGGCCTGTCGCTCCGGAGCGGATTCGGGCTTCGGCGGCAGCGCGGCGAGATCGACCTTCGCCTCCTGCAGTCCCTGCGCGGCGGCGCGTTCGGACCAGACGCGCCCTTCCTCGACGTCCTTTTCGCCGGCGAGCCCGCGGGCCAGGTAGCGACCCAGCATCATCTGCGCGAAGGCGTGGCCGCGCTCCGCCGCGGCGCGGAACCAGCGCTGCGCCACGACGCGATCGGTGGGGACGTCGTGGCCGCCGCCATTCATCGCGCCCACGGCGAACATCGCGCCTGCATGGCCCTTCTCGGCCGCCTTCTCGAACAGCACGAGGGCGGCCGGATGGTCACGCGCGCCGCCCCGGCCGCTCAACATCATGTCGGCCAGCAGCACTTCGGCCTCGGTCATGCCAGCCTCGGCAGCCTTGGCGATCCAGGCGCGGCCGGCCTCGAGATCGGCCTCCACACCGCGGCCCTCGATCAGCATGCGGCCATACCAGTATTGCGCGTTGACCACCCCGTCCGCGGCCTTGCGCAGCCACTCGGCGGCTCGGCGCTCGTCCCGCTCGACGCCCACGCCTTCGGCGAGGCAGACGCCGAAGTTGAACGCGGCCACGAGGTCGCCGGAGGCGGCCGCGCTCTCGAACCACTCCTTGGTCCGGATGCTGTCTTCCTGCTCGCCCTTGCCGTCGAGCAGGAGGTTGGCCAGGTCGACGCGGGCGCTCTGGTCGCCCGCCTCCGCCGAGATGCGGAACCAGCGCGCCGCTTCCTGCGGATCGCGCGGCACCCCCGCCCCGGTGAGGTGCAGCATGCCCAGCGCGCGGGCGGCGGCACGATGGTTGGACTCGGCGGCCTGGCGGAACCACATCGCGGCTTCCGCGTAGTTCGGCGGCAGCGGGCCACCGCGCGCATACATGTCGCCCACCAGCGCGGCGGCCTCGGCATCGCCCGCCAGCGCGGCGCGGCGGAGCCAGGATTCGCCTTCGGTCGGATTGGCGGGAATGCCACGCCCCTCGAGCAGCGCCAGGCCCCATTTGGCCTGGCCGGAGCGATGGCCCTTCTCGGCGGATTGCCGGAACATCTCGGCGGCGACCGCCAGGTCGACCGGCACGCCGACGCCCTTCTCCGACAGCGTGCCGAACAGGTACAGCGCCGTGGCGAGACCCGCGTCCGCCGCGAACCGCAGATGTTCGGTCACCGCCTGCTGGGTGGCTTCGTCGCGCACGTTCTGCGCGAGCGACAGCGCATAGCCGAGATGCCCTTGCGGACAGCCGGCATCGGCGGACTTCTTGTAGAGGACCTTGGCCTGATCGAGGTCGCGCCGCTCCTCCGGACCGGAGGTGAGAATGTATCCCAGCAGCGCCTGCGCATCGGCCGAACCGGCCTCCGCGGCGCGGCGCGCCCATTTCTCGCCATTGGTCCAGTCGGGCGAGGCCGCCTGGGCCGACTGGTTCGGCGCCTCGAACAGCGTCGGGGCGGCCTCGGACCGCGCAAACCCGTGCAGATAGAGGGTCGCGAGCAGGCTCTGCGCTTCGACATAGCCTTGTTCCGCCGACCGTTCGAGCCAGCGCACGCCCTCGGGGCGGCTGTGCGGGACGCCGGCGCCCTCGAGATAGCAGCGCGCCAGCCGGTGCTGCGCCTCGGCAATTCCCGCGCGCGCCGCGCGGGAAAACAGCGGCGCCGCGCGCTTCACGTCACCCTTGGCCGACAGCTTCACCGCCTGGCGCAATGCCGCCGTCGGTGAAAGCGTGCCGATCAGTCGATCAACGATCGCCATCAGTCGTCAGATCCCGCTCGCCATGATGATGCTTCCGCCCTGCGTCCGCCTCACGGCTCGCGCATCGCTTCGTCGCCCATCGGAAGCACGCGGCTGAAGAAGTACTCGAACAGCGTCCGCTCGCCCACCTTGATGTCCGCCGTCACCGGCATGCCGGGCACCACCTTGAAGCCCTCGGGTACCCCGTGCAGCTCCAGCTTGTCGATCGTGACGCGCGCCCGATAGTACGGGTCGGTGTTGCCGCTCTGCGGCACCGGCAGCGCGCCGGTCGGGTTGCGCTGGTCGTCCTGCGCCGTGAAGCTGTCCGCGCTGACGATCCGCACCACGCCGCGGCCGAGGCCGTAGAGCGTGTAGGGGAACGTGTCGAACTTGATCGCGACCGGGTCGCCCACATGGACGTAGCCCGCGTCACGGCCGGTGATGTTGGTCTCGACCTCGAGCGGCGCGTCCAGCGGCACCAGCGTGATGAACTGCTGGCCGGACTGCAGCACCGACCCCACCGATACCTTGGAGATGGTCAGCACGGTCGCGTCGCGATCGGCCCGCAGCTCCACGAGCTGGCGGCGGAGCTGCGCCTTGTTCAGGTTCTCCCGCGCATCCGACAGCTTGCTGGTCGCGTCCGCCAACTGCTGCGACGCATCCGCATGCCAGTTCTGGATGTAGCCCTCGCGCTCCGCGATCAACGCGGCGAGGTCACGCTGCGCGCCCTGCGCCTGCTGTTCGGCGCCATCCAGGTTGCGCTGCATCTCGGCCCGCGAGTCCATCGCGGCCAGCGTGTTCAGCCGGCTGCCCACCTGGAGGTTCTCGAGTTCCTTGCGCATCTGCTCGAGGCTCTTGGCGTATTGCAGCCGGTCCCGATACCCGGCCGCGTCGGAGTTCGCGCGGCGGATCGTGGCAACCAGGCTGTCGGCCTTCTGCCGGTAGTTCTCGATCTTGTAGTTGTACTCGGATTGCCGCTGCGCGTAGATCGCCGCCTGCAGCGCGAGATTCGGATCGGTGCCGCTGTAGCTGAATGGCTGGTTGTTCACCTCCGCCTGCAGTCGCGACACCTGCGCCTGCAGCGCCCCGACCTGGGCCGCGAGTGCGCCCATGTCGGCCGCGGCGAAGGTCGGATCGAGCCGCGCCAGGACCTGGCCGGCCTTCACGGTCTCGCCCTCGTGCACGTCGATCGAGCGCACGATCGCCGTATCCAGCGGCTGCACCACGATGGTCGGGGATTGCGACACCACCTTGCCGGGCGCCTCCACCACACGGTCCACGCGGATCACCGCGGTTGCGACGATCGCCGCGAGCACCATGCTGCCGATCATCCAGGCGATGCCGCGCGCGCTGCGCGGCACCGGCGTGTTGATGATCGCGGTGCTGGGCGACTGGAACTCGAGGATCGCCGGCAGCACGGGATCGTCCCGCTCGGCGACGGCGGTGCTAATCGCCTTGGGCGAGGGTCGGGGCAAGAGCTGCATGACGGGGGCCTTGATTTTCCATGTGACGGTTCTGCTGCGACCACAGGCGGCGATAGACGGCGCAGCGTTCGAGCAGGACGTGGTGCGGCGCGAAGTCCGCGACCTTGCCCTTCTCCATGACCAGGATCTGGTCGCAGTCCACCAGCGAGGACAGCCGGTGCGAGACGATCACCATCGTCCGGCCGCGGGCGATCCGCAGCAGGTTGGCGTTCACCAGCGCCTCGCTCTCCGGATCCAGCGCGCTGGTCGCCTCGTCCAGGATCATCAGCCGCGGATCGGTGATCAGGGCGCGGGCGATCGCCAGCCGCTGCCGTTGCCCGCCCGAGAGATTGGGCGAGCCCTCCTCGATGTAGGTCTCGTAGCCGTTCGGCATGCGCTCGATGAATTCCTCGGCCCCCGCCAGGCGGGCGGCGCGGATCGCATCCTCGAGCGTCAGCCCCGGGCGGCCGGCCAGGATGTTCTCCCGGATCGAGCCGCGGAACAGGAAGTTCTCCTGCAGCACGACGCCGAAGCTGGAGCGCAGATGACGCAGGTTGATCTCACGCAGGTCGGCGCCGTCGATCTTCACGAAGCCCGAATACTCGCGGTTGATACCCTGCAGCAGACGGGTGATGGTCGACTTGCCGGAGCCCGACGGACCGACCAGGCCCAGCATCGTGCCCGCCGGGACCGAGAAGCTGACCCGGTCCAGCGCCGGGATCTTGGTCCCGGGATAGGTGAAGACGACGTCCTGGAACTCGATCGCGCCGGCGAATTTCGGCCGCAGCCCGCCCGAGGCGGCATCCGCTTCCAGCGGCCGGTTCAGCACCGAGGCCGCCTGCGCCATGCCACCCGCGACTTCTTCCCAGTCCTCGAGCAGCCGCGCCATGCCCACCAGCGGCTGCGACACACGCTGCGACAGCATCATGAAGGCGAACAGGCTGCCGATCATGTAGCCGGAGTTGTCGGTCAGGGCGAGATAGGCGCCCAGCATGATCACGCCGACATACATGAACCGTTCGAGCGGAGTGACCAGGGTCTGCGGCCAGTTGCTGATCCGCCCGAGCGCGAGACGCCACCTGCCGGTCTCGGCCACCCGCTCGTCCCACAGCGCCTTCCGCTGCGGCTCGAGCGCCAGCGACTTCACCGTCTTCATCCCCACGATCGTCTCGCCGAGCGCCGCCGACTTGAGCGTCTCCGCGGTCAACACGCGGGCATACACGGTCCGGATCGGCCGCAGATAGGCGATGACGATCAGGGCGATCACCGTCGCGCAGACCAGCACCACCCAGGCCAGCGTCGCGTTGAGCCAGAACAGGAACGGCAGCAGCACGCAGAGCGTGATCATGTCGAGGAAGGTCGTCAGCAGCTTGCCGGTGATGAACTGCCGCACGACGTTGAGCTGCGAGACCTTGTACATCGTCTCACCGGCGGGATGCCGCTCGAAGTAGTCGAGTGGCAGCCGCATCAGCCGCCCGAAGACGTGCAGGCTCAGCTTGGTGTCGATCCGGGTGCCGACCACCAGGATGATCAGTCGGCGCGCATAGCCCAGCAAGGTTTCGTAGAGGATCGCGATCGCCAGGATCGTGCTGATCAGAGTCAGCGTGGAATAGGAGTGGTGCGACATCACCTTGTCGACCACGGTCATCACCAGCATCGGCGGCGCGATGGTCAGGAAGCTGATCGCCAGGGACGCAATGCCGATATCCCGCAGCGACTTGCGCTCCTGCAGCACCAGCCCGAACAGCCAGCCCAGCGAGAACGGCGGATCCTTCTCGGCATAGCCGCGCTGCGCCCGCAGCAGGATCGCTTCGCCGGTCCACACATCGGCCAGCCGCATTTCGTCGACCGGCAGCGGCGCTTCCGCTTCCGGCATGCGGGGGTCCTTCAGCAGGACCACCTTGTGTTCGGTGTTGGCGCCGACCAGCATGCCGGCCGTGCCGTCGGTGAACAGCAGCACCACCGGGCCGGTGTTCTTGAACGACATCAGGTGGCGCCAGCGCAGGCGCACCGCGCGGGCCCACATGCCGGAATTCTGCGCCCAGGCGGACAAGGAGGCCGCGGAGGGGGTCTTCTCCCCCGCCTCGAGGCGATATTCGCCCGGGTCGAGCTCCATCCCGTAATAGCGCCCCGCCATCATCATAGCGAGCAGGCGCGGATGGATCGGCTGGTCCCGACCTGCCGCCCCTCCCGACGGCGCACCCACGCCCGCCCCGCCGCCGCCGGGTTGTGCAGCCGCAGCCTGGCGCGCCTGCCCGAGTGGGCCGGTGATGTGTCCGTCAGATATATCCACGAGCAACCCCTCTTGCGAGCCCACAGCCTTCAGAGCCCATGCGCCCAGGTCCATTCGGCAGGGCGGACCCCGTCCCAGCAACGCGGGAGGATATTTGGGGGCCGCATCATTCGGCCACCTCTTCGAGGGGCCGCGCCATCACAATTCGAGTATGGCCGCCCGAACCCGCATGTTTCAACAGAATCTTGATTTCATGAGTGTAATCACGACAATCGTCGATACTCGCGCAGACACCCACGGTGCGTGTTGCGGCCTTATGCCACACCCTGCCCATCCGGCAACAGCATTCCCGGCGGTCGGTCCGAACGCACGCGGCACCCGGGTGTTGCGCTGCGCCTCGCCAGGCGCCGCATGCCGCCCGCGCCGCTTCCGCCGCGCCACGCGCCGCATGCCGCGGAACCGCCAATCGGTTCCGAGCCGCCTCGCGGGCGTGGCAGAACCCGCGCCTCCCGGCCTACACTCGGCCCGCTCGCCGGCTGGCGCGGCCCTCTCACGCACCCCATCTGCAGGGTTCGCGGCCCAGATTTCCTGAAATGGATCGATCCATGACCCCTCTCGCCACCACCGACGCCCTGTTCTTCGAGCATCCCGGCGCCACGCTCGACCGCGCCGCCGCCGAACGGATCGCGGCCGAGGCGCTGCGGGCCGGCGACGACGGCGAGCTGTTCCTCGAATATCGCGAGAGCGAGCACATCAGCCTCGATGACGGCCGCATCCGCAACGCCGGATTCGACACCACGCTCGGGTTCGGCCTGCGTGTCGTGGCCGGCGAGGCCACCGGCTACGCGCATGCCGGGGAGATCTCCGAGGCCGCGCTCCGCCGCGCAGCCGAAAGCGTCGCCGCGGTGGCGACCGGCCATACCGGTACGGCCGCGGAGCCGCCGCGCGCCACCAACCGCCGGCTCTATTCCGACGCGAATCCGCTGCCGGCCCTGCCCTTCGCGACCCGCACCGCCCTGCTGTCCGAGATCGACGCCTATGCCCGCGCGAAGGACAGCCGGATCAAGCAGGTGATGGCCTCGCTCAGCGGGGAGTGGCAGGCGGTGCAGATCCTGCGCGCCGACGGCGTGCGGGTGGCCGATTTGCGGCCGCTGGTCCGCTTGAACGTCGCGGTCATCGTCGAGGCGAACGGGCGACGGGAGACCGGCAGCTACGGAACCGGCGGTCGTTTCTCGTATGACGGGGTGATCCAGCCCGAGATCTGGCAGGGCGCCGTCGCCGAAGCGCTGCGCCAGGCGCTGGTCAGCCTCGAGAGCCGTCCGGCTCCGGCCGGCGAGATGGAGGTCGTGCTGGGGGCGGGATGGCCCGGCATCCTGCTGCACGAGGCGATCGGCCACGGGCTGGAGGGCGATTTCAACCGCAAGCGCACGTCCGCCTTCGCCGGCCTGCTGGGCCAGCAGATCGCGGCGCGCGGCGTCACCGTGGTGGATGACGGCACCTTGCCCGATCGCCGTGGCAGCCTCACGGTGGACGACGAGGGCACTCCCTCCTCCCGCACCGTGCTGATCGAGGACGGAATGCTGGTGGGCTTCATGCAGGACCGGCTGAACGCGCGGCTGATGCAGACCGCGAGCACCGGGAACGGGCGCCGCCAGTCCTACGCCTATGCACCGATGCCGCGCATGACCAACACCGTCATGCTGGGGGGCACCCACAGCCCGGACGAAATGATTGCCTCGGTCAAGCGCGGGCTCTACGCGGTGAATTTCGGCGGCGGCCAGGTGGACATCACCTCGGGCAAGTTCGTTTTCTCGGCCAGCGAGGCCTACCTGATCGAGGATGGCAAGGTGGGCGCGCCGGTGAAGGGCGCGACGCTGATCGGCAATGGGCCGGACGCATTGCGGCGGGTCAGCATGGTCGGCAACGACATGGCGCTTGACCCTGGCATCGGCACCTGTGGCAAGAGCGGTCAGGGCGTTCCGGTCGGTGTCGGCCAGCCCACGCTGAAGCTGGCCGGGCTGACGGTGGGCGGCACCGCCGCCTGAGGCGGGCCGGTCTCCCTGTCTCTGTCAGGGGGCGGCTGGGCCGCCCTCGGGTCTTTAGAGCCGCACCGAACTTGCCTCACAAGTTGAGAACGCTCTATTACACTGCGAACACAGGTACGTGGGTGACATAAAATTGACGTAGAAATAACGAATTTTCAACGATTGGTTGCACACTGGGTGACACTTTGCTCCTCGTCGATGCATTCGCGTCTCGAGGAGAACACAAATGAACAATTCTTACATTGGATTGTCCTGCACGGGTTCGACCACTGAGCAGCTTACAAAGGTCCGCCTCGGCGCGTTCGCCCCCACCCTGCCGCAGCCCGATATGACCAAGGTCCGTCTCGGCGCGTTCGCCCCCACCCTGCCGCAGCCCGACATGACCAAGGTCCGTCTCGGCGCCTTCGCACCCTCCCTGCCGCAGCCCGACATGACCAAGGTTCGCCTCGGCGCCTTCGCGCCCACCCTGCCGCAGCCCGACAT
>JAFKLG010000106.1 GCA_017304945.1 Rhodospirillales bacterium
CAACTACGCTAGACTGAAACCGCATGGCTCTAGCTCCCTTCGAGCTTCGATTCGGACAGGTCGTCGCAAAACCCATTCGAATCAGAGCCATGCACCGCGTCCAGAGCTTTTCATCCCGGACAGCAGTGGGTCGAGCCCGGCCATGACGGAATGCAAGGTCCGTGCGTCCGGGGATGGCCGGGTCGAGCCCGGTCACGACGGAATGCTAGGTCCGTGCGTCCGGGGATGGCCGGGTCGAGCCCGGCCATGACGGAATGCAGGGTCCGTGCGTCCCACCGACCGCCGCCGCCCTCTCGCGTCACCGTAGGGTCCGTGCGCCCCCACCACCGTAGGGTCCGTGCGTCCACCGAGTTCCGCAGCACGCCCGCCCGACCGTGGCGTGCGCCGAGCAGCAGCTACCCCGCCGCTTCCGCCAGCACGCGCGTATTGTTTCGCACGGAAGCATCGGTCACCCGAATGCCGAGACCGGGCGCCTGCGGCACCACCACCATCCCGTTCTGATGCGGGATCCGCGCCTCCAGCACGTCCTCCAGCAGCACGTGGTGCGGCATGTAGAACTCGCAGCCCAGGCTGATGCCGGGCATCGCCGCGACGAATTGCGTGCCGGCGGCGAGCGCGATGCCGCCCTCGTACAGCGTGCCCGCATAGCCCGCGAGGCCCGCCGTGTCGGCGATCCCCATCAGCGCCTGGCCGGCCAGCATCCCGCCGCATTTCATCAGCTTGACCGAGATCGCATCCGCCGCGCGCATCGCCACCACGCGCATCAGGTCGGTCGCGTCGAAGCAGCTCTCGTCGGCCAACAGCGGCGTGTCGAATGCCGCCGCCAGCGCCGCCATGGTGTCGAGATGCGGGCGCGGCACCGGCTGCTCGATGAAGGTCGGGCGGAACGTGTCGACGTCGCGCAAGATGCGCATCGCCTCGAACGGCGTCAGTGCCTGATTGTAGTCGATGCGCAGGTCGACGGCGTCGCCGAACGTGTCGCGGATCGCGCCCAGCCGGCGCAGATCCTCGGCATGGCCGAGAACGCCGGTCTTCACCTTGAACAGCCGATGGCCGGCGGGAAGCATCGCGCGCATGCGGTCGAGGTCCGCCGCGAAGTCGGGATCGGCGATCGAGAAGGACAGCGGGATGGTGTCGCGCACCCGCCCGCCCAGCAGCTCCGCGATCGACAGGCCGCTCGCCTGGCCCAGCAGGTCGAAGCAGGCCGTTTCGATTGCGAACTTCGCCTCGGCGTGGCCCACCATCACCTTGTCGAGCCGCCGCAGCAGCGCGCGCACGTGGTTGGCGGGCTGTCCGATCACCGCCGGCCGCAGATAGCGGTCGAGCGCGGCGAACGCCGCTTCGGCGGTGCCGGTGAACACTTCCCACGGCGCCGCCTCGCCCCAGCCGGTGAGCCCGCCCGCGTCGAGCCGGACCAGCACGCGCTTCACCGTGTCCTTGACGTGGCCGACGCCCTGCAGGCGGGTCATCGCGATCGGGCTTTCGACCAGCCAGACGCTCAGGCGCTCGATCGTCAGCGCCGGCACCGCGTGCGTCATGTGCGCGCGGCGAAATGGATCGCGAAGCGGGCGCACAGCTCGACCAGGCGTTCGGCCAGCGCCGCGCCGGTCTCGGCCGAGGACAGGTTCGGGTCACCGCCGCCCACGCCGGCGTGGTAGATCTCGTCGTATTCGTGCGGCACGTTCACCTCCGCGCCCTCGAAGCGCATGGCCCCGAGCGCGGTGAAGTCGAGGTCGAGCGCGGGGTCGTGCTTGAGCGGCGCGGCCTGCGGGATCAGGTCCTTGCGGATCAGCTCCGGGAACAAGTGCAGGCCGAGGCTGGTGAGCGGATCGGCGCCATGGCCGGAGACGCGCTTCGCCAGGTCGGCGCCGATCAGGCCGGGGAGCATGCCGTAGGCGATGCGCCACAGGTACAGGCTGGGGATCACGCGGCGATGCGCGACATATTTGGCGCGCGCGACCTCCCCGATCGGGCCGACATTGCCGCCATGGCCGTTGATCACGATGATCCGCGTCAGGTCGTGGCGATAGAGGTTGTCGACCATCTCCTCCAGCACGCGCGCGAGCAGCGGCTGCGACAGCGCGATGCCGCCGGGCATCGGCCCGAAGAAATCGGCGCCGCCGAACGGCACCACCGGCGCGACCAGCGTGCGCGTGCCCCGCTCGCTGGCGCGCACGGCCGCGAGTTCGGCGACCTTCTCGGCCAGCAGGTAGTCGCCCATGGGCGCGTGCGGCCCCTGGTCCTCATGGCTGCCCATCGGCAGCAGGATCACCGGGTTCGCCGCGTAGACGTCGCGCGCCTCTCCCGCGGTGAGGGTGCCCATGTGGACCTTGGGGGTGGTGAGCGCGACCATGCGTATCTGATCCTTCGGTGAAGCGGCGCGAGCCTAGCGCCGTCGCCTCCCGCCGCGCAGCCCCCCGTCGCGCCGTACTCCCACCCCGCCGTCGCCGGGTTCCGACCCGGCGATCCCCACGGGCACCGTCTGAACGGTTGGGATCCGCGGGTCGGGGCCCGCGGATGACGGCGGGGGCGGGCCTGCGGATGACGGCATGTGCGGGGCCCGCGGATGACGGCATGGGCGGGCCCGCGGATGACGGCATGTGCGGGGCCCGCGGATGACGGCATGGGCGGGCCCCGACCCGGCGATCCCCGCTGGCACCGCCCATCCCTCAGGCCAGGCGGTTCTCCACCAGCGCCATCACCGTCTCCAGCGTGTCCGCCTCCGCCGCCGGCTTGTCGGTGCGGATGCGGGACACCCGGGGGAACCGCAGCGCTACCCCCGACTTGTGCCGCGTCGAGAGCTGCGCCGCGTCGAACGCCACCTCCAGCACGAGCGCCTTCTCCACCTCCCGCACCGGGCCGAACCGCGCCGTCGTGTGGTTGCGGATCCAACGGTCGAGGAACGCCAGCTCCTGGTCGGTGAAGCCGAAATACGCCTTGCCGATCGGCACCAGCTCCGCCCCCTTCCACACCCCGAACGTGTAGTCGGAGTAGTAGGAGCTGCGCTTGCCGTGGCCGCGCTGCGCATACATCAGCACTGCATCCACCGTCAGCGGGTCGCGCTTCCACTTCCACCACTGCCCCTTCACCCGGCCGGCCACATAGGGCGCGCTGCCCCGCTTCAGCATCAGCCCCTCGATCGACGCCGCCCGCGCCCCGTCGCGCAGCGCCGCCAGCTCCTCGAGCGAATGGAAGCGGATCAGCGGCGACAGCTCCATGTGCGCCGGCCGGGTGCGGGCGAACCACGCCTCCAGCCGCGCGCGGCGGTCGTCGAACGGCAGCGGCCGCACGTCCTCATGCGCCTCGAACAGCAGGTCGTAGAGCCGGATCGCCACCGGGTACTGCGCCATCATCCGCGCGGTCACCGCCTTGCGGTTCAGCCGCTGCTGCAGGTCGGCGAACGGCGCCACCGTACCGTCGCGCACCACCAGCAGCTCGCCGTCCAGCACGGCGTGGAAGTCCATCGCCTCCAGGATCTCGGGGAAGGCGGCGGAAATCTCCTCGGCGCCGCGGGAATACAGCCGCTTGCCGGCCGGCGTCGCCACGAGCTGGACGCGGATGCCGTCCCATTTCCACTCCGCCCGCCACGCCTCGGGCTGCAGCCCGGCCAGGTCCCCCGCCTCCAGCGGATGCGCCAGCATCGGCGGCCGGAACACCGGGGCATCCGCCGGGTCGGGCCGCGGGGCGTGGCCGTCGAGCCAGGCGAACAGCGGCGCGTAGGGCGGCGCGAGCCCGTGCCACACCTCCTCCACCTCGTCGGGCGTCACGCCGCCCATCTCCGCCAGTGCGATCTTGGCGAGCCGCCCCGAGGCGCCGACCCGCAGCGCCCCGGTGATCAGCTTCAGCAGCGCGAAGCGCGCCGACGGCTCCAGCGCGTCCAGCCACGCCGCCACCAGCGCGGGCAGCGCGGGCTTGGGCGTCGTCTCCAGCCCCTCCACGACCGCCGCGAGCGAGGGCGGCGGCGCGTTGGTGGCGGCGGCCGGCCACATCAGCGCGACCGTCTCCGCGAGGTCGCCCACATAGTCGTAGGACCAGCCGAACAGCACCGGGTCGGTGCGCGCGGCCGCGAGATCGCGGATCAGGCCCGGCTTGGCGGCGGAAAACCCGAGTTCCCCGGTGATCGCGGCCAGCGCGATGCCGCGGTCCGGATCCGGTTCGGTGGCGAAGTAGTGCCGCAGCAGCGCGATCTTGGCATTGCGCGACGGGGTGAAGACGAGGCGCTCCAGCAGGGCGGCGAACGCGATCATGGCCGCCATGTTGGGGCGGACCCCGGCTCCCACCAGCGCCACCATCCGGCACGGCACGCGTGACGCCTCGGGAAATCACCCGTCATGGTTGCATGATCGATCATGAACAGTTAGTTTCTGTTACGATTGTCGTATTCCTCAACAGGACCGTAAGCGCGCCTCCGGCGGCGCCACGGTCAGCGGCGCCGACCGGGGAGCCAGGAACCATGCTGGACGGAACCCAGAAGGTGGAGTCGGGCGAAGCGCCGGCCGCCAACCGGGCGGACGATGCGGCGATGTTTCGCGCCGCCGTGGAATCCGCGCCCTACGCCATCCTGATGGTGGAGGGCGACGGCACCATCGCCTGGCTCAACGGAGAGGTCGAGCGCCTGTTCGGCTGGACCCGCGCGGAGCTGGTGGGCCAGCCGGTCGAGCGCCTGGTCCCGGACCGGCTGCGGCACCCGCATGCACAGCTGCGCCGCGCGTTCGAGCGGGAGCCGGCGCTCCGCCCCATGGGGGCCGGCCGCGATCTCCATGGGCGGCGCAAGGACGGGTCGGAGTTTCCGGTCGAGGTCGGGTTGAAGCCCGTCGCCACCCCGCGCGGCCGCGGCGTCCTCGCCGCCATCACCGACATTACCCTGCGCCGCCGGGCGGAGGAGGATCTGCGCCACCTCAACAAGGCGCTGGCCAGCGCCAATCGCGCGCTGCGGCAGGCCACTGCCGAGATCAGCCGCAAGAGCGAGGAGGTCGAGAGCTTCGTCTACATCGTCTCGCACGACCTGCGCGCGCCGCTGGTCAACCTGCAGGGTTTCGCGAAGGAGCTCGAACTCGGCTGCGCCACGCTCGAGCAGGCAGTCGCCGGCCTCGACGTGCCGCCGCCGACACGGGCCCATCTGCACGCGATCCTGGGGGAGGACATCCTCGACCCGCTCCGCTTCATCGGCGCCAGCGTCGCCAAGTTCGACCGCCTGATCACCGCGCTGCTGACGCTGTCCCGCACCGGCACCCAGGCCTACCGGCACGACCGGCTGGACATGGCGGCGGTCGTCGCCGCCACGCTCGACGCGCTGCGCCGTTCCACCGAGGCCGTCGGCGCGACGATCGCCGTCGATCCGCTGCCGGAGGCGTTCGGCGATCCGACCGCGGTCGGCCAGATCGTCGCCAACCTGGTCGAGAACGCCGTCAAATACGCCGACCCCGACCGCCCGCCGCGCATCGAGATCGGTGGCCGGTCCGAACCGCCGGACGCGCATTTCTGGGTCCGCGACAACGGTGTCGGCATCCCCGAACAGGCCATCCCACGCCTGTTCCAGGTGTTCCAGCGATTCCATCCGGAGCGTGCCGCCGGCGACGGCATCGGCCTCGCGGCGGTCAAGCGCATCGTCGCGCGGCTGGGCGGCCGCGTCTGGGCCGAAGCGCTCGATCCGGTCGGCACCGCGTTCCACTTCACCCTCCCCTGCGATCCGGCGAAGGCCCAGACCGAATGATGCCCGAACATCCGGCCGTGACCATCCTGGTGGTCGACGACGACGAAGGTCATTGCGAGCTGATCCGCCGCAACCTGCGCCGCGGCGGCGTCAGCAACCCGGTGGTGACGCTGCACCGGGGCAAGGACGCGCTCGCCTATGTGCGCGAGCGGGGACGCGACCGCCACGCCAACGAGCCCGAACGGCTGCTGATGCTGCTCGACATCAACATGCCGGGCGGGCTCAACGGCGTCGACGTGCTGCGCGAGATCAAGGCCGATCCGGTGACGCGCAAGATCCCGGTGATCATCCTGACCACCACCGACGATCCGCGGGAGATCGGGCGCTGCTACGACCTCGGCTGCAGCATCTACATCACCAAGCCGGTGGAGGCGCAGGCGTTCATCGACGCGATCAAGCGGCTGGGCCTGCTGGTCTCCATCGTCAGCCTGGCCCCGATGCGGCCGGACGGCGCGCCGACGCCTCTGCTGCCGGGCGACCAGCCGTGACCGGTTCGGCAATGCCCGCCCCCACGCGCCGATCGGGCGTCGCGCGATGAACATCGAGACCATCCCCCGCGTCCTGATCGTCGAGGACCAGCCGGAGACGGCGGAACTCGCCCGCCGCACCCTGCTCCGCGCCGGCTACGCGCCGCATCTCAGCGGATCGGTGGACCGCGCCAAGCGGATGCTGCGCAACGGCGGGTTCGCCGCCCTGGTGCTGGATTTCCACCTGCCCGACGGCAGCGCCTGGGACGTGGTCGAGATCGCGCATGCGGCCACACCGCGCGTGCCCGTGGTGCTGGTCACCGCCATGGGCAGCGAGAGCGTCGCGGCCGAGGCGATCGCGCGCGGCGTCACCTATTACGTGCGCAAGTCCGACACGTTCCGGGAGGATCTCACCGGCGCGGTGGGTCGCGCGATCAGCCTCGCCCGCATGCAGGCGGCGCTGCAGCACGACAGCGCGCTGCTCCAGCTGATCGCCGACAACGCCAACGACATCATCATGCTGCTCGATGCGGAGGAGACCATCCTCTATGCCTCCGGCGCGGCGGAACGCATCCTCGGCTACCCGCCCTCCGACCTGCTGGGTAAGCCGTTGAGCGCGCTGGTCAACCCCGAGGACGCCGAGGCGGCCGAACTTCCGTCCGCCCGCATGCGCCACCTCATGTTCTGCCGCACCCGGGACAATCGCCCCGTGCTGCTCGAGCCGACCTTCCGGCCGGTGGGCCAGCCGGCGGCGGCGCGCACGATCGGCGTGCTGCGCGACGTCACCGACCAGGTACGGGTCGAGGAGCAGTTGAACCACCAGCAGCGGATGGAGACGGTCGGCCAGCTCACCGCCGGGATCGCGCACGACTTCAACAATCTGCTGCAGGCGATGATGGGCAGCCTCGAACTGCTGATCGACGAAGTCGGCGACCGGCCGGAAATGCGCGAATGCGCGGAAGGCGCCTTGCGCATGGGCGAGCGCGGCGCCCGCCTGACCCATCACCTGCTCGCCTTCGCCCGCAAGCAGGTGCTGAAACCCCGCGCGCTCGACCTGCCGGACCTGATCGGCGACATCGTCCACACCCTCCGCCGCACACTCGGCCCGCAGATCTCGATCCCGATCGAGATCCAGTCCGACATGCCGCAGGTCTATGCCGATCCCGGCCAGCTCGAGGCGGCGATGCTGAACCTGGCCCTCAACGCCCGCGACGCCATGCCGAAAGGCGGCACGCTGCGCATCGCCGTGTGCGAGGCCGGCCCCGTGGTGCTCAACCCGCTCGAGGATCCGACGCAACGCCCCTATGTGGTGCTGAGCGTCTCCGATACCGGCACCGGCATGACCCCGGAGACCTTGGCCAAGGCCTGCGAGCCGTTCTTCACCACCAAGGGGCCCAAAGGGTCGGGCCTCGGCCTCTCGATGGTGCACGGATTCGCGCGCCAGTCCGGCGGCGACATGCGGGTGCTGAGCCGGCTGGGCGAGGGCACCCGCGTGGAAGTCTGGCTGCCGGTCGCCGAACAGCCGGTGGAGGACCCGCCGGAGCCGCTGCTCACCATCGAACGCGGCGCCGGCCGGGTGCTGCTGGTCGACGACGAGGCGGAGGTGCTGGTCACGCTGGGCTCCTTCCTGCGCGGCACCGGCTTCACCGTCGACACGGTCGGATCGGGCGACGAGGCGCTGAGCCGGCTCGCCCGCGGGCCCGAGATCGACGTGCTGGTCACCGACTACGCCATGCCGGGCCTGGATGGACCGGAACTGGTGGCGCAGGCCCGCCAGCTCCGCCCCGACCTGCCCGTGCTGGTGGTCAGCGGCTACGCCGAGGCGGAGCGGCTGGAGAGTCGCGCCCCCGAAACCCGCGTGATGCGCAAGCCGTTCCGGCGCAAGGCGCTGGTGCAGCAGGTCGCGTCGCTGATCGAGCGCTCCCCGCTCACGGTGGAGCCGGCGCGCGGCGGCGAGGCAGCCGGCCCTGCAACCCAGGTTCCGGCGCTTCGCCCGCCCCCGTTCCGGTAGGTCGGCGGGCGCTCCGTCCGGTTCGCGCCGCCCCGCCGATCAGCCTCGCTCGACCGTTCCGGGCTTCGTGGTCGTCGGGCCGGTCCCGGACGCATTGCCGGTCGGGCTTCCGGGGGCCGCGTCGGTCGGCGCGGGCTTCCCGGCCTGCTGCGCGTCGGGCCGGTCGCCGCCGACGCCGGACTTGTTGCCGGTCGGACTGCCGGGGAAGGGCTTGGTCGCGTCGGTCTTCTCGGCTGCCATCGGGTCTCTCCCTGTAATGCCGCCCCAGCAACGCCCCACGCCCACCCCCGGTTCGCCGCCGGTCGGCCCCCGCTTCGTCCGTTCGAGCGTGATCGGCGGAGGCGTGTTCGCCGGCGCCGTGAATCACGCGATCGAACCAGCTCCTGGAGCCTGCCGGCGAGCGAACGTGCGCCGGACAGGCGCTTGGGGTCAGACCCCGCCCCAGACCTCCCGCGCCACCTCCACGCAGAGCCGCAGCTTCGCCCACTGCTCCTCCTCGGTCAGCGTGTTGCCCTCCTCGGTGGAGGCGAAGCCGCATTGCGGCGACAGCGCGAGCTGCTCCAACGGCAGGTATTTCGCCGCCGCGTCGATCCGCCGCTTCAGCTCGTCCTTGCTCTCGAGCGCGCCGCTCTTGGAGGTGACCAGCCCCAGCACCACCACCTTGTGCCCGCGCGGGACGAAGCGCAGCGGCTCGAACCCGCCCGCCCGCTCCGTGTCGTATTCCATGAAATAGGCGTCGGCATCGATCTGGTTGAACAGCACCTCGGCCACCGGCTCGTAGCCGCCCTGCGCCACCCAGGTGGAGCGGAAGTTCCCGCGGCAGAGATGCATCGAGATGGTCATCCCCGGCACCCGCCCGGCGATCGCGCGGTTCAGCATGTCGGCGTAGATGCCGACCAGCCCCTCCACGTGCTCGCCGCGCGCCTTCAGGCTCTCGACCTGCGCCGGGTCGCACAGATAAGCGAGATTGACCTCGTCGAGCTGCAAATAGCGGCAACCCGCCTTTGCGAAGGCCGCGACCGCCTTGTGGTAGGCTTCTCCGAGATCGGCGAAGAAGGGCTCCATCTCCGGATAGGTCTGTGCATCGATGGCGCGCCGCCCGCCGCGGAAATGCACGACCGAGGGGGACGGGATGGTCTGCTTCGGCACCGCCGACCCGACGGCGCCGGCCACGAAGCGGTAATCGTCGATCATGACCGGATGCGACCAGCCGATCTTGCCGGTCACCCGCAGCGCGTGCCCGAGCGGAACGCCGCCCTGGAACTGGATCTTCTGTTCGGGGACGTAGAGTTCCACCCCGTCCAGGCCGGCGACGAAGTCGTAATGCCAGTAGGCGCGGCGGTACTCGCCGTCGGTGGCGGCGCGCAGCCCGATCTCCTCCTGCTTGGCGATCGCGGCGCGGATGCAGCGGTCCTCGACCTCCCGCAATCCGGCATGGTCCAGCGTGCCCGCCTTCCAGCGGGCGCGCGCCTCCTGCAGCAGCTTGGGGCGCAGCAGGCTGCCGACATGGTCGGCGCGGAACGGCGGCTTGGTGCGGGGCGCGGGCCTGGTGGCCGCGGGAGCGGAAGCGGACATTGGCATCCTCCCTGGATGGTCCCACGCCCTGACCGTCCCGACCCGGCTCGTCACCACCTGGCGCGTGACCAGCCTGGCGGGTGATCGGCGGCGCCGTGCGCAAGGGCGCCGCAAACCCCGCGACCGAACCGGGGGAGGGAGAGTCCGGCGGCGCGGGCGAACCGGACGGGCCGTTGTCGCGCAATCGCCGGGGACAGGTAAAGTGATGCCCGCGGCATGGACCTCCGCCCATCCGACCGACTATCAGGTGCGGCCCCTGTCCCGGAGCGTTGATCCCTGATGCTGCACCGCCTGCTCGTCGGCCTGGTCGACCTCAGCCGCCGCAACGCGCTCGTCTTCTTCCTCGGCGCCGTGCTCCTGGCCGGTTTCTCCGGCTGGTTCGCCATGCACCATCTCGGCGTCAGCACCGACACCGACCTGATGTTCAAGGACACGCTGCCCTGGCGACAGCGGGCCGCGGAGATGGACAAGGACTTCCCGCAATTCCGCAACCTGCTGGTCGCGGTGGTGCAGGCGCGCATCCCGGAGGAGGCGGACGCCACCGCCGCCGAACTCGCGCGCAAGATCGCCGCGGACAAGACCCATTTCCTGACCGTGCGCCGCCCGGACGCGCTGCCCTTCTTCGAGAAGGAGGGGCTGCTGTTCCTCGACCAGAAGAAGCTGGGCGCGCTGATGGACCAGACCATCGACGCCCAGCCCTTCCTCGGCCAGCTCGTCGCCGATCCCACCGCCCGCGGCCTGTTCGCCGCCCTGTCGCTGCTGGGGATGGGGGTGACCCATGGCGGCGTCGACCTCACGCCGTATCTCGGACCGATCAAGGGGTTTCACACCGCGATGGCCGACGCGCTCGCCGGCCATCCGCAGCCGCTGTCCTGGCAGGGGCTGCTGGGGGGCGGGCTGAGCGATCTGGCCGGCCCGTATCACTTCGTCCTGGTGCAGCCGAAGCAGAATTTCGGCGCGCTGGAGCCGGGCGGCAAGGCGACGGCGGCGATGCGCCAGATCATCGCCGGCCTCGAGTTCGTGAAGAGCGGCGACGCGACCGTGCGCATCACCGGCCAGGTGGCGCTGGCCGACGAGGAGTTCGCGACCGTCGCCGAGGGCGCGGTCGAGGGCATGATCGCCAGCATCGTGCTGATCACGCTGTGGCTGTTCCTGGCCGTGCACACCTGGCGGCTGATCGTGCCGATCCTGCTGACCCTCGGCCTCGGCCTCATGCTGACCGTGCTGTTCGCCGCGGTCGCGGTGGGCACGCTCAACCTCGTCTCGGTCGGGTTCGGCGTGCTGTTCGTCGGCATCGCGGTCGATTTCGCGATCCAGTTCTCGGTGCGCTACCGCGAATACCGGTTCGAGACGGGCGACATGGCGGCTGCGCTGCGGGAGACCGCGGCGCGCGCCGGGGTACAGATCCTGATCGCCGCGGTGGCGACCGCCGCCGGCTTCCTCGCCTTCGTCCCAACCGACTTCTCCGGCGTCGCCGAACTCGGGCTGATCGCCGGCTCGGGCATGCTGATCGCCTTCGCCTGCACCCTCGCCTTCCTGCCCGCCGCGATCACCCTGTTCAATCCGGGCGGCGAGGGGCAGGAGGTCGGCTTCGCCTGGGCGGCGCGGCTCGACCCGGTGGCGGTTCGCCATCGGCGGGGGATCCTGGTGACGTTCGGCCTGCTCGCGGTGCTCGCCCTGGTGCTGTCACCGCGGCTCACCTTCGATTCCGACCCGCTCGACACCAAGAACCCGAACACCGAGGCGATGCGCACGCTGCGCGAGCTCGCCACCAACCCGGTGACCAACCCGTACACGATCGACATCCTGGCCCCGAACGCCGCCGCGGCGCAGCAGATCGCCGAGAAGGTCGCCAAGCTGCCGACGGTCGGCGGCACGATCGACGTCAACGACTTCGTGCCCAAGGACCAGCCGGCCAAGCTCGCCCTGATCGCCGATGCGAACACGATCCTCGCGCCCACGCTCGCCCCGCGCGACCCGCCGGCGCCGATCACGCCCGACCAGATCCGGCTCGCGGCGACCACCGCCCTCGCGCAGATCGATCCGGCGCTGCCCAAGCTGCCGCCCGACCATCCGCTGGCGGCCGTGGCCGGCGACCTGCACAAGCTGGCGAACGCGCCGGACGACGTGGTGATGGCGACCAATGCCGCGCTGATCCGCTTCCTCCCCGACCAGCTCGACCATTTGCGCGCGGCGCTGGGAGCCGAACCGGTGACCCTGGCGACGCTGCCGGCCGACGTCACCCGCGACTGGCTGCTGCCCGACGGGCGGGCGCGCATCCAGGTGAACGGGAAGGCGCTGGTCGGCACCAGCGCCGGGCTGCACCGCTTCGTGCAGGAGGTCACCTCGGTCGCCCCCGACGCCGGCGGATCGGCGGTCACCATCGTCGCCACCAGCGACACGATCGTGGGCGCCTTCCGCTCCGCCGCGATCTCGGCGGTGATCGCGATCACCGTGATCCTGTTCCTGGCGCTGCGCCGGCCGAAGGAGGTGGCGATGGTGCTGGCGCCGCTGCTGCTCTCGGGGCTGCTCACGCTGCTGGTGGCGGTGCTGCTGCCGCTGCCGCTGAACTTCGCCAACATCATCGCGCTGCCGCTGCTGCTGGGCGTCGGCGTGTCGTTCAACATCTACTTCGTGATGAACTGGGCCGCGGGACAGACGCATCCGCTGGGATCGGCGACCACGCGGGCGATCGTGTTCTCGGCGCTGACGACCGGCACCGCGTTCGGCTCGCTCGCGCTGTCGGCGCATCCGGGCACCGCCAGCATGGGCGACCTGCTGCTGATCAGCCTGGTCTGCACCCTGCTGGGCAGCCTGGTGTTCATCCCGGCGCTGCTGGCGAGCCTCCGTCCGCCGCGCTGAGGCGAGGCGGGCGCTACGGCTGGGGGCCGGGGTGTGACACGGCCTCCCGGCGGTGACGCGAAACGCCTTGGCGTACATGCGCCGGCGTTCTCATGACGCTTGCGTGCCGTGACGCCGATGTGAGGCGCAGGCGCGGGCCGGCTTGCCCAACTGGATGCGGCGCCATACCGAGAAGGGGACCCGCCACATGCGCAAATTGCTGATCGCCCTGGCCCTGCCGCTCTCCCTGGGCGGCTGCTTCAGCTATCACGAGCAGACGCCGCCGCCGCGCAACACCACGATCGTCGTGCCGCCCGGCTCGACCGTGGCCTGCCCGAACGGGCTGGCGCCGCCCTGCTGAGGCGATAACCTGAGTGGCGAGGCGCGGCGATCAGCCGGACCGGCGCTGCCGCGCCTCCGCCAGCAGGCACAGGATCTCGAACAGCACGGAGGCGCCGTTGAACGCGGTGATGTCGCCCACGTCGAAGGGCGGCGAGACCTCCACCAGGTCGCCGCCGACGAAGTCCACCCCGCGCAGGGCGCGCAGCAGCCGCAGCGCCTCGATGGCCGTGATGCCGCCGGCTTCCGGCGTGCCGGTTCCGGGTGCCTGCGCCGGATCGAGGCTGTCGATGTCGAAGCTGAGATAGGTCGGGCCGCTGCCGACCACCCGCCTCGCCTCCTCGGCGGCGAAGCGCCAGCCCCGGTCGTGGAACTCGTCCATCGGCAGCACCCGCATGCCGCTCTCCTGGCTGAACCCCCACATCTGCGGGTCGTTGGTCGTGCCGCGGATGCCGATCTGGATCACGCGGCGCGGGTCGAGCAGCCCCTCCTCCACCGCGCGGCGGAACGGGGCGCCATGGTGGAAGCGGCTGCCCATGTAGTCGTCGCCGGTGTCGCAATGGGCATCGATATGGACCATGCCGACCGGCCGGTTCGCGGCGACGGCGCGCAGGATCGGCAGGCTGATCGAGTGGTCCCCGCCGACCGACAGCGGCACCACGCCGGCGGCCAGCACCGGGCGGTAGAAGGCGGCGATCTCCTCGAGCGCGCCTTCCAGCACATAGGGCGTCTCCAGCCAGCAATCGCCGAGGTCGCGCACGCGGGCGAGCGTGAACGGCATGACGCCGTCGGCGTTGATCCGCCGCAGCAGCGCGGACTGCTCGCGCACGGCGCGCGGCCCGTGGCGGGTGCCGCTGCGATGGGTGACGCCGCCGTCGAACGGCACCCCGATCACGCCGATATCGACCTGGGCCAGGTCCTCCGTGTGCGGGGTGCGGAAGAAGCTGGCGATGCCGGTATGGCGCGGGCGGGCCTGGGGGTCCGCCATGTCGGGATAACGGGTGGGGGGCTTCAGCGACATCGCGGACTCCTCTCCATCGGGTGAGCGGAGCGTATCAACCCGTGCGGAGTCCGCGCGAGCGAACCGGTGCGGGAGCGCCGGGCCGGTGGGAGCCGCGTACGGAGGCGGGGACGGCCGGCGCACGCACCCGTCGCCGGACCGGGGTCAGCCGCCCCGTTGCGGGGATGCGTGCCGAGCAGCCGCCGGACTGGGGTCAGCCCAGCGCGCCGTAGCTGGTGGGCTGCGCGCGCCCCGCACGGAATGCGGCGGCGACGGCGGGGTCGCACAGGGCCTGCATCTCGGCCTCATGCTGGTAGGTGGGCATCAGCCGATCGAGCAGCGGATCGCGGCTGGCGGCGGGGTGGAAATACACCTCCGAGACGCCCTCGGGCAGCGCCGCCGCGAGCCGGACCAGCCGGTCGGCGGTCATCGCCCCGCTCCAGGCGAGGCCGAAGCAGTGGTCGTTCGCCACCATGCCGCCGCGGCGCACCTGCCAGCGCAGCAGGTCGGTCCAGCGATACAGCAGGTGGTCGCCGGTGCCGGTCCGGGTGCCGCAGGTGGCGAGCACCGGCGCGGGTTCGGCGGGCACCCGGACGGCCCGCAGCCCATGGGCGCGCCCGATCCGCACCAGCAGCGCCCCCACGGTCGGGTGGAGGTGCATGTGCTTGTGCGCGTTGGCGTGGTCGAGCTTCAGGCCGGTCGCGGCGAAGGCTGCGAACTGCGCGCGGATCTCGGCCGCGAGCTGGGCGCGGATGGACGACCGGAAGAAGTAGTTGACGCCGAGCCGAAGCTGGTCGGAGGGGAATTGTCCGGTGGGGTCGAGGAGGTCGGGGATCCGGCTGGGCGGCAGCGCGGGCGGTCCCTCGATCACGACCAGGTGCAGGCCGACCTTCAGGTTGGGCATCGCGCGGGCACGGCGGACCGCGTCGTCCGCGGCGGGTGCCCCCACCATGAGGCTGGCGCTCTGCAGGATGCCGTCGCGATGGGCGCGCTCGATCCCTTCGTTGACGGCCTCCGAGAGGCCGAAATCATCCGCGGAGAAGATCACCTGCTTCACGGATGCGGTGAGTAGAGGCGTGTTCCGGACCGGTCAAACCGGTTCGAACGCCGGCTGGGGGCGGAGCGTGTGCGAAGTGCGTGCGGCGTGCGTGCAGAACGCACGCAACCACGGACTGCGTGCGAGACGCGTGCAACGTGCGTGCGGGGTGCATGCACGCCACGTGCAACAGCCGGCCCCTCGGCCCAGCTCACCTCGGTGACGAACGGTGAACCCCAGTTACGAAATCGCTATTGCGAAGCATTCTCATTTGAACGATCCTGTCGCCGGAACCGCGGAGACTCGCGCATGGCCCACATCGTTCAGCTTCCCCTCCCCGCCCCGGCCTACCCGGGCGAAGCCGCCGACCTCGACCGCGCCGAATGCGTGCTGCTGATCGCGCTCCGATGGTGGGTCGCCGCGCGCCGAGAGGGGGAGGACCCGCTGCCCCGCCTCTGCCAGGGCCTCGACACCGCCGGCGCGCACGACGCCGCCTTCTCGGTCGACGCGCTGATGAGCGTGGTCGGTCGCACCGCCCGCCGCCCGATCGCGGTGCACTGCCCGCGCTGCCCCCGGCTCTCGAGCGACGAGGTCAGCCTGCTGCACGCGGCCAGCCTCGCGCAGGAGGGGCAGTCCGCCCGCGCCGAACGGGCGCTGCGCAGCGCCCTCCTGTCCGCCCAGGGCGCGGAGTTCGCCTTGGGTCCGCTGGAGGGTCTCGCCACCCTCTTCGCCGAGGCCGGCCTGACCCTGCGGCGCCGTCGCGCGCCCGCAGCCGACACGCCGGGCAGCGTCGCCTGGGTGCAGACCTGGGCGCCGCGCCCGCCGCACGAGACGCTGCATTGAACGGACGGGTGGAGGCCCTGGGCATGGAAATCCACCTCTGCCTCGGTGCCGCCAGCATTGCCGCGCGGCTTGCCGCCGACCGGCGCCCCGCCCCGCGCCGCTGCGCCGACCTGGAGGAGGCCGAACGGCTGCGCGCCTCGCTCGAGGCCGGCGGATCCGGCAGCGACGCCGCGCTGGCGCCGCGCGAGCCCCCCTGCACGGCGCGGCGCGATGTCCTACATGAGCCTCGACGTCAGGAGACCCCGCATGGACGCACTGGAATGCCTGCTCACGCGTGACTCGGCCGGGCGGCTGACCGCCCCCGGACCCGACCGCGCCGCGCTCGAGACCATGCTGCAGGCGGCGGTGCGCGCGCCCGATCACGGGCGGCTGCGGCCCTGGCGCTTCCTGGTGATCGAGACCGCGCAGCGCGAGGCGTTCGGCGAGGTGCTGGCCAGCTCGCTCCGCCGGCGCGAGCCCGACGCCTCCCCCGAGGCGCTGCAGCGCGAGCGCGAGAAGGCGCTGCGGGCGCCGGTCATCCTGGTGGTCGCGGCGCATCTGCAGCACGGCCACAAGATCCCGGTGGTCGAGCAGCTCGCCGCGGTCTCGGCGGCCGCGCAGACCGTGCTGCTGGCCGCGCATGCCCAGGGCTGGGGCGCGGTGTGGAAGACCGGCGCGCCCGCCTACGACGCCGGAGTCCGCACCGCACTCGGGTTCGGGACCGAGGACGAGATCGTCGGCTTCCTCTATCTCGGCACCAAGGTCGGCGGCGGGGTCGCGGTGCCGCGCCCCCCGGCGGCGGAGTTCACCCGGATCTGGCAGGGCTGAGCGCCAGCCCCTCGGTCCGCGGCGCGCCCCCGAGTAGCGCGCCGCGGCGCCGCGTGCCAGAACGCCGATCATGACCGACTCCGTTCCCAAGATCCGCCTGCGCGGCCTGCGCAAGAGCTTCGGCGCCAAGGTCGTGCTGGACGGCATCGACCTCGACGTGATGCCCGGCACCTCGCTGGTGGTGATCGGCGGATCCGGGTCGGGCAAGTCCGTGCTGCTGAAATGCATCCTCGGCCTGATCGAGCCCGATGACGGCCTGATCGAGATCGACGGCCGCGACCTGCGCGGCCTCTCGCGCGACGAGCGGGAGGAGGTGCGCGGCCATATCGGCATGCTGTTCCAGGCCGGCGCCCTGTTCGACAGCCTGCCGGTCTGGGAGAACGTCGCCTTCGGCCTGCTGGCCAAGCGCAAGGTGGCGCGCAGCCAGGCACGGGACAAGGCGGCCGAGTTCCTGGCCCAGGTCGGGCTGGCGGCGAGCGTCGGCGACCTGTTCCCCTCGGAGCTGTCGGGCGGCATGCAGAAGCGCGTCGCGCTTGCCCGCGCGATCGCGGCGCAGCCCGACATCATGTTCTTCGACGAGCCGACCACCGGCCTCGACCCGATCATGGGCGCGGTGATCGACGGGCTGATCGTCGACTGCGTCAAGCGGCTGGGCAGCACGGCGATCGCGATCACCCACGACATGGCGAGCGCGCGCCGCATCGGCGACACCGCGGCGATGCTGCACCATGGCAAGATCATCTGGCAGGGGCCGGCGACACGGCTGATGGACAGCGGCAGCCCGGAGGTGGACCAGTTCACGCATGGCCGCCGCGAGGGCCCGATCCAGATGGAGCTGCGCCGCTAGTGGGGTGGCGCGGGCGCTTGCGTGCCGTACCCGGCATGGCCCTCGCGGCCCGTGGCGTGGCGGGGGCTCGCCGGGGCTTCGTGGCGGGCGCTGGGCGAGGGTTCGTGGCGGGCGCTGGGCGAGGGTTCGTGGCGGGCGCTGGGCGGGAGTTCGTGGCCGGCGCTGACCGGGGGTTCGTGGCGGGCGCTGGCCGAGGGTTCAGTGTCATGGCCGCGCTTGGCGCGGCCATCCACGACTTTCGGGGGGGCACGAAGGAACGTCGTGGATGGCCGGCCTGCGCCGGCCATGACACGGGGGCGGGCCGCCGCTCTGCTTCCCGCCTCGCGTCCGCCGCTTTCCGCCTCCGGCGCGTCCCGCTCGCGCTCGCCGTCGCCCTCGTCCTCCCCCTGCTCGCCCCCCTGCCCGCCCGCGCGGATCCCGCGCCGCAGCTTGCCGGGCTCTTCATGCAGGCCTGCCTGCCCTATGCCGGGAATCCCGGCGCGCTGCGCGACTGGGCCCGCAAGACCGGACTGCCCGAAGTGCCGGAACCCGCCCGCAAGGCCTTCCTGCGCGGCGCGCCCGGCCTCGTGTTCGACGCCTCGCTGCCGCCCGAGAAGTTCGTCCTCCTCTCCCCCGATGACGGGCTGTGCGCCGCGCTCACCAACCAGGCGGTCGGGACCGACGTGATCCGCGCGGTCGAATCCGACCTCACCGCCGCCGGCATCGCCTTCCGCCTCGCCATCGAGCGCGACGACAAGACCCTGCCCGACATCCACAATCGGGAATATCTCGCGACCAAGAACGGTCATGGCTGGCGAATCCTGATCGCCACGGTGAAGGATCCGGCCGGCGGCCAGGCCATGCTGACCGCCGCCCCGGAGTAGCGCTTGGCCAAACCCACCACCCGCTTCGTCTGCCAGTCCTGCGGCGCCGTGACCCCGAAATGGGCCGGCCGCTGCGAGACCTGCGGCGAATGGAACACCATCGTCGCGGAAGAGATCACCCTCCGCCCCGGCCCCGCCGGCAAGGCGCCGGCCGGCAAGCGCGTCGCGCTGGTGGGCCTGGCCGGCACCGCCGCCCCACCGCCCCGCGCCGCCACCCGGATCGCCGAACTCGACCGCGTGCTGGGCGGCGGGCTGGTCCCCTCCTCGGTCGTGCTGGTCGGCGGCGACCCGGGGATCGGCAAGTCCACCCTGCTGCTGCAGGCCGCCGCGGCGCTGGCCCGCGCCGGACGCCGCGTCCTCTACGTCTCCGGCGAGGAATCGGTCGAACAGGTGCGGCTGCGCGCCCGCCGGCTGGGCCTCGCCGATGCCCCGGTCGAGCTCGCCAGCGCCATCAACCTGCGCGACATCGCGGCCACCCTGGAACAGGCGGGCGACGCCGCCCTGGTGGTGATCGACTCGATCCAGACCATGTGGCTCGACAGCATCGACAGCGCCCCCGGCACCGTGGGCCAGGTGCGCGCCTGCAGCTTCGAGCTGATCCGCCTCGCCAAGGCCGGCACCTTCTCGCTGGTGCTGGTGGGCCACGTCACCAAGGACGGCGCGCTGGCCGGCCCGCGCGTGCTCGAGCACATGGTGGACGCGGTGCTCTATTTCGAAGGCGATCGCGGCCACCAGTTCCGCATCCTGCGCGCGGTGAAGAACCGGTTCGGCGCCACCGACGAGATCGGCGTGTTCGAGATGACCGACGAGGGCCTGGCCGAGGTCGCCAACCCCTCGGCCCTGTTCCTCGCCGAACGCCGCGGCAACATCGCCGGCAGCGCCGTGTTCGCCGGGCTCGAGGGCACCCGCCCGGTGCTGCTAGAGATCCAGGCCCTGCTCGCGCCCAACCCGGCCGGCTCGCCCCGCCGGTCGGTGATCGGCTGGGATTCCGGGCGGCTCTCCATGCTGCTGGCCGTGCTGGAGACCCGCGCGGGCGTGCGGCTGAACCAGACCGACGTCTACCTGAACGTCGCCGGCGGGCTGCGCATCGGGGAGCCAGCGGCGGACATGGCGGTCGCCGCCGCCATCGCCTCGGCCGCGTTCGGGCAGCCCACCAGTCCCGGCACCGTCTATTTCGGCGAGATCGGCCTGTCGGGCGAAATCCGCCAGGTCGCGCAGGCCGAGGCGCGGCTGAAGGAGGCCGCGAAACTCGGCTTCGATGCCGCCGCCCTGCCGCGCCGGCTAGCGCATGGCAACCGCAAGCTCGCGGCGCCGGACGGGCTGCGGCTGGAGGAAATCGGTCACATCGCCGATCTGGTTGCCCGCTTCGCCCCGGAATCCGCAAAATCGGACTGATCGCGGCCTTGGCTTTCGGCCCCGGTACGGATCATAACGCGGCGTGGCAAAGCGATGGCGGTTGAATGACCTGGGTTGACCTGGCCGTGCTGGGGGTGCTGGCGATCTCCGCCCTGCTCGCCTTCATGCGCGGCCTGGTGCGGGAGGTGCTGGGCGTCGGCGCCTGGGTCGGCGCGGTGGCCGCCGCCGTGTGGATGCTGCCCACCGCACGGATCTATGCCAGCCGCTGGATCACCGAACCGATCTGGATCGATCCAGCCGCCTTCGTCAGCGTCTTCCTGGTCACCCTGATCGTGCTGTTCCTGGTCGCCCATGTGGTCGGCAAGACGGTGCGCGGGTCGGCCCTGGGCGGGGTCGACCGTACGTTGGGTCTGGTATTCGGACTCGTGCGGGGTGCCGCGGTCGTGATCATCGCCTATATCATCGGCAATCTGATGCTGCCCCCCGAACAGTGGCCTGACCCGGTACGCGAGGCGCGCGCCTTGCAACCGGCCTATCAGGGTGCCGTTTGGGTGGCAGCTCAGCTTCCCCCAGAGTACCGGCCTCGGCTCTATGCGCCGCCGGGCGGACGTGACACCACGGCCGAGGCTCTGCTGCACGCCACGCCGCAAGGCAGGGCGACCGGCAAGCCGCTGGTCCGGGAGTAGGAGAGAGGTCAGGCATGACGACCGAAACCCGTCTCGGCGAGGACGACAAGCTCCACGAGGAGTGCGGCGTCTTCGGCGTCTGGAAGGTCCCCACCGCCGCCGCCATCACCGCGCTCGGACTGCACGCCCTGCAGCATCGCGGCCAGGAGGCGACCGGCATCGTCAGCTTCGACGGCGCCCGCTTCCACCAGCATCGCGGCATGGGCCTGGTCGGCGACAATTTCGGCGACGCCAAGGTGATCGACAGCCTGCCCGGTTCGGTCGCCATCGGCCACAACCGCTACGCCACCACCGGCGACACCATCCTGCGCAACGTCCAGCCGCTCTATGCCGATTTCGAGTTCGGCGGCTTCGCGGTCGCACATAACGGCAACCTCACCAACGCCCATGTGCTGCGGCGCGCCCTGGTCCGCCGCGGCTGCCTGTTCCAGTCCACCACCGATTCGGAAGTCTTCGTCCACCTGATCGCGATCAGCCTCTACTCCACCGTCGTGGACCGGCTGATCGACGCGCTGAAGCAGGTGGTCGGCGCCTACTCGCTCGTCGCGCTGTCCAACGAGGCGCTGATGGGCGTGCGCGACCCGCTGGGCGTCCGCCCGCTGATCCTGGGCCGCATCGGCAACGAGGGCACCGGCGGCTGGGTGCTGGCGAGCGAGACCTGCGCGCTCGACATCGTCGGCGCCGACTTCGTGCGCGACGTCGAGCCGGGCGAGATCGTGGTGATCAACGACCAGGGCGTGCACAGCATCCGCCCGTTCGGCCGCGCGCGCGAACGGTTCTGCGTGTTCGAGTACATCTACTTCGCCCGGCCCGACTCCATCGTGGAAGGCACGCCCGTCTACGATGCCCGCAAGCGCATCGGCGCGATGCTGGCGCGCGAGGCCGGGGTGCCCGCCGACGTCGTGGTGCCGGTACCGGATTCCGGCGTGCCCGCGGCCATGGGCTACTCGGTCGAGTCCGGCATCCCGTTCGAACTCGGCATCATCCGCAACCACTATGTCGGGCGCACCTTCATCGAGCCGACCGACCACATCCGGCATCTGGGCGTGAAGCTGAAGCACTCGGCAAACCGCCCGGCGCTGGAAGGCAAGCGCGTCATCCTGGTGGACGACTCGATCGTGCGCGGCACCACCAGCAAGAAGATCGTCGAGATGGTCCGGCAGGCGGGCGCGCGCGAAGTGCACATGCGCATCTCCTCCCCGCCCACCACGCATTCCTGCTTCTACGGGATCGACACGCCGGAACGCGGCAAGCTGCTCGCGGCGAAGCACACGGTGGAGGAGATGGCGGAGCTGATCGGCGCCGACAGCCTGGCCTTCATCTCGCTCGACGGGCTCTACCAGGCGCTGGGCCAGCCGAACCGCGACCCGGCGGCGCCGCATTACTGCGACGCCTGCTTCACCGGCGACTACCCGATCATCCTGCCGGACCAGGCGGACAACGCGGACAAGCAGCTCAGCCTGCTCGCCGCCAATCACTGACGGAGTTCGGCGGGTGCGTTTTCCCGAGGGCAGCGTGGCCCTGGTCACCGGTGCCAGCCGCGGCCTCGGCGCCGCGACCGCGATCGAGCTCGCGAAGCTGGGCGCGCATGTCGTGCTGCTGGCGCGCACCCAGGGCGGGCTCGAGGAGACCGACGACGCGATCCGCGCCGCCGGCGGATCCGCCACGCTGCTGCCGATGGACCTGCGCGACGGCGAGCAGATCGATGCGATCGGGCCCAGCCTCTACCAGCGGTTCGGCCGGCTCGACGTGCTGCTGCATTGCGCCGGGGCCTTGGGGAAGCTGACCCCGGTCGCCCACATCCAGCCGAACGACTGGACGGACGTGATGGGCGTCACCATGGCGGCGAGCTGGCGGCTGATCCGCACCTGCGACCCGCTGCTGCGCCACGCGCCGGCCGGCCGCGCGGTGTTCGTGACCGATGCGCGGGCGCGCGATCCGAAGGCGTATTGGGGGCTCTATGGCGCGGCCAAGGCCGGGATGGAGCACCTGGTGCAGGCCTGGCAGGCGGAGCTGGCGATCACGCGCGTGACGGTGGAGCTGTTCGATCCGGGCCCGATGCGCACCCGGCTGCGGCGCGTGGCGTTCTCGGGGGACGACCCGGCCCGCCCGCCCGAGGCCGCGGAGGTCGCGCCACGGCTCGCGGAAGCGTGCCTGCCGCGGTGACCAGGCCGCGCTGACGGACGGCAGGGGCGGGCCGGGCGACGCGATGACGGACGGAATGGGCGGACCGGATGGCAGGGGCGGATGACCGCGCTGACCGGACGGCCGCGCTGAGCGGCCGGCAGGGGTGGGCCGCGTCCTGTGTCGTGGCCGCCTCCCCGTGTCATGGCCGGCCTTGTGCCGGCCATCCACGACTTCCGCATGCGTTTCGACAGGGGCGGGGATCCCCGGGTCAAGCCCGGGGATGACGGAGAGGGGCCGCCGCGGCTGACGCAGCCCTCCGCACGCGCCTGCGCCGAGGGCCCCGGGTATGCTGAGCGCCCCGCGTCCCGCGCCTACGAACGGACCGGGGCGGCTCGCTTCGGGGCCTGTTCCAGCGCGGTGTCGTGGTGCAGCGACAGCACGATCACCATCCCGACCACCGCACAGCCCGCGATCGCCCACAGGCCGGCGCTGAAACTGCCGGTCACGTCCTTCAGCCAGCCCATCACGAACGGGCCGAAGAACCCGGCGAGATTGCCGATCGAGTTGATCACCGCGATGCCGGCCGCCGCCGCGGCGCCCGACAGGAACGCGGTCGGCAGCGTCCAGAACACTGGCAGCACGGCGAACACGCCGAACGCACCGACGCTCAGCGACACCATCTTCAGCACCGGATCGTCGAACAGCGTCGACACGCCGATCCCCAGCGCCGCGAAGGCGAGGCCGATCGCGGCGTGGCCCTTGCGCTCCATGTTCGCGTCGGAGCGCTTGCCCCACCACACCATGCCGATCGTGCCGACCACATACGGGATCGCCGTCACGAAGCCGGTGGTGAGGTCCGACAGGCCGAAGCCCTTGACGATCTGCGGCAGCCAGAACGCGGTGCCGTAATTGGTTGCGACCGCACCGAAATACACGAGCGACAGCGCCAGCACCTTCGGATTGATCAGCGCCTGCCAGACGCTCAGCCCGTGCGCGGCCTCCTTCTGCTCGTGTTCGCTGTCGAGCCGCTGCTGCAGCCAGGTCCGCTCCTCGGGCGCGAGCCAGCGCGCGTCGGCCGGGCGGTCGGTGAGGTAGAACCACACGACGCCGGCCAGCACCACGGCGGGCGCCGCCTCCAGGATGAACAGCCACTGCCAGCCGGCCAGGCCGCCGAACCCGTGCATCTGCAGCAATGCCCCCGACACCGGCGCACCCAGCACGGAGGAGAGCGGGATCGCCGCCATGAACCAGCCGATGATCCGCGCGCGATACACCGCGGGGAACCACAGGGTCAGGTAGAAGATGATGCCGGGGAAGAACCCGGCTTCGGCCGCGCCCAGCAGCACGCGGACGATGTAGAAACTGGTCTCACCGGAAACCAGCGCCATCGCGCCGGACAAGATGCCCCAGGAGAGCATGATGCGCGCGATCCACTTGCGCGCGCCGAACCGCTCGAGCGCGAGGTTCGAGGGCACCTCGAAGATGAAGTAGCTGAAGAAGAAGATGCCCGCGCCGAACCCGAACGCGGTCGCCGAGATGCCCAGATCCTTGTTCATCGTCAGCGACGCGAAGCCGACGTTCACCCGGTCGAGATAGGCGACGAAGTAGCACAGCATGAGAAAAGGTACGAGCCGCCGCGACACCTTGGCGATCGTGCGTTGTTCCAGCGCGTCCATGCGGGCGGTTCCTCCGGATGACATGGTTGCATGTGCAATAGAACGGCCCTCGCGGAACCGGATTGCGCTGGGCGCATGACAGACATGCGCCCATCTCGCCGTCAAGCGCGGCTGGATCAGGCGTGGGGGACGTTCTGCTCCAGGTCGGCCAGCCAGACCGCGGCATTGCCGTCGGACGGCGCGCGCCAGTCGCCACGTGGCGACAGCGAGCCGCCGGCACTGACCTTCGGTCCGTTCGGCATGGCGCTGCGCTTGAACTGGCTGAACGCGAAATAGCGGCGCAGGAACACCCCCATCCAGTGCCGGATGGTGGCGAGGTCGTAGTGCTGGCGCCGCTCCGGCGGGAAATGCGGCGGCCAGTCGCCGCGGGCCGCGTCTTCCCAGGCGTGCAGCGCCATGAAGGCGATCTTCGAGGGACGGTGGCCGTGGCGCAGCGTGTAGAACAGGGTGAAGTCCTGCAGCGCGTACGGACCGATCTTGGCTTCCGTGCTCTGCGGCGTCTCGCCCTCGGCGGCGGGGATCAGCTCCGGCGAGATCTCGGTGTCGACGATCACCTGCAGGATCTCGGAGGCCTCCGCGCCGAACTGATCGGTACCGATCACCCACCGGATCAAATGCTGGATCAGCGTCTTCGGTACGCCGGCATTGACGTTGTAGTGCGCCATCTGGTCGCCGACCCCGTAGGTGCACCACCCGAGTGCGAGTTCGGAGAGGTCGCCGGTGCCGATCACGATGCCGTTGTGGTGGTTCGCGAGACGGAACAGATAGTCGGTGCGCAGGCCGGCCTGCACGTTCTCGAAGGTGAGGTCGTAGACCGGCTGCGACGCATCGTGCGGATGCCCAATATCCCGCAGCATCTGCGTGGCGCTTGGGCGGATATCGAGTTCCGCCGCGCTGACGCCCAGCGCGCGCATCAGCCGCCACGCGCTCGACTTGGTCAGGTCGGAGGTGGCGAAGCCCGGCATCGTGTAGGCGAGGATGTCGCGGCGCGGCAGCCCCAGCCGGTCGAAGGCCTGGGCGCAGACGATCAGCGCCTGGGTCGAATCGAGCCCGCCCGAGACGCCGATCACCACCCGCTTCAGGCCGGTCGCCTGCAGCCGCTGCATCAGGCCGGAGACCTGGATGTTGTACGCCTCGTAGCAATCCTGCGCGAGCCGTTCGGTGTCGGCCGGTACGAAGGGAAAGCGCTCGATGCGGCGACGCAAGCCGACATCGGTGTCGGGGGGCGCCAGCGTGAAGCCGATGGTGCGGAAGCTGCGGGCGTGCCGGCGGCGATTGGTATCGAAGCTGCCCATCTGCAGCCGCTCATGCCGCAGCAGGTCGAGGTCGAGATCGGCGATCGCCGCCTGGTCCTCGGCGGGAAACCGCTCCGTCTCGGCGAGCGTCGCGCCGTTCTCGAAGATCGAGGCCTGGCCGTCCCAGGCGAGGTCGGTGGTCGACTCGCCCGCCCCGGCGGCGGCGTAGAGATAGGCGGCGACGCAGCGCGCCGACTGTGACTGGCACAGCAGCCGCCGCGTCTCCGCCTTGCCGATCGTGATGTTGCTGGCCGAGAGATTGGCCAGCACGGTCGCGCCCGCGAGCGCGCCGTCGCTGCTGGGCGGCTGCGGGATCCACACGTCCTCACAGATCTCGGCGTGGATCACGAGGCCGCGCAGGTCGTCGGCGGCGAACAGCAGGTCGGGGCCGAACGGCACGTCGTGGCCGCCCAGCCTGATCGTGCCGCCATCGGTGCCGTCACCGGTCACGAAATGGCGCGGCTCGTAGAACTCCCGATAGTTGGGCAGATGCAGTTTCGGCACCACACCGAGCAGGCGGCCGCGATGGATGGCGACGGCGCAGTTGTAGAGGGCGCCGAGATGGCGGAGCGGCGCGCCGACCAGCAGCAGCGGCATCAGATCCGCCGACGCTTCGACCAGGGTGTCGATCGCGTCCTCGACCGCGTCCAGCAGCGTCGTTTGTTGCAGCAGGTCACCGATGGAATAGCCGGACAAACCGAGCTCCGGAAAAACCGCGAGAGCGACGGCCTGATCGTGGCAGCGGCGCGCCATCGCCAGTATGGTCCGCGCATTCGTCGCCGGATCCGCCAGCGCCGTGCGGGTGGTGCAGGCGGCGACGCGCGCAAAGCCGTGGCGGTAAAGGGACCGGAAACTCATGTCGGGCACTATGCCGCGCTTCCAGACCCGCCGCCAGCCATGGGCCGGGTGCAACGGCGTGGCCCCGCACGTCGTTCACGCGCCGCCCCGAATGAAGGAGATCGAAGCCTGATGTCGAAGAATCCGCTGGAGTACGATGCGGCCCGTGAACAGAAGGTGCGCGAGCGGGCGTATCATCTGTGGGAGTCGGAAGGAAAGCCCCATGGCCGCGACGTCGAGTTCTGGGAGCGTGCGCGTGAGCTGGTCGGCATGGAGGAGAGCGCCGGATCGGGCTTGCTGCCGAACCCGCAGAGCGAACCCGACAGCCCGCGCGAGACTGGAGTCGAGGAAGCCGAGATCCAGGCGAACCTGGGTGAATTCCCCGACCGCTTCGCTGACCAGGGCGAGGTCCAGCAGGTTCCCGCGCCGAAGAAGCGGGCCCCGCGCAAGCGCGCCGCCAAGAAGTAGCTGTTCAACTTTTTGCTCTTTCTCAGTCAGGGCGGGGTTCCGCCCTGTTGCTGCCACACCTGACGCCGAACTTCCCCTTCAACGGAGGGACCAGCAGCCCCCGGGGAAGGACCGATGCGCTTTCTGCGAACTTATGGCCGAGTAATCGGCCTGCTGGGCCGCGACATGCGGATTGCGGCCATGCTTGCCGCCGCAAACCTGATGGTGGCCGGACTGCAATTCCTGGATCCCGTGCTGTTCGGACGCGTGGTCAACCTGCTTTCGCGCTCCGACCAGCTCTCGCCCAGTGCCGTCTGGTCGGAGGCGCTGACACTGCTTGCGATCTGGGCGGGGGTCGGCGTCGCCGGCATCGGCGCGAACATTGCGGTATCGTTGCAGACGGAACGGCTGGCCCACCGGCATCGCATCAAGGCGATGGGCCGCTACTTCCGCCACGTGCTGGCGCTGCCGCTGTCGTTCCATGGCGACACGCAGTCCGGGCGGCTGATCAAGACCATGCTCGCCGGCACGGACGGGCTGTTCGGCACCTGGCTGGTGTTCTTCCGCGACCAGCTCTCCACCCTGCTCTCCGCCGTCGTCCTGCTGCCCCTCACCCTCTTCCTCAACTGGCGGCTCGGCCTCGTGCTGATCGCGCTGGTCGCCGTGTTCCTGGGTGTGACGACGCTGGTGGTGCGCAAGACGGAGACCGCGCAGCGCCGGGTGGAGCGCTACAACTCCTCGCTCGCCGGCACTGCGCAGGACGCGCTGACCAACGTGATGGTGGTGCAGTCCTTCACCCGGCTGGCCGCCGAGGCGCGCCTGTTCGGCGACATCGCGCAGCAGGTGATCCGCAACCAGTTCCCGGTGCTGAACTGGTGGGCGCTGGTGAACGTCATGACCCGCGCGTCCTCCACGCTGGCGGTGATCACGCTGGTGATCGTCGGCACCTGGCTGCACGGTCGCGGCATGGCGAGCGTGGGCGAGATCGTCAGCTTCATGGGCATCGCCATGCTGCTGATCGGCCGGCTCGAGACCGCCGCCTCCTTCGTCTCCTCGCTGTTCTTCAAGCTGCCCGCGCTCGAGGAGTTCTTCGCGGTGCTGGACGCCGAGAGCAGCGTGCCGGAGAAGCCGGATGCCCGCCGCCTGTGGGCGCCGCGCGGCGAGGTGTGCTTCGACCACGTCTCCTTCGCCTATCCGGGCGGCACGCCGGTGCTGAACGACATGAGCTTCCTCGCCAAGCCCGGCACCTCGGTGGCGCTGGTCGGCCATACCGGCGCCGGCAAGTCGACCGCCATGGCGCTGCTGCAGCGGCTGTGGGATCCGACCGCGGGGCGCATCACGATCGACGGGCAGGACCTGCGGGACGTGACGCTCGAGAGCCTGCGGGCACAGATCGGCGTGGTGTTCCAGGAGAGCCTGCTGTTCAACCGCTCGATCCGCGACAATCTGCGGGTCGGCAACCCAGAGGCGACCGACGAGGAGGTCGAGCAGGCCTGCCGCATGGCGGACGCGCACGAGTTCATCATCCGCCAGCCCTATGGCTACGACACGATGATCGGCGAGCGTGGCACCACGCTCTCCGGTGGCCAGCGCCAGCGGCTCGCGATCGCGCGGGCGCTGATCAAGAACCCGCCGCTGCTGATCCTGGACGAGGCGACCAGCGCGCTCGACGCCGCGACCGAGGCTCGTGTCAGCCGCGCGCTGAAGGCGCTGATGTCGGGGCGGACCACCTTCATCATCGCGCACCGACTCTCCACCGTGCGCGATGCCGACGTGATCCTGGTGTTCGACGACGGGAAGATCGTCGAGCAGGGCAGCTTCACCGAACTGGTGGCGCGGCGTGGACGGTTCGCGGAGCTGGTCGAGACGCAGCTCGCGCCGGCCGCCCCACACATGGTGGCGGCGGAGTGATCGGCGTCAACGAGGTGTGAAAGCTTTATTCCGAGTCTGGCGCGTTATCGTCCCGCTATCGACGAACGCCCCTTCGAAACGGAGGTTTTCATGCTGAAACTCGCGCTGTTCTTCCTCGTCGTCTCGCTCATCGCAGCGCTGTTCGGCTTCGGCGGCATCGCCGCCGCCTCGGCCGATATCGCGCGGATCCTGTTCTTCATCGCCATCGTGATCTTCGTGGTGTTGCTGGTGGCCGGGCTGATGGCCGGCAGTACGCTCTGGTGACGTTTGCTGCAGTGCACGCCTAAGGTTTGCAAAGGGCGGGCCGGAACGCGCATGCTCTCTCCCGGGTGACACCGGCGGGCACGCGATCCGGCCCGACTTGCGTCCGTCCCGGATCCAGGCCCGCACAGCGCCTTCGGGGAGAAGGACCATGACCGTTGCGGCCATCCTGAAACACAAGGGCTACCAGGTGACCTCGGTTGCCCCCACCGCCACCGTCGCGGAGGTCGCCGAAACGCTGCAAGCGCAGAAGATCGGCGCCGTCCTGGTGATGGATCGCGCCGACCAGTTGCTGGGCATCGTCAGCGAGCGCGACATCGTCCGCTGCCTTGCCGCGAACGGCGCCCGCACGCTGGAGATGACGGCTGGGCAGTTGATGACCCGCGCGCTGCAGATCGCCTCCCCCGGCACGACGGTGGCCGAGGCGATGCAGATGATGACGGCCGGACGCTTCCGGCACCTGCCGGTCATGGAGAACGGCGCGCTGGTCGGGCTGATCAGCATCGGCGACGTGGTGAAGGCGCGGATCATGCAGCAGGAGAGCGAGGTCGACAGCCTCAAGGCCTACGTCGCGGGATCGGCCTGACGCGATCCGGCCGTGGCGACTGCCACGCGCGCGATCCCGCCACACCGGCCGCCACGCCTCCTGACCGCAGGTCGCCCGCTCTCGTGCGGCCGGAGCGGACCCGTGTTCCCGGTCGCATCGTTTGGCCTTGCCGCCGACATGCCGAACCGCCCGGAGCGGCCCTCCGAGCGACGTGCATGGCCGCCCCGGTAAGCCGATCGGCCGGTGCGAACGTCTGACCGCCCGAAACCACCGCGAACGGTGAAACGACTGGCCGCGGCGGTTTCGGCTTGGTATCCGTTGGTTCATTGCAGACGGATCACGGGTCAGAATTCAGAGATGAACGAAAGGCAATTTCCCCGCGACTTGCGCGCGCTCTTCGATCTTTTTCGTTTCTATCGCCCCGAGCTGGGATTGCAGGCGCTGTTGATGGACGTCGATCTGACGGGCCTGACGGCGACGGATGTCTATCGCGCGTGCCATGGCCGCGTGCCGGAGACCCCGGAGATGGCCTCCGCGCATGAGCGGATGGGCATTCGCCGGCTGTTCGAGGTCGCGCTGCGCAGCCGGGAATTCCGCACGCTGTTCGTCCCGCGCTTCATCGCCGCTTATCCGGAGAAGCGATGCCTGTCGTTCATCCACGTGCCGAAAAGCGCGGGCTCGGACCTCTCCGCGCATCTGATCACCCGGTTTCCCTCGCTGCGCACCACGATCATCGATCCCGACCTGGGGAGCGAGGCGGCGTTCTTCGCCGCGGTGAAGGACATCGTGCTCGAAAGCGCGGTGTCGGAGCATGTGTACATCCACGGGCACAATACGCTGGAGACGTATGCGCGCTGGGGCGCGGCTCGTCCGCAGGACCATTTGTTCACCACCATCCGTGAGCCGATCTCGCTGCTGGTGTCGCAGGTGAACTACGTGCTGACCCGCATGGCCTCACCGGAAACGCCGATGGCGCCCGACACCGCCGGCTGGCGGAGCATTTTCGGCGTCGACGATCCGGCGCGGCTGGAGGACCGCGGCGAGGTGCTCCGTCTTGCCGCGACGATCCTGCGCGACCAGGGGGTGGTTCCGGCCGACAACACGTGCCGGTTCCTGGGTGACGGCACGGCGGAGGGGGCAATCGCGGCGATGGTCCGGCATGACGTCGAAATCACCGATCTGCGCCGCTATCCGCTCTGGTCACAGCAGCGCTGGGCGGTGCGTGACACGTCCACCCGGGCCAACGCCTCCCGCCCCTATGTCCGGCTGGAGGATTTCTCGCCGGAGGATCGCAGCCACATGCACGCGATCACCGCGCAGGACCAGGTGCTGCACGCCTATGTCGCACGCCGGCTGGACGCGACCGGCCAGGCCTCGCTGCGGGGTGCCGCGCTGCGTGACAGGCCGGCGGCGGCCGAGATGGCGCTCGCGCGCGGGGCCTGATCTCGGCGGCCGAGATGGCGTCGCGCGCGGCGGCTGATCCTCATAACCGGCCCGCACCGCCCCCGCTTCCGTTGCCATGGCGGCAGCGCTAGCTTGCCGCGGACACGGGCCTGTCCGTGAAGGAGAACCGACAATGGACGACATCGTCATCGTCTCCGCCGCCCGCACTCCCGTGGGCAGCTTCAACGGCACCCTCGCCTCCCTCTCCGCCCACGCCCTCGGCACGGTCGCGCTGCAGGCGGCGTTCGCGCGCGCCGGCATCGAGGCAGGCGACGTGGACGAGGTGATCCTGGGCCAGGTGCTGACCGCCGGCGAAGGGCAGAACCCGGCCCGCCAGGCCGCGCGCGCCGCCGGGCTGCCCGACGCCAAGACCGCGTTCGGCATCAACCAGGTCTGCGGCTCCGGCCTGCGCGCGGTCGCGCTGGCCGCCCAGCAGATCCGCACCGGCGAAAGCGCGGTGGTCGCGGCCGGCGGCATGGAGAGCATGAGCCTGTCCAAGCACGCCGCCCACCTGCGCAACGGCCAGAAAATGGGCGGGCTCGAATTCGTCGACACGATGCTGAAGGACGGGCTGTGGGACGCGTTCCACGGCTACCACATGGGCAACACCGCCGAGAACGTGGCGCAGAAGTTCCAGATCACGCGAGAGGAGCAGGACGCCTTCGCCCTCGCCTCCCAGCAGAAGGCCTCGGCGGCGCAGAAATCTGGCCGCTTCAAGGACGAGATCGCGCCGGTCACGGTGAAGACCCGCAAGGGCGACGTGGTGGTGGCCGACGACGAGTATATCCGCCACGATTCCAGCATGGAGGCGATGACCCGGCTGCGGCCCGCCTTCTCCAAGGACGGGTCGGTGACCGCCGGCAACGCCTCCGGCATCAACGACGGCGCGGCTGCGCTGGTGCTGATGAGCGGGGCGGAGGCGGCGAAGCGGGGCCTGACGCCGCTCGCGCGCATCGCGAGCTTCGCCACCGCCGGCGTGGATCCGGCGGTGATGGGCACCGGCCCGATCCCGTCCACGCGCAAGGCGCTGTCCCGCGCCGGGTGGAGCGTGGACGACCTCGACCTGGTGGAAGCCAACGAAGCCTTCGCGGCCCAGGCGCTCGCGGTCAACAAGGATCTCGGCTGGGACACGGCGAAGGTCAACGTGAACGGCGGCGCGATCGCGATCGGGCATCCGATCGGTGCGTCCGGCGCGCGCGTGCTGGTGACGCTGCTGCACGAGATGCAGAAGCGCGACGCCAAGAAGGGCCTGGCGACGCTGTGCATCGGGGGCGGGATGGGTGTCGCCATGTGCGTCGAGCGTTGATCCCGTACGGGCCGCGTAACGTCGCGGCCCGCCGACGCTTCCGGCTTTGATTTCATCTGTGACCTGTTAAGGTCGCGGGAAACGTCCAACGACAAGAAACCGAGGAGGCGCAACATGGCCCGCATAGCCCTGGTGACGGGTGGGACGAGAGGAATCGGTGCCGCGATCAGCCTCGCGCTGCAGGCGCAGGGGCGTACCGTCATCGCCAACTACGCCGGCAACGACGAGGCGGCGCGCGCCTTCCAGGAGCAGACCGGCATCCAGGTCCGCAAATTCGACGTCGGCGACTTCGAGGCGGCCAAGGCCGGCATCGCGGAGATCGCCGAACAGGTCGGCCCGATCGAGATCCTGGTGAACAACGCCGGCATCACCCGCGACGGCACGCTGGGCCGGATGACCCGCGACATGTGGGACGCGGTGATCGATACGAACCTCGGCTCCTGCTACAACCTCTGCAAGCTGACCTTCGACGGCATGCGGGAACGCAAGTTCGGCCGCGTGGTCAATGTCGGATCCATCAACGGCCAGGCCGGCCAGTACGGCCAGGTCAACTACGCTGCCGCCAAGTCCGGCATCCATGGCTTCACCAAGGCGCTCGCGCAGGAAGGCGCGCGCTACGGGATCACCGTCAACGCGATCGCGCCCGGCTATGTGGACACCGACATGGTGCGCGCCGTGCCCGGCGAAGTGTTGCGCAAGATCGTCGCCCGCATCCCCGTCGGGCGCCTCGGCAATGCCGACGACATCGCCCGCGGCGTCGCGTTCCTGACCGCCGAGGACGCCGGGTTCATCACCGGCTCCACGCTGTCGATCAACGGCGGCCAGCACATGTACTGACGCGGCGACCGGGCGGGGCGGCGGACCGTCCGGGACCGTCGCGCTTCCCAGGCCAGGCGTTCGGAGTCATCCTTCTCGGCAAGAGAGCCATCAGGCTCCCTGCCGAGGAGGTCCAAGCCATGAACGCACCGCGTCCGCCCTCTCGCACGCTCCAGATCCGCAAGATCGCCGGCTCGCTCGGAGCCGAGATCAGCGGGGTCGACCTGTCCCGCGACGTGTCCGACGACGTGCTCGCGGAAATCCGCGCCGCCCTGCTCGACAATCTGGTGATCTGCTTTCGTGACCAGGTGATCACCCCCGACCAGCAGCTCGCCTTCGCGCGGCGCTGGGGCGAGATCCATCTGCATCCCTTCATGGAGGGCATGCCGGACCACCCCGAGATCCTCGCGATCGTGAAACGCCCCACCGACAAGAAGAACTTCGGCGGCTCCTGGCACACCGACCAGATGTTCTCGCCCGCGCCGGCGATGGGCACGATCCTCTACGCCAAGGAGGTGCCGTCCGCCGGGGGCGACACGCTGTTCACCAACCAGTACCTCGCCTACGAGACGCTGTCGGACGAGATGAAGAAGATCGCCGGCCAGCTCCGCACCGTGTGCGTCGGCGACAACTTCCGCGCCGCGAACGGGCTGTCGCGCAAGGAGCGCTATGCGCGGCAGATGAGCGAGATGAAGGTGAAGGATCCCGGCAACGTGCAGACCACCAGCATCCATCCGCTGGTGCGCACGCATCCGGAGACGGGGCGCAAGGTCCTGTATGTCGGCGGCCACGTGCAGCATTTCGACGGCATGACCGAGGAGGAGAGCGATCCGTTGCTCAACTTCTTCAAGGCGCACTCGATCAAGCCGGAGTTCACCTGCCGCATCCGGTGGGAGACCAACTCGCTGGTCTTCTGGGACAACCGCTGCACGCAGCACTTCGCGATCAACGACTACCCGGCCGAGACGCGCATCATGCATCGCATCACGGTGTGCGGCGACGTGCCCTTCTGAGCGGGAGGGTGCGTCTGGCAGGAGGGTACGTGCCGGGCGGGAGGTGCGTTTGGCGGGAGGTTCCTGCTGGGCGGGAGGTGTGTCTGGCGAGATGGATCGGCAGCCGGGCGAAGGGTGCGTCCGTGTTGGTGTCCGGAGGAGGTGCGTCCGATGGGATGGGATCGTGCGGTGCGCACTGGCTTTGATTCACACAGAGGAAGAAGAAGAGACACAGAGAGAGCCGGACCTTGGAGAGGCGGGTGCGTTTGGGCATGGGCCCGTTGAGGTTCGGTCCGATCTGCGAGCGCCGGCCGGAAGAAGAGCAGCCCGTCGGGAGAACAGCAGCCGGTCGAGAGGGCGCTGCCAGCTGCCAGTTGATCGGATAGCAACGGGCATATGAGGCTGCTGGAACTGATGCGGCTGACGCAAGCTGGGACTGATGCGGACTACGGACTCCCGAACCGGACATGACGCGGCCGAGGGAATTCGTGGAGGCTGCCGTAAGTTGGCACGCGGCCGCAGGCCTCTCGGCTCGATGAAAATTTCATTGCTTCGCGCCACTCGGCCGAACCGGCTGGAGTCTCCGCCAGCCAGCGACATCTGGCGCAGGGAGCCTCGCCACCGAAAGCGAATAGCTGGAGCCGATCATCCTTACCGGCACTTCCGTCAGAAGCCCGGCGGCGCAGCGGGCGGCCTGGGTGCCGGTGGGGATCCGCGGGTCGAGCCCGCGGATGACGGGGGTGGAGCGCGCCCTTCTCTGTGGCTCGTCTCTACTCGCCTCAACTCTGTGTTGAATCAAAGCTGCCGCAGCCAGCACAGACAGAGCGCGATGGAGGCACCCGCGTCTCCTTCAACCTCGACCAACCGCAGGCGAGGCACCTCGCCTCCCGCACGCCTCCCAGTCCGAAGCCCCCCTCCTAGCCCCCCTCGATCTTCGGAATGAAGAACACCTCAGCCCCCGGAGGCACCGACTGGAAGTAGCCGGTCTCGTGCAACTCCCCATTGATGGCGACCGTCGTCTCCTCCTCGAGATGGGTCGCCAGCCCCGGGAACATCTCATCCATCGCCCGGAGCACGCCGCGCAGGTTCTTCGCCGTGACCTCGAACTCCCGCACACCCTGGGTGTAGCGGTCGCTGAAGCCGGCGGTGAAGACGACCCGCGCGGGCGCGTCCGACACGCGATCAGCCTTCCGACAAGGCGGCCAGCACGCGCGGCGGGGACATCGGCAGTTCGGTCATCCGCTTGCCGGTGGCCTGCTCGATCGCGCAGGCGATCGCGGCCATCGGCGGGCAGATATTCGCCTCGCCCACGCCCTTCACGCCGTAGGGATGCGCCGGGTTCGGCACCTCCACCAGGATGGTGTCGATCATCGGCACGTCGGAGGCGACGGGGCAGCGGTAGTCGAGGAAGCCCGCGTTATCCAGCAGGCCCTTGCTGTTGTAGATGTACTCCTCGTTCAGCGCCCAGCCGATGCCCTGCACGACGCCGCCCTGCATCTGGCCCTCGACGTAGGAGGGGTGGATCGCCTTGCCCACGTCCTGCGCGACCACGTAACGCAGGATCGTCACATGGCCGGTTTCCGGATCGACCTCGAGATCGCAGAACTGCGCGGAGAAGCCCGGTGCCTGGGCGCCCGCGTTGACGCCGGCGGAGGTGGTGATCGGCCCGCCCGTCGCCGCCGCCTTCGCCGCCAGTTCCTTCACCGAGAGCGGCTTGAAGTCGCCCACGTTGGAGCCGGCGGGCTTGGCATGCCCGTCTTCCCACACCACGCCCTCGGGATCGACGTCCCAGATCATCGCGGCGCGCTTGCACAGTTCCTTGATCGCGCTGCGGGTCGCGGTCACCACCGCGGCGCCGGTCGCGAAGGTGACGCGGGAGCCGCCGGTCACGTGCGTGTAGCCGACCGATCCCGTGTCGGCGACGATGGCGCGGACCTGGTCATAGTCGACGCCCAGCGTCTCGGCCGCCATCAGCGCCATCGAAGCGCGCGAGCCGCCGATATCGGGGCTGCCGGTCGCCACCAGCACGGTGCCGTCGGCATTGAGCTGGAACGTGGCCGAGGACTCGCCGCCGCCGTTGAACCAGTAGCCGCAGGCGACGCCGCGGCCCTGGTTGGGGCCGAGCTTCGCGGTGTAGCCGGGATGGTTGCGCAGGGCCTCCAGCGTCTCGCGGAAACCGGCATGGGCGTGCTTCGGGCCGGCGATGGTGGGGGTGCCGATGCCGGCGACGTTCTTGATGCGCAGGTCGAGCGGATCCATGCCGATCGCCTTGGCGCACATGTCGATCACGCTCTCGACCGCGAAGTGCCCGATCGGCGAGCCGGGGGCGCGGTAGGCCGCGGCCTTGGGCCGGTTCGACACCACGTCGTAGCCGACCGCACGCGCGTTCGGGATGTCGTAGGGCGAGAAGGCGCAGAGGCAGGCGTTCATCACCGGGGAGCCCGGGAAGGCGCCGGCCTGGAACTTGAGGATGACGTCGCCGGCGACGATCTTGCCGTCCTTGGTGACGCCGACCTTGGCCCACATGGAGGAGCCGGAGGTCGGACCGGAGGCCTTGAACACTTCCTCGCGCGTCATCTGCAGCCGCACCGGCAGGCCGGCCTTGCGCGACAGCAGCGCGGCCACCGGCTCCAGGTAGGTGACGGTCTTGCCGCCGAAGCCGCCGCCGATCTCGGCCGGGGTGACGCGCAGGTCGCCGATCTTCGCGCCCAGGATCTGCGCGGTGAGCGCGCGCATCTGGAAGTGGCCCTGGCTCGAGGACCAGATCTCGCCCTGCCCGTCCGCCTCCATCTTCGCGACGCAGGCGTGCGGCTCGATATAGGCCTGGTGGACGGCGGCGGTCTTGAACTCCTTCTCGATCACGACGTCGGCCTGGGCGAAGCCCGCGTCGATGTCGCCCATCTTGAACTCGAGCCGCTTGGCGATGTTGGACGGCTTGGCGCCGTCCATGCCGCGCGGGACCATGTCCTCGAACAGCAGCGGCGCGTCGGGGGCCATCGCCTCGTCCACGTCGATGACGTGCGGCAGCACCTCGTACTCGACCTCGATCAGCGCGGCCGCCTCTTCGGCGATGCTGGCGCTGACCGCGGCCACCGCGGCGATCGCGTGGCCCTCATACAGCGCCTTCTCGCGGGCGAGAATGTTGCGGGTCACGTGCCAGAAGTTCACCGCCACCCGTTCGGGGCCGATATACTCGAACTTCTGCTCCGGCAGATCCTGCGCGGTGACCACCGCCTTCACGCCCTTGAGCGCCTCGGCCTTGGAGGTGTCGATCTTCAGGATGCGGGCATGCGCGTGCGGGGAGCGGAGAACCTTGCCGTAGATCATGCCCGGCAGCTTGAGGTCGGCTCCGTACAGCGCACGGCCGGTCACTTTGGGAACGCCGTCCGGCCGGATCGGCCGCGTGCCGATCCATTTGAACCGCTTCACCGAGTCGCTGACGATGACGGAGTCGTTCATCGGATCCTCCTGGCCCTTTGACGGAGAAGGGTCGCAAAGGCGGACCGTGAGCGCAAGCCGGTCGGGCGCTTCGTGACCGGGCCGGCGCGAGCGGATTGCGCTGGATCAAGGCGGCGCGGCGCGATCGGGAGTTCGATCGAAGCGGTTTTCATGGAGGAGGAACACATGGACCGCATCGGTCGACGGATGCTGCTCGCCGGGTGCTTCGGCGCGATCGTCGCAACGGCACAGGCCCAGCCCTCCGGGCCTGGGATGATGGGCAATCCGGGGGCGGGGTCCGTGATGATGGGCAA
>JAFKLG010000038.1 GCA_017304945.1 Rhodospirillales bacterium
GGACACACCACTCCACCGGCGTGCAGATCATCCGAGCCGCCTGCATCATCCAGGCGCTGCTGGGCAATATCGGGCGGCCGGGCGGCGGCATCCTGGCGCTGCGCGGCCATACCAGCATCCAGGGCAGCACCGATATCCCGACGCTCTACAACATGCTGCCGACCTACCTCGCGCAGCCCAACGCGCTGCAGGGCCATACCGACTTCAGGTCGTTCCTGCAGAAGGAGACGCCCGAGAGCGGCTGGTGGCACAACTTCCCGAAATACATCGTCTCGCTGCTGAAGGCCTGGTACGGCGAGCACGCGCAGCAAGGCAATGATTTCGGCTTCGACCTGCTGCCGAAGATCACCGGCGACCACTCCCAGCAGCCGATGTCGCTGCTGATGGACCACGGCGCGGTGAAGGGCCTGTTCGTGCTGGGGCAGAACCCGGTGGTCGGCAACGTCAACTCCGACCTGGTCGAGCGCGCGCTGTCCAAGCTCGAATGGATGGTGGTGCGCGACTTCGCCATGACCGAGACGGCGGAGTTCTGGCAGAAGGGCCGGCTGGTGCAGCGCGGCGAATTGCGACCCGAGGACATCGAGACGGAGATCTTCTTCCTGCCCTCCTCGATCGGGCCGGAGAAGGCGGGCACCGTCACCAACACCAGCCGGCTGGTCCAGTGGCACGACAAGGTCTGCGACGCGCCAGGTGACTCCCGGTCGGACGCCTGGTTCATCCACCATCTCGCCAAGCGGCTGAAGCGCCTCTACGCCGGCAGCACCAGCCCGCGCGAGGCCGCGCTGCAGGCCCTCACCTGGGACTATCCGGAGGTGGACGACCAGGGCGAGATCGACATCGCCACGGTGCTGAAGGAGATCAACGGCTACACCGTCGCGGACCGCAAGCAGGTCGCCTCGTTCCAGGCGCTGAAGGATGACGGCACCACCGCGTGCGGCGGCTGGCTCTATTCAGGCGTGTTCCCCGAGGCGACGCACAACCAGGCGCGCTCCCGCATCCCGGACGGGCCGGATGGCAGTGGCGGACATCACGGCTGGGCCTTCGCCTGGCCCGCCAACCGCCGGGAGATGTACAACCGCGCCTCGGCCGACCCCGAGGGAAAGCCATGGTCCGACCGCAAGCGGCTGATCTGGTGGGACGCGGCGGCGCAGGAATGGACCGGCAACGACGTGCCGGATTTCGAGGCGACGAAGCCGCCCGGCTACCGCCCCGACTGGAGCAAGCACCCGCGCGGGATGGAGGCGCTGGGCGGCGCCGATCCGTTCATCATGATCCCCGGCGGCCGCAGCCTGCTGTTCGTGCCCACCGGGCTGAAGGACGGGCCGCTGCCCGCGCATTACGAGCCGGTCGAAAGTCCGGTGCACAACCCGCTCTACAAGCAGCAGTTCAACCCGGCCACCAAGCTGTGGCGCCAGCCCGGCAACGAGTATCACGACGCCGCCGACCCGGCCTTCCCGCACGTGCTGACCACGTTCCGGCTGACCGAACTGCATTGCGGCGGCATCGCCACCCGGGTCATGCCGCACACGGCGGAGCTGCAGCCCGAGGCGTTCGTGGAGATCCCGCCCGAACTCGCGGCCGAACTCAGCGTGCGGTCGCGCGACTGGGTGGTGCTGTCCACCAAGCGGGGCGAGGTCGAGGTGCGGGCGATGGTCACCGAACGGCTGGTGCCGTTCGAGATCGGCGGCCGGCGTGTCTACCAGATCGGCATGCCCTGGGTGTTCGGCTGGGGCGGCTACGCGAACGGGGACATCGCCAACGCGCTGCTGAGCATGTACGGCGACGCGAACACCTCCATCCATTCCACCAAGGCGTTCACCTGCGCGCTGCGCAAGGGACGGCTTCCCCGAACGGGAGGGGCGGCGCGTGGGCAGTGACCTCGCGGATCGGGGTGAGGCGGCCCTGCGCGCGGTCGACCAGTTGCTCCGGGACCGGCCGGTGAAGGACGGGCCGGACTTCTCCGCCGCGATCGCCGCCCTGTCCCACCTGCGCGACGCGCTGATCGCGCGACACCGCGATGGCGCGGGCGAACTCGAGCGGCTGGGCCGGCTGAACGCGGTGCTGACGGTGGTGATCGCCGGCCATTATCCGCTGGGCAAGGTGCCCTGGGCGCAGATCGAGGCGGCGCGCGGCAGCCTGGCCACGCTGCTCACCGAACTGGCGGCCGGCTGACGCCGCCTGGCGGATCGGGGCCTCGGCCGCTCGCGACGCCGGCGACTCCTGGAAGTCGCGACGCCGGCGGCTCACGGCAAAAGAAAACCCCGGGGGCTTGGGGCACCCCGGGGCGATCGGCTCGCGCTGGTCAGGTCCGTCAGTTGCTGTTGCGGTTGCCCAGGAGCTGCAGCAGCATCATGAACAGGTTGATGAAGTTGAGGTAGAGGCTCAGCGCGTCGTAGACGCTGCGCTTCGCCGCCATCTCCGGGCCGCCGGCATAGGCGTACTGCACGTAGTCCGCCTTGATCCGCTGCGTGTCATAGGCGGTCAGGCCGGTGAAGACCACCACGCCGATGATGCTGATCGCGAACTGCAGCGCGCTGCTGGCCAGGAAGATGTTCACCAGGCCGGCGATGACGATGCCGATCAGGCCCATCATCAGGAAGCTGCCGAAGCGGCTCAGGTCGGTCTTCGTGGTGTATCCCCACAGGCTCATCGCGGCGAAGGTGCCGGCGGTGATGAAGAACACCCGAACGATCGACTCGCTCGTGTAGATCAGGAAGATGTTGGTCAGGCTCGCGCCCATCGTCGCACAGAACGCCCAGAACAGGGCCTGTGCCGCCGTGGTCGAGAGCTTGTTCACGCCCAGGCTCAACACCAGCACGAAGGCGAGCGGCGCGAACATCGCGATCATCGCCAACGGTGAGGCGGTGTGCGCCAGGCCATACGGCGTCTGCACCGTCGGGTAGAAGGCGTTGATCAGGCTGGTATGCGCGATCGCATAGGCGACCGCGCCGGTCACCAGCAGGCCAGACGCCATCCAGTTGTAAACGCGCAGCATGTAGGCCCGCAGGCCGGCGTCCATGACGGCGGCAGTGGTGGCGGCAGAAGCGCGCGGATACGTTCGGGTGTCGGGACTGAAAGCCATTTTCCCTGTTCCTCTCGGGCACTATGCCCGCGTCGCCCTCTCATTTTGGAGATCGACCGGGGCGGTTCAAGTTGATGGGACGGCGCTGCAGGTCGGGTTGGGCTCTCGATCGGAGTCTCACTCGTTGCGCAACAGCGGCGCCGGTTTGGTCCGCAGCGCAGATGCCGTTCCGACATACCCGAAAATCAGCATCAATGCGAGCGCACCCACAAGGGTTACAATAAGCGAACCGGGCAGGAAAACCCAGCTTGTGTGCAAAATGTAATTCGCGACGCCCCAGCTCGCCGCCACCCCGACCGCCCCGGCCATCACCCCGGCCGACAACCCCAGCACCCCGAACTCCACCAGCCAGGCCGCGCGAATCTGCGCGCGGGTGGCGCCGATCGTCTTCAGCACCACCGCATCCTGGGTCCGTCGCCGCTGCCCGGCCGCCACGGCGCCCACCAGCACCAGCGACCCGGCCGCCAGGGTCAGCAGGCCGGTGGCCGTCAGCGCCGCCGCCACCTGGTCCAGCAGCCCGGCGATCGCCGACAGCACGTCCGCCACCCGGATCCCGGTCACGTTGGGCAGCGCGTCCGTCACCTGCCGCAGCAGCGTGCCCTGCCCCGCCTCCGGCAGCCGCACCGTCGCGATGAAGGTATGCGGGGCGCGGGCGAGCAGCCCGGGGCTCGCCACCATGGCGAAGTTGATCCCCAGGCTCTGCCACGCGATCTGCCGCAGATTGGCGATCTTCAGGTCGATGTCGCGCCCCAGCACGTTCACCCGGATCGTGTCACCCACCCCGATGCCCCAGCCCTTGGCGAGCCCCGCATCGAACGACACCAGCGGCGGGCCATCGTAATCCGCCGGCCACCAGGTGCCCGCGACCACGCGGCTGCCCTCCGGCGGCGTCGCGGCATAGGTCAGGCCGCGGTCGCCCCGCAGCGCCCAGGCCGTTTCGGGCGTCGCCTTCACCTGCTCCGCCGGCACCCCGTTCACCGAGACGACCCGCGCGCGGAGTGAGGGCACCGCGTGCAGGTCCCCGGCCCCCGGCTGGGCACGGACCAGGGACTCGAACCGGGCGACCTGGTCGCTCTGGATGTCCACGAAGAAGAAGCTGGGCGCGTTGGCGGGCATCTGCGCGGCGATCTCGTGCCGCATGTTGCCCTGGATCAGCGCCACCGCCGCCAGGGTGGACAGCCCCAGTCCGACCGACAGCATCAACATCGGCGTCAGGCTGCCCGGCCGATGCAGGTTCGCCAGCCCCAGCCGGGCCCAGGGCGCCGGCAGCCGGGGCATGCGACGGGCGGCCGCCATCAGCACGCTGGCGCCCAGGCGGAACAGCGCGAGCGTCAGCAGCGCGGCGGTACAGAAATAAAGTGCGAACACCCGGTTGGCGGAGGTCGCCACGGTCAGTCCGACCAGCGCCAGCCCGGCCGCGATGATGGCGCCCACCAGCGTGCCGGACGGCCGCGTGCGGTTCGGCACCAGCGCATCCCGGAACAGCGCCGCCCCCGGGATGCGCGCGGCACGACCGAGCGGCCAGAGCGCGAAGGCGAGCGCGGTGAGCAGGCCGTAGACGGCCGCCGCGAGCAGCGGGCCCGGATACAGGCCCGGCACCGGGGGCACCGGCAGCACGTCCTTCAACAGGGCGCCGGCGGCGATCGGCAGGGCAGCCCCCACGACGAGGCCCAGCGCGATCCCGGCGGCGGCGAGCACCAGCACCTGGATCAGGCACACCGCGAAGATCAGCCGCGCCGGGGCCCCGAGGCAGCGCAAGGTCGCGATGGAGCGGGTGCGCGCATCCAGCCAGGCGCGCACGCCGTTGGCGACGCCGGTGCCGCCCATCAGCAGGGAGGTCAGTCCGACCAGCGTCAGGAAC
>JAFKLG010000107.1 GCA_017304945.1 Rhodospirillales bacterium
CGAATCGGGCGCCAACCCACTGTCCGACAAAGCCGCGCGGATCACCGCCTCCTGCGCCGGACCGTTCGGCGCCGTCAGCCCGGCACTCCGCCCGTCCTGGTTCACCGCGCTGCCGCGGATCACCGCCAGCACCCGATCCCCCGAAGCCTGCGCCTCCGACAGACGCTTCAGCACCAGAACGCCACAGCCCTCGCCATGCACGAAACCATCCGCGCCCGCGTCGAAGGCGCGGCAGCGGCCGCTGCGGGAGGCCGCGCCCAGGCGGGAACTCGCGACCAGGCCGACCGGCGAGAGGATCAGGTGCACGCCGCCGGCCAGCGCCATCGTGCACTCGCCCGCCCGCAGCGCCTGCACCGCGAGATGCACCGCGGTCAGCGAGGACGAGCAGGCGGTGTCCAGCGCGATCGCCGGCCCGGTCAGGCCCAGGTGGAAGGCGATCCGTCCCGGCGCCACGCTGGTATGGGTGCCCGAGGCGGACCATCCGTCGATCACCGACGGATCCGGCGCGCCACGCCCGATCATGCCGTAATTGTCGTTGTAGAGACCGAGATACACGCCGACCGGTCGCCCCTGCAGCGTGGCCGGCACGATCGCGGCGTTCTCCAGCGCCTCCCACGCGACTTCCAGAACCAGGCGCTGCTGCGGGTCCATCTGCACCGCTTCGCGCGGCGCGATGCCGAAGAAAGCCGCGTCGAACCTGTCGATCTCCGGCAGAAACCCCCCCGCGTCCTGCGCAGTGCGGCTCGGCGCGGACGGGTCGTCGCTGTGCCAGCGCGCGTGATCCCACCGCGCCGCAGGGATCGGCGCCACCGCGTCCTGGCCGCTCGCGAGCAGGCGCCAGAACGATGCCGGATCCGTCGCGCCGCCCGCGAAGCGGCAGCCCAGGCCGACGATGGCGATCGGGTCCCGTTGCGTCACGCCCATCCCCCCACGGCCTTGGCCGCGATCGTTTCTTCACCCGCTCCGACCGGCCAATCCGGATCGGTCGCCACCAGCACCGGCTCGCCCGCGGCGAGGGCCGCGTCGAGCGCCGCCAACGCAATGTCGTTCGGCAAGGACGGGACCCGCCCGTCCTGCCACAGAGCGGGGTCGCTCGCCATGCCGATTCCTTGCCACGCGCCCCAGGCGACCGACAGCGCGGGCAGGCCGGCTTCGTGCCGAACCCGCGCGATGCCCTCGAGCGCGCCATTCGCCGCGGCGTAGCCGGCCGTCCCCGGCAGCCCGAACCAGGCGGTGGAGGAGCCGAACAGCACGAAGGCATCGAGCGTACGGGCGCGCGTCAGCCGGTCGAGCGCGGCGGCGGCGGCGGCCTTGGCCGGGAAGGCGCGACCAATCCGCTCCCAACCGGCGGCAAGGGTCCCGTCCGCGGTCACGCCCGCCGCGTGGAACACGCCGCGCAGCCTGGGCAGCCCGTCCAGCAGCCGCGCCGCCCCGTCCGGCGCCGCGAGATCGGCCGCGACCAGCCGCACGCGGCCGGCCTGGTCGGCCAGAATCGCCGGCAGCACCGGACGGCGCGCCGCCAGCACCACCTCCTCCGCGCCGCGGGCGAGTAGGTGCCGCGCCACGCGGGCACCGATCCCGCCGGTGCCGCCGGTGACCAGGTAGGTGCCGCTCGAGGCGGGCCGCCAGGTCTCCGCCACGCGGATCGGGCGCAGATGCCCGACCGCGGGTCCGGCGGCGGACAGCCGGAACCGCCCTCCGGCCACCCAGGCTTCGTCGCCGAGGAGCCCGCCCAACCCCGCCGCGAGCCGGTCCGTGTCCACGGCCGCCGGGTTGCCCGCCCCCACTCCGCCTGCCGTCGCCGCGGAACCCGCGTCCTCCAGCGCGATCGCGCGCACCTGCCATCCCGGCTGCTCCGCGGCGGCGCCGGTGGCGAACCCGGCGAGCGCATCCGCCATCGGTCCGCCCCCGACCAGCACGATGCGCGCCGGTCGCCCGAGCAGCGGGCGCAGGCGCTCGACCAGGGCCGGAAACGGGTCCGGGTCGGTGAGCGCGGTAAGATCGAGCAGCTTCGCCGCGTCCGTCGGCGCGTCGGCACGCAGACGCTGCGCCAGCGGCCCCTCCCCCACCACGGTCCAGCCGATCGCCTTGGGCGCAGACGCCACTGCCGCGTCGCCCCGAGGCGCAGCCACCGCCCCGGTCGCGTTCCCGGCAGCCACGGGATTGGCGGCCAGGGGATCGGGGCTCCAGCGGGGGGCCAGCAGCCGGAAGCCCGCCGTGCGCGCCGGCCCGCGCCGAACCGCGTGGGCTTGCGCCGCGAGCGCGCTCGCCGCCTGGGCGAGCGTCGGGTGGTTGTAGACGAAATCCGGCGCGACCGGCCGACCGAACCGGCGGCTCAGCGCGCGGGCGAAGTCGAGCGCGGAGAGCGAGTCGAGCCCAAAGGACAGCAGCGGCGTGTCCGGGTCGAGCGCCGCCGGATCCGCCACCCCCAACAACGGCGCGAGTTCCGCCTGCAGCGCCTCGACGCTGGGCGGCGAAGCGTCCACGCCGGCGCCGTGCGGCGCCGCGCGCCCGCCTGCATCAGCCGATGCAGCGCCCGTGCGGTCGTCGGCCGACGCAGCGCCCCCACCGCCGTTGGCCGACGCAGCGCCCCCGATTGCGCCGGCCGACGCGTCATCCCCACGGCCCTCGGCCGAGGCGACGAGGTGCAGGTCGCGCGGCGTCTCCGGCGCCTGCCTGTCCCAGTCGAGATCGGCCACGGCAAGCTGCGCCTCCGGGGCGGCCAGCAGCGTGGACAGGGCGCGCAGGACCGCCGCCGGCAGCAGGGGCGTGACGCCGAAGGCGCGCCACGTCTCGGCCGCCCGCACGCCCATCGCGCGCCCGATGCCGGCCTGCCACGGCCCCCAGTCCAGGCTCAGCGCCGGCAGGCCCCGCTGCCGCCGCTGCTGCGCGATCTGGTCCAGCACCGCGTTCGCCGCCGCATACCCCGCCTGCCGCGCCGAGGGCATCAGCCCGACCAGCGACCCGAACAGCACGAAATGCGCGAGCGGCCGCGTCCGGGTCAGCCGGTCGAGCACGCGGGCGCCGTCCACCTTGGCGCGCAGCACGGCGGCCAGCCGCTCCGGCGTCTGCCGGTCGAGCCGGTCGTCGTCGACCTGCGCGGCGCAGTGCACGATGCCGGCCAGGTCGGGTAGCCGCTCCAGCAGCGCCGCCATCGCGGCCTCGTCCCCGGCATCCGCCTGCACCGCCTGATGCGGCGGAGCGGCGGCGACCGGCACCCGGTCCACCAGGCATAGGCGCGCCCCGCGTGCCGCGAGCCAGTCCGCGACCAGCCGCCCCAGCGCGCCCGCGGCGCCGGTGACGAGCCAGGTCCGGCCGAGCTCGATGCGGGCGGCCGGGGGCGGGCGGAGCAGCACGACGGCGCGGCCGGCGATCGGTCCGGGCAGGGCCAACATGTCCGCCAGTGCCTCCCGCGGCACCAGGTGGCGGGGCAGCGGCGGCCACGCCGTCAGCCCGCGTAGCAGCGTGCCGCGGCGGGCGACCGGCACGTCGTCGAGGTCGAAATGCCTCGCCGCCCGCTTGTCGAGATTGACCACGGTCATGGCCGGGGCGGCTTCCAGGACCGCAAGCGCCGCCGCGTCGAAGGCACCGAACGCGACGGTCGCGTCCGCCAGCACCGCCGCCCAGGTGGCGGGCGCGCGGCTGTCCAGCAGCCGGTCCACCCCATGCGCGCGCAGCCAGGCATGGCGGTGCGGCGCCGCGGTGGCGATCACCTGCGCCCCGGCGCGGCGGGCGACGGCGAGCGCGGCGAGGCCGGTGGCGCTCGCCGCCTGGTGCACCAGCACGACGTCGTGCGGGCCGATTGGCGGCAGGGCGGCCAGCGCCGTGAGGTAGGGCACCGGCATGCTGGCCGCCGCCACGAGATCGGCACAGGGGGCCGGCGCCACCAGGTCGGCCTCGGCCAGCACCGTATCGGCGATCGGCATCGGCGCCAGCGCCACCACGCGGTCGCCCGGCGCAATCCCGGTCACGCCGGGGCCGACCGCCTCCACCACCCCCGCGCAATCGGCGCCGATCGTTGCGCCAGCCGGGGCGAGGCCATTGAACAGCAGCCGGTCGCGGAATGTCAGGCCGGCCGCGACCACGGCGATGCGGACCTGGCCAGGACCGGGCGCTTCGGGGGACCGGCGCTCCCATCTCAGCACGGCCGGCGCCTGGATCACGGCGGCCTCGGCCGCGGCGGCGGGCCGGGCCGGCGCCACCAGGCGGCGCGCGAGACGTCGGCCGGCGCGGAGCGCAATTGCCGGCTCGTCGTCACGCGCCAGTTCGGCGGCGAGCGCGCCGGCCTGCGCCTCCGGCGGCAGATCGGGGTCGAGGTCGATCAGCCGGCAGCGCAGATCGGGCCGTTCGGCAAACACCGCCTGCGCCATCCCCCACAACGCGGCGTGGCCGAGGGTGGGCGGCGCGCCCTCCCCACCCGTGTGCTGCCCGCCACGTGTGACGATGCGGCGCGGGCCCGCGATCGGTTCGGCGAGGCGCGCGAGCAGCGCCGCGCAGGTGGCCTCGGGCGGTCCGTCCGGGGCGTGCCAGGCGCATGCATCGGCGACGCGGCCGGGTGCGGGGTCGACCCACCGCCACGCCACCGCCCGCGTCCAGGCCCGCGAGAGGTCCGGCAGCGGCGCGAACCGCGCCCCGGTGACGGTCAGCACCGCGCGCCCTGCGGCGTCCCGCAGCCCGAACGCCGCCCGCATCCCGCCATCCGGCAGCCGCTCGGTGCGGCGGAACCAGGCCGTGGCGGGCAACGCGGAAACGGTGCTCGAACTCGTGGCGGAAGGGGTGGTGACACCGATCGGAACACCGGCGCCGACGCCCCCTCCGGCCGTGCCCCTCCCGCGGTGGATCGCCGTGGCAGCAGCGAGCATCACGGGCGGGGCGCCCTCCGGCAGCATCGCATAGGCGAGCTGGGCGGCGGCCTCGATCGCCCCCGGTGAGAGCGCGGCGGTGGTGAGCGCCGCGGTGGTGAGCGTCGCGGCGGTGAGCGTCGCCTCGGCAGAGTCCGCGCCGAGTTGAAGCCGATCGAGGCAGCGCGCCTCCGGCCCGTAGCGGAACCCGCACGCGGCAATGCGGGCATACAGGCCGGCAACCGTCAGGGTGACCGGCTCCAGAGGCTGCTCCCCAGCCCCTGCTGCCCCGCCGTCACGCGCCAGGAGCACGGATGGCGTGCGGCTGCCGGACCCCGGGTCGTCGCGCGGTCCGGTCGGCGTGGGACCGTGCGTAGCCTCGGACACCGTGATGCCGGCCAGATGCGTCACCCAATCGCCCCCGGCGGCGGGGCGGCTCTGCAGCGCGATCCGGTCCCCGTCCCGCTGCACCCGCACCGCGCGCGGCACGGCGACCGCGAGCGGCGCCGGGAAGCTGACCTCGGCAAGGTCCGGCGCGTCGCCCAGCAGGGACAGCAGCACGCCGAGATGCGCGAGCCCGTCGGTGCCCGCCAGCAACGGATCATCCGGCGCCAGCAGCCGCTCGGCTGCCGGCGTCCCCGGCAGCGGGAACCGCGTGCGCGCGAACACCGGCGGCGGCCGGACGGCACGCGGCGGCGCCTCCCGGACCGGCGGCGCCTCCAGCACCACATGCGCATTGGTGCCCGAGAAGCCGAACGCGCTGACGCCCGCCCGCCGGATCGCGCCTTGCGGGCCGACCGGCACCTCCAGCGGCACGGCGCCCGCGCTGATCGCGGGATTGCGGCGGGTGAAGTGCAGGTTGGGCGGCAGCGTCCCGTGCCGCACCGCCAGCACCGCCTTGATCAGCCCGGCAATGCCGGCCGCGGCCTCGGTGTGCCCGAGCTGGGTCTTCACGGCGCCGATCCAGAGGGGACGGTCCCGACCGGCGAAGGCGGCGGCGAGCGCGTGCCATTCGATCGGGTCGCCCAGCGGCGTGCCGGTGCCGTGCGCCTCGACATAGTCGATATCGGCGGGGCCGAGACCGGCGCTCTCCAGCGCGCGGCGGATCAGCGCGGTCTGCGCCGGACCATTGGGCGCGGTGAGGCCGGCGCTGCGCCCGTCCTGGTTGACCGCGCTGCCGCGCAGGACGGCGTGCACGGGATCGCCGTCGCGCAGCGCCTCGGACAGCCGCTTCAGCACCACGACGCCCGCGCCCTCGCCGCGCCCATAGCCGTCGGCGGCGGCGTCGAAGCTCTTGCAGCGACCATCGGGCGCCAGCATGCCGGCGCTGGCGAAACTTTCGGACAAGGCGGGCGACAGCATCAGGCTGACCCCGCCGGCCAGCGCCAGGTCGCACTCCCCGTCTCGCAGCGCCCGCATCGCGTAGTGCACCGCCACCAGCGACGACGAGCACGCCGTATCCAGCGTCAGGGTCGGCCCCCGCAGGTCGAGCAGGTAGGCGATGCGCCCAGACGCGACCGCCGGCGAGGTGCCGACGCCGAAATGCCGGTCGATCGCAGCCTCCGGCACGCGACGGGCGAAGTCCTGCGTCGCGAGGCCGGCGAACACGCCGGTGCGGCTGCCCGCCAGCGCGGCGGGGTCGAGCGCCGCGTGGGCCAGCGCCTCCCACGTCACCTCCAGCAGCAGCCGGTGCTGCGGGTCCATCGCGGCCGCCTCGCGCGGGGCGATGCCGAAGCAGAGCGCGTCGAACCCTTCCACGTCGGCGAGGAAGGCCCCCGCCCGCGGGGCGGCCCCGTCCGTCGCGGCCCAGCGCGTCGCGGGCCGCGGGCCGACGCCGTCGCGCCCCTCGACCAGCGCCTGCCAGAACGCGGACGGCCCGTCGATGCCGCCGGCGAAGCGGCAGCCGATGCCGATCACCGCGACCGGCTCCGCCGCGGCGGGCGCCTGCGCGGCGGCGCGTTCGGCCGCGGCCAGCCGCTCCTTCAGGCTGCGGATTTCCAGCAGCGCGCGGCGCAACACCTCGCGCGGGTCGGTGGCACCGCTCATCCGGGCGACCCGAGTTCGGCGGCCAGCAGGTCGGCGAGCGCCGCCGCGTCGAGCGTGTCGAGCGCCGGCTCCGGGTCGGCCAGCAGCGAGAGCAGATGGGCGGCGAGCGCGGCGAGCGTCGGGTGGTCGAAGGCGAGCGTCGCCGGCAGGTCGAGGCCGAAGCTCGCGGCGAGCTCGTTGCGCAGGCTGACCGAGAGCAGCGAGTCGAGGCCGAGGTCGCGCAAGGCGCGATCGGGCGCGATCCGGGTGCCGGCGGGGAAGCCCAGCAGCGCGACCAGCCGCTCCGCCAGCGCCTGCTGCATCCGGGGCAGGCGCTCCGCCGGCGGCGCGGCCAGCAGGCTCGCCCGCACCGATCCGTCGGCCAGCGGCGGCGCCGGTTGCGGCGGGACATAGTCCATCACCAGCCGGTGCGGTACGCCGTCGGCCAGCGCCTGCAGCATGGCGGCGGCGGCGCGGGCGGGGGCCATCGGGCGCAGGCCGTCGCGGGCGAGGCGCGCCTGCTGCGCCGGGTCGAGCCGCGCGAACATCCCGCCCGCCCAGGGACCCGATCCGATCGCCACTGCCGGCAGCCCCTCGGCGCGGCGGGCAGCGGCCAGCCGGTCCAGCCAGGCATTGGCCGCGGCATAGGCCCCCTGCCCGGCCCCGCCCAGCGTCCCGGCGCTGGAGGAGACCAGCACGAGCGGCGCGTGCGGATGGTCCCGCATGAGCCGGTCCAGCAGCGCCGCGGCGCCGGCCTTGGGGGCGAGCACGCCGGCGAGATCGGCCGGATTCAGCGCCTCCAGCATCCCGTCCCGCACCACGCCCGCCGCATGCACCACCCCGGACAGGTCGGGCAGCGACCCCAGCAGCGCCGCGAGTGCCGTCGGCGCCGTCACGTCGCAGGCCACCGTCTCGCATCCGGCGACCGGTGTGGGGGTGCGGGCGGCGACCACCACGCGGGGGATCCCGGCGGCGCGCAGCGCCTGCGCGATCGCGCGCCCGACGGCACCGGTGCCGCCGGTGACCAGCCAGGTGCCGGCGGGCGCCGGCGGGGTCGGCACGCGCAGGACCAGCTTGCCGATGGTGCGACCCTGCGCCAGGGCCTGCAGCGCCTCGCCGGCGAGCGCCAGCGGGAACACGCTGCGCCGCGGCGGTCGCAGCCGGCCGTCCTGCAGCAGCGCGAGCAGCCGGGTCATGCGATCGGCGAACCAGCCGGGATCGGCGGCCATCGGCCGGTCGAGGTCGTACGCGATCCAGCGTGCGACGCCCTCGGGACGCCGCGCGTTGCCGATCTCGAGGAACACGCCGGCGGGCGCCAGCAGCGCGGCGGAGGCCACGGCGATCTCGGGGCCCAGCGCGTTCAGCACGACGTCGATGCCGTCGGGCCCGGCCCAGGCCCGCGCGGCCGCCGCGAAGGCGGGGGAGCGGGAGTCGCCCACCGCCTCCGCCCCGGCGGCGCGGGCCGCGTGCTCCTTCCCGGCGCTCACGGTCGCGAACACGCGGGCGCCGGCGGCGCGGGCGAGCTGGATCGCCATGCTGCCGACGCCACCTGCCCCCGCATGCACCAGCACGCGCATCCCGGTCCGGAGCTGGGCCAGTTCGTGCAGCCCGTACCAGGCGGTGAGCAGGGCGACCGGCAGGGTGGCGGCGGTATCGGCGTCGAGCCAGGCCGGGCGGCGCAGCACGCGCGTGGCGGGCAGGTTCACCGCGGTGGCGAGCGCCCCGGGGCCGAAGCCCAGCACCGGGTCGCCGGGCGCGAAACCGGTCACGTCCGGCCCGACCGCCACGACGGTGCCGGCGCATTCGAGCCCGAGCGGCGCGTCGGGCAGGCGGCCGAGCACCGTGAGCACGTCCTTGAAGTTCAGCCCGGCTGCGCTGACGGCGATCCGGACTTCGCCCGCCCCAGGCGCTCGGTCGGGGTCGGGCAGCAGGCGGAGATCGGCGAAGCTGCGTTCCGGCCCCGGCGCGAGGCGGACCGGACCGGCGGGTGGCGGCGGCGCCTTGACGCGTTCGGAGGTCAGCCAGCGCCCCTGGCGGAGTGCGTAGCGGCCGGCGGGGCCGCCGAGATCGGGGCAAAGCGACGGGTCGTCCGGGTCGAGATCGACCCAGCGGCAGCGCAGGCCGGGATGTTCGGCGTCGATCACCGGCTGCAGGCCCATCAGCGCGGCGGCGGCCGGGACGGGACCCGGCAGCACGGGCGGCGCGGTGCTGGCGCCGCGGCTGACCAGGACGAGGCGTGGCGGCGGCCGGCACGCCGCGGCGGCGCAGACCAGGGCGGCGGTGGCCTCGATCGCCGCGGCCAGGGGTGCGGGCTGCAACGGGCGGAGGTCGACGATGCCGTCCAGCGCGGTGGGGAGCGGCGCGGTGCCGGTCTCGTCGTGGCTGGCACAGCCGAGTGCGGCGGCGCCAGGGCCGATCGCGTGCCAGCGGCCGGAAAGGGGGGTGGCGGGATCGGCGGCGGGACGCCAGACGACGTCATGCGTCCAGGCGCCTGGCGCGGCGGGGGCCGGAAGCAGGGTGACGGCCTCGAGCGCCAGGATGGGGGTGCCGTCCGCGAGGCACAGCGCCGCATCGCCGGTGGCCGCGGCTGGCGTGGCGTCGGCTGGCGTGGCATCCATGAGCCTGGCGCGGACGCGCAGAGGTTCTGCCCCCTCTCCCCTCGCGGGAGAGGGATGGGGTGAGGGGGCCACGCCGTCGGTGGGATGATCGGACCAGGGCACGACCCGGCCGATGCGCGCCGGCAGGAACGGGACGTCGCTGGGCGGCAGCAGCGCGGTCAGCGTCTGCAGGGCTGCGTCGATCAGCATCGGGTCGAGCGGAACGCCGCGGGTCGTGTCGAGCGGGGAGCCGCGGGTGGAATCAGGTGGAAGCCCTCGGGTCAGCGTTGCTGACGCGTGGGCGCCGCGGCGGCGGAGCGTGTCGACGAGGCGGTAGGACGGGCCGAAGTCGAACCCGCGCGCAGCGAGGTCGGCAGCGATCTGTGCACCGGTTTCGGGGGGCGGCAGGGCGGTGTCCGGGGGCATGGCCCCCTCACCCCAACCCTCTCCCGCGAGGGGAGACGGGGCGACGGAGGCGGAGCGCCATCGCTCTCCGACCGGGGGAGAGGGATCTTTCGCCGCGCGCGCGGTGGCGATCTCCGCCCAGGCGCCGTCGAGATCGGCATAGAGCGCGATGGCGCCGTCGCGGGCCCGCACGAGCTGCACCGCCACGCCCTCCGGCGGAACATCGAGCCGACGGAGGAAGGCGACGTCCGTCAGTCCCTCGGGCGCGACCTCCAGCGCCAGGGTGAGGAACGCGGCGCCGGGCATCACCACCGTCTCGTGCACGCGGTGGTCGCGCAGCCATCGTGCGGCGGCGTCGAAGCGGGTCTCCCACACCGTCTCGCCGGACCGCGCCGAGTGGTGCGGCGGCCCGCGCAACGGACGGTCCTCGACGGGGGCGGGTGCGGCGAGCCAGAACGGCAGCGGATCGAGCGGCGTTTGCGGCAGCGTGATGCGTCGGCCGCGCGGGGTGGCCAGGTCGGGGACGGGGCCGGTCTGCGCCGTCGCGGTGGCGAGCGTCGCGGGGCTGTCGGCCAGCAGCCACTGGCGCAGGCGGGCACGGCCGATCCAGGCGGTGTGGCAGGCGTCGGCGAAGTCGAGCCCTTCGGCCAGGGCGGCCAGCATGGCGGCACGCAGGCGTTCGAGCGCCTCGGGCGTCGCGGCGGACAGCAGCAGGCGGGGTGGACCGTCGCCTCGCACCGGCGCTGCGGCGGAGCTGGCGGACAGGACGACGTGGGCGTTGGTGCCGCTGGCGCCGAAGGCGCTGACTCCGACATGGTGGAGGGCGGCGGGAGTGCCGCTGGGGATGGCCGGGTCGATCCCCGGATCAAATCCGGGGACGGCCATGACGGGGTGGGCCGGGCCGGGCTCGTCATGATCGCCCGCCGTCGTGGCGCCTGGTTGCGGCACGGTGCCGATCCCGGGATCACGCCCGAGGACGGCCATGACGGTTGGGGTCTGGCCGCGCCCCACCTCGCCTGCCACCAGCACCGGCGTGCCCGCGCGCGCGTGCGGGTTGCGGGTGGCGTAGTGCGGTTGCGCGGGCAGGGCGCCGCGTTGCAGGCACAGCACCGACTTGATGACGCCGGCGAGCCCGGCCGCCGCCTCCGTGTGGCCGATCACGGCCTTCACCGACCCGACCAGCAGCGGCCGGTCGCGGCCGGCGAACACCTCCGCCAGCGCGTCCAGTTCGATCGGGTCACCGAGCTGGGTGCCGGTGCCGTGGGCCTCGATCGCGTCGATGGCAGCGGGGGAGAGGCCGGCATCGGCCAGCGCGTCACGGATCACCGCCGCCTGCGCGCTGCCGTTGGGCGCGGTGAAGCTGCTGCTGCGCCCGTCATGATTGCTCGCCGACCCGGCGATCATTGCGAGCACCCGGTCGCCATCGGCTTCGGCGCGGGCGAGCGGCTTCAGCACCAGCACGCCCACCCCCTCGCCCCGCACATAGCCATCCGCCGTGGCGTCGAAGGCGGCGCAGCGCGCGTTGGGCGAGAGCAGGCCGGCATTCGCCAGCATCACCGAGGTTTCGGGCGCCAGCAGCAGGTTCACCCCGGCCGCGAGCGCCAGGTCGGCCTCGCCGGTGCGCAGCGCGCGGATCGCGAGATGCAGCGCGACCAGGGAGGAGGAGCAGGCGGTGTCCACGGTCAGCGCCGGCCCGTGCAGGCCGAACTGGTAAGCGAGCCGCCCGGCCAATGTGTTGGACGGCTGGCCGACCAGGCTGTGCGCATCGCGCGGACCGTCCAGCGCGAGGGTGGCGTAGTCGCTGCCGGTGGCGCCGACGAACACGCCGGTGCGGCTGCCGGCGAGCCGGTCGGGGGCGAGCCCCGCATGCTCCAGCGCCTCCCAGGCGGTGGTGAGCAGCAGCCGCTGCTGTGGATCGAGCTGGGCGGCTTCGCGCGGGGAAATGCCGAAGAACGCCGCGTCGAACCGCTCCACGCCGTCGAGGAAGCCGGCGCGGCGCACCGTCTCCGGCGCCGCGCCCCACAACGCGGCGGTGGGGCGGTCCGGCGGCACGAGGCGGATCGCGTCGCCACCGGCGAACAGCCGGTCGGCGAAGGCGGCGGGACCATGTGCGCCGGGAAACCGGCAGCCGAGGCCGATGATGGCGACCGGGCCGTGGGTGGGCGGCGCGGCGGCGGAGGCCGGGACGGCGCGGGCCTGGCCGGCGAGCCAGTCGGCGAGGCCCGCGACGGTCGGATGGGCGAACAGCACCGCGGCGGGCACCGGCACGCCGGCGGCGGCTTCCAACTGGCGGCGCAGCGTCACCGCCATGAGCGAGTCGAGCCCCTGCTCGAACAGCCCGCGCTCCGGGTCGATCCGGGAGGCATCGGGGTGGCCGAGGAGGTTGGCCAGCAGGGCGGCGATCTCGGCGCGGTCGAGGCGGCGCGGGGCGGCCGACGCGGACGGACCCGTGGCACCGCGCGCCGCGGCGCCGTCACGCTCCGCCGACGCCGTGTCGGATTCCGCGGACGCCGTGCCGGCCCCGGCGGAGGCGTGGACGTCGACGGGCGAGGCGGCGGGCCCGGTGGCGCCCACCAGGCCGGCCATCGCGGCGAAGAGCGGGCGGGGGCGGCGCGCCTCGAACGCGGCGAGGAAGCGGGGCCAGTCGATATCGGCGACGATCCGATGCGCGGCGCCTTCGGCGACGGCCTGGAACGCCGCCTCGAAGCCGGTGTCGGGGGACATGGCGCGCAGGCCGGCCTCGGCCAGGGCGGCGTCCTCGGCCGGGGTCAGCAGCCCCGGTTCGGCGAAGCGTCCAAACGCGATCGCGGTCGCGGGCAGGCCCCGCGCGCGGGCCTGCTCCGCCCAGCGGTCGAGGGCGCGGTTGGCGGCGGCGTAGGCGACGTGGCCCCGCGTGCCCCAGACCCCGGCTGCGGAGGAGAACAGCAGGAGGAAGCCGGGATCCTGCCCCTCGGCCGCGGCGGCGAGCGTGTCGGCGACCGCGAGCTTGGCCGCGAGCACGGTTTCGGCCGGCCCGTCCGCGATCCCGGCCGCGTGCACGATCCCGCCCAGCGGCCGGTCCATCGCGGCGCGGAGCGGGGCGGCGTTGCCGGCGGCGAGATCGAGCCCGAGGGACCGGATCGTGGCGCCCTGGATGGCGACCGCGCGCGGCGTGCGGCCGACCAGCAGCAGGTGGCGCGCGCCCTGGGCGACCAAATAGCGGGCGCAGGCCTGCCCCAGCCGCCCGAACCCACCGGCGATCACATACAGGCGTTCGGGGTTCAGCGCCGGCGGCGGGCCGGCGGGCGTCACGCGATGGAGCCGGGCGACCTGCGCGGTGCCGGCCGCGATCCGCCACTGATCCTCCGTCCCGGTCTGGCCGACCAGGGCGGTGAGCGCGTCCAGCGTCGCCGGCGCGGCGTCCGCGAGTTCGATGGTCGCGGCGATGCCGCCGGGTCGGTCGAGCGACACCGCACGCGCCGCCCCCGCCACCGCGGCATGCGCCAGGGTGGGACCGAGAACCAGGGTGCGCGGGCGCGGATCGGCATCGGCGGCGAGATGCGCCACCAGCGTGGCGGCCGGCTCGCCGCCGGGGCAATCGAGCCGGGCGGGCGCCGCGGCTTCGACCGGCAGGCGATCCGCGAGCCGCGCCGCGAGCGGGCTGCTGCCGACCAGGCACCAGGACGGGTCGAACGCCGTGGGCAGCGGCATGTCGGCGAGGGCACTGGCGGCTTCCACGACGGCGGCACGACCACACGGCTCGCTCGGCGCCCGGGCAGGCCCCACCGCGTCAGCGGGGGCCTCGCGCTGCGACGCGGCCGACACGGCGGCCGTGCGGGCCAGGACCAGCCCGTGCGCATCGCCGTCCGGCAGGATTCGGGTCTCGGCGAAACCGGCCGCGTGCAGCGCCTCGGTCCAGCGGTCCGCGTCCATCAGCGCGTGGGCGGGGCGCAGCGGGTCGCCCTGGAACCGCCACCAGCCCTCGGTCAGGCCGAACACGAGGTCGATCCAGCGCGGCGCGTGCAGCAGCTCGACCAGGCCCAGCCAGCCGCCGGGGGCCAGCAGCGCGGAGAGCCGTGGCAGGATCGCGCCGATGCGGGCCCCCGCATGCACGACATTGGCCGCGACCACGGCGTCGAACCGCTCCTCGAGCGGCGTCGGATCGTCGAGATCGAAGCGCGCGGTGCGCAGGCCGGGGTGATCCGCGAAGCGGCGGCGCAGCGCGGTGAGGAACACCTCCGAGAGGTCGGTCGCCAGCACGGTGCTGCCGGCCGGCAACGTCGCCAGCAGCCGCGCGGTCAGCGCCCCGGTGCCGGCGCCGAGTTCCAGCACCCGCAGCGGCCGGCGGGCAGCGGCGAGCCGGTCGGCGAGCGCCTGCTGCGCGGCGGCGAAGGGCGGTGCCGAATACAGTGCGAAGGCGGCGTCGAGATCGCCGGCGGGGAACAACACCTCGAGCGGGTCCGCCGCCCCGGTGAGCAGCGCCGGCAGCGCCTCTCCCGCGCGGCGAAGCAGGCGACCTGCCTGCGTGTCCGGCAACACGACCTCTCCCGGTCGCACGACCGCCGCGGCGCCATCGTCAACGCCCGCCGGGTCCGCACGACCGGCTGCCGGTGCCCACGCCGCCAGCCGCGCCGCGAGCGCGCGGTGGCGCGGCGCGATCGCCTCGGGCGCGACGGAGGCGAGCGCCGCCGCGGCATAGGCGGCAGCCGCCCTGTCCAGCGCCTCGGCCTCCAGCGCGTCGGCCGTCTGCGTGGTCGGCGCCGGCTCCCAGCCCAGCGCGTAGCTCAGCCCGGCATCGGACCCGGCCAGCCAGTGGCGGCTGCGCTCGAACGGGTAGGTGGGCGCGGCAACCACCTGCCACGGCTCGTCCGCGTCGAACGCCGCACCGTCGATCTCGGCGCCGGCGACGAACGCCGCGGCGCAGCGATCCAGCCACGCCTCCCAGCTCTCGTCGGGGCCGCGACGCTGGTCGAAGGCGGGTGCCGCGCCGGGCCGCACCTCGCCATGCCACACCGCGCCGTCGCGCAGCTTGCGCCGCGCCTCCTCCCCGTCCGCGGCATGCAGCGCGAGCCGGACCGCGAAGCGCTCCCGCCCCACCAGCGCGGTGTGGCAGAGATCGGCGAAGTCGGCCGGCAGCCGCGCCGCCCAGCGCAGCCGCAGCGCATCGAGTGCCGCCGGACTGCGGGCCGACAGCAGCAGCAGGTGGCGCGGCCGCACGCCTCGCCGCTCCCCGGCCAGGGGCGCGAGCCCGGCGCGCAACGCCGCCGCATCGGACTGGCCACGCCGGAGCGGCGCGACGACGGTGGCGCCAGGCGCCATCTGGCGGAGCTGGGCCGCGAGCAGCGGATGCGGCGCGAGTTCGAGGAACACCGCGTGCCCCGCCTCCCGCAGCGACGCGAGCGCCTGGCGGAACCGCACCGGGGCACGCAGGTTGGCGCCCCAATAGGCGGCATCCAGCGTCTCCCCGGCAATCGGCTCCCCGGTCACGGTCGACACCATCGGCACCGCGGTCGGCCGTGGACGCAGCTCCGCCAGAGCGCGCTCCAGTTGCGGGCGCAGCGGATCCATTTGCGGGCTGTGATACGCGACCGGCACGTCGACCGGCTGGTAGGCGAGGCCAGCCGCATCGAGCCGCAAGAACGCCGCCGCCAGCGCCGGTTTCGCTGCCGCGATCAGGGTCGCGCGCGGTCCGTTCTCGCCGGCGATCACGACGTCGGGCGGCAGATGCGGCGCCAGGTCCTGGGCCGGCGCGGCGACCAGCGCCATGCCCCCCTGCCCCGCCACGCTCGCCTGCAACCGCGCCCGCATCACGACGAGGCGCAGCGCCTCGTCCCGCGTCAGCGCGCCGGCCACGCAGGCGGCGGCGGCCTCCCCCACCGAGTGGCCGACCACCGCGGCCGGCTGCACGTCCCACGCCGCCAGCAGCGCCGCCAGCGCGAGCTGGAACGCGCACAGCGCGGGCTGGCCCAGCGCCACGTCGGTGACGCGCGCATCCTCCAGCACCTCGGTGACCGGCGCCGGATAGCCGAGACCGGCCAGCACCGCATCGCAGGCGGCGAGTTCCGCGGCGAAGACCGGCTCCTCCCGCAGCGCGCGGGCCATGCCGGCCCAGTTGCCGCCATTGCCGGCGAACACGAACACCGGCCGCGCCGCGATCGCCCCGCGCGGCGTCGCAGCCGGCGCCGCCTGCAGCACGACATGCGCGTTCGTGCCGCCGAAGCCGAAGGAACTCACGCCCGCCGCCGGCCGCTCCGCGCCGGCCGGCCACGCACCGCCACGCGCCTGCACCGCCATCGCATTGCCGGCGAAGTCGATCGCCGGATTGGGCGCGCGATAGTGCAGAGTGGCGGGAATCCACCGATGCCGCAGCGCGAGGGCGAGCTTGATCAGCCCCGCCGCGCCGGCCGCCGCCTCCAGATGGCCGATATTGCTCTTCACCGACCCGATCCGCAGCGGTCGGTCGGGCGCGCGGCCGCGGCACAGCACGGCGGCGAGCGCCTGCGCCTCGATCGGGTCACCCAGGGCCGTGCCGGTGCCGTGCGCCTCGACATAGTCGAGATCGAGCGGATCGAGCCGCGCATCGGCCAGCGCGTCGCGCAGCATGGAGCGCTGCGCCGCCGGATTGGGCGCGGTCAGCCCGTTCGACGGCCCGTCATTGTTGACCGCGCTGCCACGCACCACCGCATAGACCCGATCGCCATCGGCCAGCGCGCGGGACAGCGGCTTCAGCACGATCACGCCGCCGCCTTCGCCGCGCACATACCCGTTGGCGGCGGCATCGAACGGCTTGCAGCGCCCGTCCGGCGCCATCGCGCCGAACTTGGTCATCGCGATGCTGCTCTCGGGCGCCAGCACCAGGTGCACGCCGCCGGCCAGCGCCAGCGTCGACTCGCCCGATCGCAGGCTGCGGCAGGCCTGGTGCACGGCGACGAGCGCCGAGGAGCACGCGGTGTCGATGGTCAGCGCCGGCCCTTCGAGCCCGAAGAAATAGGCGATGCGCGCGCTGACGATGCTGATGTCCTGCCCGGTCGCGGTGTGCTGGGCGATCCCGGCGCGGTCGGTCAGCAGCCGCGCGTAGTCGCTCCACATCGCGCCCATGAACACGCCGGTGCGGCTGCCGGTCAGCGCGCGGGCGCGCAACCCGGCATCCTCCAGCGCCTCCCAGGCGAGTTCGAGCGCGAGGCGCTGCTGCGGGTCGGCCTGCGCCGCCTCGCGCGGGGAGAGGCCGAAGAACCCCGCATCGAACCGGTCGACCGCGTCGAGGAACCCGCCCCAGCGTGTCGCCATGCGGCCGGGCGCGGCGGGATCCGGATCGTACAGCGCGTCGATCGGCCAACGGTCCGCCGGCACCTCGGCGATCGCGTCGACGCCGTCGCACAGCAGGCGCCAGAACGCGTCCGGCCCGTCGGCGCCGGGGAAGCGACAGGCGAGGCCGACGATCGCGATCGGCTCCTCGGGCGGCAGCGGCACGATCGGCGCGCGGCCATCCGCATCGTCGCGACCCTCCAGCGCCGCGGCGAGGCGGGCGAGCGTCGGGTGGTCCCACATCAGCGTGGGCGGCAGCGGCCGGCCGATCCGCTGCGCGATCGCGGCGACGACCGATGCGGCGGTGAGCGAGGTCAGCCCGTAGCGGTGCAGCCGTTCGGTCGGCTCCAGCAGGTCCGCGGCGATCCCCAGCCGGTCGGCAACCAGCTCGCGCAGCCAGTCCAGCGTGGGGGGCGTCGTGTCCACCGGGTCAGCGGATCAGCCGAAGGCAGGCGCCGGAGCGAGGACGTCCTCGGCCAGCGCCGCGGCGACGGCGCGACGCTGGTCGGCGAGGTAGAAATGCCCGCCGTCGAACAGGCGGGTGCGCGCGGGGCCGGCGAACAGCGGCGCCCAGCCCGGCATCTGCTGCGTCTGCGGATCGCTGCGTCCGCCATACAGCCCGACCGCGCAGGGCAGCGGCGCCTCATCCTGATGGACATGCGTCTCGAAGGTCGCGAAATCCGCCTTCATCACCGGGATGAACAGCGCCATCAGCTCCGGCTCGTCGCGGATCACCCGCGGGATCGCATCGTAGCGGCGCACCAGCGCATCGACGAACGCGGTGTCCGACAGCACGTGCAGCGGCGCTTCGGTGTTCGGCACGGTGGGCGCGCGGCGTCCCGAGACGACGATGGAGCCGGGCAACGGCATGCCCGAGCGACGCAGCGCGCGCGCCAACTCGAACGCGACGAGCGCGCCCATGCTGTGGCCGAAGAACGCGAAGGGCTTGTCGAGGACTGGGGCGATGCCGCGCTGCACCGCCTCCACCAACGGCGCCATGGCACGGAACGGAGCCTCGCCCAGGCGCGTTTCCCGACCTGGCAGTTGCACCGCCATCATCTCGATGGCGGGCGGCAGCAAGGCGGCAAAAGGATGGAACGAGGCAGCGCCACCCCCAGCGTGCGGGAAGCATATCAGGCGCAAGGCGGCGTCGGGCCGCGGCTGTGGACAAGCAAGCCAGGACGCCCGCACCGACCGGTTCCCCCGCATTCTCGTGACGACATATTTCGTGCTGACGCGGCGCTTCATGTCAATCGAACTTTGGCCATCGCGCCGATTGCTTGCCGGGATTGCGCGAAGGCGGCGAATTTGTTCGAACCGTCACGCTGGCGGATGATTTGGGACTTCCCAGCCACGCCGGATGGCCCGTATGCTGGAGGCCTGAAAGCCTGCCCGAGCCACGGCAGGGCAAGCAGGCTGACCGCGACGTGTCGGTTCCTGTGCGTCCATCGCTGCCGCCGGCGGGGCATTCTGTGGAAAGACGGCGCCGCCCCGCGCGGGACGCGGCAGAAAATGAGTACGAAAGGGACGGGCACCAGCGGCGTGCAGCGGGCACGGCCTGGCGCGCAACACGGAGGGGTTCGGGAATGCGGGTCAGAATGATGTCCGGCGTCAAGCGCGTAACGGTATTGGGCCCGGTGCGCACCGGGCATGTCGTGGTGCGCGAACGCCGCGAATACGGCGCCTCGGAGCCGCTCAAGTTCTCCGTCATTCATCCGAACGGCACGCTCGAACGCGGTGAACTCCAGATGGCGCTCGGCCCGATCAAGCGGGACTCGAAGCCGCTGCGCGGGATCGAGCGTCGGCTCCGCCGCGCCATCAAGTTCGAATACAAGGCGCTCGGCCGCTATCTCGCCCTGCACGAGCGCTCGCGCCGCAAGCGCCGCAACGGCTGGGCGAAGGATCTCGGCAGCAACATCGTGAAGGCCGTGCGCAAGCGCTGACCCATCCGCCCCGGAAGCGGCGCGTCGGGGCCCTGCTGCATCGAAGCAACGACCTGAAGCGCCGTCGAAACCGAAGAAGGAAAACGCGAGATGAGTGCGACGACCGAGGCTCCAGCCCCGAAAGCCGCCGACGAGGTCGAAAAGGGCGTGGTCTGCGTCATCGATCTCGGTGAACACTCCCGCCGCCGCGTCCGCCGACTCCGCCGCGGCGAAGGCCGCCTGATGGAGAAGGTCGAGGACGCGATCGCCGCCCTGCAGGAAAACGGCGTGCTCGAAGAGAACGCCCAGACCGTCGTGGTCGTGGTGCGGCAGGAACCCAGCCTGTCGCTGTTCAGCGACGACGATGATGACGATGACGACGATGATGAGGACGACGACTGAGCCGTCGTCACGCCGCATTACCTTGGCGCCGCGGTCCCGCCGCGGCCCCTGTTCCTGCGTCCAGCCGGCGTGATCGCGCCGCCCCGGTGATCCGGGATCCGGCACGCCGCCTGTCGCCCCGGAGGCCGTCATCCCCCTCGTGACCATGGCCGCAGGGCTGCGGGTCGACGTCCCGCGACCGCGTCGCCGCGATGCCGCCCGCCACATCGCGATCGTGCCGGTCCATACCCGCGATCCGAAACGCGTGGCGCCACCCGACCTGGTGGAGCTGCTGCCCACGCCGATCGAGTCGCAGGCACAGCACAAGCCGCTGGTCATCGACCCGCTTCCGCCGCCGCTGCACAGCCGCGCCACCTGGAGCCTGTGGCAGCTCGTGCGCTTCTACGCGACCACCCTGCAGTTGCGGATGACCGGCCGGCTGTCGGAGGAGCGCCGCGCGGTGCTGACCCGCGAACTCTTCGAGCGGCTGGGCGGCATGTGGATCAAGGTCGGACAGCTCCTCTCGCTCCGCACCGACGTCATCTCCCCCGCCATGGTCCGGGAACTCGGCAGCCTGCAGTACCAGGCCCGCGGCTTCCCGATCGAGATCGCGCGGCGGGTGCTGGAAAGCGAACTCGGCCGGCCGCTGTCGCGCGTGTTCGCGCATTTCGACGAGATCCCGTTCGCCGCCGCCTCCATCGCGCAAGTGCACCGCGCCACGCTGCTGCGCAACAACCGCGCCGTCGTGGTGAAGGTGATGCGGCCCGACGTGGCGATGACCTTCGAACGCGACCTGCGCCTGTTCCGGCGGATGGTCCGCGGCTTCGGCATGTTCGGCCTGTTCCGCCGGTTCCGCCTCAACGAGGGACTGGTGGAGATCGGCGCCATCCTGCGCGAGGAGACCGACTACCAGTACGAGGCCGCGAATCTCCGGCAGATGCGCCGCACCCTGCGGCGGCACGGCGTGCTCGTGCCGCGGGTGATCCGGGACCTGTCCACCAGCCGGGTGCTGGTGATGGAGGAGATCGACGGCGTGCTGATGTCGCAGTACCTGCGGGTGCGGCGTGAGGATCCCGAGACCGCGGAGCGCTGGGCCGTGGTGAACGGCATCGAGGAGCGGGCGCTGGCGCGGCAGCTCAGCATCACCACCCTGCGGCAGATCCTGGAGGACAACGAGTTCCACGGCGACCTGCATCCCGGCAACATCATGCTGCTGACCGACAACCGCATCGCGTTGATCGATTTCGGCAGCGTCGGGCGCCTGCCCCAGCAGACCTGGACGCTGTACCGCTACAGCCTGCAGGCGCTGGCGACCGGCGACTACGGCCGCGCCACCGACCTCATGCTGATGATGTCGCCCAACATCGCGCGGGCGAACAACCGGCTGCTGCGCGCCGACATGACGCGCGCGCTGCAGGAATGGGCGCTGACCGCCGAGTTCTCCGGCGGCACCTATGCCGACCGGTCCATGTCCGCGATGTCGAACGCGGTCGCCCGCGTGATGGCGGAGCACCAGGTGCCGCTGTCCTGGAGCATCATGCGCGTGGGCCGCAGCCTGAGCACGCTCGACGCCTCGCTGCAGACGCTGGCGCCGGATGCGAACTTCATGGCGATGTGCCGCGCCTATTTCCGCGACCGGCAGCGGCGCGCGCGCACGCTGCAGGGGCGCAAGGAGGGCCTGCAGAAGGCGATGCTGCACCTGTCGGCGCTGGCCGGCGATGCGGAGGTGCTGCTGGGGCGCGGCCTGCGCGAACAGGCGCTGCGGCTGCACGGCATGCTCGACCGGATCACCAACGTGCGCATCACCGTGCTCACCTTCGTGCAGCGCGGGCTGTTGCTGACCATCCTGCTGCTGATCGTCGGCGCCATCACCGATGAGGGATTGCGGCCGCTCTCCCATGACCGTCGCGAGCATCTCCATATGTCGCACCCGATGATCGAGTTCCTGCTGAGCGCGGTGCCCGACCTTCATCCGATCTGGTGGGTGATCACCATCGCGGCGGCGGTCTACCTGCTGCGCGGCGTGCTCAACGTGCGCCAGTCGATCGCGCGTCTGGAATGACTCCCGGTTCGACGGCACACGAGATCACCGCCTGGCTGCTGCCGACCGCCGGGCTGGACGACGCCATGATCGCGGCGTGGCGGCCGCTGCTCGATGCCGGGGAGCAGGCCCGCGCCGACCGGTTCGTGTTCGATCGCCACCGCCGCACCTTCGTCGCCGCACATGCGCTGTTGCGGCTGCGGCTGGCCGAAGCCTGCGGCGTGGCGCCCGCGGCGCTGCGGTTCGAGCCGGGGGCGCATGGCAAGCCCACCGCCTGGATCGGCGGCACCCCGGCGCCACTCAGCTTCAACCTCTCCCACACCGAGGGCCTGGTCGGCCTCGCGGTGACGCCGGTGGCCGGGTGCGCCCTGGGCTTCGACGTGGAGGCGCTGGACCGCCGCGTCACGCTGGACGTGGCCGACCGCTATTTCCGGCCGGAGGAGGTCGCCTGGCTGCACGGACTGCCGGCGGCGGCCCAGGCGGAGGGGTTCCTGCGGCTGTGGACGCTGAAGGAGGCGTTCATCAAGGCGACCGGGGACGGTCTCGCCTGCGACCTGGCGAGTTTCTGGTTCGAGCCGTTGCTGCCGCGGGTGCATTTCACCCCGGCGCTGCCCGAACGGGCGGAGGCCTGGTGGTTCGGCCAGCGCCTCGCCGGCGGCTTCGTCGCGGCGGTCGGGCTGCGCGCGGCCGGGTCCCCGGTGTCGGTCCATTGGCGGGAACTGGACCCGACCGGGCGCGCCGCGTTCCGTTAAGCCTCTGTCATCTCTCGTCGCGTGGGTTGCATCGCCTCTCGTTTGCGCTATTCCCGCCACCCACGGGGGAGTACGGGAGAACGGGACGTGTCTGCCGCCAGCCAACCGGCCCTGATCGAGATCGAGGGCCTCACCAAGCGTTTCGGCACCTTCACCGCCGTGGACGACGTGTCGTTCCAGGTCGCGCGCGGCGAGGTGCTGGGCTTCCTCGGCCCGAACGGCGCCGGCAAGTCCACCACCATGCGGATGCTCGCCGGGTTCATGATCCCGACCAGCGGCACGGCGCGGATCTGCGGCCACGACGTGCAGCTGAACTCGGTCGCCGCGCGGCGGGCGCTGGGCTTCCTGCCGGAAGGCGCTCCCACCTACCCGGAAATGACGGTCACCGCCTTCCTGCGCTTCTGCGCCAAGGTGCGCGGCTTCCGGGGCGATGCGCTGGATGACCGGGTCGACCGCGCGCTGGGGCTCACCCGGCTCGACAGCGTGCGGCTGCAGCCGGTGGAGACGCTGTCCAAGGGGTTCAAGCGCCGCGTCGGCCTCGCCCAGGCGCTGCTGCACGATCCGCCGGTGCTGGTGCTGGACGAGCCGACCGACGGTCTCGACCCGAACCAGAAGCATGAGGTCCGCACGCTGATCCAGGAAATGCGGGCCGAGAAGGCGATCGTGATCTCCACCCATATCCTCGAGGAGGTGGACGCGGTCTGCACCCGCGCCATCGTCATCGCCAACGGCCGCGTGGTCGCCGACGAGACGCCCGCCGAACTGCAGGCCAGGCATCCATCCGGCAAGCTCGACGACGTGTTCCGCCAGCTCACCCTGCCGGCCGCCGCCTGACCATGCGCACCACCCTGACGATCGCCGGCCGCGAGCTCGCCGGCTATTTCGCCACGCCGGTCGCGACCGTGTTCATCGTGATCTTCCTGGTGCTGCAAGGCACCCTCACCTTCAACCTCGGCAGCTTCTTCGAACGCGGCCAGGCCGACCTGCAGCCCTTCTTCAGCTTCCTGCCCTGGGTGTTCCTGCTGCTGATCCCGGCGATCACCATGCGGCTCTGGGCGGAGGAACGCCGCCTCGGCACGATCGAACTGCTGCTGACACTGCCGGTGACCCAGACCCAGGCGGTGCTGGGCAAGTTCCTCGCCGCCTGGGCGTTCTGCGCGATCGCGCTGGCGCTGACGTTTCCCTTCGTCATCACGGTGAACCTGCTGGGCAATCCCGATAACGGGGTGATCGCCTCGGGCTATGTGGGCGGGCTGCTGGTGGCGGGCGCCTTCCTGTCGATCGGTTCGGCGCTGTCGGCCGCGACGCGCAACCAGGTGATCGCCTTCGTGCTGGCGGTCGCGGTGTGCTTCGTCTTCGCGGTCGCCTCCTACCCGCTGGTGACCGAGTTCCTGTCCCGCAACACGCCGATCCTGGCGACGATCGCGCGGCGCATCGCCGTGCTCGAGCGGTTCCAGGATTTCACCCGCGGCGTCGTCTCCGTGCGTGACCTGATCTTCTTCGCAACCTTCATCGGGTTCTGGCTGTACCTGAACACGGTGCTGGTCGAGCAGCGGAAGGCCGATTGATGCGCCGCCTCTGGACCTCCGTCGTCGGCGTCCTCGCGGTCGCCGCGATCGTCATCGGCATCAACCTGTTCGCCGACGCGCGCCTGGCGAACACCCATGTCGACCTGACGCAGAACAAGATCTACACGCTCTCGGCCGGCACCCGGCAGGTGCTGGCCGGGCTCAAGGAGCCGATCACGCTGCGGCTGTTCTACTCGCGGCAATTGGGCGCCACCGTGCCGGTCTATGGCAGCTACGCCGACCATGTGCGCGAGGTGCTGCAGAACTACGCGGCGCTGTCGAACGGCAAGGTGAAGCTCGAGTTCTACGACCCCGAACCGTTCAGCGACACCGAAGACCGCGCCATGGCCTATGGGCTGCAAGGCGTGCCGCTCGACCAGGGTGGGGTGCAGGTCTGGTTCGGTCTCGCCGGCACCAATCTCGAGGACGACGAGCGCACCATCCCGTTCTTCCAGCCCGAACGCGAGCGGTTCCTGGAATACGACTTGACCAAGCTGGTGTACGAGCTGTCGAATCCGAAGCGGCCGGTGATCGGGGTGATGTCGTCGCTGCCGCTGGACGGCGATCCGCGCACGCTGATGATGACGCGCGGCCAGGGACCGCAGGGCCAGCCCTACGCCTCCGCCATGCTGCTGCGCCAGACCAACCAGGTGCGCACGGTGCCGACGGACGCGCAGGTGATCGACCCCGACATCCAGGTGCTGCTGGTGGCCGAGGCGCGCAACCTGTCGGACGCCACGCTCTACGCGATCGACCAGTTCGTCATGCGCGGCGGCCGGCTGATGGTGATGGTCGACCCGTGGAGCGAGGCGCTCGCCGCCACGCCGTCGCAGAGCGGAGAGCCGCCGACCGATACGCATAGCGACCTGAAGAAGCTGTTCGACGCCTGGGGGATCCAGTTCGACCCGACCAAGGTGGTGGGCGACCTGACCGGCGCCTGGCGCGTGCGCGGCACCGGGGATCGGCCGCAGGCGGTCACCTATGTGCCGTGGTTCAACATCCGCGACGGGCTGAACCACGACGACCCCGCCACCGCCGACCTGCAGCAGGTGACCGTCGCCTCCTCCGGCTTCCTGCAGAAGGCGCCGGACGCGAAGATCGACTTCACGCCGCTGCTGTCGAGCGACGCGCAGTCCGGCGTGATCGGCGTCGACCAGGTGAAGACGCCCGATCCCGCCAAGCTGCTCGCCGGGTTCAAGCCCGAGGGCGGCCCGCGCGTCATCGCCGCCCGCGTGCACGGCGTGCTGAAATCCGCCTTCACGGGACCGCCGCCGGAACCGGCGGGCCAGAAGCGGCCCGACAACTTCCCGCCCTACAAGGCGCAGACCGACCAGCCGGCCAACATGGTGGTGGTCGCCGACTCCGACATCCTCGCCGACCGGTTCTGGGTGCGCGTCAGCGACTTCTTCGGCCAGCAGACCGCGACGCCGTTCTCGGACAACGGACCGTTCCTGGCCAACCTGGTCGGCACCCTGGCCGGCGGCGATGCGCTGATCGGGCTGCGCGCGCGGGGGGACACCAACCGTCCCTTCACCCTGGTCAATGCGATGCAGGCAGAGGCCGAGGCACGCTTCCGCCAGACCGAACAGGCGCTGCAGGCGCATCTGGACGACGTGGAGAAGCAACTGCGTTCGCTGCGGGCCGGCGATGACAAGAAGACCGATGCGGTGATCACGCCCGAACAGCGCGCCGCGATCGACGCCGCGCGCAAGGACATCGTGGACACGCGCCAGAAGCTGCGCGCGGTGCAGCTCGAGCTGAACCGCGACATCTCCCGCCTGCGCACCGAGTTGCAGGTGTTCGACATCGTCCTGGTGCCGGCCGTGCTCGCCGTGGTCGCGATCGGCCTCGGCGTGGTGCGGCGACGCCGCCGCGCGAGGGCCCGCGCATGAGAACCCGCACGCTCACCATCCTGATCGCCTGTGGCGTCGTGGCGCTGGCCGGCGGCTGGTATTTCGGTACCGCCACCACACCGCGCGAACACGTCGCGGTGGATGCCGGCAAGCTGATGTTCCCCAACCTCGCGCCGCGGCTGCAGCAGGCGGCGAAGATCGAGGTCGTGCATCAGGCCAAGACGATGGAGATCGACAAGCGGCCCGATGGCGGCTGGGGCCTCGCCGACCGCGCCGGCTACCCGGTGCAGGAGCCGAAGCTGCGCGGCATGCTGACCGCGCTCACGGAACTCCGCCTGGTCGAGCCGCGCACCAGCGATCCCGCCCAGTTCGCCCGGCTCGGCGTGGAGAACCCCGACGCACCGAACTCGAACTCCAACCTGCTGCGCGTGCTGGACGGCGCCGGCAAGCCGATCGTCTCGGTGATCGTCGGCCACCGCCGGGTTCGCACGCAGGGCAACGTCCCCGACCAGGTCTATGTGCGCCGCCCCGACGACGACCAGACCTGGCTCGCCGAGGGCAGCCTGCAGGTCGATGCCGAACCCACGCTGTGGTTCGACCGCGACGTGATGAACATCGACCACGCCCGCATCGCCAAGGTGGTGGCGCGGCATGGCGAGGACACGGTCACGCTCGACCGCGCCGGCAACGAGGTTACCGTCTCGCAGCCGACGGAGCACGGCAAGCTCGACGAGTACCGGGTGGAGGACGTGTCCCGCGCGCTCGAGCTGCTGAGCTTCCAGGACGTGCAGCCCGACTCCGCCAAGGTCGGGGCCGAGATCGGCCAGTCGGTGTTCACGACGACCGACGGGCTGGTGCTGACCGCGACGGTGTTCCAAGGTGACAAGGACATCTGGGCGCGCTTCACCGTCGCGGGCGACGGCGCCGCCAAGGCGGAGGCGGACCGGCTGCGGACCCGTCTCGCCGGCTGGACGTTCCAGTTCGGCAGTTGGAAGGAGAAGGCGCTGGTGCCGCGGCTCGCGGATCTGGAGGCAAAGCCCGACACGGCGGCGGCAGGCAGCGGCGCGGCGACTCCGGCGGCGCCCCAGCCGGGTGCCCCGGTGCCGGACGGACAGCATCCGGCCGCCACGCCCGGCGCCGCCGCCAGCGGCAACGCGGACGGCGCCGCGCCAGCCGCGGCCCCCGCCACCGCCAAGCCGTGACCGGCCGCGAATACCCGGCACGCCCCTTCGTGGGCATCGGGATCGTGGTGATCAAGCGCGACCACGTGCTGCTGTGCCGTCGCGGCAAGCCGCCCAATGTCGGCAGTTGGACGCTCCCCGGCGGCGCGCAGGACCTGGGCGAGACCTGCGAGGAAGCCGCGCGGCGCGAACTCGCGGAGGAGACCGGCCTCACCGTCGGCCCGCTGCACTTCGCCGCCTATGTCGACACGATCCGCCGCGATGCGAGCGGCCAGGTGCAGTTCCACTACACGATCCTCGACTTCGCGGCGCGCTGGGAAGCGGGCGAGCCGATCGCCGGCTCCGACGTGAGCGAGGTCGCCTGGGCGCCGCTCGACGCCCTGGAACCCTACGCGCTGTGGAGCGAGGCGCACCGCGTCATCGCGCTTGCCCGCAAGCTGGTGGGATAGCAGCCCACCCTGCCCCGCGTACCGCGCGTGTTGGCCCGCCGTTGCCTCACGCCGCCGCCTCCTCCCGCAGCAACCCGCCTTCGATCCGCAGGAACCGCGTGCCCACCGCCTCGACGAAGCGGCGATCGTGCGAGACCAGCACGCAGGTCGCGCCGCTTGTGACGATCTCGCGCTCCAGCGCCTCCTGCCCGGGGATGTCGAGGTGGTTGGTCGGTTCGTCCAACAGATACAGGGACGGCTCCTGCAGCCGCAGCACCAGCAGGCCCAGCCGCGCCCGCTGACCGAACGACAGCAGGTCGATGGGGCGCGTTTGCTGTTCCACCGTGATGCCGGCGCCGGCGAGCAGCGCACGCACGCGCTGATCGCCCAGCCCGGCCCGCGCCGTCACCACGCCGAACGGCGTCTCGGCCGCCCGAAGCTGCGCCATCTGCTGATCGATCCATCCTACTGCCACCGACCCGGCGACGCGGATGCCGGCCACCTCCTCCCGCGTCGCGCGCAGCAGCAGACGCAGCAGCATGGACTTGCCGGCCCCGTTGCGCCCGCGCAGGACCACCCGGTCGCCACGCGCGATCGCCAGTCGCGGGATGCGGACCAGCGGCGCACCCGTCGGCGTGGACACCGTCACCTCCTCCAGCCGCAGCAGGTGCTGCGCATGGCTCTCCCGCGCCGCGAGCCGGATCTCGCCCAACCGCACCAGCGACCGGCGCGACATCCCCGCCTCCAGCCGCTCCGCCCGGTCGACGAGCTGCGCCGACTTGAGCTGCGCCGCGTCGCTGCGGCTGTTGATGCCGATGTTGCGCAGCGTCTGCGCGCTGCGCCGCAGCCGCGTGGCTTCCTTGGCGGCGCGGTCCTGGCGCGCCGTCTCCGCCGCCTCGTCGGCTGCCAGCAGGGCGCGGGCACGTCCGTACGGATGGGCGTAGAGCCGGCATCCGTCCGGGTGCAGGAACAGGGTGCGGTTGGTGCAGCGATCGAGGAAGGCACGATCGTGGCTCGCCACCACCAGCGGCAGGCGCCGCGCGGCGCCGTCCAGCCAGGCCTCGAGCCGCTCGATCGCTTCGAGGTCCAGGTGGTTGGTCGGCTCGTCCAGCAGCAGCAGGTCGGGGTCCTGCACCATCGCGCGCGCCAGCAGCACCATGCGCTGCCAGCCGCCGCTCAGCGCCGCCACCGCGCGCGCCCGCAACGCGGCCGGGACCTCCAGTTCGTCCAGCACGCAGGCCGCCCGCCAACCCTCGCCGTCCCGCAGGTCCGGCGCGATCGCACGCTGCACCGCCACGTCGAACCGCAACGGCAGCAACCGCCCCGGCAGGTCCTGCGCGACGAGCGCGGTCCGCAGCCCGCGGGAGCGGGTGATCGTGCCCGCACTCGGGACGAACGCGCCGTCCAGGCAGCGGAGCAACGTGGTCTTGCCGGCGCCGTTGCCGGCCACCACGCCGATCCGGTCGGACTCGCCGATGGTGAGGGAGAGATCGGAGAACAGGAGATGGCCGGCGGTGACGCCGACCGAACGCAGGGTGAGGGTGGCCATGATGGGTCTCGCTGGGGGGACCGGCCGCAGCCGGTCGCTGGTCCGACAGTCGGGACGCGCACGAACGGCTTGGCCCGCGCACGTGGTCGCCGTCAGGGACAGACCCAGGAAACCGAAGTGATGTCAGGTCCTGCGGGTCGGCCCCACGGCGATGAGCCGCGGGGCGGACACAGGTCCACGCGGATGGTGCTGGTCATACGTCGCCATGCGCACCCCCTCTGTGCGTGAACCGATGGCACGAGCATAGCGGGGTGGCGCGGCCGCTCGCAATCCCGCCTTGTCGGGGTCGGCGGCGGCGAGTACCACCCCCCGCATGAGCACCGACCTGCCCATTTCCGCCGCCATCCCCCGCGCCGCCCTGGTCACCGGCGCCTCCCAGCGGCTCGGCCGCGCCATCGCACTCGGCCTGGCCGCCGCCGGGTTCGACATCGCGGTGCATTGCCACGCCAGCCGCGACGCCGCCGAGACCACCGCCGCGGAGATCCGCGCGCTGCACCGCCGCGCCGTGGTCCTGCAGGCCAACCTCGCCAGCGAAGCCGAGACCACCCCCCTGCTCGACGCCGCCACCACCGCCCTGGGTCCGATCGGGGTGCTGGTCAACAATGCCAGCACCTTCGAACGCGACGAGTGGCACGACGCCACCCGCGAGTCGTGGGACCGCCACATCGAGGCCAACCTGCGCGCGCCGTTCGTGCTGATGCAGGCGTTCGCCCGGCAATTGCCCGCCAGCGCCGAAGGCGTCGTGATCAACCTGCTGGACCAGCGCGTCTGGTCGCTGACCCCGCATTTCATGTCCTACACGGTCTCCAAGGCCGGGCTCTGGGCGCTGACCCAGAGCATGGCGCTGGCCCTGGCGCCGCGCATCCGGGTCAACGGCATCGGACCCGGCCCCGCATTGCCCAGCGCGCGGCAAAGCCAGGCACAGTTCGACCGCCAGGCCGCCTCGGTGCCGCTGCAGCATGGCACCTCTCCCGAGGAAGTGGCTCGCGCGGCGCTGGCGATCCTGGCACTGCCCGCCATGACGGGCCAAATGCTGGCTCTGGACGGGGGGCAACATCTGCAGTGGGCGTCCGGCGACGGCGCCCCCCCGCCTGAGGAATGATGATGGACAGCTCCTCCCTCGCGAACAGCAGCCGCGCCCTGCGGCACGTGTTCATCCGTGACCTCGTGCTGCAGGCCAGCATCGGCGTGCACCCGCAGGAACACACGACCCGGCAGCGCATCCGCATCAACATCGACCTCGCGGTGGAGGACGACGGCGCCCGCCCGCTCTCACGTACCGCCGTCGGACGTGATGAACTTTCACGAGTCGTTGATTACGAGAGTATTGCCACGCGTACGCGCGCAATCGTGGCGAGCGGCCACGTGAGATTGGTCGAAACACTCGCAGAACGTGTTGCCGAAGCGTGTCTCACCGACCATCGCGTGTATCTCGCGCGGGTCCGCGTGGAAAAACTGGACGTTTTCACGGACGCAACGTCAGCCGGAGTCGAGATCGAACGTCGACAAGGGAATTTGTCCACGCAGGGCTGAACGGGCCAACTTGGTTACCGACGCCCCTCCTAGTGTTTTCGTTTGATGACAGGCACTTCCACAAAATATCATAAAATCAGTGTGTTATATTGTGCCTAAAAATTCAGCAATCCTTTCTCCATGCAGGAAATCCGGGGGGTTCACGGGGTTGCGAGAGGGTGTGCCCACAGACTTATCCACACCGATGGTGGATGACCGGGGAAATCGCTCCGAGCCCGGCCGCTTGCGCGACAATTCGCGTTTCACGTGTAATCTGAACCGTCATGACCGACGCTGCCGCTCCTGACACGCCCCGCAAAGGCGTCACGGTGATCGAGGCCGCCCTGGTGACCATGCCCCCGGGGCCGGGGGTCTATCGCATGCTCGATGCGAAAGGCGACGCCTTGTATGTCGGCAAGGCGCGCAGCCTGAAGAAGCGGGTGGTCGCCTACACCCAGTTCGCCCGCCTGCCCGAACGGCTCCGGCGCATGGTCTCGGAGACGGTCACGATGGAAATCGTGACCACCCATACCGAGGCCGAGGCGCTGCTGCTCGAGGCCAACCTGATCAAGCGGCTCAAGCCGCGCTTCAACATCGTGCTGCGGGACGACAAGTCCTACCCGTGGCTGATGCTGACGGAGGACCATCCCTACCCGCAGATCGCCAAGCATCGCGGGGCGCAGAGCCGCAAAGGCTCGTATTGGGGCCCGTTCGCCTCGGCCTGGGCGGTCAACCAGACCGTCACCGCGATGCAGCGCGTGTTCCTGCTGCGCTCCTGCGCCGACACGGTGTTCGCCACCCGCTCCCGCCCGTGCCTGCTGCACCAGATCAAGCGCTGTTCGGCACCCTGCGTCGGCCGGATCTCGCCCGAGGACTATGCGCGCCTGGTCGCCCAGGCGAAGGCGTTCCTGGCTGGCAAGTCGGCCTCGGTGCAGCGTGAGCTCGCCGCGGAGATGGAACACGCCGCCGAAGCGTTGGAGTTCGAGCGCGCCGCCGCCGTGCGCGACCGCATCCGCGGCCTGACCTTCGTGCAGGGCAACGACGTGGTGAACCCGGCGAGCCTGACCGATGCCGACGTGATCGCCGCGTGGCAGCAGGCCGGCCAGACCTGCGTGCAGGTGTTCTTCGTGCGCGGCGGGCGCAACAACGGCAACCGCGCCTTCTTCCCGACCCACGGGAAGGCGGAGGAGGCGCCCGACGTGCTGGGCGCCTTCATCGCCCAGTTCTACGACGACAAGCCGCCGCCGCCCCTGCTGCTGGTCAATCACGCGCTGCCCGAACAGGGGCTGGTGGCCGAGGCGCTGGCGCTGAAGGCCGGCCGCAAGGTGGAGATCAGCGTCCCGCAGCGGGGCGAGAAGCGCGCCGTGATCCAGCACGCGGAGACCAACGCGCGCGAGGCGCTGGAACGCAAGCTGGCCGAGACCGCCGGTCAGGCGAAGCTGCTGGAGGGCGTCGCCCAGCTCTTCGCCCTGCCCGGCACGCCGGAGCGGATCGAGGTCTACGACAACTCCCACATCATGGGCACCAATCCTTACGGCGTGATGATCGTCGCCGGGCCGGAAGGCTTCGTGAAGGGCGCCTATCGCAAGTTCTCGATCCGCAGCGCGATCACGCCCGGCGACGATTTCGGCATGATGCGGGAGGTGCTGCAGCGGCGCTTCGGCCGCGCGCTGAAGGAGCAGGCCGAGGGCGGCACGCCCGACTGGCCCGATCTCGTGTTGATCGACGGCGGCGCCGGACAGCTCTCGGCCGCGCGCGACATCCTGGCCGATCTCGGCGTGCAGGACGTGAAGCTGGTGGGCATCGCCAAGGGGCCGGATCGCGATGCCGGCCGCGAATGGTTCTACACCGACGGCGCGGAGCCGTTCCAACTGCCGCCGCGCGACCCGGTGCTGTATTTCCTGCAGCGCCTGCGCGACGAGGCGCATCGTTTCGCGATCACGACGCACCGCGCTGGCCGCTCCAAGGCGATCCGCGTCTCGGAACTCGACGAGATCGAGGGGATCGGCGCGGCCCGCAAGCGCGCTTTGCTGAACCACTTCGGATCCGCGCGCGGGGTGAAGATGGCCGGGCTGTCGGACCTCGAGGCGGCGCCGGGGATTTCCCACGAGACGGCCCGCCGCGTGTACGAGCATTTCCACCCGGGGGTGCTGGCGAGCGGTTAGCGGCGATCGTCGACCGCCCCGATGTCGCGCGTCCGGAGCCCTCGTCAGTCGGTCTGCGCTAACCTGCCCCCGCGGGGCATGTCCCGTAGATGTCGCTCACAGCTCAGAACACCAGGGCCGCGCTGACCAGCCAGCCGCTCACCCCCGGCCCGGCGATCGCCGAGGCGCGCACGGTCGCGCCCTGCACGCCCCGGACCACATCCGGCGCGATGATGCGAAGCCCGCCGCCGATCTCGGCGAAGGCATTGAAGCCCAGCACGCTGGCGTTGGTGTCAGGCAACCAGGTTCCTCTCGTGTAGCCGATCCAGCGGATTCTTAAGTGATCATACCTAGGTCGGGGCACATGACCAGAAGCGCGACCTCACCAATCCGACGCTTTCGTCGCTCCAGGCGGCACGATCTGCGCGAGCGGGAGCGAATGCCTGCTCCTTTCTGACGTAAGGCATGCGTTATCGTTTCGATCCTCGTACCACCATCGAGATGGTCCGGCATGCCGCCACGCGCGTCGTCGCGTATCCGTGAACCCCCGTCGGAGATTAAACCTCCTGATTGTCCAATTCGCGGAGGACGATCGCCTCTAGACACGAGGCCATGCAGCACGACGATCTCCATTCCGCAGTCTTCCGCCTTTGGCGCCCGGCCAGATCGTCCGCGCCGAACCGTCCTGCCCGATCGACGTGACCACACCCATCATCCCGCACCGCCGCTCCCCAGGCAGCGCGGGCGACGCCTGCCGTTTAAGAACAGAGGAGAGCTCATGAGAGTCCGTCCGCTTCCGCCGCGCGCCCCGTCGCGACGCCACCTCCTGCGCATGGCCGCGCTTGCCGGGGTCGGGTTGCCGGCGCTGCGCGCCTGGGCCGATACGACGACCTCGTTCTCGCCGCCGCTGCCGGGCGGGCCGAACGAGCGGCCGCTCACGACGAGCTATCCCAGCAAGGGCGCGATGATTCTGCAGCGCTCGCGGCCGCCGCTGCTCGAGACGCCGTTCGAGGTGTTCGATCAGGGCGTGTTCACGCCGAACGACCAGTTCTTCGTCCGCTGGCACTGGGCGGTGATTCCCGGCAGCGTGGATGTCGGGACGTTCCGCCTCAACGTCCATGGCCACGTCCAGAAGGCTCTGTCCCTGACGCTCCAGGACATGCTGGCGCTGCCCCGCGTCGATCTGGCCGCGGTCAACCAGTGCTCCGGCAATTCCCGGGGCTACTTCCAACCGCGTGTCGCGGGGGGCGAGTGGGGGCATGGCGCGATGGGCAACGCGCGTTGGACGGGGGTGCGGCTGCGCGACGTGCTCGACCGCGCGGGGGTGAAGGCCGGCGCGGTGCAGGTGCGCTTCAACGGCCTCGACGAGCCCGTGGTGCCGGAGGGGCCGGACTTCCTCAAGACGCTCGACCTGGATCATGCGCGCGACGGCGAGGTGATGATCGCCTATGCCATGAACGGCGAGCAGTTGCCGCTGCTGAACGGGTTCCCGCTGCGGCTCGTGGTGCCCGGGTGGTACTCGACCTACTGGGTCAAGATGCTCAACGACATCGAAGTGCTGGACAAGCCGGACGACATGTTCTGGATGGCGAAGGCGTATCTGATTCCCGACACGCCGGGTGCCAGCATCAAGCCGGGGGAGACCGGCTACAAGCAGGTGCCGATCAGCCGGATGGTGCCACGGTCCTTCATCACCAATCTGCGGCCGGGCGCCACGGTGCATGCCGGGGCGCAGACGCTCGCACGCGGCATCGCCCTTGGCGGCGCCACGGGCGTGTCCAAGGTCGACCTGTCCACCGATGGCGGCAAGACCTGGCAGCCCACGCAGCTTGGGACCGATGCGGGCAAGTACAGCTTCCGGCAGTGGCAGACCATGTTCACGATCCCGCAGGCGGGGGATCATGCGCTGATGGTCCGCTGCACCAACACGGACGGGCTCGTGCAGCCGAGTGTCCCGGTATGGAACCCGTCGGGGTTCATGCAGAACGTGATCGAGTCCACGCCGATCGTGGTGAGCTGAGGAGAGCATGTCGATGTGCAGGATCAGCAAGATCGCGGGCGCCCTCCTGGTGCTCGCGGCCGCAACCGCCCCGCTGCGCGGCCATGCGCAGGGGAACCCGCCCGCGGTGCCGGCCACGTTCGCCTTCAAGTCGCCGAACATCGATCTGCCGAATGGCGACCGCATGTTCACCGCGTCGGGTTCGGACGCGATCAACAACAACTGCCTCGCCTGCCACTCCGCCGGCATGGTGCTGAACCAGCCGCTGCTGTCGAAGGCGGCCTGGGAGGCGGAGGTGCACAAGATGATCCAGGTCTACAAGGCGCCGGTGGCGCCCGAGGACGTGCCCGCGATCGTCGCCTACCTGGCTGCGACCAAGGGCACCAAGTAGCCTCGTTCGGCAGACCCACCCCGATGGGCCGCTGCGCCCGTCGGGGCTCCTGTCTCCTCCATCGCGCGGCGTCGCGCCGTCCCCGACCCCGGCTGTGCCTCGATCGGGTTCTCGGCGACCGCACGACGCAGGCGCGGTGCCGGACGAGCGAAGGGGCTCGTGGGTTTCATCCGCGCACGGGGGCGCTCACACCCGGCCCGCGCTGCAGCCAGAGCAGCCCGCAGGACCAGGCGAGGCAGACCGCCAGCGCCAGGCCCAGGGCCGCGACCACCCCGACCGTCCCGATCGCGAGATGCAGCACGAGGAGCATCACGCCGAACCCCAGCATCGGGGGGAGCGCCTTCGCCGCCACATGGGCCGTCGCTGCGCGCCCAAGGCGCCGTTGCAGGATGGCGAGCAGGCTGATGAGGCTGACGGGGAACACTGCCGCGAAGCCGGTCACGGCCGGCCCCATCGCGCTGCTGCCCACGACCACCACGGACACGAAGCCCGCAACCAGCACCGCGCGCAGCGGCAGCTCGAACCATGCGCGCCGGCCGGGCGGCGCCGGCCGCCCTCCGAACGCGCGGCCGCGTGCCACGATGGCGAGCCCGAGGGCATACACGACACCGTTCACCAGCACCGCCCCGACCGCCGACCACGCGACCTGCTGCAATGCCGCGCTGGCGGCCAGCCAGACGGCGATCGCAAGGGCCAGCGAGCGCCAGGCGGAGAGCCGCGCCGCCAAACCCGCGTAGCAGATCAGGAACAAGCCGGTCGCTGCGTTCGCCACGGCGCTGGACAGGGCGCTCGCGGCGACGAAGCCGGATCCGTGCTGCATGGCCAGGAAGACGTAGGCCGGACCGGCCGAGACCGGCAGGCTGGCGATCACGGCGCCCCAGACCGCACCGAGGCGTTCGGCGGCGACCGAGGCCGTCACGACGAGCAGGGCCGTGGTGAGCGCCTTCACCAGCAGCGGCAACCAGAGGACGGCGGACATGACATGCGGCCTTCCGCCTGCCGCGCCACGCATCCGGACCGCCCTTCGACAGGACTCGTTGGTCGGATGAGGCCGGGGCGCCATGCACGCCTCGCCTGCGGCAAGCTTCCGCGCGAACCGTGGGTCGGGTCAAGCCGCCGCGGCTCGCTGCGCGCCGCGGCGGACGGCACGCGATCGCCTCCGCGCCAACCGTCCTCGGCCCAGGCTCGCGCCGGTTGACCTGGGTCAACGCAGGCGCGGCCGACGCCGATAGAGTGCGCGTCAACAGAGCGAACGTCAGGGAGTAGGTCATGCCCGTTTCCGTCAGCTTCTTCGGCGCGGCGCGGACCGTCACCGGCTCCTGCATGGCAATCGACACCGGGACGGCGCGCGTCCTCGTCGATTGCGGCTTGTTCCAGGGCAGCAAGACGCTCAAGGCGCTGAACTACCAGGACTTCCCGTTCGCCCCTTCGAAGATCGACGCGGTGCTGCTGACGCACGCGCATATCGACCACAGCGGGCTGATCCCGAAGCTGATCGGCGCCGGCTTCACCGGGCCGGTCTATGCCACGCACGGCACGCGGGAGCTGTGTTCGGCCCTGCTGCCCGATGCCGGCCATGTGCAGGAATTCGAGGTCGAGATCCTCAACCGCCGCAACATGCGCCACGGCAAGCCGACGGTGACGCCGATCTACACCAAGGCGGACGGCGTCGCCGCGCTGCAGGCCTTCCGGCCGGTCGGATATCACCAGTGGTGCGATGCGGCGCCCGGGCTTCGCGCGCGCTTCTGGAACGCCGGCCACATCCTGGGATCGGCCTCGATCGAGGTCGAGATCGCGCCGCGGGGCGCCCGCGGGACGCCGCTGCGGCTGCTGTTCTCAGGCGATGTCGGCCCACGGGAGAAGGCGCTGGAGAGGCCGCCGGAGGCCCCTGCCGGCATCGACTACCTGTTCTGCGAGTCCACCTACGGCGACGTCGTGCGCCCGAAGATCTCCGCGGCCGACCGCGCGGCGCGCCTCGCCTCGCACATCCACGACGCGCTGAACGACGAAGCTCCGCTGCTGATCCCTGCCTTCGCCGTCGAGCGGACCCAGGAATTGCTGGTGGACCTCGTGCTGCTGATGCAGTCCGGCCATGTCCCGACCGCGCCGATCTACATCGACTCGCCACTGGCCACCCGCGCGACGGAAGTCTTCGTCCGCAACGCGGGCGACCTGGACCGGACCGTCGATGTCGCGCGCATCCTGAGCTCGCCCCTGCTGCGCTTCACCGAAACCGAGGACGAGAGCCGGCAGATCGATCACGTCGCCGGCTTCAAGATCATCCTGGCCGGCAGCGGCATGTGCGATGCCGGACGGATCAGGCACCACCTCCGCCGCTGGCTCTGGCAGCGCAAGGCCACCATCCTGCTGACCGGCTATCAGGCGCCCGGCACACTCGGCCGCATCCTGATGGACGGCACCGACTCCGTCCGGATCCAGGGGGACGAGGTACGGGTGCGCGCACGCATCGCCTGGACGGACGACTATTCGGGCCATGCCGACTGCGCCGAACTTGCGCAATGGATCGCGGCGCGCGCGCCGATCCGGCGCGGGCTCTTCCTGACCCATGGGGAGGAGCGCGCGATCGCCGATCTGGCCAGCCGCGTCGGCGCCCTGCCGCAACCGGGTGCGACGGTGATCCGCCCCCTGCTCGACGACGTCTACGACCTCACCC
>JAFKLG010000039.1 GCA_017304945.1 Rhodospirillales bacterium
GCGGTGGTGATCAGCGCCACCGACGCGGCGCGCGACGGCGCCAGGCGGCCGGTCGTGGTGATGGGCGTCGCCGAGGGCCACCCCGACTCGCCCTCCGCCATCACCCAGCGTCCCGACCTCACCACGCTGGGACTCGCCAAGGCGGCGCCCAAGGCCTTCGCCATGGCGGGCGTCACCCATGCCGATATCGACGTCGCCGAGATCTACGACTGCTTCACCTACATGGTGATGTGCCAGATCGAGGACCTCGGCTTCTGCAAGAAAGGCGAAGGCGGCAGCTTCGTCGAGAACGGTGCGCTCGGCCTCAACGGCCGCCTGCCGGTGAACACCCATGGCGGGCTGCTGTCACAGGCGCACATGGCGGGGATGAACCACATCGTCGAACTCACCCGCCAGCTCCGCGGCGACTCCGCCGCCCAGGTGCCGGAGGCCGAGATCGGCCTGGTCACCGGCTACGGCGACATGGGCGACGGCGCCCTCGCCATCATGCGGAGGGGCTGACCGTGGACGCCTACGACAAGCTCGTGCCCGCGCCGACTCCCGATACGCAGCCGTACTGGGATGGGCTCGACCAGAACAAGCTCGTCCTGCAGCGCTGCGCGAGCTGCGGCAAGGTCCGCCACTACCCGCGGCCCGTCTGCGACGCCTGCTTCTCGATGGAGGCCACGTGGTTCGAGGCCTCCGGCCGCGGCACCGTGCATAGCTGGACGGTCACCCACTACGCCTTCCATCCCGGCTACAAGGGCGAGCTTCCCTACATCCTGCTGACCGTCGATCTCGAGGAAGGCGTGCGCATGAATGCGCAAGCCCGCGGCATCGCCGAGACCGATCTGCGCATCGGCTTGCCGGTGAAGGTGGCGTTCGAGCGGGTGAAGCCGGACCTCACCCTGCCGGTCTTCGTGCGCGCCTAGAGCCCGTCCGCTCGCCTTTGCTGGCCGGCACGCCCTGACAGCGTGTTTGATCGCGCGAGCCGCGGCTCCGGCGAACACGCCGCCGCCGCCCACGCGCCGACCGGCGCGGTGGGAAGCGGCGCCGGTCGCGCGACCCGGCCCCCCGCGCGCCGGACCCGCAACGGCCGTCGCCTGCGCCATCCCCGCGCACCAGTTCCGCGGGCGTATCGGCGACGCCGTCCAGCAGGGACAATCAGGACCGTATTCGAAACGAGAATTTCTTCTCGGGGTTTTTCCTGTCGCCGGCATGACTGAGACTTAATCGAGATGACCGGCGTTTAATCGCTCCACGTGGCGAACGTTCACCTCCTCCCTGCCAAGTTTCACACGTGATCGGCGCCACCGTCGCGCCGGACCCGCGTTCAGACCCATTCGGTTTCCCCAGGAGGAAGCATGACCCCGACCCCGAAGACCTCGCCGACCCGTTCCTGGCGCAACACGACGCTGGCCGCTGTGCTGCTCGCCGGCACCGCGCTCGGCGGGTACGCCGCCGGCCACGTCAGCTTCGCCGCCGTCGACGCGCAAGGCACGACCCCGAATGCCGCGCAGTCCACCGCGGTGAACCCGCCCGGCACCCAGCTCGCGCCGCACGCGCTGCCCGACTTCAGCGCGCTCGTCTCGCAGGTGAAGCCCGCGGTCGTCTCCATCACCACCAAGCTGAAGCCCACCGCCGCCGCCGACGATCAGGGCGCCGGCCCGATGCAGGGCCTGCCGTTCCCGTTCAACCAGATGGTGCCCCAGCAGGGCCGGCCGCGCGCCGTGGAAGCCCGCGGCTCCGGCTTCATCATCAACGCCAATGGCACGATCGTGACCAACAACCACGTGGTGAAGGACGCGACCAGCGTCTCCGTCACGCTCGACGACGGGCGCCAGCTCCCGGCCAAGATCGTCGGCCGCGATCCGCGCACCGACATCGCGGTGCTGAAGGTCGATGCCGGCGGCAAGCTGCCCTACATCCAGCTGGGCAATTCCCGCGACGTGAAGCCCGGCGAGTGGGTGGTCGCGATGGGCAACCCGTTCGGCCTCGGCGGCACCGTGACCGCCGGCATCGTCTCCGCGGTCAGCCGCGATATCGGGTCGGGCCCGTACGACCAGTTCATCCAGATCGACGCGCCGATCAACCAGGGCAACTCGGGCGGTCCGTTGTTCACCCAGGACGGCAAGGTGATCGGCATGAACACCGCCATCCTCTCGCCCTCCGGCGGCTCCGTCGGCATCGGCTTCGCCGTGCCCTCCGACATGATCCGCACCGTCGCCTCCGAGATCGAGACGACCGGCCACGTGACCCGCGGCTTCGTCGGCGTCGAGGCGCAGTCGATCACCGCCGCCACCGCCAAGGCGCTGCACCTGTCCGAGAACTCGGGCGCGCTGCTCGCCGGGGTGCAGCCGGACAGCCCGGCCGCCAAGGCCGGCCTGCAGCCGGGCGACGTGATCCAGTCGGTGAACGGCACCACGATCAAGAGCCCGCGTGACCTCGCGCTGAACGTCGCCAACGTGAAGCCGGGCGACGAGGCGAAGTTCTCCGTGCTGCGGGATGGCAAGCCGCAGGACGTGTCGGTGAAGGTCGGCCAGATGCCGAACGAGCGCACCGCCTCCGCCACCGGCACCGGCGATCACGGCCGCCAGGGCAAGGTCGGCCTCGCCCTCGCGCCGCTCTCCCCCGAGATGCGCGGCCAGCTCGACCTGCCCGACGGCACCAAGGGCGCCGTGGTGCGGGGCGTCCGGCCGGGCTCGCCGGCCGACCAGGCCGGGTTGCAGCCGGGCGACGTGATCGTGGGCGTGGGCATGAAGCCGGTTGCCGACCCGGCCGAGGCCGCCGCGGCGATGCGCAGCGCGGAGAAGGACGGGGCGATCGCCCTGCGCGTGATCCGTGACGGCCAGCCTGTGTTCGTCGGCGTCACGACCGACCAATCCCAGAACGCCGGCTGAGCCCCGCTCACGCCAGCAAATGTGATCTGCGGCACAGCGCGTGGCGGCCCCCTGGCCGTCACGCGTATTTCTTTGTAGAATCATGTTTCTGTTGAGGGGCGGGCGGCAGTCTTCGCCGCCTCCGCCGCAGCATTCCGGCGCCTTGCGGGAATGTTCGATGCAACGCGTCGGCACGCAACCCTATCATTGCGGGGCATGACGGTCCCCGACCCCGGCTTGTTGCCGAACGCCCAGACGGATCCCGGTGTCGAGGATGGCCTGGGCGACGGTGTCATGGCGGCCGCCATCCGCGCCCACGACTGGTCCCGAAGCCGCCTCGGCCCCCCCGAGACCTGGCCGCGCGCGCTGCATACGGTGCTCCGCATCATGCTGGGTTCGCGCTACGCCATGTGGCTCGCCTGGGGACCCGACCTCACCTTCTTCTGCAACGACGCCTACCGCCCCACGCTCGGAACCAAGCAGGCCTGGGCCCTCGGTGCCCCCGCCAACCGGGTCTGGGCGGAGATCTGGCCGGATATCGGCCCTCGCATCGCCCACGTGCTGCGCACCGGGGAAGCGACCTGGGACGAGGGGCTGCTGCTGTTCCTGGAACGCAGCGGCTACCCGGAGGAGACCTACCACACCTTCTCCTACAGCCCCGCGCCCGACGATGAGGGCGGCGTCGGCGGCATGCTGTGCGTGGTCGCCGAGGAAACCGAACGGGTGATCGGCGCCCGCCGCGTCGGCACGCTGCGCGACATGGCCGCGGCGCTGGCCGGCGCGCGGGGCGAGGAGGAGGTCTGCCGCGCGCTCGTCCAGGGCCTCGGCACCAACGCGCGCGACCTGCCCTTCACGCTGACCTATCTGCTGGATCCGGCGGCGGAGCAGGGGCATGGCGTCGCGCGCCTGGCTGCCGTCACCGGCCTCGCCGCGGATCATCCGCTCGCCGCCCCGCGTCTCGATCTCGACGCCGCCGAACCGCTCTGGCCGCTGCGGTTCGGTGTCGACCTGCAGGAACTGCCGCTCGCGCCCATCCTCGCCCGTTGCGGCGGTCCGGCCCCCACCGGCGCCTGGGACCGGCCGCCCGTGCGCGCGGTGCTGGTGCCGATCGTCGCCCAGGGCGAGACGCGCCCGGCCGGCTTCCTGATCGCCGGGGAAAACCCGTTCCGTCCGCTCGACGACGCCTATGGCGGCTTCCTCCGCCTCGCCGTCGCGCAGGTGGCGGCTGGGCTCTCCGCCGCCTGGGCCTTCGAGGAGGAACGCCGCCGCGCCGAGGCGCTGGCCGAACTCGACCGCGCCAAGACCGCCTTCTTCAGCAATGTCAGCCACGAGTTCCGCACCCCGCTCACGCTGATGCTGGGACCGCTCGAGGACGCGCTGAACGATGTCGGCACCACGCTCGCCCCCGCGCAGCGGCGACGGCTCGAACTCGCCCATCGCAACGCCCTGCGCCTGCTCCGGCTGGTCAACACGCTGCTCGACTTCTCCCGCATCGAGGCGGGACGGGGCGAGGCCGCGTTCCGGCCGACCGACCTCGCCGCGCTCACCGCCGATCTCGCCGCCGGGTTCCGGTCGGCGATCGAGCGCGCCGGACTATGGCTGGAGACGGACCTGCGGCGGATCGATCCGCCCATCCATGTCGATCGCGACATGTGGGAGAAGATCGTCCTCAACCTGCTGTCCAACGCCTTCAAGTTCACCTTCGCGGGCGGCATCACCGTCCGGCTCGAGGCCACCGCCACCGAGGTCACGCTGAGCATCGCCGATACCGGCGTCGGTGTCCCGGCGGCGGAGCTGCCGCGCCTGTTCGAGCGCTTCCACCGGATCGAGGGCCAGCAGAGCCGCAGCTTCGAAGGCAGCGGCATCGGCCTCGCTCTGGTGCAGGAACTGGTGCGGCTGCATGGCGGGCGGATCGGCGCCACCAGCATCCTGGGCCAGGGCACCACCTTCACCGTCACGCTGCCGCGCGGCAGCGCGCATCTGCCGCGGGACCAGCTCGCCGAGGCGGATCGCACGCTGCCCGACGCCACCGGTCCCAGCATCACCCGCGTGGAGGCGTTCGTCGCCGAGGC
>JAFKLG010000108.1 GCA_017304945.1 Rhodospirillales bacterium
TATATGCATCGCAATTAGCAAAGGGACAACGATTTCCGAAGGTGGCCAATTCTCCGGATGGTGAGAGTACCAGGCATTCATGATCAGAGCCACGGACTCGCCTTTAGGGGGGAAAAAGGTGCTAAGGTGTTCCCTATCAAGGTAATAGTCCACGCGAGGCAGAAACTGCCGCGCAGCGATGCTTTGTATTTCATCGCCCAAGTTGTGGGTGTCTGTATAGCTAAACAACCCGAAGCGCTTCAGGCTCATATCTACCTCTCAGGGATTTGAATATCATCTACAGGAACCGCCCCACCTTCTCAACGAGGAAGTGTTCGATCAGAAGCGTCGCGGCACCGGATCGTCTAACCCCCCCTCTCCCACCCTCGTTCCCCCTGCCTCCAGTACGTCGCCTCGTGCCCGCCGGCCCGCACCGCCTTCCAGCGCGTGCGCGCGGCGGCCACCGCTTCCTCGTCCGTCCCGTCGAACAGGTCGAACACGCGCGTGAACGCCTCGAAGCGCGCGGTCTCCGCCCCTTCCGTCAGGAACAGGAACCGCGCCCCGTTCGGCGCCACGTCCTCGACCGAGAGCCAGATCGGCTGCAGGTCCGCATCGCCGTCGGCCGCCGTGCCGTGCGGCAGCCAGTCCGGCTCCGCCACCTCCCACAGCGCGCGGTCCAGCGCGGTGACCGTCGCCGCGGTGCGGCACAGCACCAACGCGCGCTCCCCAGCGGCCAAGGTGCGGCCGAGCAACTGGGGCAGCGCCTGAGCGACGCCGGTGCGAGTCAGGTGATAGAAGCCGACCTGCGTCATCCGCCTCGTCCCGGCCGCATCTGGGCAGGCCCGCCCTCGCCGCCTCCGGTTGGGTCGACACGCCCCACGGCCGGGCCGCCGCCCCGCACGGTCCGGCGCGCGCCCGGCACGGCCCCGCGCAGGCTCAGGCCTCGAACCCTTCCGCCACCAGCCGGTCCAGCAGCCGCACGCCGAACGCGGTCGCGCCTTTCGGCGTGATCGCGCTGTCCTTGGAGCTCCAGGCCATGCCGGCGATGTCCAGATGCGCCCAGGGCTTGCCGTTCACGAAGCGCTGGATGAACTGCGCCCCGGTGATCGACCCGCCCGGCCGGCCGCCCACGTTCTTCATGTCGGCAATGTCGGAGTTGATCTGCTTGTCGTAGGCCTCGTCCAGCGGCATGCGCCACAGCTTCTCGCCGGTCGCCTGGCCGGCGGCCAGCAGCTTCGTCGCCAGGGCGTCGTCGTTGCTGTACAGACCCGCGTACTCGTGCCCGAGCCCGATGATGATGGCGCCGGTCAGGGTGGCGAGATCGACCATGAAGGCCGGGTCGAATTTCTGCTGGCAGTACCAGAGCACGTCGGCCAGGACGAGCCGGCCTTCCGCGTCGGTGTTGATCACCTCGATCGTCTGGCCGGAATAGCTCTTCACCACGTCACCGGGGCGCTGGGCGCTGCCGGACGGCATGTTCTCGACCAGGCCCACGATCCCGACCACGTCGACCTTCGCCTTGCGGCCGGCGAGCGCCGCCATCAGGCCGGTCACCGCGCCGGCGCCGGCCATGTCCCACTTCATGTCCTCCATGCCGCCGGCCGGCTTGATGCTGATGCCGCCGGTGTCGAAGGTCACGCCCTTGCCGATGAAGGCGAGCGGCTTCTGCTTGCCCTTCTTCCCCTCCCCGCCGTTCCACTGCATGACGACGACCCGCGGCTCCTGGACGCTGCCCTGGGCGACGCCCATCAGCGCGCCGAAGCCCAGCTTGGTCATCTCCTTCGGACCGAGCACCTCCACCTTGACGCCGAGTTCGGTCAGGGCGCGGCACCGGTCGGCGAAGGCGACGGGGGTCAGGACGTTGGCGGGCTCGCTCACCAGGTCGCGGGCCAGGTTCACGCCGTGCGCGATCGCGGCCTGCGCTTCCCAGGCGGCCTTCGCGGGGCCGGTCTCTCCCGTCAGGACGGTGAGCCGCGCCAGGCGCGGTTTGTCCGACGGCTTCTCCTTCGTGCGGTAGCGGTCGAAGCGATACGACCGAAGTTGCGCGCCGAACCCGACCTCGGCCGCCTGAGCGCCGGTCAGGTTGGCGGCGGCAATCGCCGCGACGGGCTCCCGCGCCAGGGCCTGCGCTGCCGTGCCGCCCGCCTCCTGCAGGGTCGACGCGGTCAGGCTGGCCGGCTTGCCGAGCCCGATCGCGACGACGCGCGACAGCCCGGCCCCGGGAGCCAGAAGCGTCGCGGTCTTGCCCTTGCCGCCGGTGAACTCGGCCGCTTCGAGGGCGCGGCTGATGGCCCCGCCGGTCGCCTGATCGGCCTGCTCCCACAGACCGGACGGCTTCTCCCCTTCAGCGACCAGCAGCGCAAGCGCGCCGGACTTCGGCAGGGCAAGCTTGGCGAACGCGATCTCGACCATCATCGGCTCCGGACTGACGTCGCGGAACTGTATCAGCCCCCATCCGCTTTGCCACGCCCTGCCGCCGGGCGTATGTCCGCGGGATGACCGAGATCCTGCCCCCGGATGAGGCCGGCCTGGCGCGCGCAGCCGCGCTGCTGCGCTCCGGTGCGCTCGTCGCCTTCGGCACCGAGACAGTCTACGGTTTGGGCGCGGATGCCACCGATGCGACCGCGGTCGCGAGCATCTTCGCGGCCAAGGGGCGGCCGCATTTCAATCCGCTGATCTGCCACTACCCAACCGCCGCGGCAGCGTTCGCTCAGGTGGAGGCGGACGCCCGCGCATCCCTGGTGGCGGAGCGGCTATGGCCGGGCCCGCTCACGCTCGTTCTGCCGCGACAGCCGGACTGCCCGGTGGCGCTGCTGGCCGGCGCCGGGCTCGAGACACTCGCCGTCCGGGTGCCGGCGCACCCGGTCGCCCTGGCGCTGCTGCGTGCGGTCGGCCGCCCCATTGCCGCGCCTTCCGCGAATCGGTCGGGGCAGGTGAGCCCGACCACGGTCGCGCATGTGCTGGCGGGACTCGAAGGCCGCATCGCCGCCGTGCTCGACTGCGGCCCCTGCCCGGTCGGCGTCGAATCGACCGTGCTCGACCTGACCGGCCCGCACCCGTTCCTGCTGCGGCCCGGCGGCGCCACGCTCGAGACGATCGAGGGGCTGATCGGTCCGGTCGGCCGCGGCATCCCCCACGCGGTGGCCGAGGCCGCGCGCGGCCTGCGCTCGCCCGGGCTGATGGTGTCGCACTACGCACCGTCGCTCCCGGTACGGATCAGGGCGAGCGACGTGGCCGCGGACGAGGCGCTGCTTGCGTTCGGCCGGCCGTTGGCGGGAGCTGGCGCGGTCTACTCTCTCTCCGACCGCGCGGACGTCACGGAAGCGGCGGCACGGCTGTTCGACGGACTGCGCAGCCTCGACGCCGAAGGGGCACGCCGCGGCCTGCGCCGGATCGCCGTCATGCCGATCCCCGACCAGGGGCTCGGGCTCGCCATCAACGACCGGCTGGCCCGCGCCGCGGCACCGCGAGGCTGACGCACCGCTCGGAGAACCCGGCCAGGGTAGCGGCGCGCCCAGGTCACGCCGCCGCGCGCATCTGCTTCCGGTCGGCGAGGAACAGCGCGAACTGGTGATCCTGGTCCTTGATGTGATCCTGGATCCATTTGGCGGTGAAGGCGAAGAAGGCCTGCATCGCGTCCGGATCGCCAGCGCGCAGACGCGCGTGAAGCTGCTCGAACTGCGTCAGGAAATCGGCATGGACCTGCCGGTGCGCGGGCAGACCCGGGAACCCGCTGCTGCGCATCGCCTCCTCCTCCTGCACGAAGTGGTCGGACATGCAGGCCGCGAGATGAGCGGCGACGCCGATCGCGGCCTGGCCGCCATCACCCGCCATCATCGCGCGGAAGAATGCGTTGATCTGGTCGAACATCTCGCGGTGGTGCGCATCGACGTTGGGGATCCCGATCGCGAGCGACTCGTCCCAGACGATCATCTTCATCGAGCTGCCGTCGGCACGGACCTCGTCGAGGAAGCGTCCCACCTCCACCCGCAGCCGTTCCGATTGCTCCGCGAGTTCGGTCGCGGCGGCATGGATCTGCTTCGCGGCGTCGCCCGTCTCGCGCGCCGTCGCCTCCACGCCCGAAATCGCACCCGAGACCGCCTGCGTCCCCGCCGCGGCCTGCTCCACGTTGCGGGCGATCTCGTTGGTCGCCCCGCTCTGCTGCTGCACTGCCGCCGCCACGGCTGCGCTGATCTCGGTCATCCCAGCGACCACCCCGGCGATGGAGCCGATCGCGGTGGCCGCACTCTCGGTCCCGGCCTGCACGGAAACGATGCGATTTGTGATATCCTCGGTCGCACGGGCCGTCTGGCTGGCGAGTCCCTTCACCTCGCTCGCCACCACGGCGAAGCCCTTTCCGGACTCCCCAGCACGCGCCGCCTCGATCGTGGCGTTCAGGGCGAGCAGGTTGGTTTGCGCCGCAATCTCCTTGATGAGCGACACGATCTCGCCAATGCCGCCGACATTGCCCGACAAGGTGCGCATCAGGTCCGTGGAGGTCCGCACTTCCTCCTCCGCCCGATCCGCCACGCTGCGGGAGCGCTCGACCTGCGTCGCGATCTCGCGAATGGACGCGGCGAGCTCCTCGGTCGCCGCCGCCACGGTCTGAACGTTGCCCGAGGCCTGTTGCGCGGCGCCGGCGGCCTCGGTCGCCTCCGAACTGCTGGTCCGCGCGGACGCATCCATCTGGGAGGATGCGGCCTGCAACTCCACGGCGGCCGCGCTCACCGCCTTCACGATCGCCCCGACCTGCGCCTCGAAGCTGTCGGCCATTGCTCGCAGGGCGAGCCGGCGCTCCTCCGCCGCGCGGACCTTCGCGGCCTCCTGCTCCTTCTGCAGGCGCGCATTGGCAATGGCGTTCTCCCGGAACACCTGCATCGCGGTCGCCATCTGCCCGATCTCGTCTCCCCGATCACGGCTCGGGATCTCCACCGCGGTGTCGCCTTCGGCGAGGCGACGCATCGCGGCGGTCATGCCGATCACCGGCCGCGCGATCCCGCTGCCGATCGTCCAGGCGAGCACGATGCCCAGCGCGACGCCGAGGACGGCGAGCACGAGGGCACGGGTGCGGAAGGCTTCCACGAGGTCGACGGTGTCGGCCTCGATCATCCGCTGGTCGGCCACGCCCGCGTCACGGATCAAACTTCCTTCCTTCTCGATCCGTTCGGCAAACCCGGCCGCGCGATTGTCGATCAGGTCGGTGATCTTGCGCATCACCTCGGTCAATTGCTGCAACGCGCGGCCATAGGGCTGCATCAGCCCCCGGACGGCGTCGGTCATCGGCTGCAGGGCCGCGACATCGCCCGCGTCGACCTTGCGCAGCGCCTCCCCAAGCGCAGCGAGTGCTCGGTCGGCCCGCTCGCGCAAAGCGAGATCGCGCTTGGCCAGCATCTGGTTCACTGCCAGGCGCGCTTGCAGGGCCTGTTCGGCGACCGAGGCCGCGGGTGCCAGCAGATTATCCAATCCCTGGTCCTGTACCGCGTCCCGCAGCGCATTGGTCTCCGCCACCAGGCGCTGCCCGGTTGGCTCCATGACGCCGCTGAGCAGACGATTGTACTCCGCCCCGAGGTCGCGGATGCTGCCGAACGTGGTCACGAAGTTCGCGAACGCCTCGCTCATGTCCTGAACCCGGCGCCGGCCTGCGGGATTGAGGGCGCTGTTCGACGCGACCCGAAGCTCCTCCTTGATCCTTGCTGCCGTCTCCAACGTCTGGTGCGCATCGTCCTCCTGCAAGGTCAGGGCGTATTCGCGCGCGTGGCGGCGCAGATCGATGACGTCCCGATCGAGTTGCAGCACGATCGTCACCACGGAGACCTGCTGCCTGTAGTCGGAGAACTGGCCTCGGATGCGCGCGAGCCCGATCGCGTCCATCACGGCGATGGCGAGCAGAATGACGAGGATGGAGCCAAAGCCGACTAGGATGCGGGATCGAAGGCCGAGCGAGCGGGTCAAAGCGCGCATGATTAAACCCTTGTGAATGCGGGGCAGACGAGAAGCCACGGCAACACGCGGATTTTTGCGTCGACATCGTAAAGATTATACGAACGTGTTCGGCTCCTTGGAGCAGGCGCGCGCGCCGGCCCCCTCCGCGAACGCGGGTCCGCGGGCGCTCGCCCGGCCGGGAGACGATAGGGACCCCGCCTATCCCAGGCGGCGGCGGTAGAGCCCGATCAGCCGCTCCCAATGCCGTTCGGCCGCCGGCTTGTCGTAAATGCGACGCTGCGGAAAGGCGAAGCCGTGGTGCACGCCGGGATAGAGCTCGAGCTCGCCGGGGGATCCGGCCGCGACGAACAGGCCGCGCAAGGTTTCCACCATCGGCAACGGCGCAAGCTCGTCGATCTCGGCGCAGGCAATGTAGAGCTCGGCGCGCCCCTGTCCCAGCGTCCGGTGAGGGCTCTCCTCCGCGTCCTCGTTCACCAGCCAGGTGCCGTAGAAGGACGCGGCAGCCGCGATGCGGTCGGGGTAGCGGGCGGCGGCGGCCAGTGCATAGGGACCGCTCATGCAGTAGCCATGGGCACCCACCGGCCCGGCCTTTGCAAAACTCTGGCGATCCAGCCAGCGGATCATGGCGCCGACGTCGCGCATGACCGGCGGAATGGTCATCTTGGTTCGCACTGCGCGCATACGGGTGTGTTCCGCAGAGCCGTGTTCCAGCACCTCGGGACCGTATTTGGTGTCGACGCCGGCACGATAGTACAGGTTCGGAAGCAGCACGACGTAGCCGACCGTCGCGAGACGTCGCGCCATGTCGTACAGCTCCTCGCGGATGCCGGGGGCGTCCATCAGCATCAGCACGGGCGGATGCGCGCCGCCGCGCTCCGGACGCACGACGAAAGTCTCCATCGCACCGTCATCGGTGTGGATGTCCAGGATCTGCTCGATCATTGCCGTTTCCTCCCGTTCCTCTGCGCGGGAGGGTTCCATGCACGAGGGGGAGGAGCAAGGCGGCGATCTGCGAGCGCGTGATCGGCGGTGGCGTGTTCGCCGGAGCCTCGATCACGCGATCAAATAAGCTGCCTGGAGCCTGTCGGCGAGCGAACGTGAGCCGGACAGGCTTAGGATGCCATCGGCGCGGCGGCCCTGCATGTGCCGGTTTGCCGCCTCCGGAGGACGCAGGCATGGAATCGGACGACTATCACAAGGATCGGATCGCCAATCGCCGGCTGCATCCTGAAACGCTGATGATGGGGTACGGCTATGCGCCGGGCCTGTCGGAGGGGGCGCTCAAGCCGCCCATCTTCCTGACCTCGACCTTCGTGTTCCGGACCGCGCAGCAGGGGAAGGACTTCTTCGACCTCACCTCCGGCCGGCGACAGCCGCGGCCGGGTGAAAAAACCGGCCTGGTCTACTCGCGCTTCAACAACCCCAACCTGGAGATCCTGGAGGACCGGCTGGCGATCTGGGACCAGGCGGAGCGCGCGGCGGTGTTTGCGAGCGGGATGGCGGCGGTGGCGACGACGCTGTTCGCCTTCCTGCGGCCGGGAGACACGGTGCTGCACAGCCGGCCGCTATATGGCGGGTCGGAGACGCTGCTGTCGAACCAGATGGCGGCGTTCGGCATCACCCCGTTCGGCTTTACCGACGGCACCGATCCCGCCGCCATCCGCGCGGCGGCGGAGGCGGCGCGGGCAAAGGGCCGGGTGGCGCTGATCCTGGTGGAGACGCCGGCCAATCCGACCAATGGGCTCGTGGACCTCACCGCCTGCGCCGCGATCGCGGACGAGCTGGGGGCGTCGCAGGGCCATCGCCCGCCGGTGGTGGTGGACAACACGCTGCTGGGGCCGCTGTTCCAGACCCCGCTCCGTTGCGGGGCGGACCTGACGCTGTGCTCGCTCACCAAGTATGTCGGCGGCCACAGCGACCTGGTCGGCGGCAGCATCAGCGGCAGCGCGGCGCTGGTGACGTCGGTGACGCGCTGGCGCAGCGCGATCGGCACGCAGCTGGACCCGAACTCCTGCTGGATGCTGATGCGCTCGCTCGAGACGCTGCATGTCCGGATGAGCCGCGCGAACGACAATGCGCGGGTCGTGGCGGAGTATCTCGCCGCTCATCCGAAAGTCGCGCGGGTGCACTATCTCGGGTTCCTGACGGATGCGCGCGCGAAGGCAGTGTTCGAGCGGCAATGCAGCGGCGCGGGTTCGACCTTCGCGTTCGACGTGAAGGGCGGCGAGGCGGAGGCGTTCCGGCTGCTGGACCATCTGCAGATCATGAAGCTGGCGGTGAGCCTGGGCGGGACGGAGACGCTGATCTCCCACCCGGCCTCGATGACCCATTCGGGCGTGCCGCGCGCGATGCGGGAGGAGATCGGGCTGACCGATGCGCTGATCCGGATCTCGGTCGGGATCGAGGCGGCGGAGGACCTGGTGTCGGACCTCGCGCAGGCGCTGGAGTTCGTCTGATACCGATGAGCCTCTCGCTCATCGGATGCCTGGATTGGCGGGGCGGCCACGCCGGAACCAGGAGCGCGCCGAGGTGATTTGCACGCGGGTCAGCCGGGCATGGGGTGAAAGGCGAACCGGCCCTTCGGATTAACGGTTCCGAAACGATCGCGCCGCATCGTCCTCTCCGAGGATCCTCCCCGTCCCGCTTCGGAGCTAAGTCATGAGCCGGCTGGCCAACCTCGTGATCTCGACCAAGCTGGCACTGGCGTTCGCGACGATCATACTCGTCATCGTCATCGCCGGCCTCGCCAACTATCTCAAGCTCGGCTTCATCGAACAGAGCAGCGAGTGGACGGCACATACTTACGATGTATTGGAGATGACGGACCACGTCGTCTCCAGCATGGTCGACCAGGAGACGGGGATCCGCGGATACCTCGTTTCCCGCGACAAGGATTTCCTGGAGCCATATCGCAGTGGCCGAACGCTTTTCGAAGAGAGCTTCGCACGGCTCAAGCACCTGACCGCGGACAACCCTGTCCAACAGGACCGCCTCGACCTCCTGCGCCGTGCCGCAAGCGCGTGGCAGGCCGATGTGGCCGAACCGGTGATCGCCCTCATGACGCGGCCTGAGACGCAGGACCAGGCCCGCGGCATCGAAGCGAGCGGGCGCGGAAAGGCGTCGATGGACGCGATTCGCGCGAGGGCCGAGGAGCTCGAAGGCACCGAACGCGCCCTCCTCGCGAGCCGCATCGCCGCGCAGAAGGCGGCATTCGACTCCTCGCGCCTGATCACCGTGCTGGGCGCCCTGGTCGCGATGGCGGTGGCAGGCCTCGCCGGATGGCTGCTGGCCCATGGCATCGCGCATCCCGTCCTCAACATGGTCGAGGCGATGCGGCGACTGGCCGGAGGCGACACCGCGACCACGGTGCCGGCCATCGGCCGACGGGACGAGATCGGCCGCATGGCCACGGCCGTCCAGGTCTTCAAAGACAACATGGTCCGCGCCAACGAGCTCGCGGCGGTGCAGGAATCGGATCGCGTTGCCAAGGAGCGGCGGGCGAGCGCGATCGCCGGACAGGTCCACCGGTTCGAGGCCCAGGTGAGTGGGCTGGTCGGGCAATTGACCGCGGCCTCCAGCGAACTCGAAGCCACCGCGCAATCGATGACGGCGACGGCGCAGCAGACCAACGACCAAGCCTCCAGCGTCGCCGCAGCCGCCGAGGAAGCGAGCTCCGGCGTCCAGACGGTCGCCTCGGCCGCGGAGCAGCTGGCCAACTCCATCCACGAGATCAGCCGGCGGGTGGCAGACTCCACCGCGAAGGCCGGACAGGCAGTGGATGAAGCCCGCCGAACCGACGCGATCGTACGCGCCCTGGCCGATGGGGCGCAGAAGATCGGTGACGTGGTGGGGCTGATCACCTCGATCGCCGGGCAGACCAACCTGCTGGCGCTGAACGCGACGATCGAGGCGGCCCGCGCGGGCGAGGCCGGCAAGGGATTCGCCGTCGTCGCGTCCGAGGTGAAAGGGCTCGCCTCGCAGACGGCCAAGGCAACCGAGGAAATCGCCAACCAGATCGCCCAGATCCAGAGCGCGACGCGGGAAGCGGTCACCGCGATCCAGTCCATTGCCGGCACGATCGAGGCGGTCAGCGGGATCTCGACCAGCATCGCCGCCGCGGTCGAGGAGCAGGCCTCCGCGACAGCGGAGATTGCCCGCAACGTGCAGCAGACCTCCGCCAGCACGCAGCAGGTGACCACGAACATCGCCGGCGTGAGCCAGGCCGCCGGCAGCACCGGCCAATCCGCAGGGCAGGTGCTGGAGGCCGCCCGCAGCCTGGCGGAGCAATCCGAGGAGCTGACCTCGGCGGTGAACACGTTCGTCACGGCAGTCCGCGCGGCCTGAGGTCGGGACACCCGTGCAGGACCGGACTCCGGTCGACCGCAGACGGCCTACGACACCTGGAGCAGTGTGGCCTTCAGGTAGGCGGTCTCGGGCAGATGCGGATGGACCGGGTGGTCGGGGCCCGCGCCGCCGGTGAACAGGACACGGGCCTCGCGGCGGGCACGGTGCAGGCCGGAGGCGTTCTGCGCCATCCAGGCGTCCACCGGAGCATGGTGCGAGCAGGAGGCCAGGAACAGGAACCCGCCCGGCGCCACCAGCGGCGCGGCCATGCGGGCCAGGCGGCCATAGGCGCGCAGCCCTGCCTCGGCGTCCTTGCGCGACTTGGCGAAGGCGGGCGGGTCGCAGATCACCACGTCGTAGCGCTCCCCGTCACGCGCAAGCGCCGCCAACACGTCGAACGCATCGCCCCGGCGGGTGGCGACCCGGTCGGCGAACCCGTTCTCCGCGGCGGTCGCCTCGGCATGGGCGAGCGCGGGGGCGGAGGCGTCGACCAGGGTCACGGCGCTCGCGCCCGATGCGGCGCAGCGCAGGCCGAATGCACCGACATGACAGAACACGTCGAGCACTCGCGCACCGGCAACGAGCGCCGCGACGCGGTCGCGGTTCGGGCGTTGGTCGAAGAACCAGCCGGTCTTCTGGCCGGACAGCGGGTCGATCGAGAACCGCACCCCGCCCTCCTGCACGGTCGCGGCGGCGTCGGTGCCGACGAGCAGCTTCACCTCCTCGGCCAGGCCCTCGTGCCTGCGCGCACCAGCGTCGTTGCGGGCCACCACCGCGCGCAGCGGCAGCAGGTCGGTGAGCGCCACGACGATCTCCGGCGTCAGTCGCTCCATTCCCGCCGTGTTCGCCTGCAGCACCGCGACATCGCCATAGCGGTCGACGATCAGGCCCGGCAGCCCGTCCGCCTCGGCGTGCACCACCCGGTGGTAGTCGGTGTCGCAGACCCGCCGGCGCAACGCGATCGCCGCGTCGAGCCGGGCGCGGATCCAGTCGGCGTCGATCCGCGCCTCGGGGTCGCGGTCCAGCCGCCGCGCCGCGATCAGGCTGTGCGGATTGAACATGAAGGTGCCGCAACGCGTGCCGTCCTCGGCCTCGATCCGCACCAGCCCGCCCGGCTCCATGCGCCGGTATTCGGGCTGCATGACCAGCTCGTTGCTGAACACCCAGGGCGAGCCTGATTTCAGCCGCCGCCCCTGCCCTTTCGCCAGCGCCAGGCGCGGGCGATCGCTCACGCCCCGCCTTCCAGATAGGCCGCGCGGATCTCGGGACGGGCAAGCAGCTCGCGTCCGGCCCCAGCCATCGTGATCGCGCCGTTCACCAGCACGTAGCCGCGATGAGCGAGGCGCAGCGCCTGGAATGCGTTCTGCTCGACCAGCAGAACGGTCAGCCCGGTTTCGCGGTTCAGCTCCCGGATCGCGCCGAAAATCTGCTTCACCACCAGCGGCGCGAGGCCCAGCGACGGCTCGTCCAGCAGCAGCAACCGAGGACGCGCCATCAGCGCGCGGCCGATCGCCAGCATCTGCTGCTCCCCGCCCGAGAGCGTGCCGCCGCGCTGCGCGATCCGCTCCTTCAGCCGGGGGAATAGCGTGAAGACCTGCTCCAGCAGTTGCGGGATGTCGGGCTGGCCCGAGACCTCGGCCCCCATCAGCAGGTTTTCGTAGACCGTCATGCGCCCGAAGATGCGGCGGCCCTCGGGCGCCTGGGCGATGCGGCGACGCATGATCTCGTGCGTCGGCAGCCGGGTGATGTCGTGACCGTCGTAGACGATCTGCCCGTCGCGAGCGCGGGGATTGCCGCAGACCGTCATCATCAGCGTCGACTTGCCGGCCCCGTTGGCGCCGATCAGCGTAACGATCTCGCCTTCATGCACCTCGAGATCGACGCCCCGCAGGGCCTGGATCGCGCCGTAATAGGCGGTGACGCCGGCGAGCGAGAGAAGCGGGCCGCTCATGCCTCGGCCTCGACCTCTTCGTCTTCCTCGCCTTCACCCAGATAGGCCGCGATCACCGCGGGATCGGCGCGGACCTCCTGCGGCGTCCCGTCGCTGATCTTCTTGCCGTGGTCGAGCACCACGATGTGGTCGGAGATCTTCATCACAACGCCCATGTCGTGCTCGATCAGCAGCAGGGAGCAACCCTCGCCGCGGATCTTCAGCAGGAGCTGGTTGAGCTCCTCGCTTTCACGCGGGTTGAGGCCGGCGGCGGGTTCATCCAGGCACAGCAGCTCCGGCTCGATACACATGGCGCGCGCGATCTCGAGCCGACGCTGCGCGCCATAGGGCAGCGCGCCGGCGGGATCGTCGGCTCGCGCAATGAGGCCGATCGCGTCCAGCCAATGCCGCGCGAGATCGATCGCGACGCGTTCGGCCTTCGGGTAGCGGCTGAGGCCCAGCACGGCGAGCACGCCGAAGCCGGTCGCGGCCATCAAACGGTTGTGCTGGGCCACCAGCAGGTTCTCGAGCACGGTCATGCCGGCGAAGAGCCGGATGTTCTGGAAGGTGCGCGCGACCTTGGCGGCGCTGGCGATCCGGTGCCCCGGCATGCGCTGCAGCGGGAAGGTCGTGCCGTCGGGATGGGTCAGCACGATGCTGCCCTCGGTCGGCCGGTAGAAGCCGGTGATGCAGTTGAACACCGTGGTCTTGCCGGCGCCGTTGGGGCCGATCACTGCGGTGATCTCGCCCCGCTGGGCAGCGAAGGACAGGCTGTCGACGGCCTTGAGGCCACCGAAGCGCATGGTCAGGCCGCGCACCTCCAGCATCTCAGCCACGGCCTTGCGCCACCAGTTCGGCCGCGATCTCCTTTCGCGCGCCCAGCGCCACGCTCGGCGTCCGGCCGGAGACGAGGCCGCGTGGTCGCAGCACCATCATGACGACCAGCGCGAGGCCGAAGATCAGCATGCGGTACAGCGGCAGCTCGCCCGCGATGCCGGCGAACAGGTCGCTGCCCATCTGGTCCGCGAGCCAGCTCAGCAAGCCGCGCAGCAGCTCGAGCCCGCCGATCATCACGACGGCGGCCAGCGCCACCCCCAACTGGCTGCCGAGGCCACCCAGGACGACGATGGCGAGCACGGTGGCGCTCTCGATGAAGGTGAAGCTCTCGGGGCTGATGAAGGCCTGGCGGGTGGCGAAGAAGGCGCCGGCGAAGCCGCCGAACAACGCGCCGGTGGCGAAGGCGGTGAGCTTGGTGTTGGTCACGTTGATGCCGAGCGAACGGCAGGCGACTTCGTCCTCGCGCAGCGCCTCCCACGCGCGGCCGAGCGGCTGGCGGCGCAGGCGCAGCGAAACCCAGTTGGTCAGCAGGGCGAGCGCGAGGATGACGTAGTAGAGGAAGATCACGCGTTGGATCGTCGCCGGCTCGATGCCGAAGAACCCGGCGACCGTTCCGGGCCCGCCATCCATCGAGAAGGAGAGGCCGAACAGGGTCGGACGCGGAATCCCGACGATGCCGTTCGGTCCACCGGTCAGCGACACCCAGTTGGTGATGACGACGCGGATGATCTCCCCGAAGGCCAGGGTGACGATGGCCAGGTAGTCCCCGCGCAGCCGCAGCACGGGAAAGCCCAGGATCACGCCCCAGAGCGCCGCCAGGATCCCGGCCAGCGGCAGGCAGGTCCAGAAGCCGAGGTCGAAGGTCTGCGCGAGCAGCGCGTAGGAATAGGCGCCGACCGCATAGAAGGCGACGTAGCCGAGGTCGAGCAGGCCGGCGAGGCCGACCACGATGTTCAGCCCCCACCCCAGCATGACGTAGGTGAGCACCAGCGTCGCGAGGTCGACGTAGTAGCGCGAGCCGGTGAAGGGCAGCGCGATGGCGACCACCAGCAGCGCCGGGGCGACGAAGCGGCCGGCGCGGGTGAGTGCCTCCGCCAGCGCGCGGTTGCGGCCCACCACCTCCTGGCGGGAGCGGGCGCGACGACTGACCACCAGCAAGCGACCGAAGAACACCAGCGCGACCACGACGGCGGTTGCGATCGGGCGGGGATCGAGGGTCAGTCCATGGTCGGTGGGGGTGGTGACCAGGCCGACCATCGGCCCGAACAGGCCCAGGGCGACCGCGGCGGAGAGGAAGGCGTCCCGCAGCGCCGCCTTCATACCTTTTCGACCTCCGCACGGCCGAGGATTCCGGTGGGCAGGAAGATCAGGGCGATGGCGAGGATCGAGAAGGCGGCGACGTCCTTGTACTCGACGGAGAAATAGGCCGACCAGAATACCTCGATCAGGCCGATCAGCAGGCCGCCCAGCACCGCCCCCGGCAGGCTGCCGATGCCGCCCAGGACCGCCGCCGTGAACGCTTTCACCCCGGCGATGAAGCCGATGTAGAAGTCGATCACCCCGTAATAGAGCAGGAACATCAGCCCCGCGACCGCTGCCAGCGCGGCGCCGATCACGAAGGTCAGGCTGATCGTCTTGTCGGTGTCGATGCCCAGCAGGCTGGCCATCTTCAGATCCTGCTCACAGGCGCGCATGGAGCGGCCGAGCGGGGTGCGGGTGACGAGCCAGGTGAAGATGCCGAGGACGATCAGCGTCGTGACCACGATCGCGATCTGCATCCAGGAGAGCTGCACCGCGAACCCGTCCTGGTGCATGACCTGGATGCCGCCCGGAATCACCGCCTCGATCGGCTTCACCCGCGCGCCCTGGCTGACCTGCACGAAGTTCTGCAGCGTGATCGACATGCCGATCGCGCTGATCAGCGGCGCCAGTCGGAACGAGCCGCGTAGCGGGCGGTACGCGACCCGCTCGACCGTCCAGCCGTACAGGGCGGCCAGACCGGCGGCGAAGACCAGGGTCAGCGCGAGCGCCAGCGGGACCGAGGTGATGCCGAGGATCGACAGGCCGAGCAGCGCGATCAGCGACAGGAAGGCGCCGACCATGAAGATGTCGCCATGGGCGAAGTTGATCATGCCGATGATGCCGTAGACCATCGTGTAGCCCACGGCGATCAGTCCGTAGATCATCCCCAGCGTCACGCCGTTGATGAGCTGCTGCAAGGCGTAGGCCAAAGGCCCCCACTCCCGTGTCGCGTCCCTGCCATGCAGGAAACACGTCTCACGGGCAGGCGCAAGCCGCTTTGTTCATTCGCAATTTTCCTGCGCGGCCACGGCGCTCGGGCGCGCGGGCGGGCCGCCGCGGCCCCGCCCGAAGTCCGGAAGTTGCCGGGTCAGGCCACGCCGTACCGCTTGAACCAGGCAAGCATGCGCCGCCAGCCGTCCTCCGCATCCGCCTTGCGATAGCTGGGGCGGTAGTCGGCGTGGAAGCCGTGTGGCGCGTCCGGATAGATCACGATCTCCACGGTCTTGCCGGCGGCCTTCGCCTTTGCTTCCGCGGCATGGATCTGCTCGACCGGGATGCCGCTGTCCTGCCCGCCGTACAGACCAAGCAGCGGGCATTGCAACTTGCCGGCCATGTCGAGCGCAGTGTTCGGCTGCAACGCGGTGGGCTGCCCGCCGAGCGGACCATACCAGGCGACCGCGGCTTTCAAGTGCGGGTTGTGCGCGGCGTAGAACCAGGTCATGCGGCCACCGCGACAGAACCCGGTGACACCCAGCCGTGCAGGGTCACCCTTGTTGGCCCCCGCCCAGGCGGCGGTCGCGTCCAGGTCGCTCATGTACTCGGCGTCGGGCTTCTTCGAGATGACCTCGCGCACGATCTGGCCGATATCGGTCATCCCGCTCAGGTCGCCCTGGCGGGCGAAATACTCGGTCGCCACTGCCAGGTAGCCTGCCTTGGCCAGGCGCCGGCAGGTGTCCTTGATGTATTCGTGGACGCCGAAGATTTCCTCGATCACCAGGACCGTGGGGAAGCTGCTGCCGTTGGCCGGCCGCGCGAAATAGGCGGGCAGCGAGCCGTCGGAGACCGGGACCTTCACCTCGCCGGTCACGAGGCCGACGTCGTCCGTATGGATCGCCTGTGCCTCGACACGGGTGGTGGCCAGGGTGAAGCCGCTGATCAGGCCGGTCATGACGATGCCGCGCCGCGCGAGCGGGAAGCGGTGCAGGCCGGGCAGCTCCGGGACGTCGTTCATGGATCGCTCTCCTCCGGGTCGGGAGGCGCCGCCGGCACCGCGGCGCGGACCGGGCGACGCCCTGCGACATGACGCCACGAGGCGCGGACGCATTCCATCCCGTTTGCATCCCGCCCGGCCTCGCCTGGGAACGATCGCGTGTCCAGCCCCCACTCCGAAATCCGACGGGCCCGCTTCGCTGCCTCCGGCCGGCGGCGCGCCCGGCACGGCCGGCGGCTTGCCCTTCCCGCCCTCCGGTGCAACAACACTTTGAAACCGTGGGCCTTTCAACGCATCCACGCCGAAGTGGCGGGCAGAGGAGCATGCATGTCAGATCTCGAAATCATTTGGACGAAAGTCGATGAGGCTCCAGCGCTTGCGACGTTCTCCCTGCTGCCGATCGTCGAAGCCTTCGTCGGCACCGCCGGCGTGAAGGTGAAGCTGAAGGACATCTCGCTGACCGGCCGCATCCTCGCGAACTTCCCCGACAAGCTCACGCCCGCACAGCGCATCGGCGACGAACTCGCCGAACTCGGCCAGCTCGCGCTGCGGCCCGAGGCCAACATCATCAAGCTGCCGAACATCTCGGCCTCGGTGCCGCAGCTCAAGGCCGCGATCAAGGAGCTGCAGAGCAAGGGCTACGACGTTCCCGACTACCCGGACGCCGCCACCACCGATGCCGACAAGGACGTGCGTGCCCGCTACGCCCGCGTGCTGGGCAGCGCCGTCAACCCGGTGCTGCGCGAGGGCAATTCCGATCGCCGCGCCGCCGGCGCCGTGAAGCAGTACGCCCGCAACAATCCGCATCGGATGGGCGCCTGGAGCGCCGACTCGAAGACCCGCGTCGCTCATATGTCGGACGGCGACTTCTACGGATCGGAGGTCTCCACCACGGTGAAGGCGCCGACCACCGCGCGCATCGAACTGGCGGGGGCGGACGGCACCGTCACGGTGCTGAAGGCGAAGACTCCGCTCCAGGCCGGCGAGATCATCGACGCCGCGACCATGAGCCAGAAGGCATTGCGCGCCTTCCTGGCCGAGCAGATCGAGGTGGCGAAGCGCGACGGCGTGCTGTTCTCGCTGCACCTGAAGGCGACCATGATGAAGGTCTCCGACCCGATCCTGTTCGGCCACGCGGTGTCCGTGTTCTTCGCCGATCTGTTCGCCAAGCACGGCGACACGCTGAAGCGGCTCGGCGTCAACCCGAACAACGGCGTCGGCGACCTGCTCACGCGGGTGGAGACGCTGCCGGCCGCCGAACGTGACGCGATCAAGAGCGACATCGCCGCCATCTATGCGGCGCGCCCTGCCCTCGCCATGGTGAACTCCGATCGCGGAATCACCAACCTGCACGTCCCGAGCGACGTGATCGTGGACGCGTCGATGCCCGCGATGATCCGCGATTCCGGCCGCATGTGGGGACCCGACGGCAAGCTGCACGACGTGGATGCGGTGATCCCGGACCGCTGCTACGCGCGCATGTACCAGACCGTGATCGAGGACTGCAAAGCCCACGGCGCCTTCGACCCGCGCACGATGGGATCGGTACCGAATGTCGGGCTGATGGCGCAGCAGGCCGAGGAATACGGCTCGCACGACAAGACGTTCGAGGTCCCCGCTGCCGGCACGGTCCGCGTCATCGCCGAGGATGGGACCGAGTTGCTGTCCCGCCCGGTGGCGGCCGGCGACATCTTCCGCATGTGCCAGGTGAAGGATGCGCCGATCCAGGATTGGGTCCGGCTCGCCGTCCGTCGCGCGCGGCTCACCGACACGCCGGCGGTGTTCTGGCTCGACGCCAAGCGGGCGCACGACGCCCAGGTCATCGCCAAGGTCGAGAAATACCTGAAGGAGCAGGAGACCAGCGGGCTCGATATCCGCATCCTGCCTCCGGTCGAGGCGATGAAGTTCTCGCTCGAGCGGATCCGCGCGGGAAAGGACACGATCTCCGTCACCGGCAACGTGCTGCGCGATTACCTGACCGACCTGTTCCCGATCATGGAGCTGGGCACCTCGGCCAAGATGCTGTCGATCGTGCCGTTGATGGCGGGCGGCGGCCTGTTCGAGACGGGTGCCGGCGGGTCCGCGCCGAAGCACGTGGAGCAGTTCCAGCAAGAGGGCTACCTGCGCTGGGACTCCCTCGGCGAGTTCCTGGCGCTCGGGGCCTCGCTCGAGCATCTGGCGCAGACGCACGCGAACGCCGACGTGCAGGCCCTGGCCGACGCGCTCGACATCGCGAACGGCAAGATCCTGGCGTTCAATCGTTCGCCGGCCCGCAAGGTGGGCGAGATCGACAACCGCGGCAGCCACTTCTACCTGGCGCTCTACTGGGCCCAGGCGCTGGCCGAACAGGGCAAGAGCCCGGCCCTGCAAGCCCGCTTCCGCAAGCTCGCCGAGACGCTCGCGGCCAACGAGGCCAAGATCAACGCCGAACTGATCGCCGCCCAGGGCAAGCCGGTGGACACCGGAGGCTACTACCTCCCCGACCCGGCCAAGACCTCGGCGGCGATGCGGCCGAGCGCGACGCTGAATGCGGCGATCGCCGCTCTCTGAGGCGCCGAGGCAGGCGCTGCCCGCGGTGACACCCGGGGGCGGCGCTTGCCGCGTTTTGTCCTGGCGGTTCGTCGGTTGACGTTTCGTCAATGCTTCGGGCTTAGGGTCACGCCCATGCTCTCCGCGGTCTCGCTCAGCGCCTTTTCGGCCGCACCGGCCGGTTTCGGTGAGACGCGCTCGCCTGCCGCGGGACCGCGCGCGGCCCCGTCGGGCGTGTCTGCCGGGTCTGCGGCGCTTGCGTCGCATCCCTCAGGCGGGTCCGGCGGTCCCCAGGCGACGCCCAGCACCATCACCCGGGTGCGGGATGCAGCGGCGCTCATGCCGCCGCGCCCGGCCACGCCCACCTCGCCCCAAGCGGGCACCGCAGCCGCCTCGCCTGCACCCGGACCGTCCGCCTCCACCGACAACGCCGGGGCGGCTGGTGGACGCCCGTTGCCGCGTGGGTCACTGCTCGATCTGGCTGTGTGATCCCGGCAACGTGGATTGATTTTGGGCAACACTCGCCGGCGCAGCGCACCCAGGGTGCGCGAAGGGCTTGATCGGCCTGAGACGACTCGTCACCTTCCGGGCATGTCCGGTTTTGTCCGCCGCATCCCCGAAGGGGACAACCGAGAGCGCATGATGTGCGCTGAGTGCGGCTACATCGCCTATGAGAACCCGAAAGTGGTGGTTGGTTCCGTCGTGGTTGCCGACGGGGCGGTGCTGATGTGCCGTCGCGCGATCGAGCCACGGCGCGGGTTCTGGACATTGCCCGCCGGCTATCTGGAACTGGGCGAGACGCTCGAGGAAGGGGCTGCCCGGGAGGCGATGGAGGAGGCGCAGGCCGACATCGTGCTCGACGGCATCCTGGGCGTGTTCAGCATCGCGCGGATCGGCCAGGTCCAGGTGATCTACCGCGCCCGGTTCGGCGGAGACGGCACGCCGCGCTACGCCGCCGGGCCGGAAAGCGCCGAGGTTGCCCTGTTTTCCTGGGACCAGATTCCCTGGGACGAGATCGCATTCCCCTCGGTCCATTGGGCGCTGCAGGCGTGGCGGAAAGGGGCCGCGACCGCCCTCGCGGCGCCGGCCGGCAATCCCGCGGACGATCCGCGCGGCGTGCATCGCATGGCCGCCGAGACGCGCACGGAGGAAGGACTTTGACCCGAACGAGCCTGATCCTGCTCATGGGGCTGGCGACGACCGCTGCCGCCCCCGGACCGGACCTGCCGCTTCCGCCGATCCCGCCGAAGCGCCCACCGACCGACGTGGCGGCGCCAGTTCCGGACAGCGACGTGCGCGCCCCACTCGTGATCGCGAGCGAAGACCCGCGCGTGCAGATCCGCAATTTCCGCGTCGATCGTTACGACCAGAGCCGGGGATTCCTGCCAGGCTCGCGCTACGAGTCATCGGAGGAACGGAAGGGCATCCAGACTCCCGGCCTGAGCGTCACCGTACCATTGCGTTAGACGCTGCACACGGGACGACACAATCCAAGAAATCGTCCCACTGACATACTGCTGCGCGACGTCCGTTTACTCCTGATTCACCTGCTCGGTTCCAGAACAGGACGAGAACGGCGAAGGGCCGTTCGGGGCCGAAAGGACCGAGCGATGCGCGGACGGAAGCCACGGGAGCAGCAGGGCGCGGTGGCCGACCTGCGGGAGCGGGACGGCAGCAGCTTCGCGGGGGACAGCAGCGCCGGCATGGTTGCGTCGCTCGGTTCGGACAGTCCGGATGCAGGGTGCGGGTCGGCGCAAACCCTCGCGGCACGGCGCAGCGTCGACCTCTCCAGCCTGTTCGTCATGCCGGATCTGGGTGCCAGTGGAGTGGTCGGCGGCCGGCGTGTGGACGATCCCCTGGCAGGAACCCGCGTCCCCGGCAGCCATGGCACGCAGGCGGCGGGAAACCCCAGCGCGGGCGGGATCGATCCGCTGCCCGGCACGGATCCTTTCGGGCGAACCGGTGCATCCTTCCACGCCAGCAGACGATCGGACAGGATGCCGGGGGGCGCAGGTGCCGGCCTGGAGCGGGAGAGCCTGCCCGAACGGCCGAGTCCCGCGGCGGACCAGGCCTTTCCCGGGGTGCGCTGGCATCCGCGGAATCCTGAGGCGCGGGTGCGGCCGCTAGGGACCCGGCGCGTGCTGCTGTCCGATGGCACGCAGATCAGCTTCACCAACGCCGCCGCGCTCGACGACGCGGATACCTAGCTCTGTCTGGGTCGCTTCGGCTTCACGGCATGCCCGAGCCCGTCGTGCGAGCGCGTGAGTCACGGGGCGGGCGAACCTGAACCCGCCGCTCACGCTCGCGCGGGGGCGCCCGGCGTTCGTTCAACGAGCACACCGTCCCGCTGCAGCACGTCCGACGTTCCAGATTGCCGACGCTTCGGTGACTTTAGGACAAGTTTCACGCCTTCGTGATATATACAATGACATACGCCCCCCGATGGCCTACGCCCCCTCTGTCCCCCACTGCTCGATGTGGTGATAGGGTGCAGGCGTTACACACCGCTTTGCCCCGCGCTCGCCTCGAGCCGCGCCATCTCACCGGTCCCTTCATGCGGCTTTCCTTCCGGGTGACGCTCCTTCTGCTGGTATGCCTGTTGCCAGCCATAGGGGTCTGCTTGTCCGTGATTTCGCGGATGCAGGACACGCAGGAGACCGCGGTGTCCGGCTTGCTGCTGCGCCAGGCAGAGCTCGCCAACGCGAATCTGGACGGCATCGTCCAGGCGTCCCAGCAACTCGGGGCGGCTGTCGCGCAGCTCCCCGACCTGCGCGACAGCCCTGCCGCATGCCAGAACCGTCTCGCCACGATCGGCCGCACCCTGAGCGCCTATCGATTCCTGGCCGTGGTGGATGCGTCCGGCGCGATCCGTTGCACCTCCTCTGCGGCGGTCGCCGCCGAAGGCCCTCGACCGGAGTGGCTGACCGGACTGAGCGCGACCCCGGGCGGCAGCGTCGGGCGCTATGCGCAGCTCAAGCAGGTGGAGGGTGCAGGGTTCCTGCCGCTCACCAGCGCTCTGCCCGAGCGGGAATTGCTGGTCATGGGGCTCGATCTGCGCTGGCTGTCGCGGCATTTTGCGGATGCGCGGGCGTTGTCGGCCGCGCCCGCCTCCAACACCGGGCTGATCATCACCGACCGCGATGGCACGATCCTGGCGCGGGCACCGGAAGGGGAGCAGTGGGCCGGTCAGCGCCTGCCCTTCAACGTCCAGCCGGCCAACGGCGATCGCAAGGCAAACGTGACGACGATCGGCGGCCCGGATGGTAGCCGGCTCATCGTGGCCGCGGTCCCCCGCTCGACGCCGCCGGTCGGGCTCACCGCAGTCGCGACGCTGCCGACCGTCGACCTGAACGCCGGCAGCTCGCAGGTGATCTGGGACGGGTTGCTCCTGGTCGGCGCGGTGGTGGCGGCGGTGCTTCTGCTGGCCATCCTCTATACCAGCCGGCTGCTCGACCGCCCGCTTGCCGGGCTCTCCGACGTTCTGGGACGGTGGTCCGCCGGCGACCTGGACGCGCGCGCCGACACCACACGGCTCCCCGCCTCGTTCCGTGACCTTGGGGCCGCGCTGAACGCCGTCGTCATCCGCCTCACCCGCGACCAGGTCGAACAGCGCCGGCGCGCGGACCGCGCCGCGGCCGAACTCGGCGACCGCAGCCGCGACCTCTCGCTCGCCAACAACCGCCTGCAGGTCGAGATCGCGGAACGCGACAAGAGCGAGGCGGCCTTGCACCATGGCCAGAAGCTGCAGGCCATTGGCCAGCTCTCCGGCGGGATCGCCCACGACTTCAACAACCTGCTGGCGACCATTCTCGGCAGCCTGGAGCTGATGGAGCGCCGGGTCTCGGCCGGAACCTCCGACCCGACCAACACCGACCGCCTGCGCACACTGATCGAGCGTGCCATCGGCGCGGTGCAGCGCGGGGCGCAACTCACCTCGGGATTGCTCGCCTTCTCCCGGCGGGAGCCGATGCCCGCCCGCCCGACCGACCTCAATGCCCTGATCGCCGACCTCGCCACCCTCGCCACCAGCACGCTCGGGCGCCGCATCCGGCTGACGACGGAGCTCACCCCGAGTCTCTGGCCCGCAATGGTCGATCCCAGCCAGATCGAAGCAGCGATCCTGAACCTCTGCCTCAATGCCCGGGACGCGATGCCCGATGGCGGCATGCTGACGATCCGCACCGGGAATGTCGTGATCGACCCGTCGTCGAGCGCACCCGACCTGTCGGCCGGCGACTACGTGTCGGTCACCGTGGCGGACACCGGCATCGGCATGTCCGCGGCCGTGCAGCGGCGCGCCTTCGATCCCTTCTTCACCACCAAGGGCGATGCCGGATCGGGTCTGGGCCTCAGCCAGGTGCAATCGGCGGCACGTCAGGCGGGCGGGACGGTCCAATTGCGGAGCGTCGAGGGAGAAGGCACCACCATCACCCTGCTGCTGCCGCGCGGCACCGACCAGGCCGCTCCGGCCAAGCCCGCTGCGCGTGCCGTGGAGACCGACGCCCTGGCCTGCCTGGTGCTGGTGGTGGACGACGATCATGCCGTCCGGCAGGTCGCCGTCGAAATGCTGCACGATCTTGGCTATCAGGTCGTCGAAGCTCCCGGCGGCGCAGAGGCCCTGACGCTCATGACGGAGCTGCGACCGGACATCATCCTGGTCGACTACGCCATGCCGGGGATGAACGGCCTGCAATTGACCCGCGCGCTGCGGGACCGCGGGGTCACGCTGCCGATCGCGATGGTCACGGGTTACGCCGAACTCGACGACTCCCAGGCCGGGAAGAGTCCGCTCGACGGGCTGTTGCGCAAACCCTTCACCATCCAGGAGCTGCAGGCGCTACTATCCACCCTGCGCGCACGCGGTGAACGGAACACTAACGTGGTGCGACTAAATCTGGCCCGATGATCCAGATCAAGGCAGTCTCACCGACGGCATGACCTAAACACACGCGATGAGGACGTGTGAGCGGAGGCGAACGATGGCCCTGAAGAACATCTTGGTTCACCTGGACAGCGGCACGCGCAGCACCGTCCGCCTGCAGGTTGCGGCGGCCCTGGCACGCCGGTACGACGCGCACCTGACCGGATTGGGGGTGATCGACATCCCCTCGGTCGACTTCTTCTACGGATCGGCGATGCCGTTCGCCGGCACCGGACCCGAGGACGTGGTCGAGCGCATGCGCGCCGACGCGCTGGTCGCGATGGAGCCGGTCGAAGCCGGTTTTCGGGAGCGGCTGCGGCTTGACGGGCTGCCGGGCGAATGGCGGCTGGTCGAAGGCCACCTGCCTGCCACGGTCCCCCTCCACGCCCGCTACGCCGACCTCACCGTGCTCGGTCAGCCCAACCGCTACGAGCCGCAGGAGAACGCGGGCATGGATGCGATGGTGGTGAACACCATCATGACCTCCGGCCGGCCGGTACTCGCGGTGCCGTTCGCCGGTGAGTTCCCGGTGGTCGGGGAGCGCGTGCTGGTCGCCTGGAATGCGAGCCGCGAAGCCGCCCGCGCCGTCAACGACGCGCTGCCCCTGCTGGAAGGCGCGAAGCTCGTCACCGTGGTCGCGATCAACCCGCGCCAGGGGATCGGCGGACACGGCGACGTCCCTGCGGCGGATATTGTGCTGCACCTCGCGCGGCACGGCGTGAAGGCCGAAGCGGCGCATACCGTCGCCAACGACATCAGCGACGGAGAGGCCCTGCTCTCCTATGCGGCCGATCTCGGCGTGGACCTGATCGTCGCCGGGGCCTACGGGCACTCCCGCGCGCGGGAGATGGTGTTCGGCGGCGTCACCCGCACGCTGCTGAGCGAGATGACGGTCCCGGTCTTCCTGTCGCACTGAGCCCGACGGAGCCGCCGCCGCTCGACGGCGGCGGGTGCCCCGCACCGCTCCCGAACCACGGATCACGGTGATCCGGGCAGCGGTGTGGGTGGCGCGGGCGATCTACCAGGCGAAGTGCGGCAGCGTCGCGACGGGATGAAGATTGGCCTCACGCGCATGCGCTTCCGCGCGCGCGGTGTCGAAGCGGCCATCCGGTCCCCGCAAGGACGCGCCGTGGATCCCGTCCAGCACCCAGCACGCCGCGATCTCGACTCCGGCCGCCCCGGCGATGTCGGTGCGAAGCGAGTCGCCGACCGCCAGCACCCGATCCGGGGACAGGCCGAGCTGCTGCAGGGCCGGCTGGTAGATCGCCGGATCGGGCTTGCCCAGCGCCCGCACGTCGCCGCCCAGCTCCTGGTAGCGCAGCGCGAGCGCGCCGGCGCACAACACGCGGATGCCGCCGCGGATCACCTCCAGATCGGGATTGCCGCAGATCATCTTCAGCCGGTGCTTCGCGCAGGCCTGCAGCACCGGTTCGAACTCCGCCATGTCGCTGGGGTTGCGGTGATCGTCCGGGCCGGTGTTCAGCACGAAGTCGGCCTCATCCGGCGTGGCGACGACGGTCAGCGGCAGGCCCTCATAGACCGGCTTGTCGCGTTCCGGCCCGATATGGAACATGCGGGTGCCGAGCTCCATCCACCACAGATCCGGCGGCGAGAGGAAGGAGCGGCGAACCGCCTCTCCGCTGGTCAGGATATGGGTGTAGAGCGTGTCGGCGATCCCCATCCGGCGCATCATGCTCTGCACCGCGTCGTTCGGCCGCGGCACGTTGGACAGCAGCAGCGTCCGTTTGTCGGCGCGCTTGAGGTGCCCGAGCGTCTCGACCGCATGCGGGAACGCGTTCACCCCGTCATGGATCACGCCCCAGAGGTCGAGGATGAAGCCGTCATAGCGGTCGGCAAGTGGGGCGAAGCCCGTCAGATGTTCCATTCCGTCAGCCCTTCGCGAATTGATCGGCGGCGGTGCCGACGGCATCCTCGACCCGCGCGAACCCTGCCTGGCGCAGTTCGGTGGCGAGCTCTGCCTTGAGACGCGGGATCAGCGCCGGTCCGCCATACGCAAATCCAGTGTAGAGCTGCACCAGCGCAGCCCCGGCCTGGATCTTCTCGAAGGCGTCGCGGCCGCTGCCGACCCCGCCGACGCCGATCAGCACGAGCCGTCCGCGCGCCAACTGATACGCCCGCGCCAACACGCGCGTCGCCAGGGCGCGGAGCGGCGTGCCGGACAGGCCGCCGCGCTCCTCCCGATGCGGAGAACGGAGGCCGGGTGGCCGGGAGATCGTAGTGTTGCTGACGATCAATCCCTGAACGCCGTGTGCGGCGCAGGTTTCGACCACCGCGGCAAGCCCCTCTTCCGACAGGTCGGGGGCGAGCTTCACGAGGATGGGGGGCCGGGGCGAGATGGCCGCGACCGCTTCCAGGATGGCACGCAACTGCGCTTCGCCCTGCAGGTCGCGCAGCCCGGGAGTGTTGGGTGAGGAGACGTTGATGACCGCGTAGTCGGCATGGGGAGCGACCGCGGCGATCAGGGCCGGGTAGTCGCGCACCGGGTCGGCGCCTTCCTTGTTGATCCCGACATTGGCGCCAAGCGGCACGGGGCGGGACGAGAGGGCGGTGAGCCGTTCGCGATAGGGCGCGAGCCCGTCGTTGTTGAACCCCATGCGATTGATCACGGCGCGATCGGGGTCCAGGCGGAACAAGCGGGGGCGCGGGTTGCCGGCTTGCGGACGGGGGGTGACCGTGCCGGTCTCGACGAAGCCGAAGCCGATCCGCATCAGCCCGCGGACCGCCACCGCGTTCTTGTCGAAGCCAGCGGCGAGACCGATCGGGTTCGGGAAACGGCGGCCGAATACGGTCGTGCCCAGGATGGGATCGTCCGGCCGGGGGTCGCCGCCCGCCAAGCCGAGCCGCAGCGCCTGGAGCGCGAGCCCGTGCGCCGTCTCGGGATCGAGACGGCGCAGCAGCGGCAGCATGGCGGAAGCAAGCGCGGGCGTCATTGCCGCGCCTTATGCCTGCAAGCACCCAGGACGTGAAGGCGGCGAAGCGAGGGCGAGAGGACGGCTTGCGTCCGATCCGCCACGCTCCGACATTGCCGCTCATGTGGAATGAGCCCTACCTCGAGACCTGCTGCCGGTCCGCCCTGCATCGCCTATGGCTGAGCGGGGCATCCGGTCGGCCGGGCGGATTCAAGGACGGCCCATGCCTGAACCGTCTCGCCGACATGGGATTGGCGGAGCAGCGCGGCGAGCGGTTCACGGTGACGCCGGCGGGGGTGGAACGGCACGCGCGCGAGATCGTGCGCTCCACCTCCCCGGCCTGATTGCCTGCCGCGAAGATCAGGCCAGGCTCGCGGTGGCGACGGTGCCCGGAGCGGCGAGCGCGATGCTCATGAGGCGTGCGCCGTCCAGGGCCGAGACCATCACCATGTCGCCCACGGCCAGCATGTCCGCCGCGTCGGCGAAGAAGTCGTCGTCTCCCACGGTCTCCAGCCGGTCCTTGCCAGCCTTGTAGTGCCAGAGGGTGAAGCCGTTCGCGTAGGCGAGCACCGAGAGATTGCGGATCGCGAATGCCATGGGAGTCCTTCCTGCAAACAAGAAAGACCGCCGCCCGAGTGGGGCGGCAGTCTTGGGGGCGGGGGGAGATCGAGCGGGGGAGGAAAGGCCCAGGGCGCAGTTCGCCCCGGGATTGGGATGTTCTAAGTGCCGCCCCTCAGTATTGTCAAGGTATTTTTTCCTATTATCTTGATATTTTAGGCCACGATCCCTTTGACCCGCAGCGGCCACTCGAGCCGCTCCATGGCCTCACGCCACAACCGCCAGTCGCACCGCTCGCTGGCGTAGGCGGGATTGGGAACGGCTTGCCGCTCCCCCCAGATCCGCAGGATGCGTGCATGGACGAGGTCGATCCGGCGGCGGCGGTAGAGCATGTCCAGGCAACGCACCACATCATCGGGTTCGCACGGGCGCGGCAGGTTTCCCCGGCTCACGGCGTAGCGGTGCCCTTCCCGCCTGGCGACCAGCGCCCCCATGGTCCACATCCACGCCTCCTCGGCGGACCGGAAAGGTTCGCTCCGCACAGCGGTCGCTGGGGTGCGGGCGGCGGGAAGGATCTGGCGTGCGGCGACGGCCATGGCACTTGCTCCTGGGCGAGACATTCGGAACGGAATAAGAACACTAAACCATAGGTTGCATGCCATTGCAAGCACACACGGTGTTTTTTCCTATTCCATTCGGCGCCAATTCCTACCAGAGTCCCCTGTCCGTCGAGTCGCTCGACGGTGGACCACGGGATCGTTGATGAAACATGAGGATATCTGGCGCGCGCTCGACACGCTCGCCGCGGAGAACGGGCTGTCGGCCTCGGGCCTCGCCAAGCGGGCGGGACTCGATCCGACCACGTTCAATCCGTCCAAGCGGCGCATGCCGGATGGTCGTGCGCGTTGGCCCAGCACGGAGAGCATCGCCAAGGTGCTCGATGCGACCGGCGCGACGATGGAGGCCTTCACCACGCTGGTGTCGGGTGCTCGCGCGCTGGCCAGCACGGCCCCGCCGCGCGGCGCCTCACGGCGCGTGCCGCTGATCGGGCTCGCGCAAGCCGGCGGTGATGGGTTTTTCGACGATGGGGGCTACCCGGTGGGCGGCGGCTGGGACGAGGTGAGCCTGCCCGAGATCGCCGACCCCAACGCCTATGCGCTCGAGATCAGCGGCGATTCGATGGAGCCGGTGTTTCGTGACGGCGACCTGGTGATCGTCTCTCCGGCGGCGCCGATCCGGCGCGGCGACCGCGTTGTGGTGCGCACGGCCGAGGGCGAAGTGATGGCCAAGCAGCTCGCGCGACGGTCGGCGCGCCGGGTCGAGCTCAAGAGCCTCAACCCGGCGCACCCCGACTACAGTTTCGACCTTGCCGCGGTGACCTGGATCCACCGCATCATCTGGGCGAGCCAGTGATCGCGGCGTGGCGCGGCGCGGTCGTGCCGGATCAGGTGATCTTGCCGAGGATGTAGCCGACGCCCAGGGCGAGCAGCGCCATGGCGATCGGCTGCTCGCGGGCGAAGCGCGCCAGTTGGTCGCCCGCCTGTTCCGGGTTCGCGGCCATGTCGTTGATCACCCGACCGGACGCGTCATAGAGCTTGCTGGCCGCCTGCTGCGCCTGCTCGCCCAGATCCTGATGCACACCGTTGCTCGTCTGCTCGCTCATGCGCGAATCCCTTCCTTGCGACGGAGAGCCAAACGCCCCCTCTCCGACCGGGTTTCAACCGTCGCGCTGCGCCGCCTCGATGGCGTGCCGCAGCGCCTCTCCCTCGAGCACGACCTCCCGGCCGCGGGTGATCCGTTGGGCGACCCAGCCATCGCCGGCCGCGGCATCGGCGATCGCGGTCGGGAGGTCGGGCGCCATCAGGAGGCCCTCGGTCCCGTCCACGCGAATCCGGTGCAGCAGATAGCCCACGGGCGCGAAGCAGCTCATGCCGCCCACTCCGGCGCGTCGCCCCCGAGGGGCGCGGAAGAGCGGTCCCACCGGGTCGGCGTCTCGGAGAGCTGGGCGGCATGGCGCAGCGCGGAGAGATGGCCGAGTGGACCGGTGGAGTCCTCGAGCAGGTCGGCGATGTCGGCGCGGGCGGGCGCTGCCGGGCCGGTGAGCCCGTTCGGAACGCGGCCGAGGTCGCGGATCCACCGGCCGGTGCGCGCGAGCGACACCTCCACGTGCCAACTCCCGCCTTCAGTGGCGCGGCGGTGCAGCGCGGTGAGCGCCCCGAAGGCGAGCAGGTAGCCGGAGGCGTGATCGAGGGCCTGGCAGGGGAGCGGCCGGGGCGCGGTCTCGCCGGCCGCGGCGGCTTCGGCGTGATTGAAGCCGCTTGCGGTCTGCACGAGGCTGTCGAAGCCGCGGCGGCCCGCCCAGGGGCCCGCCGACCCATAGGCGGAGAGCGAGACATAGACGATCCCCGGCCGTTGGCGTGCGACCTCCTGCGGACCGAAGCCGAGGTCGGCGAGCCCGCCGGGCCGGTACCCCTGCATGAAGATATCGGCTTTCGCCAGCAAGGCCTGCAAGGCGGCGCGGCCGGCGGGCTCGCGCAGCTCGACGAAGGCGGAGCGCTTGCCGCGATTGGTGTCGAGCAGCAGCAGCGGGAGGTTGGGCAGGTTCGGGCTGGCGACGTTCAGCACCTCCGCGCCGTGGGCGGCGAGGGTGCGTCCGCAAATGGGTCCGGCGAGCACGCGCGTCAGGTCGAGTACCCGCAGGCCGGCCAGGGGGCGCGCGGCCGGTGCGAGCGGCTGCGGCGGCGCGTCGCCGAGTTTGGTCAGGCGGACGAGCGGCAGGGTGGGCACGGCATGGCCCTGGGGATGGGCGTCCCATTCCTCGAAACTGCGCATGGCGGTGACGCAGAGTCCGGCCTCGGCCGCTGCGTCTTCGAAGGCGAAGGCATCCCAATCCCGCAACGCCGCGGCGACGGCGGCCTTGTCATAGGCACATCCGAGCAGGCGGAGGACGCCGTCGCGGTGGTGGGGAAAGTTGGTGTGGAGGCGCACCCAGCGCCCGTCGCTGCACGGGTAAGTCCCGGCGATCGCGTCCCACGGATCCTTCGGGGCCTCTCCCTGCAGCGAGACGTAGCGTTCAGAGAGGAATTCGAGGGCCGCGTGGCGCATGTCGACGGCGACGCGCTGGCGACGCCCGCCGCGGAGCCGCCACACGGAGGCGGCCGCGAGGGCGGCGGCGGCGATGCTGACCTGGGCGGCGGTTCCCATCCGGAAGCTCGAGGGCAGGACGGGGTCGGCGCCGGTCAGCAGGAGATCGCCGAGCGCATCGGCGGGCAGGCGGGCATCGGTCCAGAGGCCGGAGAGGATCTGGTGCGGGGTCATGGCGGCGGAGCGTCGCAGGAATTCGTGCGTGGCGGAAGTCGGCGCGGCGGGAGGGAGGCGGGGGGATGTGAGCGAGGGGCGATCGGGCCGTGCAGCCGCGGGGAGTGTGGTTGCCGATGGGGCCGCGATTTCCCGCAGGCAACGGTCCACGCCGTCGTACTCCACGGAAGTCGTGGATGGCCGGCCTGCGCCGGCCATGACACGTACCTCGCCCGCCGTGACACGTACCTGGCCGGCCATGACACGTGCTCGGCCGGCCCGAGACACGTACCTGGCCGGCCATGACACGTGATTGAGGGTCAGTGCAGGTGCAGCAGCCCCTGGGTGTAGCGGAACGTCGCCGGTTTGATCAGCTTGTCGCTGGCGACGCGGACCGAGTGGAGCTTCCCGTCGAGTTCGCGGTGCCAGAAGTCCAGGAACTTGCGCAGCACGGGATATTGGGGGGCGAGGTCGAGGTCCTGCCAGACATAGGTCTGCAGCAGTTGCGGGTGATCGGGCAGGCGATAGAGGATCTCGGCCGTCGTCAGCCGATAGTCCTTGAGCTGCAACGCAATTCCCATAGGCGTTCGCGTCCTCTCTGGCTATATGCCGCCGTCTGAGGGTCTCGTCCGGCGGCCGGATCTCCTTCGTGTCTCCGCGGATGACAACAGGATGACCGCGGGCCGGTTGTCACCGCAACAGAAAAGTGTAGCGAAAACAGTAAGTTGGCACTCATCACGCAGGAGTGCTGCCGGCCCTTGACTTCCGCCGCGCATGGGCCTAGATCGCTGGCACTCCCACCACGGGAGTGCTAACAACCCCGGCGCCTCGAGAGGGCCGGTTCGTTGTGGCAGGCCGTTCAAACCTCATACGAACGACTCAGGAGCGATCCGCATGAATTTCCGTCCCCTGCACGACCGGGTCGTGGTCCGTCGGCTGAAGGCCGAAGAGAAGACCGCGGGCGGCATCATCATCCCGGACACGGCCGCCGAGAAGCCGATGGAAGGTGAGATCATCGCCGCGGGTCCGGGTGCGCGCAACGAGCAGGGTCAGCTCGTCGCCCTCGACGTGAAGGCCGGCGACCGCGTGCTGTTCGGCAAGTGGTCCGGCACTGAGGTGAAGATCGATGGTGAGGAGCTCCTGATCATGAAGGAGTCCGACATCATGGGCATCATCGAAGGCGGCGCGGCAAAGAAGAAGGCGGCCTGAGGCGCCCTTTTCTCCCTAGCTCCCGAGACGACAGCAATCAAACGAGGATGACAACATATGGCTGCCAAGGACGTTCGGTTCGGCGGTGAAGCTCGCCAGCGCATGCTGCGGGGCGTCGACATCCTGGCCGATGCGGTGAAGGTGACCCTGGGCCCGAAGGGGCGCAACGTGGTCATCGACAAGAGCTTCGGTGCGCCGCGGATCACCAAGGACGGCGTGACCGTCGCCAAGGAGATCGAGCTTTCCGACAAGTTCGAGAACATGGGCGCCCAGATGGTGCGCGAAGTGGCCTCGAAGACCAACGACATCGCCGGTGACGGCACCACCACCGCCACGGTGCTCGCGCAGTCGATCGTGCGCGAGGGTGCGAAGGCGGTTGCCGCCGGCATGAACCCGATGGACCTGAAGCGCGGCGTCGACAAGGCCGTGGCGTCGGTCGTCGAAGAGCTGAAGAAGCGGACGAAGAAGATCACCACCCCGGCCGAGACGGCCCAGGTCGGCACGATCTCCGCGAACGGCGAGTCCGAGATCGGCAAGATGATCTCGGAAGCGATGCAGAAGGTCGGCAACGAGGGCGTGATCACGGTCGAGGAAGCCAAGGGCATCCAGACCGAGCTCGACGTGGTCGAAGGCATGCAGTTCGACCGTGGCTACGTCTCTCCGTACTTCATCACGAACGCGGAGAAGATGATCGCCGACATGGATCAGCCCTACATCCTGATCCATGAGAAGAAGCTGTCGGGCCTGCAGCCGATGCTGCCGCTGCTCGAGAGCATCGTGCAGTCCGGCCGTCCGCTGGTGATCATCGCCGAGGACGTCGAGGGCGAGGCGCTGGCCACCCTGGTCGTGAATAAGCTGCGCGGCGGCCTCAAGGTCGCGGCCGTGAAGGCGCCGGGCTTCGGCGATCGCCGCAAGGCGATGCTCGAGGACATCGCGATCCTCACGGGCGGCACCGTGATCAGCGAAGACCTCGGCATCAAGCTCGAGAGCGTGAAGCTCACCGATCTCGGCCGCGCCAAGAAGGTGCTGATCGAGAAGGAGAACACCACGATCGTCGAGGGTGCCGGCAAGAAGCAGGACATCCAGGGCCGTTGCACCCAGATCCGCGCGCAGATCGAGGAGACCACCTCGGACTACGACCGTGAGAAGCTGCAGGAGCGGCTGGCGAAGCTCGCCGGCGGCGTGGCCGTGATCCGCGTCGGCGGCTCGACCGAGGTCGAGGTGAAGGAGCGCAAGGATCGCGTGGACGACGCGCTGCACGCCACCCGCGCGGCGGTCGAGGAAGGCATCGTTCCGGGCGGCGGCGTCGCCCTGGCCCGCGCCTCCCTGATCCTGTCCAAGCTGAAGGCCGACAACGACGACCAGCGCTTCGGCATCGAGATCGTCCGCAAGGCGATCCAGACCCCGCTGCGCCAGATCGCCGAGAACGCCGGTGAGGACGGTGCCGTGATCGCCGGCAAGACGCTGGAGAAGGACGAGTACAACTGGGGCTTCGACGCGCAGAGCGGCGAGTTCAAGGACCTCGTGAAGTCCGGCATCATCGACCCGACCAAGGTCGTGCGCACCGCGCTGCAGGATGCGGCTTCGGTGTCCGGCCTGCTGATCACCACCGAGGCGATGGTGGCCGAGAAGCCGGAGAAGAAGGGCCCGCCGATGCCCCCGGGTGGCGGCGGCATGGGCGACATGGACTTCTAAGTCGCTGCCTCGGAACGAGCCACCGCAAGGCGGTTCGTTCCGGTGCCTCGACGGAATGGGGCGGGTCCTGCGGGGCCCGCCCTTTTTCGTCCGCCCACGCAACGCAATGAGACGCCGGGTGCTTAGCGGGCTGCGACTTGTTTTATTCTTACGACATCTCACTCCGGAACCGCCGGGATTGTGTGACGAACAAATCGTCGCGCGCGAGTACCGGGGTGCCGTGACGTCACGATTGACTCCGGCCGTCACTTCTGTGCGGAATACAGCGTGCAATCGTCGTTTGGCTAGCCTTGCTGCGCCTCCGTCCATCGGGTGCCGTCAAGACGTGCGAACCCCCGGTTGTCGAAGACGGCGTGCGCTGTTGCACGCCAGACGGAGTAGGCGCGATTATGGCTATCGGTACGGTCAAGTGGTTCAATACCACCAAGGGATACGGCTTCATCATGCCGCAGGATGGCGGAAAGGACGTGTTCGTCCACATCACGGCAGTCCAGGCAGCCGGGATGCGCGGCCTCGATGAAGGTCAGACGATCAGCTACGACGTTGCGATGGAACGCGGCAAGGCCGCAGCCACCAACCTCAAGCTGGCCTGAAACGCCGCTGGCCTTCCCCGGCCGGCGCACCAGAATCCCCGCGAACGCGCCGCATGGCGCACTGGAAGGAGACGTTAACATGGCTGTTGGAACCGTGAAGTGGTTCAATGCCACGAAGGGCTTCGGCTTCATCATGCCCCAGGATGGCGGCAAGGACGTATTCGTCCACATCACCGCCGTCCAGGCCGCTGGCCTGAAGGGCCTCAATGATGGCCAGAAGGTCAGCTACGAGGTCGCGATGGAACGCGGCAAGGCCGCAGCGACCAACCTCAAGCTGGCCTGATCCCGGCCTCCGGCGACTGACCAGACGGGCCGCGCCTGGAACCCCAGGCGCGGCCTTCTTGCGTTCGGCCACCCGATGGCGCCAAGCGTCGCCGGGTGGCCACCGCCCTGCCCTTCGGGACCGCCATGTTCACCCTGCCAGAGCTGGAAGCTGCCGCCGACCTGATCCATCAGACCTTCCCCGGGACGCCGCAATACGCCTGGCCTCTGCTGGCCGCGCGCAGTGGCGCCGAGGTCTGGGTCAAGCACGAGAACCACACCCCCACCGGCGCCTTCAAGCTGCGCGGCGGGCTCGTCTATGCGGACCGGCTGCGGCGCGAACGGCCGGAAATCCCGGGAATCGTCTCGGCCACCCGGGGCAATCACGGGCAGTCACTCGCGCTTGCCGGACAGCGCGCCGGCCTCCCCGTGACGATCGTCGTTCCCGTCGGCAACAGTGCGGAGAAGAACGCGGCCATGCGCGGCTTCGGCGCGCAGTTGGTCGAGCATGGCGCCGACTTCGAGGACGCCCGCGACGAAGCACGGCGGCTGGCTGCGGCACAGGGCCTGGAGTTCGCCCCGAGCTTCGCGCCCGACCTGGTGAAGGGGGTTGCGAGCTACAGCCTCGAACTGTTCCGCGCCGCTCCCCCCCTGCATGCCCTCTACGTTCCGGTCGGACTCGGATCCGGCATTTGCGGGGCCATCCGGACCCGTGACCTGCTGGGCCTCCAGACCGAAATCATCGGCGTGCAGAGCTCGGGCGCGGATCCCTATGCCCGCTCGCTTGCCGCCGGCCAGCTCACGGCCATCAACCGCGCCGAGACCGAGGCGGACGGGATCGCGGTGCGCCAGCCCGATCCCGAGGCGCTGGCCATCATCCGCGACGGTGTTGCCCGCATCGTCACGGTCGACGACGCCGCGATCGCGGCGGCCGTCCGCATCTATTGGACGGACACGCACAACCTTGCCGAAGGCGCCGGCGCCGCCCCGCTCGCGGCCCTGCTGCAGGAGCGCGAGCGCATGCGCGGGAAGCGCGTGGGCGTGGTGCTCAGCGGTGGCAACATCGACCTCGCGCTGTTCCGTCGCTGGGTGCTGGAGGAGCCGGCGGCCTGATCCGCCAGCTCCGCCGAACCTCCGGGGACGCCGCCCTTTCGCGGCGGCCTCTCCGTCTCAGAGCTTGGGTCGCTTGTCCGCCCAGGGCTGCACCTGCTCGAAGGCCGCCGAGGCCTGCAGCACGCCGAGGTCGTCGAACCGCTTGCCGACGATCTGCAGACCGACCGGGAGCCCGGCCGGGGTGAAGCCGCACGGCACGCTCGCCGCCGGGTTCCAGGACATGTTGAACGGGTAGGAGAACTCCGCCCACATCACCCAGTCCCAGGCATGGGTCGGCCAGTGGTCCGGCATCAGCTTCTCGGCCGGGAAGGCGGCGACCGAGACCGAGGGGGTCAACAGGAAGTCCCAGTCCTCGAACCAGCGATGGATGTTCGCGACATAGACCATCTTCCGCTCGCGCATTTCCTGGTACTGCGCGACCGAGACGTTCTCGGAATCCTTGATGCAGGCCACCAGGCCCGGATCCATCTCCGCTTCCCATTTCGGCAGATGCCGCGCGAGACGCGTCATGTGGGCGGACCAGAAGAAGCGGATCAGCTCCGGCCCTTCCTTCGCCCAAGGCGTCGGCACTTCCTCGACGATCGCGCCCAGCTCCGTGAAACGCGCGACCGCCGCCTTCACCAGGTCGGCGACCTCGGGATCGACCCGCGCGACGCCCAGGTCGGGGCTGTAGGCGATGCGCTTGCCCTTCACGCCCTCCTGCAGCCGCGCGAGATAGTTCGCCGGCCCCGCCTCGAGCGTCGTGTAGTCGAGGAAATGCGGACCGGCCATCACCTCCAGCATCAGCGCACTGTCGGCGACGCTGCGCGTCATCGGCCCCATGTGGGAGGTCAGGTCGCCCACCCCCACCGGGTAATACGGCACCCGCCCGAAACTCGGCTTCAGACCGAACACGCCGCAGAAATGCGATGGCATGCGGATCGAGCCCGCGCCGTCGCTGCCCTGGTGCAGCGGCCCATACCCGGCCGCGGAGGCCGCGCCGGCGCCCGCGGAAGAAGCGCCCGCGTTGTAGCCGAACTTCCACGGGTTGCTGGTGATGCCGGTGAGCGGGCTGCGGGAGACACCGGTCCAGCCGAACTCCGACGTCGTGGTCTTGCCGAGGATGATCGCGCCCTCGTCACGCAGCCGCGGCACCACCGGCGTGTCCTCGGTCGGCTGGTGGCCGGCGAAGATCTTGCTGCCGCTCTGGGTCGGCATGTCCTTGGTGATCGCCAGGTCCTTGATCGTCGCCGGCACCCCATGCAGCCGCCCGATGCGCGCCCCGCTCATCAGCGCCGCCTCGGCTCGCTTCGCCCCTTCCATCGCCTGGTCCGCGGCCAGATGGGCGAAGGCGTTCACCTTCGGCTCCACCGCGGTGATGCGGTCCAGCAGGGCACGCATGTATTCGACGGGCGAGATCTTCTTTGTGCGGATCAGTTCGGCCAGTTCGATGGCCGGCATGAAGCCGATCGTTTCGGAATCCATTACGTTCAGTCCCTGCTCAGTAGGTGGCGCGGCCGCCGGAAATGTCGAACACGGCACCGGTGGAGAAGCTGCATTCCTCGCTGGCGAGCCAGAGCACCAGCGAGGCGATCTCATCGACCTCGCCGAACCGGCCGGCCGGGATCTTGGAGAGCATCCAATCGATCTGCTGTTCGGTCATCTGGGCGAACAGCGGCGTGCGCACCGCGGCCGGCGTCACACAGTTGACCCGGATGTTGCTGGTCGCCAGCTCCTTGCCCAGCGACTTGGTCAACCCGATCACGCCCGCCTTCGATGCCGAGTAGGCCGAGGCATTCGGGTTGCCCTCCTTCCCGGCGATCGAGGCGATGTTGACGATGCGGCCGTAGCCGGTGCGCTGCATCAGCGGCACGATGGCGCGGTTGCAGTAGAAGACGCCCTTGAGATTGATGTCGATCACCCGGTCCCAGGCGTCGACCGGATACTCCCAGGTCGGGTGGTTCGGACCGGTGATGCCGGCGGAGGCGATCAGGACGTCGATCCGCCCCAGCGCCGCCGCGGCTTCCTCCGCCGCTGCCTGCACGGCTGCCGGATCGGTCACGTCCAGCACCGCGGTATGATCGGCGCCCGACTGCGCG
>JAFKLG010000109.1 GCA_017304945.1 Rhodospirillales bacterium
CCCCCATGGCCGCGCACCGTGCGCTCTATACGCTGACGCTGGCGAGCAGCCGCGGCGGCGACGTGGTGGCCGCCCGCGGCACCATGGCCTACGAGGTGGTCGACGCCTGCGACGGCTGGGCCACCCGGCAGCGGCTCGACATGACGATCACCAATGCCGATGGCCAGGACATCCAGATGACGTCCGACTACGCCACCTGGGAGTCGAAGGACGGCACGAAGTTCCGCTTCCACATGAAGCAGATGACGGATACCGCCGTCACCACCCAGACCGACGGCGAGGCCTCGCTGGAACGGCCCGGCGGGCCCGGCGAGGCGCGTTACACCGCGCCGCGGGAGCAGACCAAGGCGCTGCCCGCCGGCACGCTGTTCCCGATGATCCACACGGAAACCATCCTGGCCGGCGCGCGGGACGGCAAGAAGTTCCTGGCCCTGCCGCTGTTCGACGGCACCGACGACAACGGCGCGCAGGACAGTTCGGTCGTCATCCTGGATTGGAAGCCGCCCGCCCAGGCGAAATTCCCGATGCTGTCGCCGCTGCCCAGCACACGGGTGCGGCTGGCCTTCTTCGACCGCGAGGGCGGCAACGGAACGCCGACCTACGAAGTCGGCATGCGCTACTGGGACAACGGCGTCGCCGACGACCTGCAGATGGATTTCGGCGACTTCGTGATGAACGGGAAGATGACGGAGCTGGCGCCGCAGCCGAAGCGCTGCTGACCCCCTTACCTCAACTCCGCTGCAGCCGGTCGCCGCTCGCCAGGATGGTCTGCGCCAGCGCGGCGGCCGGGCCGCGCAGCCCCTGCCGTGCCCCCTGCACCACGAAGGCGACCTCCCCCACGTCGGGCAGCCGCATCGTCGCGGGCATCTCCTGCAGCCCGTCCGGGATCAGCCCGCGGGCATGCACGGTGACGCCCAGGCCCGCGAGGGCGGCGGCACGCAGGCCGGAGAGGCTGCGTGAGGTGCAGGTGATGCGCCAGGCACGCCCCTCCCGCTCCAGGGCCTCCAGCGCCGAACTCCGGGTGATGCTGGGCGCCGGATAAAGAATCAGCGGCAAGGGCTGCGCCGGGTCGATCCAGGTGCCGGCCGCGCCGATCCAGGCGAGCCGGTCCCGCCACACGATCTGCCCGCGCTCATCGCCGGCGCGGCGCTTGGCGAGCAGCAGGTCCAGCTCCCCCGCATCCAGCCGGTCATACAGCACCGCGCTGACGCCCACGGTGAGCTCCAGCTCCACCCCCGAATGCTCCCGCATGAAGTCGCGCAGCAGCTCCGGCAGGCGGGTGGCGACGAAATCCTCCGACGTGCCGAAGCGGAGCCGGCCCCGGAGCTGTGAGCCGGCAAACCAGCGCCGCGCACGCTCGTTCGCCTCCAGGATGGACTGCGCGAAGCCGGTCATCGCCTCCCCGTCCGGGGTCAGCGCGACCGAATGCGTGTCGCGCACGAACAGCCGGCGACCCGCCGCGTCCTCGAGCTTCCGGACATGCTGGCTGACCGTGGACTGCTGCAGGCCGAGCCGCCGCGCGGCTTCGGTGAAGTTCCGGGCCTGGGCGACCGCCAGGAAGCTTTGCAGGTGCGTGGGGTCGAGCATGGCGGTTATCACGTATCATGATGACATTAAGATCGGCAAGCGAGGTTCCCTATCAACCACGCGCGTCCCATCCTTGGTCGCAGCACGCAAGGGAGCCGGTGCATGTCGTTGAAGACGGTGTTCGCGCGATCGCCGATCGACCCGTACGTCGCGTCCATCGTGGGGATGGTCGTCTTGGCGTCGGTGCTGCCGGTCCGCGGCCAGAGCGCGGCGGCGGCCGGGATCGCGACCAACATCGCCATCGCGCTGCTGTTCTTCCTGCATGGCGCAAAGCTGTCGACCAGCGCCGCGCTGAAAGGCGCCCGTCACTGGCGGCTGCACCTCACGGTGCTCGCCAGCACCTTTCTGCTGTTTCCCGCCCTCGCCCTCGCCGGCCGCGCCTTGCTGCCGAACGTGCTGACGCCCACGCTCTGGGCGGGCGTGGTGCTGCTCGCGATCCTGCCCTCCACCGTGCAGTCGTCCATCGCCTTCACCTCGATCGCGCGCGGCAACGTCTCCGCCGCGATCTGCGCCGCCACCGCCTCCAACCTGCTCGGCATGGTGCTGACGCCGCTGTTCGCGGGTTTCCTGTTGAGCGCACATGGCGGGTTCTCCACCCATGCGCTGATCGACATCATGCTGCAGTTGCTGCTGCCCTTCGTGGCCGGCCAGCTCGCTCGCCCCTGGATCGGTGAATGGGTCGGGCGCCACAAGAGCCTGCTCGGCCTGGTGGATCGCGGCTCCATCCTGCTGGTCGTCTATGTCGCGTTCAGCGAAGGCGTGACGCACGGGATCTGGCACCAGTTGGGGCTGGTGCAGCTGGGCGAGCTGCTCGCCGTCGACGCCGCGCTGCTGACGATCGTGCTGGTCCTGACCACGGTCGGCAGCCGGGTGCTGGGGTTCTCCCGCGCCGACGAGATCACCATCGTGTTCTGCGGCTCGAAGAAGAGCCTCGCGAGCGGTCTGCCGATGGCGACCGTGCTGCTCACCGGGGCCGATGTCGGGCTGCTGGTCCTGCCGCTGATGCTGTTCCACCAGATCCAGCTCATGGCCTGCGCCACGCTGGCCCGGCGCTACGGCGCGCAGCCGCTGCCGGAGGCCACCACCCCGGCCCTGGCGGCCGCGGCGGGGGACTGATCCCGCCGGCCCGCGGCGCGTCGGGACGGGCCTATTTCAGGCCGAAGCCCAGCCGCGTCAGCGCCTCCCGCATGCGGTCGCGCCCGTGCAACGAGTCCTTGTCGGCGAGCCGCGCCATGGCCTGGGCGGTCCAGTCCTGCTCCTTCATGCCCTGTTCCCGCATGAAGTCCCGCGCAACGCCGTTGTAGCGCTCGAGCGCGGCGCGCTTGGGCAGCGGGTCGTACTGCTCCCGATGCAGCACGACCTCCTGCGGCAGGCGCGGCTTGATCCCGGTTTCCCGCGCCGGATCGGGCCAGCCGATCGCCATCCCGAACACCCCGAAGACGTTGGGCGGCAACGCTAGTTCGGCCGCAACCTCTTCCGGGTGGTTGCGCATGGCGCCGACATAGACGCCGCCGAGGCCGATCGACTCGGCGGCCACCAGCGCATTCTGTGCCGCCAGCGCGGCGTCGACCACGCCGAGGATGAAGGCCTCCAGATACTGCGCGCCCTCCACCTGGCTCTGCCGGTCGGCGGCGATCCCGCCCAGCCGCGCCAGGTCGGCGAGCCACACCAGCAGCAGCGGCGCCTCGCGGATGAATTGCTGCCGCCCGGCCAATTCCGCCAGCCGCGACTTGCGCGCCGGCTCCTGCACCGCGACCACGCTCCAGACCTGCAGGTTGGAGGAGGTGGAGGCCGACTGCGCCGCGGCCACCAGCAGCTCGAGCGTGCCCTCAGGCAGCGGGTCCGGTCGGAAGCCGCGCACCGACCGATGCTGCAGGATGGTCTCGAGCACCGCGTTCCAGGCCGGCGGGGCGGGGAGCGAAGGATCTCGGTTGCGACGGCCCAGCAGATCCTGGGCCGCAGAGTCGGCGGTTGCTGTCGACACGGTTCGCTCCAGGCTGCACGGTGCGGATCATTCCCCACCCGCCGGAACTCGGCAAGGAGACCGCCGCATGACCATCTACACCGGCCCCGTCTTCGACATGGCGCGGGCGCAGTTCCAGGTGATCGCGGACTACCTGGAGATCGCCCAGGATGAGCGCGACCGGCTGCTCTATCCGAAGCGGGCGGTCGCGGTGTCCTGCCCAATTCACCGGGACGACGGCACGACGGCGGTGTTCCAGGGGTATCGCGTGCAGCACCACCTCACGCTGGGACCGACCAAGGGCGGCACGCGCTTCGCGCCGAGCGTGGATATCGGGGAGGTGGCGGCGCTCGCCGTGTGGATGAGCTGGAAATGCGCGCTGACCGGCCTGCCCTATGGCGGTGCGAAGGGCGGCATCACCGTCGACCCGCACGCGCTCTCGCGCCACGAGCTCGAGAACCTCTCGCGCCGCTACATGCAGGAGATGATCCCCTTCGTCGGTCCGCACACCGACGTCATGGCGCCCGACATGGGCACCAACGAGCAGGTCATGGCGTGGTTCATGGACACCTACTCGATGTACCAGGGCCGCACGGTGACGGAGATCGTGACCGGCAAGCCGGTCTCCAACGGCGGCACCGAGGGGCGGCGGGAAGCGACCGGCCGCGGCGTCGGCTTCCTGACGGAGCGCGCCTGCGAACGCATCGGTCTGGAGACCGCGGGGGCGACGGCGATCGTGCAGGGCTTCGGCAATGTCGGCAGCGTCGCCGCGCAGTCGCTGGCCGAACGTGGGATGAAGATCGTGGGCGTGAGCGACCACACCGCCTGCTACTACGACCCGCGCGGCTTGGACATCGCGGCGCTGACCCGGCATGCGGCGACGCATGGCGCGCTGCGCGGCTTCGCCAACGAGATCGCCTTCGATCCGCGCGAGCTGCTGATGCAGCCTTGCGACGTGCTGGTCCCGGCGGCGACCGAACGGGTGATCGACGCCGCGGTGGCGGCGAAGCTGCGCTGCCGCATCCTGGCGGAAGGAGCGAACGGCCCGACCACCCCCGACGCCGACCTCGTGCTCGACCAGCGGCGGGGCGAGGTGTTCGTCATCCCCGACATCCTGTGCAACGCGGGCGGCGTGGTGGTCAGCTACTTCGAATGGGTGCAGGACCTGCAGCAGTTCTTCTGGGACGAGGCCGAGGTCATGAGCAAGCTCTACCACGTGCTGCAGAAGGCGTTCGCGCAGGTGATGGCGCGGGCGGAGCGCGATGGGGTTTCCCACCGTACCGCGGCGATGGCGATCGGCGTGCAGAAGGTGCAGGACGCCAAGCAGACGCGCGGCCTGTTCCCCTGATCCGGGCGCGTCCCGTCGGGGACAGGTGGCCGCACCCCCGGTGGAGAACGGACCGACGCCCCAGGGTCAGGACGGCGGATGACGCCGCTTGCTCGCGGCGCGGCCGACCGGGCTCGCGGGTCCCGCGGCCAGGTCGCTGAGCGGCTTCATCGCGCGCTCGAACGGGCCGCAGTTCCCGGTCGATGCAGAGAGGATGAGGGCGCCCTGGATCCGCGCGATCCAGTCCTCGGCGAACTGGCGCGCTTGCACCCGCGACAGGCCGCTTTCGGCCGCAAGGTCCGCCACTGCCTCCGTCCAGATCGCGAAGATCTCCTGTCCGAGCTTGCGGGCCTCGGGTCCGGCATCGGACAGCGACAGCCGTCCGAGCACGCAAGGGTTCTTGCCCCCGGCGTATAGCGCGTTGAAGGCCGCGATGATCTTGTCGACCCGCGTCTTCAACGGCTCCGGGGCGTGTGCGACGTCGGCGACCGCGCTCTGGATGAAGGCCTTGCCCTGCTCCAGCACCACCTCGGCCATCTGCTCTTTCCCGCGGGGGAAGTGATGATACAGGCTCGATTTTCCGAGCCCGGTCACCCGCGACAGGTCGGCCAGGGAAGCGCCCTCATACCCGTGGTCGCGGAACGCGGCGAAGAGCCGGCTGACGATCTCCGCCTTTTCAGTCGCGTCCAGGGCCGCGGGCATGAGGGCTTCTCCGAGTGTGGGGACCGTTCAGTACGGTCTCCTCACGCGGATGCAAAGCCGGAATCGAGGGTGGGCCGAGACAGGTGGGTCACCGTGTTGACCAGCGTCTTCGCACCCGCCGCGAGGGCGAGGGCGACCATGGCGCGACGATCGTAACCGACGGCGAGAAGCGCGTTCACGTCACTGTCGGAGGGCTGCGTCCGGTTCGCCGCGATGGCCGCGGTGAAGCGGCGCACCGCCTCGAGCTTCGGATCGGCGTACGGCTTGCCGTGACGGATCGCGTCGGCGACCTCGGGCGGCGCCCCGAGTTTCATCGCGAGGGTGGCGTGCACGGCCATGGCGTACTCGGCCCCGTTGACGTGGCTCGCCGCGCCGAGCGCCACCTGCTGTGCGATCGGATCGAGCGTGGTCTGGGCAAGGGCCTGCAGCATCTTCATGTAGACGTCCAGCACGGCTGGCTCCACGCCGAGCGCGTAGCCGAGATTGGGCACGAAGCCGAACGCCGCGCTCATGCCGGCCACGAGCTCGCGGCCCTCTGGCGGCACGCCGTCCATGCCCAGCGCGCCGAACAGCGCGGTGCCCTGCCGGGCATCGAGCGTGCGGGCGAGGAAGCGACCGACGATGCGGGCGACGTCGTCGAGACGGGTTTCCAGCGGGAAATGCCCCGCCTCGACGAGCACGATTTCGGCCGCCGGAATGTCGCGGCGAAACGCCTCGGCGCCGGCCGGCAGGAAGAACGGATCGTTCCTGCCCCAGACGGCGAGCAGCGGCGGCTGATGCTCCCGGAAGTATCGTTGGAAACGAGGATAGGCGGCGACATTGGTCCGGTAGTCGCCGAACAGGTCGAGCTGGATTTCGTCGTTGCCGGGACGATCGAGGAAATGCTGGTCGAGCGTGTAGCTCTCCGGCGCGATCCGCGTCAGGTCCGACTCGCCGTGCTGATACTGGAACTTCGTGGTGCCCTCCTGCAGGAAATCGCGCAGGGCGTCACGGTTCTCCGCGGTCGGGCTTTCCCAATAGGCGCGGATCGGGTTCCAGCCGTCGCTCAGCCCTTCCTCATACGCATTGCCATTCTGGGAGATGAGCGCCGAGATGCGTTCCGGTCGGGCGACGGCCAGGCGGAAGCCGACCGGTGCGCCGTAGTCGAAGACATAGAGCGCGTAACGGGTCAGCCCGAGTGCGTTGGTGAAGTCCTCGACGACCTCGGCCAGATGGTCGAAGCTGTAGCCGAAGGATTTCGGTTCCGGCGCATCCGAGAAGCCGAAGCCCGGCAGATCGGGGGCGATGACGCGGTACTTGCCGGAGAGCCGCTCGATCAGGCCGCGATACTGATGGCTGGAACTCGGGAAGCCGTGCAGCAGCAGGACGACGGGCGCGTCCGCGTCGCCGGCTTCGCGGTAGAAGATGTCGAGCGGCGCATGGCTGCGGCGATCCTCGACGGTGATCGTCTGATAGGTGGTGGGTACGGACATCGGAAACTCCTCGGCATCCGGGCGGCACGTGGAGTCCACCCGGGTTTGCCTGCTGCTGGATCGTGGTGTCGGGATGGCGCGCCGCGCTCAGGCGGCGGCCTTTTCGTCGTACCGGGTCTTCAGCGGCGGGAAGCTCGCGTCGATGTCCGTGTCGAAGGTGTTGTTGAAGAGATTGGTGATGAAGCCCAAGCCGACCTCGGCAACGATGTCGACGATCTGCGCGTCGCTGAACCCTGCGGCGCGCACCGCCTCGACGTCGGCCGTCGCGACGTGGCCCCGCGAGCGGGCGACCTTGTAGGCGAACTGCAGGGCGGCGTCGGCCTTGGGGTCGGTCGAGTGGCCGGTGCGGTTCAGCGCCATGTCCTCCGTGGTGAGGCCGTTCAGCTTGCCGCCGAGATGGGTGTGGGCGGACAGGCAGTAGTCGCAGCCGTTCACTTCGGCGGTCATGACTTGGATGCGTTCACGGGTCTGGTGGCCGAGGCTCTTGCCGAGTGTCGCATGCATGTCGGTGAGCGCCTTCAGCGCGTCCGGCGACTGCGAGATCAGCGCGAAGAGGTTCGGCACCATGCCGAGCGCCTTCACGTAGTTCTGCAGGATCGGCTGCGATTTCGCGGGGGCCTGGTCGATGGTGGGGATGGCGAGGCGGGCCATGATGTCTCTCCTGGGACCGGGGTGAGACGCAGCGGCGTGCTGCATCTGCCATCCTTGTACCGAACGGTCGGTACAACTTCAAGCCCCTTCTTCTCCCCGCTCGGCCTGGGGGAGGGCGACTGCCCTCCCCGCCGATCGGCCGCTCAGCGCATCCCGACCATCCGGTCCCACTCACGCACGAACTGCGTGTGGGTCTTCAGGAACGCGTCCCAATCGTCCGGCGCCAGCAGCTTGATGTCGGTGATCGGAATCCCGCCGGCCGGCGGCGATACGTCCGCGCGCGCGGAGTAGAGCGAGCTCGCGGCGACATAGGCCTTCTGGCCCGGCACGCTCGCGAACCAGTCCATGAACAGCTTGGCCGCCTCGGGGTGCGGCGCATTGTCCACCAGCCCCATCACCTCCGGCGCGGCCACCTGGCCCTCGGTCGGGTTCACGTAGGCGATCGGCGCGCCCTTCGCCTTGAACTGCAGGTAGCCCGAATACTGCGCGGTGGAGATCACCATGTCCTGGCCGCTCACCGTGCGGTCGTATTGCTGCACGTAGCTGTCGAACGCGCGCGGCTTCAGCTCCCCGAACTTCTTCCAGTAGTCGTCGCCATGCAGCTTCTTCATCATCAGCCAGGTCTCGTGCTGCAGCCCTGAATTCGAGACCTTGACGTTGATGGCGTCCTTCCAGCGCGGGTTCAGCAGGTCGAGCCAGGATTTGGGCGCCTCCGCCTCCTTCACCGTGGTCGGGTTGTAGGCGATGCCGGCGACGATGATGCCGCCCCAGATCCAGTCGCCCGCCGGCTCGCTGCGCTGATGCGGCGGAAACGCCGCGGTCTCGGGCGACTCGTAGTGCATCCAGCCGCCACGCTTCTTGAAGTCGATCACGAAGGTCATGTCGGTCAGCGTCAGCGCGTCCGGCATGTACGTCCTGGCCTGGCGTTCGGCCATCAGCTTGGCGTAGAGCGCCCCGGTCTGCAGGCGGAGATAGGTCGCGTTGATCTTCGGGAACGCCTCATGGAACGCCTTCAGCAACGCCGCCTGATTGGCCTCGGGATCGGGCGAGTAGAGCACGAGGGCGCCTTCCTGTTCGGCCTTCGCGACGTCGGCGCAGGTCTTGAAGCCATCCATCTGGCGCGGTGAGTCGCAGGGTGCGGCAAAAGCGGCCGCGGGGGCGAACAGGCAGGCCGCCGCGAGGGCGGAACGAAACCATGACATGTCGGACGTCTCCCGGAAACAGACGTGGCGGGATGGTTCGGCCATCCCGCCCGAGCAGGCACGCAAACGGATCAGTAGGCGAGCGCGGACTCCTCGACCGGCACCCAGCGGCCGTCCTTCACGATGGTGAGGAAGGACTTGGTGGAGGCGTGGTGCTGGTCCGGCCCGAAGGACAGGACGGAGCCGAAGATATCCTTGTAGTCGTGGATGCTCTCCATCGCCTTGATGAAGCTGTCCACCGTCAGGTCGCGCCCGGCTCGCTCGAGCCCCATGACCACCAGCGACGCCGCGGTGTAGCCCGCCTCGCCGTGGAAGTTCGGATCACGGCCATACCGCTCCTTGTACTTCTTCGCGAACGCCTGCACCTCGGGCCGCGGATCGTCGGGATAGGCGTAGAGCGCCGGGGTCATGCAGAAGAACCCCTCCGACGCACCGCCGGCCAGCGTGGCGACGGCGGTGTCGTAGGACGCGAACTGCCCGACCAGGTCGACGTTCCAGCCCATCTTCCGCGCGGTCTGGATGATGATGTTGGTGTCGCGCACGATGGTGCCCATGAACACGACGTCGCAGCCGGCATCCTTCAGCTTGCTGACGGGCGCGTTGAAGTCGGTGTCGGTCGGACGGTGTGCGGTGGTGGCGACCACCTTCATGCCCATCGCGTCGGCCTGCGCCTGCACGCCGGCCAGCACGTCCTTGCCGAAATCGGAGTCCTGGTAGGCGACGCAGAGCTTCTTGCGCCCGCGCTTCTCGACGAAATACTTCACCGCCGAGCGCATCTCGTCATAGTACGAGGCGAACTGTGCGAACTTCAGCCGGTTGTAGGGTTCGTACATCGAACGTGCCGCGGTGAGCGGGAACATGTTGGGCACGTTCTTCGCGAACTGCGCCGGCATGTTCGCGTCGTTCATCGGCGTGCCGCCGTCGCTGATCGTCAGGAACACGTTGTCGCTGTTCAGCAGCTTGTTCATCGCCTGCACCGCGCGGGGCACGGTGTACTGGCTGTCCTCGGCGACGAACTTGATCTTGCGGCCATGGATGCCGCCCTTGGCGTTGACGTCGTCGAACACCATCCGCACCGCGTCGGTGTTGTTGACGCCCTGCACGGCGGTGACGCCGGACAGGTCGGAGACGGTGCCGATGACGATCTCGGTGTCGGTGACACCGCGCACCGCTTGCGCGTGCGCGGCGCCTGCACCGAAGCCGCAGGCCAAAAGGGCAAGCATCGTTCGGAAGAAACGGGTGGGCATGACGGATTCCTTCCCTTCGGCCGAGATGTTCCGGCCGTGTTTTCTTGCGGCGGAGCGAAGCCGCCACCGGGAAGCGTAGCTGCGTTGCGAGGTTTGACAACCCGTGCCACGGCCGCTTGACGCGCCCCCGGGCGCACGGCGCACACTCGGCGGATCAAGAAGCGGAGGGGACGGAGATGGCCGAGCGGATCAACCGCGCGATCGAACTGCTCGCGCAGGATCAGGCGATCTACTACGACGGCCCGCATAGCGGTCACGTCCTCACCTATGAGCAAGGACGGCACGACGCCGGTACCTGGGCCGATTACATGAATGTCGGCATGGAACACGGCGCCTTCGACATGACGGGCTTCGCCGAGTACATGCGCGGCCTGGTGGATGGCGGCCCCACCCGCTCCGGCCATCGCACGCCCGCCGTGATCGTCGAGGCGCCGGTGAACGGCATCGACGAGGCCAACGTGCGGTTCAATGCGTGGCAGTTCCGGCAGATCCTCGGCCGCGGTGCGCACGGCATCCTGCTGTGTCAGGCGGAGACCGCCGGCGCCGTGCGCGCCTTCGTCGAAGCCTGCCGCTATCCGCACCATTTGCGCGGCGTCGACCCCGCAATCCCCTCACCGGAGCAGCGGATGGAGGGCGCCGTCCGCCCGATGCGGACCGGCACCGGTCCGGATGGCCGGCCGCTGCTGGGCATCGGCATGCGCGGCCGCGGCTCCGAACCGACCGCCGCTCCGGTCTGGGGCCTGTCGCAGGAGGATTACATGGACCGCTGCGACCCGTGGCCCCTCAACCCGCGCGGCGAGCTGCTGCTCGGCGTCAAGCTCGAGAGCCCGGAAGGCATCGCCAACGCCGACGAGATCTGCGCCGTTCCCGGTCTCGGTTTCGCCGAGATGGGCCCCGGTGACCTGTCACTGTCGCTCGGACACACCACGCTGCTGCGCGATCCCTACCCGCCGATCATGCAGCGCGCCCGCGACAAGGTGTTCGCCGCCTGCCGCCGCAACGGGCTCGCGTTCCTGGAAGGCTGCAACCCGTCCAACATCGCCGCGCGCCTGGACGAGGGAGTCCGGGTGATCTCCGGCCACAGCCAGGAGGCGGCCCGCATCGGACGCGCCCATCAGCGGCGCATCATGCCGGCCTGAGCGCCGCGGCGGGGCCGGCGCGTGCGCCGGAGGGCGCCGGCGCCGGACCGATCAGGCGCGGGCCTGTCGCCCCGACAGCGCGAGGAAATCGAGTTCGGTGCCCCGCACGCCGTTGGGGCATTGTCCGCCGCCGCGGTCAGGATCATTTCGTCGCCCGGCTGGCTGGTGGCTTGCGGCCAGGCGGTCGCGACACCCAGGCTGACGGTGACGAAGCCGTGCGGGCTCTCCGGGTGCGGCTTGGCCAGTGCCCGCACCGCGAGGCGGATACGCTCCGCCATGTGCAGGGCACCGGCATGGTCGGTGTCGGGCAGCAGGACGACGAACTCCTCGCCGCCATAGCGAGCGCCCAGATCGGCCGGGCGGCGCAGCACGCCATCGATCGCCCGCGCGATCGCCCGCAGGCACGCGTCGCCCGCCAGGTGGCCGAACATGTCGTTGTACTGCTTGAACCAGTCCGCATCGACCATGATGACCGACAAAGCGAGGCCACGCCGGCATGAGCGCCGCCACTCCTTGTCGAGCAGCGAATCGAACCGGCGACGGTTGGCGAGGCCGGTCAGCGCGTCCTCCATGGCCATTGCTTCCAGGGCGCGGTTCGCCGCCTCCAGCGCCTGCTCGATCGTCTTGCGCCGGGTGATATCGCGGGTGACCACGACGAATCCCTGCCCGTCGGGCAGGCGCCGTCCGCTCACCTCCAGCCAGCGATAGGTGCCGTCGTTGTGCCGCGTGCGGAAGGTGGAGAGCGCGGTCGCCTGCCCGGACCGCAGCGGTCCGTGCAACTGGGTCTCCATCACCGCCAGATCGTCCTGATGCACGATCTCGACCGGATTGCGTCCCAGCAGCTCCTCCTGCGTGTAGCCCAGGACGTCCTTGCAGGCGGGCGAGACGTAGGTGCGGTGGAAGTTGCGATCGAACAGGGTGATCATGTCGGTCGCATTCTCGGCCAGCAACCGATGCCGCTCCTCGCTGATGTGCAGCGCCTCGAGCACGTGGGACAATTGCCGGTCGCGGGCGTCGAGCTGGCGTCCCATGCGGTTGAAGGCCAGCGCCAGGGTGCGGAGCTCCCGGGTTGCGCCAGGAACGCGGGCACGCGCGGTCAGGTCGCCCGTGCCCAGCCGTTCGGCGACGTCGGCGAGCGCGGCGATCGGGCGCAGCAGCACGGATCGCGCGGCCGACCAGGCGACCACCAGGATCAGGGCGGTCGCGATCAGGGCGAGCGGGATCGAGATGTACAGCCGCTGGTCGGCACGCCCGACCAGGGCTTCATGCGGCACCGACGCAGCGATCAGCAGCGTGCTGTCGCCGACCTCCATCGGGGCGAATCCGGCGACCATGACCGGACCCTGCGGTTCGGTGACGGTGGTCGTCCCGCCGGCGGGATTGGCCCGATAGGCCTCGGCGAGCGCCGCGGCGATGCCGGGCGACGGCGTGGCGTTCTCGGGCGAGACGGCCAGGACGGCCGGCGCGGACGGGTTGACGATCAGCCCGATGGCCCCGGCGCCGGCCGGCGCCCGCATGAGCAGGCCGGAGATCCGATCCAGCGTGAGCGATGCCACCACGACCCGGGCGGCCGAGTTGCCGGGCACCGGCACCGCGATCACCACGCGGGGCTTGTTCTGCAGCCGGCTGGCCACCACCGCGGTCGCGACGGTGCCCGGCGGCCCCTCCAGCGCCTCGCGGAAATACGGGCGATCGGCCACCGAGATCCCGGTGCTGGCGTCGCCGCTGTAGCACTGGACCGTCCCGGTGGCGTCCACCACGGCGATCGCGTCCAGTTCGGGATCGGCATCGGCAATTCGCGCCAGGGTGGGTGAGCACGCCTCGTCGATGTTGCGGACGGCGGGCAGATCGACGAGCACGTGCAGCGTGGTGGCGGCCTGGCTGATGAAGGTCGCCTGCTCGCCGGCCGCCAGCTGCGCCATGTCGCGCAAATGGGTCTCCGCGACCCGAATTGTCTCCGACCGGTCGACAATGGCGCCCGTCAGGCAGAGCAGCAGCATCGGAATAGCGGCAAACGCGATAAGTAGAGCGATCCGCGCGCGCAATCCGACGTGTTTCAGGCTCGAGAATACCGGCCCTGAATGCATTGATCAACTTCTCGACTTATTAGCCGCAGTCGGCCGAATTGTCCGGACGTTTTCAAGGCGTGAGCTTAACGAACTCGGTTTGGCGATCCCATAAATTATTGTGAGTTCAGATGCCAGTACCGATACTCGCCGCGAATCAGATAGTCGACTTCACTCCCGCGCGGCAACGCGCCACATAGCTTCGGCCCATGCGCCTCGTTCGACTTTCCCTCTCCGACTTCCGCAACTACGCCGCGCTCACCTGGCGCCCGGCGGCCCCGATCAGCCTGCTGGTCGGGCCGAACGGCAGCGGCAAGACCAACCTGCTCGAGGCCGTCTCGCTGCTGGTGCCGGGACGCGGTCTGCGCGGCGCGCGGTCCGCCGACCTGCCGCGGCGGGGCGGCGCCGGGAGGTGGGCAGTGGCCGGGCGGTTCGCGACCGCCGAGGGAGAGACCGATATCGGCACCGGGACGCCGCAGGAGGGCCCGACGGACCGCCGCGTGTTCCGCCTGGACGGCGCCGCGCCCCGCAACCAGGGGGAGATCGCCGCGCGGGCGGCCGCGATCTGGCTCACCCCGCAGATGGACCGGCTGTTCCAGGAGGGGCTGGCCGGGCGACGGCGCTTCCTCGACCGCCTGGTCTGGGCACTGGAGCCGAACCACGCCCGCGAGATGGCCGCGCACGACGCCGCCATGTCCAGCCGGAACCGGCTCCTGGCGGAGGGACGGCAGGACCGGTCCTGGCTCGCCGGGCTGGAGGACTCGATGGCGCGCCATGCCGTGGCGGCGACGGCGGCGCGGATCGGGCTCGTCACGCGGCTGAACGGCGTGCTCGCGGCCGGCATCGCGGGCGCCTTCCCCGCCGCGCAGGTGGGGCTGCTGTGCCCGATCGCCCATCGGCTCGCCGATCATCCGGCGCTGGCCGTGGAGGACTGGCTGCGCGCCGGTCTGGAGGCCAACCGCGCCCGTGATGCGGCCGCCGGCACCACCGCGCTGGGTGCGCACCGCACCGACCTGCTGCTGTCCGACGCGGCGACCGGAACCGGGGCGGCGCTGGCGAGCACCGGGGAGCAGCGGGCGCTGCTGATCGGGGTGATCCTGGCGCATGCCTCGCTGATCGCCGAGGCGCGCGGATTCGCCCCGCTGCTGCTGCTGGACGAGCCCGTGGTGCACCTGGACCCGGGACGCCGGGCGGCGCTGTTCGAGGCGCTCACGCGGCTGCCGGCGCAGGTGATGATCACCGGCACGGATGCGGAGACGTTCCTGCCCCTGGTCGGCCATGCGGAAGCGCTGCGAACGGGGGACGGCGCGCTGGTGCCGGATCCGCGATTTCCCCCTCCGGAACCGGCTGCGGCCCCTGTCGCGCCGACGCTGTAGCTGCTATATATCTATAGTATCTGCACCACGCTCCGGAGTCCCCCGTCGGCATGTCCGAAAACGCCGCGCCGCCCCCCGAATCCGATCCCACCAATGGCGATGCCTACGATGCTGCGTCGATCTCGGTCCTCAAGGGCCTGGAAGCCGTCCGTCGCCGCCCCGGCATGTATATCGGCGACACGGATGACGGCTCCGGCTTGCACCACATGGCGTTCGAGATCATCGACAACGCGGTCGACGAGGCGCAGGCCGGGTTCGCGGACACGGTCGAGCTCACGCTGAACGGCGATGGTAGCGTCACCGTGCGCGACAACGGCCGCGGCATTCCGACCGACATCCACCCGGAGGAAGGCATCTCCGCCGCCGAGGTGGTGCTGACCAAGCTGCATGCCGGCGGCAAGTTCAACCAGAACTCCTACAAGGTCTCGGGCGGCCTGCACGGTGTCGGCGCCGCGGTGGTCAACGCGCTCTCCGAATGGATGGAGGTGCGCATCTGGCGCCACGGGCAGGAGCACATGATCCGCTTCCGCCACGGCGACACCGAGGCCCCGCTGTCGATCGTCGGCCCGTCGGACGCGCCCGGCGGCACGCAGGTCACGTTCAAACCGAGCCCGGCGACGTTCACCAAGACGGAGTTCGACTTCGCGGTGCTGGAGCGGCGGCTGCGCGAGCTCGCCTTCCTCAACTCCGGCCTGAAGATCGTGCTGCGCGACGAGCGGCACGTCCCGGCCGTCGAGACGGTGCTGCACTACGAGGGCGGCCTGATCGCCTTCGTCGAGTATCTCGATCGCGCCAAGACCCCGGTCATCTCACCGCCGATCAGCCTGCGCACCCCGGCCGAACAGGCCGGCATCCGCGTGGAGTTCGCACTCTCCTGGAACGACAGCTTCCACGAGACGATGCTGTGCTTCACCAACAACATCCCGCAGCGCGACGGCGGCACCCATCTCGCCGGGTTCCGCGCCGCCCTGACCCGCGCGGTGACCAAATACGCCGAGGGCATGGGCAAGAAGGACAGCCTGGCCCTGGTCGGCGAGGACATGCGCGAGGGCATGACCGCCGTGCTGTCGGTGAAGGTGCCCGACCCGAAATTCTCCTCCCAGACCAAGGACAAGCTGGTCAGCTCCGAGGTGCAGCCGGTGGTGCAGGCCGCGGTGGCCGACGCCGTCAGCCACTGGTTCGAGACGCATCCGAAGGAAGCCAAGGCCATCATCCAGAAGGTGATGGACGCCGCCGCCGCCCGCGAGGCCGCCCGCAAGGCGCGCGAACTCACCCGCCGCAAGGGCGTGCTGGACGTCTCCACCCTGCCGGGCAAGCTCGCCGACTGTCAGGAGCGCGATCCCGCCAAGTGCGAGATCTTCATCGTCGAGGGTGACAGCGCCGGCGGCTCCGCCAAGCAGGGACGCGACCGCAAGTTCCAGGCGATCCTGCCGCTGAAGGGCAAGATCCTGAACGTGGAGCGCGCGCGGTTCGACCGCATGCTCTCCTCCCAGGAAATCGGCACGCTGATCACCGCGCTCGGAACCGGCATCGGCCAGGGGCCGGTCGACCAGGGCGGGTTCGATGCCGCCAAGCTGCGCTACCACCGCATCGTCATCATGACCGACGCGGACGTGGACGGGTCGCACATCCGCACGCTGCTGCTGACCTTCTTCTTCCGCCAGATGCGGGAGCTGATCGAGCGCGGCCATCTCTACATCGCCCAGCCGCCGCTCTACCGCGCCAAGCGTGGCAACGACGAGCGCTACCTGAAGGACGACGCCGCGCTCGAGGCGTTCCTGCTCGACAAGTCGCTGGCCGCGGCGAAGCTGACCTACGCCGACGGACGCAGCTTCGAAGGGTCCGAACTGCATGCCGAGGTGCGCCTGCTGCGGGAGGCGACGCTGAACCTGCGGCGGCTTTCGGCCGCGGTGCCGGTGGCGCTGCTGGAGCAGGCGGCGATCGCCGGGGCGCTGACGCAGGATCCGGCGCGCGCCATGGCGGCGGCCCCGACCGTGGCCACACGGCTGAACGCCGTCTCCCTGCCGACCGAACAGGGCTGGGTGGTCAGTGCGGATCACGGGCTGACCCTGTCCCGCACGGTGCGCGGCGTGGTGGAACGCCACACGCTCGATGCCGCCGCGCTGCGCAGCGCCGAGGCACGCTGGCTCGCCGATCGGACGGAGATGCTGTCCGGCCGCTTCGCCACGCCGGCCAAGCTGAAGCTCGACTCGCAGGAAGTCGAGACCGCCGGCCCCGCCACCACGTTCGAGCGCATCATCGCGCATGGCCGCCGCGGCCTGACGATCCAGCGCTTCAAGGGGCTGGGCGAGATGAACCCGGAGCAGCTCTGGGACACCACGCTCGACCCGGCGGCGCGGACCATGCTGCAGGTCAAGGTGGGCGACGTGGAAGACGCGGCGCAGGTGTTCAGCACGCTGATGGGCGACGTGGTGGAACCCCGCCGCGAGTTCATCGTCGGCAATGCGCTGAAAGTGGCCAATCTCGACGTGTAGGCGGGATGAACCCGACCCGCCTCCGTCGCGCCGCGCTCGCCCTGCTGGCCGCCCTTGCCTGGGGCTCCACCGCCCGCGCCCAGCCAGCGGACGGGCGGGTGTTCCTGCCCTTCCTCGACGCGCCGCCCGAGGGGACGCTCATCAACAAGCCCCCCACGTTGGAGCTGGTGATCCACGGGCACCGGCAGCGCGTGGAGATGGACACCGGCTCCACCGGCGTCGTGCTCGCGGCGCACGACATCCCGCACATCGATCGCCTGCCGTCCGAAGGCCCCGGCACGCTGACCTACTCCAGCTCCGGGCGGATCATGCGGGGACACTGGGTGCGCACGCGCCTGACGATCCGGGGTGCGGACGGGGCCGAGGTGCACACGCGCCCCCTGCCCGTCCTCGCGATCGAGCGCATCGAATGCCAGCGCACCGCTCGGTCATGCCGCCCCAGCGAACACCCGCGCGGCGTGGCGATGATGGGGATGGGGTTCGCACGCGAGCGGGACCACCAGCCGGAGGGCACGCCCGAACACAACCCGTTCCTCAACCTCGAGCGGCAGGAGGCGCGGCGTGGCTACACCGTCACCCGGCGCGGGGTCTGGCTGGGCGTGACCGATGCGGGCACCGCCGGGTTCTCGACCGTGTCGTTGCAGCGGGCGGAGGGCGCGGATGATTGGTCGCCCGCGCCCGTCTGCCTGACCCTGAACGCAGGTGCGCCGGCCTGCGGCAGCGTGCTGGTCGATACCGGCGTGACCACGATGTATCTCACGGTCCCCGATCCGTCCGGCGGTATGGCGCGGTCGCTCGTGGAGGGGACGCGCATCGGCATCGGCCTCCTGCCGAATGCAGGACCGACCTACACGGTCACGGTCGGCGACCGGAGCGATCCGGCGGCGCCGGATGCGATCACCCTGGTCCCGCGCGGGAAGCGGCCGTTCGTCAACACCTCGGTGCGGTTCCTGAACCGGTTCGACTACCTCTACGATGCCGATCGCGGGCTGGTGGGCTACCGCCCGCTGCCATGATCGCGCCCACGCCGGACCACGACCGGTCCGGCCTGTGCCCTATCGCGCGAAGCGGCGCACCACGTTCTCCAGCAGGCGCGAGACCGGCCCCTGGAAGCCGCCGTCACGCCACAGGCTGCCGCAGAAGGTGATCGAGCCGGTGGAGAACACCTCGCCGTCGCCACGGGTGCGGAAATAGACGATCTCGGCGCGTTTCAGCGCCTCGGGCCGCTCCCCGCTCAGCGTGGAGATGTGGGACAGCAGCTCCTCCGGCACCACGGTGACCGAGGCAGGCGGGTTCTCGGAGCGCGCCAGGATCACGGTGCCTTCCGGCGTGCCCAGGGCGGGATCGGCGCGGTCGAACTCGAACCCGGCGGCGCCGCCGCCGGACAGGCCGTAATCCCCGATCACGTCCTCCGCGATCCCCTCGAACATCCAGGCATGCGCCGGTTGGTAGGAGGCGGGCAGGCGGCGGTAATGGGTTCCCTCGAACAGGCCCTGGCCGGAGAACCCGACGCCAACCAGCCGCTGCGGCGGGCGCCGGCTGCGACGCCACAATCCCCCGAGCGCGCCGTCGAGCTGGTGGAAGTATTCGCCTGGTTCGGCGGCCCAGGCGCGGATGCCGCCCTCGGCGCGCCGGACCTCGATCGTATGCGGCAGGGCGGGTGAGCGGGCGATCCGCCAGTAGAAGCCGTTGCCGCCCAGATAGCAGAGCCGGCCACCCTGGTGCGTGTAGGTTTCCAGCGCATCCAGCATGCGCGGCGTGTGGTACTCGGGATGCGAGCCGGTCAGCACGACCTTGTACGGGCGCAGCGCGTCGAGGCCGTCGTCGTCCAGGTCCTCGTCGGTCAGCACGTCGAAGGCGAACCCCTTGTCCTCCAGCCAGGCGAGCAGGTGGGTGTCGGCCGGGAAGTGGCGCAGGCCGGAGCCGCGGGCGTCGTTGAACGTCAGGTAGCCGGGCCGCATGGTCAGGATCGGGCGCAGCCGCGAGGAGAGCGAGATGCCCGACCCGTCGTCGTGCTGGTTGTAGGTCGAACGGCCATACAGCGGCGTGTCGTCGGCGTTGTGCTTGTAGGCCCCCCACTCGGCGACGCGCTGCTTGTAGGCGGCATCGGCATTGCCGCGCGCGTGGTTGGCATAGGCGATGTAGGTGAAGGTCGAGGCGAGGAAGACGATCGGCGCGTGCGGTCCCTCCTTCGGCGGCCGGAGATAGAAGGGGATCCAGTCCTCTCCGGCGGCGCAGCTCACGTGCAGCAGGTAGCAGCCGCTGCGCAGGCCGGCGGGCGGGGTGAAGGTGAAGTCCGTCTCCCAGCCACAATCGTTGAGGTCGTCGGCATGGAAGCCGATCGCCGCGTAGTCGGAGGGCGCGTGGCGCCAGCACACTTCCCGTCCGGACCAGAACGCGCCGATCATTCCGCGGGTGGGCAGGTTCACCAGCGACCCGTGGCAGCCATGCGGACCGGTATCGGTGATCGTGGTGGTGTCGATGCCGATCGCGAAATCCCACGCCGCGAGGGCCGGGTTGGTCGCGGGAAACGACTCGTGCGCGCCGGCATGGATCGCCGGGCGCTCGATCTTGCCGCTGAAATGCAGGGAGGGGTCCGCGGCGTCGGCAGCGGCGACCAGCACCGGCCCGCCGCCGGTCGGCAGGGACAGGTCCGGCGCGACGGCCTTGGCGAACAGACGATGGCCATACTCCAGCGACTCGACGCCCAGCAGGATGCGGCCGGAGGCGGGATCGGCTGCCAGCCAGATCCGGTGGAAGCGCTTGCGGGTCAGCGCGCGCCCGGTCTCCAGGGAGACGTTCCCGCCCGGCCAGGTGAGCCGCGCAAACCCGCCTTGCGGCCCATGGCCGAGGGTGACGGTGCAGCCGCCGCCGCTCTCCCACAGGATCGCCTGCTCGCGGTCGCTCCGCCCGGGCGCGATCAGCGCGGACCAGGTGCAGGCGCCCGCATCCCGCGGCGGCCCGGCCGGGATTCGCGCGTAGGAGCCGCGGCGCACTGCTTGGCGGCGGCCGGGGAAAGTCTGGTCGAACTGCGCCGAGAGATCCTCGAACCGCAGGCCGGGGCCAGCCGGGTTCGGATCTCCCGAGATCAGGCGCTGCAGCCGCACGCGATATGGCGTCGCGTCGCGAACGCTGACCTTGACGGCGAGCGAGCCGCCCGGGCGGCAGGACATGCGATCGAGATAGCCGGTGATCGGCAGTTCGGCGGGGGGCGTCTGGTTGGGCACGACAAATCCTGTCCTGGGCGGGACAGGGTGCGGGAAGTCGATGCGCGCAACAAGCCGCCGGGGGTTGCATTCCGATCGCGCGCGCCAATGGAACGCGTCCCGCGCAGCGTCGCGCGCGCCGTCGCACTACCAGATGCGGGTCTCTCCGCACGCCAGCACGCCGAAGTCCGCCTCGGGCACGCCGTGGCGGGTGCATGCGGCGCGGAGCCCTGCGACGGGGGCGTCGATCGCCTCGTCGGTGAGCTGGAAGGTGCCGAAATGCATGCCGATGCTGCGGCGCGCGCCGAGGTCCAGATGCGCGCGCACCGCCTCCTCGGGATCCATGTGCTGCTGGCGCATGAACCAGCGGGGCTCATAGGCGCCGATCGGCAGCAGCGCGAGGTCGATGTCCGGAAACGCCGCCCCGATCTCGGCGAAATGCGGGCAGTAGCCGGAGTCGCCGGCGAAGTAGACCGTGGCGCCGCCGGCCTCGATGACGAACCCGCCCCACAGGCTGCGATTGCGGTCCCACAGCGTGCGGGCCGAGAAGTGCTGCGCCGGAACATATGTGACCCGGGCGCCGCCGCGGTCGACGCTCTGCCACCAATCCAGCTCGACCGCGCCATGCAACCCGGCCTTGGCCAGGTGCCTGGCGTTGTCGAGCCCGGTCACGGCGGGCGGCGACCAGCGCCGCCGCACCCGCCGCAGCGTCGGCAGGTCCAGGTGGTCGTAATGGTTGTGCGAGACCAGCAGCAGGTCCAGGCCGGGCAGCGCTTCGAGCGGCTGGCCGGGCGCCCGCACCCGCTGCGGGCCGGCGAAGGAGAGCGGACTGCAGCGCCGCGACCAGATCGGGTCGAGCAGAACGGCGATGCCGCCGACCTGCAGGAAGAAGCTCGCATGCCCGATGAAGGTCACCGCGATCCGGTCCGCCCCGACCCGCGCGGGCGGCGGGTGCGGCGGATCATGGACCCAGCGTGGCCAGGGCTGCTTCTGCCGCTCCTCCCGCCAGCGGCGGAAATCGGCTGCGGTCTTGCCGTGCCGCGCGTGCGGATTGAAGAACCGCTCGCCGTCGAAATGCGACGGCGCGGCCTGCCCCGCCGGGTCGAACGTCATGGCGCGGGGCGCGGCCGAAGCTGGGCCGAGGCTCAGCGCCGGCGCTGCTCGACGTCGCGCACCGCGCCGCGGGCCGCGCTGGTGGTCAGCGCCGCATAGGCCTTGAGCGCGGTGGAGACGACGCGGTCGCGCCCGACCGGCTGCCACGCATCCTTGCCCCGCGCCTCCATCGCCGTGCGGCGCCGGGCCAGCACGTCGTCGGCGACGGCGAGGCGGATGGTGCGGTTCGGGATGTCGATCTCGATGCGGTCACCGTCCTCGACCAGGCCGATCAACCCGCCTTCCGCGGCTTCCGGGGAGAGATGGCCGATCGACAGGCCCGAGGATCCGCCGGAGAACCGGCCGTCGGTGACCAGGGCGCAGACTTTCCCGAGGCCCTTCGATTTCAGGTAGCTGGTCGGATACAGCATCTCCTGCATGCCGGGGCCGCCCTTCGGCCCTTCGTAGCGGACCAGGACCACGTCCCCGGCCACCACCTTGCCGCCCAGGATGCCGTCCACCGCGGCTTCCTGGCTCTCGAAGATGCGGGCGGGACCGGAGAAGGTGAGGATCGACGCATCGACGCCGGCGGTCTTCACGATGCAGCCTTCCTCGGCGATGTTGCCGTGGAGCACGGCGAGCCCGCCATCCTTGGAGAAGGCATGCTCCAGGTCGCGGATCACGCCCTTCGACCGGTCGACGTCCAGCTCGTCCCACCGCTCGCTCTGGCTGAACGCCACCGTGGTCGGAATCCCGCCCGGGGCGGCGCGGAAGAACTCGCGCACCGACGCGCTCTGGGTGCGGGTCACGTCCCAGCGCTCCAGCGCTTCCTTCAGGGTGCGGGTGTGGACGCTGCCGACCGAGGTGTCGATCAGGCCGGCCCGATCGAGCTCACCCAGGATCGCCATGATGCCGCCCGCGCGATGCACGTCTTCCACGTGCACGTTGGCGACGGAGGGCGCCACCTTGCAGAGCACCGGCACCTGGCGGGACAGCCGGTCGATGTCGCTCATCTTGAACGGCACCTCCCCCTCCTCCGCCGCCGCCAGCAGATGCAGCACGGTGTTGGTGGAGCCACCCATCGCGATGTCGAGCGTCATGGCGTTCTCGAACGCCTTCACGGTCGCGATCGAGCGCGGCAGCACGGACGCGTCATCCTGCTCGTAATAGCGCCGCGCCAGGTCCACCACGGTGCGGCCGGCCTCGAGGAACAGTCCCTTCCGGTCGGCATGGGTCGCGACGACCGTGCCGTTGCCGGGCAGCGCGAGGCCCAGCGCCTCGGTCAGGCAGTTCATCGAGTTGGCGGTGAACATGCCGGAGCAGGAGCCGCAGGTCGGGCAGGCGGAACGCTCGATGACCGCGACCTCTTCGTCGGTCGCCGTGCTGTCGGCCGCCACCACCATCGCGTCGATCAGGTCCACCGATCGCTTCTCGCCGCGATGCACGACCTTGCCGGCCTCCATCGGGCCGCCGGAGACGAACACGGTCGGGATGTTCAGCCGCAGCGCCGCCATCAGCATGCCCGGCGTGATCTTGTCGCAGTTGGAGATGCAGACCAGCGCGTCGGCGCAATGCGCGTTGACCATGTATTCGACCGCGTCCGCGATCAGCTCGCGGGAGGGCAGCGAATACAGCATCCCGCCATGGCCCATGGCGATGCCGTCATCGACGGCGATCGTGTTGAACTCCTTGGCGACGCCGCCCGCGGCCTCGATCTCCCGCGCGACGAGCTGGCCGAGATCCTTCAAATGGACGTGGCCGGGCACGAACTGGGTGAAGGAGTTGGCGACCGCGATGATCGGCTTGCCGAAATCCGAATCCTTCATGCCGGTGGCGCGCCAGAGACCACGGGCACCGGCCATGTTGCGGCCATGGGTCGTCGTACGCGAACGATAAGCGGGCATGGGACACCTCCAACCCCGCCGCGTAGCCCGTCGGGCTCACAACGTCCAGTCTGGCGCTTGCATGTCTGGGTCTTGGCCGCTCGGCGCAGCGGCGGGATGGGCCGATGGCGGCGTCTGTTGCAGCGCAACATGGCCCGCTAGACTGGCGTGATGTCGCCGCTGGCCCCGCCCCCTCCCTGCCGTATGTTCCACGCCGCATGAGCCTCGATCGCATGGTCCTGGCCACCCGCCCTGCGGCCGAGCCGGCTGTGAGCCTGGCTGACCGCTGCACGTGAGCCGCGTCCTGCCGATCGGGCTGCTCGCGCTCGCAGGGTTCGCCTCCGGGTCGGGGATGCGCATCCTCGACCCGCTGCTGCCCAGCGTGGCCGTCGACCTCGGTGTCTCGGTGGCGCGGACCTCCGCGCTGATCGCCGCCTTCATGCTCCCCTACGGAATCGGCCAGGTCATCCTCGGTCCGCTTGGTGACCGGCTGGGCAAGCTCCGCGTCGTCTGTGCCGCGCTGCTGCTCTACGGCGCCTGCGTGCTCGCCTGCGCCGGCGCACCCAGCTTCGCGACCCTGGTGGCCGTGCGCGCGGCCTCCGGCCTGTTCGCCGGCGCGGTGATCCCGCTGCTGCTCGCGCATCTCGGCGACGTGGTGCCGTACGAGGAGCGCCAGGGCACGATCGGCCGGTTCCTCACCGGCATGGTGATGGCGCAGATGCTGACCGGGCCGGCCTCCGGCGTGATCGGGGAACAGGCCGGGTGGCGCAGCTCCTTCCTGGTCCTGGGCGTGCTCGCGGTCGGGATCGGCGCACTGCTGCTGCGGCATTTCGGCGTGGCGCTGTGGCACATCCCCACGAGCGCGGCGGCGCGCACGCCGGGGCTGGTGGCCTATCTCGCGCTCCTGTCGCGCCCGGCCGGACGCTGGCTGCTGATCTCGGCGTTCTTCGACGGGCTGTGCCTGTTCGGCGGCGCCTTCCCATTCGTCGGCGCCTTCGTGATCCAGGAATTCGGCCTGCGATCGGGGTTTGCCGGGCTGGTGGTGGCCTGCTTCGGTCTGGGCGCGTTCGTCTACACCCGCCTGGCCCGTGGCCTGGTGCGGCGGTTCGGGGAGAAGCGCCTGCTGTTCGGCGGCGGGGTGGGCCTCGCGGTGTTCCTGGGGGCGCTGGCCGCCGCCCCGAACTGGCAGGCCGCCGCGGCGGCGCAGTTCGTCATGGGGCTGCTGTTCTACATGTTCCACGGCGTGCTGCAGGCGCGCGCGACCGAGGCGATGCCGGAGGCCCGCGGCACCGCGGTCTCCGCCTTCGCCCTGTCGCTGTTCCTCGGCCAGACGGTGGGCTCGATCGCCTTCGCGGCCGTGCTGTCGGCGATCGGCTACCGCGAGGGGTTCGCCGCGGCGGCGATCGGCGTCGCGCTGCTGTCCATCTACGCGCGGCGCGGCTTGCGGTGACGCGGCCGGGTCAGGTCACGTCGAGCGCCTGTTCGAGATCGCGGATCAGGTCGTCCACCGTCTCCAGCCCGATCGAGAGCCGGATGACGTCGGGGCCGGCACCGGCGGCGATGCGCTGCTCCTCGGTCAACTGCCGATGCGTGGTGGAGGCCGGGTGCAGGATCAGGCTGCGGGTGTCGCCGATATTGGCGAGGTGCGAGAACAGGCCGACGTTCTCGACCAGCTTCACGCCCGCCGCGTAGCCGCCCTTCACCCCGAAGGTGAACACCGAACCGGCGCCTTTCGGCATGTATTTGCGGGCGAGCGCGCGGTAGGGGCTCGACTCCAGGCCGGCATAGGAGACCCAGGCCACCTTGTCGTGGCCGGCGAGGAATTCCGCCACGCGCTGCGCGTTCTGGCAGTGCCGCTCCATGCGCAGATGCAGCGTCTCGACCCCGGTGATGCTGAGCCAGGCGTTCATCGGCGCCATCGACGGGCCGTAGTCGCGCAGGGCCACGGCGCGCGCCTTGGTGGTGAAGGCGAAGTCGCCGAAATTCTCGTAGAAGCGCAGCCCGTGATAGGCCGGCTCCGGTTCGGTCAGGGACGGGAAGCGGCCGCCCTGCGACCAATCGAACTTGCCGGATTCCACCACCACGCCGCCCATCGCATTGCCGTGGCCGGAGATGAACTTGGTGGTGGAATGGGTGACGATGTCGGCCCCCCATTCGATCGGGCGGCACAGGAAGGGCGTGGCCAGCGTGTTGTCCACCACCAGCGGCAGGCCGGCCTCATGCGCGACCTTGGCGATCGCCTCGATATCGACCACCACCCCGCCGGGATTGGCGAGGCTCTCGACGAAGATCGCCTTGCAGCGCGGGGTCAGCGCGCGGCGGAAGTTCTCGGGGTCGGCCGGATCGACGAAGTGGCAGGTCCATCCGAGCTTCTTGAAGGAGAGGCCGAACTGGGTGAGGGAGCCGCCATAGAGGGCGCGCGAGGCGAGGAACTCGTCCCCCGGCTCCAGCATCGTCGCGAACACCAGGAACTGTGCGGCGTGTCCCGAGGCGGCGGCGACCGCGGCGCGACCGCCTTCCAGGGCGGCGACCCGCTCCTCCAGCACCGCGACGGTCGGGTTGGTCAGGCGCGAGTAGATGTAGCCGAAATTATGCAGGTTGAAGAGCGAGGCGGCGTGGTCGACGTCGTCGAACACATAGGCGGTGGTCTGGTAGATCGGGGTCGAGCGCGCGCCGGTGGTGGGATCGGGCGCGGCGCCGGCATGTACGGCGCGGGTCTCGAACCCGTAGCTCGCCTGGCTGACCGGCAGCGGGCGGGGCTTGGCGCTGCGGCCGGTCGGCGGTTCGGGCGCGCGGTTGCGAATGATGCCGGAGTTGACGCCGCTCCAGGAAAGCTCGCCGCCCAGGCGGCCGAACTCGATCTTGGGGCAGCGGTTCATCACCACTTCCAGGCCGGCTTCCTCGGCGCGCTCCGCCGCTTCGTCGTTGCGGACACCGAGCTGCATCCAGACGTATCTGGCGCGGATGGCGATGGCGTCGTCGACGATGGGGCCGACCTGGTCGGAGGCGCGGAAGATGTCGACCATGTCGATCGGTTCGGGGATGTCCCGCAGATTGGCGTAGACGCGTTCGCCCAGTAGGTCCTGCCCGGCGATGCCGGGGTTCACCGGGATCACGCGGTAGCCTTTGTTCTGCAGGTATTTCATGACGAAGTAGCTGGGCCGGTTCCAGTTGGAACTGGCGCCGACCAGGGCGATGGTGCGCACGCTGGACAGGATCCGGCGCAGCTTGGCGTCGGTGTAGGGGATCGGGTCGAGAGCGGTCATCGGGCGCGTCCTCCGGCCGGGATTGCCGGATAGATCGTCCGGCCGGCGCGGATTGGCAACCGGCGGGAGCGGGCGCCCTGGATTGCCGTGGCCGGTATGCGCGTCATCGGGACGGCACCCGGCCAGGTCGGCCGGAGCCTGTCAGGCGGTGGCCGTCCGGGACGGAGCGGCCGCCCGGGGCGTCAGACCCGCATCGGCATCAGCACGTAGAGCGCGCTGGCATCGGCGGCGTCCTGCACCACCGTGGGCGCGGAGCCGTCGGCGAAGCGGAACTCGACCTGTTCGGCGATCTGGTCGGTGATGTCGTTCAGGTAGCGGGCCTGGAAGCCGATTTCGAGCGGGCCGGCATCGTATTTCACCCGGTCGGAATCGAGTTCCTCGCTGGCGGTGCCCTGTTCCGGGCTCGCGGCCGAGAGCGTCAGCAGGTCACGGGCGAGCGAGAGCTTCACCGGACGCGACCGTTCCGAGGAGATCGCGGCCACCCGCGCGACCGCATCGGAGAAATCCTTCTTGCCGACCCGCAGCACCTTGTCGTTGCCGCGCGGGATGACGCGTTCGTATTCGGGGAACGTGCCGTCGATCAGCTTGCTGGTCAGCATCACCGCATCGGCGTGGAACTGGATGCGCGTGTCGGACAACGCGATCTCGACATTGCCGGTCACCTCGTCGAGCAGCTTGCGCAGCTCGTTGACGGTCTTGCGGGGGATGATGACGCCGGGCATGGAGGCGGCGCCTTCGGGCAGCGGCTCCTCCACGCGGGCGAGGCGGTGGCCGTCGGTGGCGACGGCGCGCAGCACGCGGGTGCCCTCGGACTCGGCGGCATGCAGGTAGATGCCGTTGAGGTAGTAGCGGGTTTCCTCGGTGCTGATCGCGAAGCGGGTGCGGTCGATCAGCCCGCGCAGCGTCTGGGCGGAGAGATCGAACTTGTGCGGCAGCGTCCCCGCGGTCATGGACGGGAAATCGTCGACCGGCAGCACGACCAGACTGGTGGCGTAGCGGCCGGCGCGCAGCGCGAGCTGGGCATCGCCGCCCGGGTGATCGAGTTCGACCTCGGCGCCTTCCGGCAGCTTGCGGACGATCTCGTACAAGGTCGCGGCCGGCGCGGTGCAGGAGCCGTTGCGGGTCGTGCTGGCGGGCACGTCCTCGACGATGGCGATCTCCATGTCGGTCGCGGTCAGGGTCAGCTTGCCGTCGCGGACCGCGATCATGACGTTGGCGAGGATGGGGATGGTGTTGCGCCGTTCCACCACGCTCTGCACATGGGCCAGCGCCTTCAGCAAGGTGGCGCGGTCGGCCTTCAGCTTCATCGTGCTACATCCCCAATACAAAGCGGCCAGCGCGCGACGAGGCTGCAGACCGCGGGAAACGACCCGGGAGCCCGCAGACTCGGGGCCGCACTGTAGCAAGCGGCTTCGCATGGCGCCAAGCGGGCTGAATGCAGCGGAAGCACGGGACGATCGCGGGTTTTCGCCGCCGGGCCGCCGCGCGACCTGTCCCCCCTCGCCCCCGGGACGTGTCTGGCGGGTTCGGGACGGCGGGTTCGGTCGGTGTGGGCGGCGGCGGTGTCGCGGCAGGGGATGCGGCGGGGGACGGGCGGTGCTGGCGCTGCCGGTCCTTTGCTGTGGCCGGATCATCCTCCAGGGGGACCGGGGGACCCGGGTTGTGGTCGCGCCGGACGGGCGCGAGACTGCGGCGCTGACATGGATCGCGGGCGCGGCGACGGGCTGCGCTCGGGATCGCGCGCGCGGCGACGGGCCGCGCCTGGAAGGAAGAGACGCATGCTGCAGCCGCCCCCCGCCATTCCCGGCATGCGCGAGGAGGAGATCGATACCCCCGCGCTGGTGCTCGACCTGGACGCGTTCGAGGCGAACCTGGACCGCATGGCGGCCCTGCTGGCCCCGACCGGCGTGAAGCTGCGGGCGCACGCCAAGACGCACAAGTCGCCGGTGATCGCCCTGCAGCAGATCCGGCGCGGGGCGGTCGGCCAATGCGTGCAGAAGGTCGGCGAGGCCGAAATCCTCGCCTGGGGCGGCGTGCCCGACATCCTGGTGAGCAACGAGGTGGTCGGCGCGGCCAAGCTCGCGCGGCTCTGCGCGCTGGCGAAGATCGCGACCGTCGCGGTGTGCGTGGACGACGCGCAGCAGGTCTCGGCGATCGAGGCGGCGGCGGCGGATGCGGGCATCCGCATGACCGTGCTGGTGGAGATCGATATTGGCGCCGCCCGCTGTGGCGTGCCGCCGGGGCCCGAGGCGGTGGCCCTGGCGCAGCGCATCGCCGGTTCCAGGCACCTGATCTTCGGTGGGCTGCAGGCCTATCAGGGCAGCGCGCAGCACAAGCGATCGGTCGCCGAACGGCGCGGACTGATCGACGTGGCGATCGAGGGGTCCCGCCGGACGGTCGAGCAGTTGCGCCAGCAGGGCCTCGCTTGCCCGATCGTGGGCGGCGCGGGAACGGGGACGTTCGAGATCGAGGCGGCCTCGGGCGTCTATACCGAGATGCAGGCCGGCAGCTACGCGTTCATGGATGCGGACTACGCGCGCAACCTCGACGCGGGTGGCGCGCCGGTCAGCACGTTCCGGCATGCGCTGTTCGTGCTGGCGACGGTGATGAGCGCGCCACGGACCGGGCTCGCGGTGCTGGATGCCGGCCACAAGGCGGTGTCGGTCGATTCCGGCATGCCGGTGGTGTGGCAGCGGCCCGACATCCGCTACGTGTCGGCGTCCGACGAGCACGGCAAGCTGGACGTCGGCAGCGAGACGTCCATGCCGAAACTGGGCGAGAAGCTGCGCCTGGTGCCGGGGCACTGCGACCCGACGGTGGATCGCTACGACTGGTATGTCGGGGTGCGCAACGGGCGCGTGGAATGTCTGTGGCCGGTGGCCGCGCGGGGCGCGATGAGCTGAGGCGGTCGGGGCGCCGCGGGCGACGGGCAACGGGCGCCGCGGGCGACGGGCGCAGCGGGCAACGGGCGCCGCGCGGCGCGGGCGACGGACGGCGCAGCAAACGGTGTGCCGGGTTGGCGCGCGTAACGGCCCCAGAGGGGATGCTGCACGCGCGTTCCGGCCTGCGTCCCCCTGGTGCGGGTCAGGCGACCCCGGCGGTCACGCGCGGGCCATGCGCCGTGCTGGTCGCCAAGCCGTAGACCCCGCGCTCTCCCGCGAGCGGGGCGAACCGGGCGGTGATGCCGAGAACCGTCTCCGCGCCGCCGAGATAGAGGAGCCCGTCTTCCGGCATCAGCGCGGCGGTCGCCTCGAGCACCTTGGCCTTGGTCTGCTGGTCGAAATAGATCAGCACGTTACGGCAGAACACGATGTCGAACTTGCCGAGCGGGCGGAGGTCTCCGAGCAGGTTCCATTCGCGGAACTGCACCATGGCGCGGAGGGCCTCGTTGATGCGCCAGCCGCTGTCCTCCTTCTTGAAGTATCGCATCAGGAGCTGCACCGGCAGTCCGCGCTGCACTTCGAACTGCGAGTAGAGGCCGGAGCGGGCACGCGCCACCTGCTCGCGTGCCAGGTCGGTGCCGATGATCTCGATCTTGCGGTCGCCGACCATGGCGCGCGCCTCCGCGAGGATCATGGCGAGCGAGTAGGCTTCCTGGCCGGAGGAGGACGCGGCGGACCAGATCCGCAGCGGCATGTGCGACGGGCGGGTGGCCAGTAGTTTTGGCAAGGCCTGCGTCTTGAAGTGCAGAAACGGCTTGTCGTCGCGGAAGAAGAAGCTCTCGTTCGTGGTCATCGCCTCGACCACGTCCCGCGCGATCGTCTCGCTGCCGGGATACCGCAACTTGTCGGCCAGGGCGTTCAGGTCCGCCAAGCCTTCGCGTTTCAGGATCGGCGCGAGCCGCGTCTCGAGCAGGTAGACCTTGTCCGGCCCGATCACCAGGCCAGAGCGCGTCTTCAGCATGCTCGCGAAGACGTCGAAGGCGGCATTGGAGAGAGGAGCGCTCATGGGCGCGAGATCCGCAGAAGGTCGAGCAGCTTCGGGGCGAGCTGGGGCAACGGCAGCACGGCGTGGCACAGCCCCGCCTGGGCGATGGCCCCGGGCATTCCCCAGACGACGCTGGTGGCTTCGTCCTGGGCGAGGGCGGCGCCCCCAGCCTCGATCACCTTGCGCGTACCGGCGAGCCCATCATGCCCCATGCCGGTCAGCATGGTCACCAACACCCGCCCTTCGCAAGCGACGGATGCGGTGCGAAGCATCGGATCGACCGAGGGACGACAGAAATTTTCCGGCGGATCGGCGGTGAGCCGCGCGTGCAGGGTTCCGCTCTTGGTCTCGACCTGCAGATGCCTGTCGCCGGGCGCGAGATAAATGTGGGCGGGCCGCAGCGGCTCGCCGTCGGCGGCCTCGGTGCAGGGCAGTCCGCCCAGCTTGCTGATGTGGTCGGCGAGGATCGGGGTGAAGGCGCGCGGCATGTGCTGGGTCAGAACGACGGGCAGGGGCAGCGTGCGGCCGAGCCCCTGCACGAGCGTGAACAGCGCCTGCGGACCGCCGGTCGAGCTGCCGATCGCGAGCAGGCGTGGAGGCACGCGGGGCTGCGGCCGGAGCGCCAGCAGTTGGGCGTGTGGCTTGGTCGGCATGGTCGCGCGGCGGCGCAGGCCGGCGAGCCCCTTGACCTTCTCGAGCAGCTCGCGGCGGAACCCCTCGTCGCTGACGGTGCCGATACTGGACGGTTTCGGCAGGTAGTCGGCGGCGCCGAGCCGGAGGGCGCGCAATGCGATGTCGGCCCCGCGGGTGGTGAGGGTGGAGGCCATGATGATCTTGAGGTTGGGATCGACACGCAGCAGCAGCGGCAGCGCCGTCATCCCGTCCATCACCGGCATCTCGATGTCGAGCACGACGACGTCGACCTGGGTACGGCGGAGTTCGTCGATCGCGGCCTGTCCGTTCGGCGGCCGCGCGACGACCTCTATCCCGGGATCGGCGGCGAGGATGCGGCTGATCGCGCCCCGGATCACGACCGAGTCGTCGCACACCATCACCCGTGCGACCGACGTCGCGGCGGATTTCGGGCGGACGGGCTGCGGCGTGCTCACAGGAGCCCGACTTGTGCGAGTTTACCGATCAGGATCTCCTCGTCGAACGGCTTCATGATGTATTCCTGTGCACCGTTCGTGATCGCCTGCTCGATGTGATCCATGTCGTTCTCGGTCGTGCAGAAGACGACACAGGGATTTTCGGGCCCGAACTCGAGCCGCAGGTTCTTCAGGAAGGTCAGTCCGTCCATGACGGGCATGTTCCAATCGAGCAGGACGCAGTCGGGCATCGCGGCGCGGCAGGCGTCGAGTGCCTGCTGCCCATCGGCCGCCTCGGTCACGGCATAGCCGTGCGTTTCGAGGATCCGTCGCGCGACCTTGCGCACGACGCGGCTGTCGTCGACGACGAGGCAGGTGTGGGGCATGCGCCGTTCCTCAGGCCGCGTCTGAAAGGGCGAGCAGCTTGGCGACGTTCAGCACCACCAGGAGCCGATCCTCCAGCCGATAGATCCCGGTGCTGAACTCGGCCCAGGCGGGCTCGAGCGTTGGAGGGTTCCGCTCGAACGCGCTGGCAGGAAGGCTCATCACCTCCGAGACCTGGTCGACCAGGAGGGCATAGAGTTCGCCGCTCTGTTCGGCGACGACGGACATGCGCTTCTGGTTCGCGGGGGGGGGCGGCAGGTGCAGCCGGCGGCGAAGGTCGATCGCGGTGACGATGCGACCGCGGAGATTAAGGCTGCCCGCGATCTCCGGCGGCGCGAGCGGGATCCGCGTGATGGACTGCTCGCCCAGGATGTCGCGCACGCCCAGGACCGGGACGCCGCAGAGCTGATCGGCGACCGTCAACGTGACGAAGACCTGCTCCTCCGCATCTGCGCCCGCCACGCGTTCCAGAACCTCGGTGCTCATGGATCGATCTCTCTCACTTGTCAGGCGGACACGGATTCCGACAGGCACTGCGCCAGGCTGGAGAGCAGCGCATCCCGCTGGAACTTCACCACGTAATCCGTGAAGCCGGCGTCACGCCCCGCTTCGACGTCGCGCGGTTCGGCATGTGCGGTCAGTGCGATCATCGGCAGGTCCGCCCAGGGACCGCTGCTGCGGACAGCCTCGGCGAACTGCAACCCGTCCATCTCCGGCATTTCGATGTCGGAGACGATGGCGTCGAAGGTCGCACCGGCCTCGCGCATGCGCAGGGCTTCCGCCGCGCTCGCGGCCGCGGAGACGGCGTAGCCCGCGGCGCTCAGCGTGGGCGCAAGCAACTGGCGGAAGAAGTCGCTGTCCTCCACCACCAGCACGCGGCGACGCCCGGTCCCCTGCTCCGCCTTTGGATTGAAGCGGAACCAGTCCTGCCAAGCCTGCATCAGCCAGTGGCCGGTATCGAGAACGTCGGTCGCCTGCCCGGCGATCACCGCGGTTCCCAGGAAGCCGGGCCGCGCGCCCGAGAGCTCGATGGTTAGCCGGTCCTCCACCACGTCGATGATCTCGTCGACCATCAACCCCATGCTGCGGTCGCGGTCGGTGAACACCAGCAGCGGCTGGCGGGAGCGGCTCTCGTCGACGCTGCCGCTCAGGGAGACCAGCGGCATGAGCTTGCCACGATACTGCGTCACCGGTGCGCCGCAGGACATCTCGATCTTGTCGCGGGGTATGTCCTCGAGCCGCGCGACCAGGCCCAGCGGCACGGCCATCTGTTGCGCACCGCCCGCCTTGAACAGGAGCATCGCCGTGCGCTCCCCGGAGCGGACCGCTTCGGCCGCATGAGCGCTCACCATGCGGCTCTCGCTGCCGGCGCCAATGCCGGTCCCGCGCGCAATCCCGTTCGGGTCGAGGATCATGATCACCGACCCATCGCCCAGGATCGTGTTGCCGCTGAACATGGTGACGTGACGCAGGATCGGCGCCACCGGCTTGACCACGATCTCCTCGGTGTCGAACACCTTGTCGACGATGATCCCCAGCATGTTCACGCCGACCTGCGTGACGACGATATAGGCGCCGCTGTCCTCGGACTCTCCCGCTCCCAGCGCCAGCAGGGAATTGAGGCTGACCAGCGGCAGCAGCCGATCGCGCAGGCGCAGCACCGGCGTGCCGTTGATGCGCTCGATCACGCTCTCATTGGTCTGGGCGTCGTCCTTGCCCTTGGCGTCCTGCGCGTCGGCGGCGCGCTGCGCGCGTACCAACTCGACCACGCTGATCTGCGGGATCGCGAACCGCTCGCTGCCGGCTTCCACGATCAGGGCGGAGACGATCGCGAGGGTCAGCGGGATCTTGATGGTGAAGGTCGTGCCCTGGCCAGGCGTGCTCTTGAGGTCGACGGTGCCGCCGATCCGCTCGATGTTCGTCTTCACCACGTCCATGCCGACGCCGCGGCCGGAAACCGCCGTCACCACGCTCGCGGTCGAGAACCCGGCGCGGAAGATGAAGCGGGTGATCTGCGCATCGGTCATCGATGCGAGTTCGGCCTCGGTCGCGAGCCCGTTCGCCAGCGCCTTCGCGCGGATCCGGTCGACCGGCAGTCCGCGGCCATCGTCGCTGATCTCGATGATGATGTGACCGCCCTCATGGAAGGCGTTCAGCGTGATCCGACCGGTTTCCGGCTTGCCGGCGGCGCGGCGTTCGGCCGGCTTCTCGAGCCCGTGGTCGCCGCTGTTGCGCACCATGTGCGTCAGCGGATCCTTGATCAGCTCGAGCACCTGGCGGTCGAGTTCCGTCTCGGCGCCGAGCATCACCAGCTCGATCTTCTTGTCCATGTCCCGCGCGAGATCGCGGACGATGCGGGGCAGCTTGTTCCATGCGTTGCCGATCGGCTGCATGCGCGTCTTCATCACCCCTTCCTGCAGGTCGGAGGTGATGTGGGACAGGCGCTGCAGCGGGACCGTGAAGCCGCTGTTCTCCTGCGTGCGCGCGAGCTGCAGGAGCTGGTTCCGGGTCAGCACGAGTTCGCTGACCAGGGTCATGAGGTCCTCGAGCACGTCGACGGTGACGCGGATCGTCTGCACCGTGTTCGGACCGCCGGCCTGGTCGGCCGCGGCGGGGGCGGGGTGCGCCGCGTCGGTCTCGGCCGCGGCGGCAGGCGGCGGCACCGGCGCGGCGGCCGGGGCGGCGGGCGGAGGGGGCGCTGCCGCGGCGGCCCGCGCGGGCGCTGCCGCGGCAGCCGGAGCAGGCGCCGCGGCGGCAATCGGGGCCGGCTCCGCAGGCGGTTCGGCCGGAATGGCGGTGGCAGGCGTGACCGGCGACGGGTCCGCGGGGCTGTCCCCGGGCACGGCGACCTGGGTGGCGAGAGCGCGCACGGGCGGATGTCCCGCAGCGGTGGCATCCAGGGACTCGATCAGCGGGCCGTCGTCACCGGCTGGTTCGGTGCCCGTCATCGCAAGGCCGCTGACGATCGCCTTGATCCGGTCGATCGCGGTCAGCACCACGCTGATGATGTCCGGCGTCGCGGTCAGCGTCTTGTCGCGGACCTTCCCCAGCACGTTCTCGGCCGCATGGGCCACCCGCTCGAGCCGGGGCAGTCCGAGGAAACCGCAGGTCCCCTTGATGGTGTGGACCATCCGGAAGATCAGCGAGAGCGTGTTCGCATCGTCCGGTTTGCGTTCGAGCGTCACCAGGGCGACGTCGAGTTCGGCTAGGCTCTCGTTGGTCTCCGTCAGGAAATCGGCGAGCAGATCGTCCATTGCGGCCCCCTGGCTGGCCCCTCTCGCTGGGGCGAGAGCGGGCGGGCTGGGCGGCATCCTGGGACCGATGTGGCGAAGAAACGGTAAACGTGCGCGGCCAAATCCGCCGCGATTCGCCGAGTGTCAGGCGATGGCGGACAGCCGCAATGGCGCCGGCTCCGTCCCGCCACCGACAGGCAGCAGCAGCGAGAGGCGGAGACCCTGGGCCCGCGCGACCAGCACCGCCATGGGCAGGGCGAGCTGACGCGGCTCGTCCAGGATCGGATCCAGCGCCGCATCCTCGCGCAGGGCGAGTGCCAGGCCCTCCGGCCAGGCGGCATGCGGACCGGCGATCCGGACCAGGACGTCCTCGTGCGTCCCGAACAGGACGATCTGTCCGCCGCCCGGCAGGCTCTGTCCGGCGAGCAGCAGCACGGCGGCGAGCGCGCGCCCGAACCCCGGGGCGAACGCCCCATTGGCGGGCAGCCGGTCGGTCTCCAGGGTCAGCTTCCGCGCATTCGGCAGGCCCGCCGTCAGGTCATGGAGGGCCGTCAGGGTCAGCGGCCCGGGATGCGGTCCCCAGGCCGCCCGCAGCAGCCGCAGGCGCGCCTGCATCACCTCCATCGCCGCCGCGGCCGCCGCCATGGTCTCGGCATCCGTCTGGCCCTCGGCCATCAACTCCAGGCAGGTATCGACCGTGCCCATCGGCCCGCCCAGGTCATGGCAGATCCGCGCGCACATCGTTTCGGCGAGGCGGGCGGCAGCGAGAAGATCGGACAACGGCCTCTCCAGAAGAAGAACGTCTTCTTTTGTGGAAAGCTACGATGCCGGCAGACCACACGTCGAGCATCGTCCTTGCGCCGCGCCCATTCGCCCCCCACCATCTGAAGGATGGGATCGGCCGCAAGCATCGAGCCAGGACAATGGGTCCGGCACCCAGGACGTGAGGACTGGGGCGCCGGCCAGGTGCAGTCCGTGATCGGCGCACGGATCACGGTCAATTTCGAGCACGCCGGCAAGGTCCTGGTGAACGCGGCCGTGGTCACGCTCGATCCGCTCGACGGGCCGCCCGCACCGGGATGGACCTGACCGGCGCCTGTCGAATGGACTGAGCCCGCCGCCCCGCGGACTTGAACCGCGCCTGGAGATGCGCAACTTGTCCGATCAAAGGAGCATTCCCCTGCCATGATCGACCCGTTCGGCCGCGCCATTACCTATCTGCGCGTCTCAGTGACGGACCGCTGCGACCTCCGCTGCGTCTACTGCATGGCCGAGGACATGACGTTCCTGCCGAAGCGGGACCTCCTCACGCTCGAGGAGCTCGAACGCCTCTGCGCGGCCTTCATCCGGCTCGGCACGAACAAGATCCGCATCACCGGCGGCGAGCCCCTCGTCCGCCGCGACGTCATGCAGCTCTTCCAGCGGCTCGGCAGCCGCATCGGCGGCGGTCTCGACGAACTCACGCTGACCACCAACGGCACCCAGCTCGCGAAGCACGCGCAGACCCTGGCCGCCGCCGGGGTGCGGCGGATCAACGTCTCCCTCGACACGCTGGACCCGATCCTGTTCGGCCAGATCACCCGCTGGGGCAAGATCGAGCCGATCCTCGACGGCATCTTCGCCGCCAAGGCCGCCGGCCTCTCGGTCAAGATCAACGCCGTCGCCATGAAGGGCGTGAACGAGGACCAGTTCGACGGCATGCTCGCCTGGTGCGGCGAGCATGGGCTCGACCTCTGCCTGATCGAGACCATGCCGATGGGCGACATCAACGGCGACCGCACCGACCAGTATCTACCGCTGTCGATCGTCCGCTCCCGCCTGCGCAAAAGCTGGACCCTGGAGGACACGGACTACCGAACCGGCGGGCCGGCCCGCTACTTCGACGTGAAGGAGACCGGGCGGCGCATCGGGTTCATCACGCCGATGACCCACAATTTCTGCGAGAGCTGCAATCGCGTGCGGCTGACCTGCACCGGCACGCTGTACATGTGCCTGGGCCAGGACGATGCCGCGGATTTCCGCTCCGTGCTGCGGGCCGGCGCCACCGATGCGGAGCTCGATGACGCGATCCGGGCGGCGATCGCCCGCAAGCCCAAGGGGCATGACTTCATCATCGACCGCCGGCACGACAAGCCCGCGGTCGCGCGGCACATGAGCGTGACCGGCGGCTGAGCGGCCGCGCGCCATCACACGTCCAGCGGCACGCATCCCGGCGCGGCGATCAGGGCCGCGAGCGAGCAGTTCTCCAGCACCGCGGCCACCGCATCGCGCGCCTGCTGCATCAAGGGCTGCAGGCGGCAGCGGGACACGTCGACGCAGTCCCGGCACTGGCCATAGCGCGTGCGGCTCGCGCAGGGGGTGAGCGCCAGGGGGCCATCGATGCATCGGATCACGTCCGCCACCGAAATCTGGGCGGCGGCCCGCGCCAGCCGGTAGCCGCCCTGGGCCCCGCGCCGGCTCTCCAGCAGTCCCTCGTCGCGCAGCCGCACCAGGATCGCCTCGAGGAACTTGCGCGAAATCGCCTCGCGCTGCGCAATCCCGGCCACCTGGACCCAGTCTGCGTCCCGCCCGAGCTCCGCCACCTGCAGGGCGGCGCGGACGGCATATTTGGCCTTGCTGGACAGCATCGCCATCTCCTCCCGAGCCATGCGATTGAAGCGGAGTTGACATATCCCTATCGCATGGCTAGCAATTCCTATCAAAGCAGTAGGAAAATGCAATGGCCGCTTCCATCGCCATCGTGGGGGCCGGGTTTTCCGGGTCCGCGCTTGCCCTGGGTCTCCGCGTCCACGCGCAATCCGACGTGACCCTCCATCTCTTCGACCGCAGCGGGCGGTTCGGCCCCGGCCTCGCCTACCATCCGGCCAGCCCCGCGCATCTCCTGAACGTGCCGGCGGCGCGGATGAGCGCCTTTCCGGATCAGCCGGACGATTTCCTCGACTGGCTTCGCGCGCAACCGGGCATGGAGGGCACGGCGGCGGGGGCGTTTGCGCCCCGAGCCGCGTACGGGGCTTATCTGTCGGAGCGCCTGCGCGCCGGTGTCGCGGCTCGGGATGGGGCGCGGCTGCAGATCCGGGGCGACCAGGTGACCGAGATCGCCCGGTCCGGAGGCGGCTATGCCCTGACGCTCGCGACGGGCGGCACGCTGGCCGCCAACATCGTGGTGCTGGCACTGGGCAACGAGCCCCCGATGCCCCCAGCTGAACTCAACCTGCTCGTGGGCACGCCGGTCTGGGGTGGCGATGCCTGGTCGGCGGCGGCGCTGCAGGCCCTCGATCCCGACTCTCCGGTCCTGCTGGTCGGCACCAGCCTGACCATGGTGGACGTGGTGATCTCGCTGCTGGATGCCGGGCATCGCGGACCCATCCACGCGATTTCCCGGCGCGGCCTGCTGCCGCGGGCGCACCGCGCCCCGCCGGTGCCTCCGGCCACGCTGCCGACGCCGCTGCCGCCCCACGTGCTCGAGCTCACACAGATCCTGCGGGCCCAGGTCGCCGCCGGCCAACCGTGGCACGCGGTCGTGGATGGGCTGCGGCCGCACACGCAGGCGCTGTGGGAAGCCATGGACGCAACCGAGCAGGGACGGTTCCTGCGCCATGCGCGGGCCTGGTGGGACGTGCATCGCCATCGCATGGCGGCCGAGGTGGCCGTGCGGATCGAGGCCGCACGCGCGACCGGGCAGTTGCGGGTGCATGCGGGCCGGATCGTCGCGGCCAGCCCAGCCGGACGGGCGGCGACGATCACCTGGCGCCCGCGCGGGCGCGACGAGACCGAACGCCTGACCGCCGGGAGGGTGATCGCCTGCACCGGGCCCGCCGCCGACATCCGGCGCAGCACCAACCCCCTGGTTCTCGACCTCCTGCGACGCGGCCTCGGACGCCCCGATCCGCTCGGTCTCGGCCTCGACGTCTCGGCGGACGCAGAACTGCGCGACGCGACCGGTGGGATCGCGACGGGGTTGTTCGCGATCGGGCCGCTCACCCGTGGCCGCTGGTGGGAGATCACGTCGGTGCCCGACATCCGGGTGCAGGCTGCCAGGCTCGCGCAGCGCCTGGCGACGCTGACGCCGCAGATGCGTCCGGTGGCACGGGCGCCAGCGACGCAGAAGCTACGCGCCGCCGGCTAGTTCGACCGCGTGATTCACGGCTCCGGCAAACACGCCTTCGCCGATCACGCTCTAGTTTGATCGCGTGATTCACGGCTCCGGCGAACACGCCTTCGCCGATCACGCTCTAATTCGATCGCGTGATTCACGGCTCCAGCGAACACGCCTGCGCCGATCACGCTCTAATTCGATCGCGTGATTCACGGCTCCAGCGAACACGCCTGCGCGGATCACGCTCTAATTCGATCGCGTAATTCACGGCTCCGGCGAACACGCCTGCGCCGATCACGCGACAGGCGGCTCAGGCCGCCTTTGCCTGCGCCGCGATGCGGCCGAGATTCGCCAGCACGTCGCGGGCGAATTTCAGCCGCGTGGCCACGTCCATGTCGCGCGTGATCGCCAGCTTGTGGTCCGGGCGCAGCCGCACCAGCCCGCCCTTGCTGGACAGCCAGTTCACCAGGCCGGCCGGGTTGGAGAAGGCATTGCCGCGGAAGGTCAGCACCATGCCTTTCGGGCCGGCCTCCAGCTTCTCCACTCCCGCCTCGCGACAGGCGCGCTTCAGCGCCACCACGCCCAGCAGATTGTCGACCTCGGGCGGCAGTTCGCCGAACCGGTCCACCAGTTCGGCCGCCATCGCCTCGGTTTCCGCGTCCGACGCCAGCGCGCCGATGCGGCGATAGAGACCCAGCCGCACCGGCAGGTCGCGCACATAGGTCTCGGGGATCAGCACCGGCAGCCCGAGCGAGATGTTCGGGGTCCAGTCGCGGGACTCGGCGCCGCGCTTGCCCTCGCCGGCGCGCACGTCCGCGACCGCGTCTTCCAGCATCTGCTGGTAGAGCTCGATGCCGACTTCCCGGATATGCCCCGACTGCTCGTCGCCCAGCAGGTTGCCGGCGCCGCGGATGTCGAGGTCGTGCGAGGCCAGCGTGAACCCGGCGCCCAGCGCATCCAACGTCTGCATGACGGTGAGCCGCTTCTCGGCCGCGACGGACAGGCGCAGGTTGGGCGGCCAGGTCAGGTAGGCGTAGCCGCGCTGCTTGCCGCGCCCCACCCGTCCGCGAAGCTGGTAGAGCTGGCCGAGGCCGAACATGTCGGCGCGGTGGATCACCAGCGTGTTCACCGCCGGCATGTCGAGGCCGGACTCGACGATGTTGGTGGACAGCAGGATGTCGTACTTGCCGTCGCCGAACTCGGTCATGACGCGCTCGAGTTCGGTGGGGGCGAGCCGGCCATGCGCCTGCACCGTGCGCGCTTCCGGCACGATCTCGGCCAGGCGGTCGGCCATGCGCTGCAGGTCCTCGATGCGCGGCACGACGCAGAAGATCTGACCGCCGCGGAACCGTTCGCGCTGAATCGCTTCCCGGATCACCAGGCTGTCGAACGGCATGATGAAGGTGCGGACCGCCAGCCGGTCGACCGGCGGCGTGCTGATCAGGCTCATTTCCCGCACGCCGGTCAGCGCGAGCTGCAGGGTACGGGGGATCGGTGTCGCGGTCAGCGTCAGCACGTGCACGTCGGCGCGCATCTGCTTCAGCCGTTCCTTGTGGGCGACGCCGAAATGCTGCTCCTCGTCGACGATCAGCAGGCCGAGATCGCTGAACTGGATGGTCTTCGACAGCAGCGCGTGGGTCCCGACCACGATGTTCACCTCGCCGCTGGTGAGGCCGCGCTTGACCTCGGCCGCCTCCTTGGCGGTGACCATGCGGGAGAGCTGGGCGACCTTGATCGGCAGCCCGGCGAAGCGGGCGGAGAAGGTGCGGAAGTGCTGGCGGGCGAGCAGCGTGGTGGGCACCACCACCGCGACCTGGGCGCCGGACATGGCGGCGACGAAGGCGGCGCGCAGGGCGACCTCGGTCTTGCCGAAGCCCACGTCGCCGCAGACCAGGCGGTCCATCGGCCGGCCGCTCGCCAGGTCCTCCAGCACGTCGGCGATGGCGCGGGCCTGGTCCTCGGTCTCCGCGAAGGGGAAGCGGGCGCAGAACTCGTCCCAGGCGCCTTCGGACGGCGCCATCACCGCGGCGTCGCGGATGCGGCGGGCGGCGGCGATCCGGATCAGCTCGCTCGCCATGTCGCGGATGCGGCTCTTCATCCGCGCCTTGCGCGTCTGCCAGCCGACGCCGCCCAGCTTGTCGAGCGACACGCCGCCGGCCTCGGAGCCGAAGCGCGACAGCACCTCGATGTTCTCGACCGGCAGGAACAGCTTCTCGTCGCCGTCGTAGATCAGCCGCAGGCAGTCGTGCGGCGCGCCGGTGACGGTCAGGGTGGTCAGCCCGTCATAGCGGCCGATACCGTATTCCTGGTGCACCACCAGGTCGCCCTCGGCGATCTCGGTCGCCTCGGCGATGAACTGGTCGGCCCGCTTGCGCCGGCGCGGCGGGCGGGAGATGCGTTCGCCCAGCAGGTCCTGCTCGCCCACCACCGCGAGCTTGTCGGCGACGAAGCCGCGCTCGATCCCGAGCGTGACGAGGGAGACGGAGCCGGTGGGCTTGCGCCGGACCTGGGCCCAGCCTTCCTCGGCGGCGATGTCCTTGAACCCGTGTTCACGCAGCAGGTTGGCGATGCGCTCGCGGGAGCCGCGGGTCCAGGCGGCGATCACGATGCGGCGGCTTTCGGCGGTCCAGCGCTCGACCTGGGCGCCGAGCTGCTCGAACACGTTGACCCCCGGGCCGCCGCCAGATTGGGCGAATACCGGACCGGGGCGGCCGCCGCCGTCCACGCCCTGTGCGCCCTCGGGCCGGGTGAACGGGGAGAAGGCGAGCAGCGGGCCCATCGCCAGCATTTCGTCCCAGGACTCGCGGTCCAGGTAGAGGCGGCCGGGCGGCAGCGGGCGGTAGGGCACCTCGCCGTCGCGAGGCACGGATTTCCGCGCCGCGAAATGATCGGCGATCATCTCGAGCCGCGCGGTCAGCACCTCGTCCGCCTGGTGATCCAGGCTGACGGAGGCGTCCGGCAGGTAGTCGAGCAGCGTCTCCATCGTCGGATGGAACAGCGGCACCCAGTGTTCCATCCCCGGATGGCGCCGGCCGTCGGAGATCGAGAGATAGAGCGGGTCCTGCGCCGCATCCGGGCCGAACAGCTCGCGCCAGCCGGTGCGGAACCGCGCGATCGATTCCTTGTCGAGCGGCACTTCGGAGACCGGGCGCAGCGAGAACCGGTCACGCTTGCCGCCGCTGCGCTGGCTGGCGGGGTCGAAGGTGCGGATCGACTCGATCGTGTCGCCGAACAGGTCGAGGCGCACCGGATCCGCCTCACCGGCGGGGAAGATGTCGATGATGCCGCCGCGCATGGCGTATTCGCCCGGCTCCATCACCGTGCCGGCGCGGCCATAGCCATGCGCTTCCAGGAACGTCGCCAGCGTCTCGGGCTCCACCGTCCCGTTCACCCGCAGGTCGAGGCTGGCCCCGGCGAAGGCCGCGCGCGGCGGCACGCGCTGCACCAGGGCGTTCACCGTCGTCAGCACGATGCGCGGGCCGGTCGGCTTCTCGAGCAGGCGCGCCAGCGTCGCGATGCGTTCGGACACCAGCACCGGGTTGGGCGACACACGGTCGTAGGGCAGGCAGTCCCAGGCCGGGAAGCGCAGCACCTCGGCCTCGGGCAGCGCGAAGGCGAGGGCCTCGGCGAGCCGCGCCATCCGCGCATCGTCGCGGGTGACATGCAGGATCGGGCCGGCGAATTCACGGCGGCGCTGGGCGAGCAGGAAGGCGTCCCAGCCCTCGGGGGCGCCCCAGACGGGCAGCGCGGCGGTCATTGCGGCAGGCTCGCGCGGATGCGCAGCAGCATCGGGGTCTGCGCCTCTTCGGGGATGGACCGGCGGCCGGTCAGCCAGTCGGCCAGGTCGACGTCCGGCAGCTCGAGCAGCGCTTCCAGCGCATCGAGGTCCTGATCGGTGAGCGTCGTGAGATGGGCGCGCACGAAGCCGCCGATCATCAGGTCGTTCTCGAATGTTCCGCGATGGGTGGCGCGAAACAGGAGGCGGCGGCAGCGCGCCTCGCGTGCGGGTCCGCTCGCTGCGCGCGACGCGTGTTCTGGTTCTGTCATCGGCGAGCTGTCATATAGCGGCGCCGCCCGGACCTGTCAGCCCGTGAACACCGACCCGCTTGCCGCAATCTTCGCGCCCCTGACCTCGCTGCGCGGCATAGGCCCCGCCGTGTCGGCGCTGATCGCCAAGGCGGCGGGCGGGGAGCGGGTGATCGACCTGTTGTTCCATCTGCCGGACTCGTATCTCGATCGTCGCGAGCGGCCAACGATCCGAACGGCGCGGATCGGGTCCGTGGCGACGCTGGCCGTGGAGGTGGTCCGCCATGAGAAGCCGGCCAATCCTCGCCAGCCATGGCGCGTGATCGTCCGGGATGAAACGGGGAGCGCGGACCTCGTGTTCTTCAAATTCGCGCGTGAGCGCCAGATGCCGGTCGGCGCGCGACTGCTGGTTTCCGGCAAGATCGAGTCGTTCAACGGCCGGGTGACGATCCCGCACCCGGATCACGTCGTGCCCTCCGACCAGGCGGACCGGCTGCCCGCGATCGAGCCGGTCTGGGGGCTCACGGCGGGGCTGTGGCCCCGCCAGGTCGCGAATGCGATGCGGCAGGCGCTGGAGCGGCTGCTGCCGCTTCCCGAATGGCAGGACCCCGCCCTGCTGCGCCGCGAGAGGTGGCCCGATTTCGCCACCGCCCTGCGCGCGGTGCAGGCGCCCGAGCTGGTCGAGGACGAACAGGAGGCACAAACGCTCCCCCTCCCCTTGCGGGAGGGGGTCGGGGGGCGGGGGTGGTGCGAGGCCGCCCCTGGACCGGCCGGGTCGGCGGCGGCGGGGGTGGGGGCGGCACCCCCTCCCCCCTTCCCCCTCCCGCAAGGGGAGGGGGGGAGCTCTGCTGCCTCGGCCCCGCTCCCGCCATCACCCCCGCTGGCCCGCGCCCGCGCGCGCCTCGCCTATGACGAGCTCCTTGCCGGCCAGCTCGCCCTGGCGCTGATCCGCGGCCGCGTCCGCACCCGGCCGGGCCAGCCGCTGACGGGCGACTCCCGCCTGCGCCGGACGGCGCTCGAGCGGTTCGGCCATGCGCTGACCGAATCCCAGGCCCAGGCGCTCGCGGAGATCGACGCCGACCTCGCCTCGCCACGCCGCATGCTCCGGCTGCTGCAGGGGGATGTCGGTTCGGGCAAGACGCTGGTGGCGATGCTCGCCATGCTGCGCGCGGTCGAGGCCGGGAAGCAGGCCGCGCTGATGGCGCCGACCGAGGTGCTGGCCAAGCAGCACCACCGCACCCTCTCCCGCTTCTGCCCCGAACCCGTCGCGCTCCTCACCGGTTCGGTCAAAGGCAAGGAACGCACCCGCATGTTGCGCGGGCTGCAGGATGGGACGATCCGCCTGGTGGTCGGCACCCATGCCCTGTTCCAGGACGCCGTCTCCTACCACGACCTCGCCCTCGCGGTGATCGACGAGCAGCACCGGTTCGGCGTCGACCAGCGGCTCTCCCTGGGGGACAAGGGGGCGCTCACCGACGTGCTGGTGATGACGGCGACGCCGATCCCGCGCACGCTGCTGCTGACGCAATGGGGCGAGATGGACGTGTCGCGGCTGACCGGCAAACCCGCCGGGCGGCAGCCGATCCGCACCACGCTCCACTCCGTCGGCACGATGCCCGACGTGCTGGACGGCATCGCCCGGGCGCTCGACGGCGGCGCGCAGGTCTACTGGGTGTGCCCGCTGGTCGCCGAGAGCGAGGCGCTCGACCTCGCCGCCGCCGAGGACCGCTATGCCGCGCTGCGCATGCGCTTCGGCGATCGCGTTGGCCTGGTGCATGGCCAGCAGCCGCCGGAGATCCGCGACGCCGAACTCGCGCGGTTCGCGCGGGGCGAGATCCGCCTGCTGGTCGCCACCACCGTGGTCGAGGTCGGGGTCGACGTGCCCAGCGCCAGCATCATGGTGATCGAACACGCCGAACGCTTCGGCCTGGCGCAGCTTCACCAGCTCCGCGGGCGCGTGGGGCGCGGCGCCGCCGCCAGCTTCTGCCTGCTGGTGCACGAGGACTGGCTGCCCGAGACCGCCCGCCGCCGGCTGCTGCTGCTGCGCGACACGGAGGATGGGTTCGTCATCGCCGACGAGGATTTCCGCCTGCGCGGCGGCGGCGATGCCCTCGGCACCCGCCAGGCCGGCCTGCCACGCTTCCGGCTCGCCGACCCGGTCGAACACGAGCCGCTGCTCGCCATTGCCCATCGCGACGCCCAGGTGCTGCTGGCACGCGACCCGAAGCTCGCCAGCGAGCGCGGCCGTTCCGCGCGGGTGCTGCTGCGGCTGTTCGAACGCCATGCGGCCATGAAGACGCTGGCCGCCGGGTAGCCTCCGCCTCGGCCCGCAGCCATGATGCGCGGCAACGGAGGAAACCGAATGAGCGACCTGCCCAAACGCATCAGGATCCACGAGGAAGGCCCGCGCGAGGGCTTCCAGATCGAGCCAGGCCCGATCGCCACCGAAGACAAGGTGCGCTTCTGCGAGGCGTTGGCGGAGACCGGCCTCACCGAGGTGCAATGCGTCTCCTTCGTCGACCCGCGCCGGGTGCCCGGCATGGCCGACGCCGTCGATGTGGCGCAAGCGATCCAACAGAAGCCGGGTGTCCACTACACGGCGATCGCCCTCAACCTGAAAGGCTACGAACGCGCCGTGCAGACGCCGCTGCACATCACCGGCGGCCTGCAGATGAGCGCCTCCAACACCTTCTCCATCCACAACACCAACAAGGACAATGCCGAGACGCTGGTCGAGCAGCGCCGCCAACTCGGCTTCTTCCGGGAGCGCGGGATCCCGGTGGACTCGGCGATCGTCATGACCGCCTTCGGCTGCAACTTCGAGGGTGCGATCGCGCCCGAGACCGTCCGCGACTGCGTCGCCGCCCTGCTGGAGCTCGCCGACGCATTCGGCATCACGCTCGAGCGCGTGCGGCTGGCCGACACGGTCGGCTGGGCCTCGCCGCTGCAGGTCCAGCGCGTGGTCGGCGCCGTGCGTGAGCGCTGGCCCGACCTGCCGCTGTCGCTGCACCTGCACGACACCCGCGGCACCGGCCTCGCCAATGCGCTGGTCGCGCTGCAGATGGGCATCGCCGATTTCGACAGTTCCTGCGCCGGCCTCGGCGGCTGCCCGTTCGCCGGCCACAAGGGCGCGGCCGGCAACATCTGCACGGAGGACCTCGTGTTCATGGCCCACGAGATGGGGATCGAGACCGGCATCGACCTGGACGCGCTGATCGAATGCGCCCGCATGATCGAGACGATCGTGGGGCACCCGCTGCCGGGCAAGGTGATGCATGGCGGCAGCCTGACCCGCTATCGCACGCCGGTGGCGGCCGGAGCCGCGGCATGAGCGACGTCCTGATCGAGCCGCGCGGCGCGGTGCTGTGGATCATCATCAACCGCGAGGAACGCCGCAACGCGATGAACGACGCGGTGGTGGCCGGCATCGCCGCCGGCCTGACCCGCGCGAGCGAAGACCCTGCGATCCGCGCTGTGGTGCTGACGGGCGTGGGTGAGCGAGCCTTCTGTGCCGGGGCCGACCTGTCCGCCGGATCGGGCTCCTTCCAGTATGACTATGCCAAGGTCGGGCTGCCGTTCGTGGCACTGATGAAGCAGGCCCGCGACCTCACCGTCCCCCTCATCGCCCGCGTCAACGGCCATGCCATGGCCGGCGGGCTCGGCATGGTCGGGATGTGCGACATGGCGGTTGCCGCGGACCATGCGCGGTTCGGCATGCCGGAGGTGAAGGTCGGCATCTTCCCCATGCAGATCATGGCGATCCTGCAGAAGATCATCCCGCCGCGGAAATGCTACGAAATGGCGCTGACCGGGGAGCCGATCGACGCGGCGGAGGCGCTCACCCTCGGCTTGGTGAACCACGTGGTGCCCAAGGCGGAGCTGGACACGAAGCTGGACTGGCTGCTCGACCGGCTGCTGGACAAGAGCCCGACCGCCATTCGCCGCGGGAAGTATGCGATGCGCCAGACAGAGGCGCTCGACTTCGACCACGCGGCGGTCTTCATGGAGGCACAGATCGGCACGCTTGCCCTGACCGAGGACGCCGCCGAGGGGCGCCGCGCCTTCATCGAGAAACGGAAACCCGACTGGCCAGGGCGCTGATCGCGTCCACGCCCCGCACCTGAGTCGTCTTCCGCAGCGCACAATGCTCTGCGGCAAGGCGGCAAGTGATGCGCCAGGGGTGGGCAAGTCGGGTGTCTTTCATGCAGCGCTGCCACGGCGCGGAAGATTGCAGTTCGAAGACGGCTCTTCTGCAACCGCATGGCCGGTGACTTGACAGCCGATCGGACACGCGGGATGACTCCGCCCGCGCGGGCTCCGGTAAAGCTCGTGCTGGCTCCTTCGGAGCTGCGGACCGGCAGACCGCGGATGGGTATCCGCGCCTCTGGTCATGGGAGGGAAGAGATGGACGACGTTTGGGAACCCGTTCCGGGCACACGCTATTTCACGCGTAACGGCAAGGGACTCTACGAGCGCCTCACCCCGCAGATGTATTTCCGCGTCGACGAACTCGAGGCGGCTGACGCCGTGGAGTGCTTCGGCCAGTTCTCCGCCCCCGACGTGATCGTGCAGCGCGCGATGGGCAGCCTGCGGCCGTAACGCCGCCTCACGCCACCAAATGGGCCAGGTCCTGGGCCCGACCGGAACCGTCCGACGTTGTCCCGCACGACGGCTGCGATGCGGCGGCGCACGGCTGCTCTGCCTATGCCTGACACGTGCGGGGTGACGATCAGGT
>JAFKLG010000110.1 GCA_017304945.1 Rhodospirillales bacterium
GGCACCCCGCATCGCCCCCCATCCACCTCCCTCCAGGGGAGGGGGAGCGTGGCTGCGGCTGTCCGTCTCCCTCTGCTTCGTCCTCGCGCTGGTCGGCATCGCGCTCGACCGGGCATTCCCGCCGGCGCTGGGGCGGCTCGCTTCGGTCGGGACCGAAGTGCAGGACCGCGCCGGCCACCCGCTCGCGCTGCTGCCGGCCCCCGGCGGGGTCTGGCGGTTTCCCGCCGGCACGCCGCCCGCTGCCCTGACCGATCTGCTGATCGCGGTGGAGGACCGGCGCTTCCGCTGGCACCCCGGCGTCGATCCCGTCGCGCTGGTGCGCGCCACCGGCCAGTTCCTGCGCAGCGGCCGGGTCGTTTCCGGCGGCTCCACCCTCGCGATGCAGGCCGCCCGCTTGCTCGAGCCGCGCCCGCGCACGATCCGCTCCAAGCTGATCGAGATGGCGCGCGCGCTGCAACTCGAGGCACGGTTCGGCCGCGCCGGCGTGCTCCGCATCTGGCTCACCCTCGCGCCGTTCGGCGGCAACCTGGAAGGTGTCCGCGCGGGTTCGCTCGCATGGTTCGGCAAACCCCCGGAGGCGCTGGAGCCCGCCCAGCGCGCCCTGCTGGTCGCGATCCCTCGGCGGCCGGAGGCGCTCCGGCCCGACCGCCACCCCGACGCCGCGCGCCGGGTGCGCGACCGGGTGCTGGCGGTGGGCGTCGCCGCCCGCCTGTTCGATCCGGGGCCACCCTCGCCGGTGCCCACCGCGCGCGTCGCCTTGCCGCGCCATGCGCCGCAGGCGGTGGCGGCGCTGCCGCGTGTCCCTCTGCTGCACACCACGCTCGACCTGCCGCTGCAGATCGCGCTGGAGCGGCTCGCCGCCGACCGCCTGCAAGGGCTTCCAGCCGCGGTGTCGCTCGCGATCGTCGTGGCCGAGGCGCAGACGCGCGAGATCCGCGCGCTCTACGCCGGGGCCTGGCGCGACCGCGCGCGGGCCGGGGCGCTCGACCTGACCCAGGCGGTCCGCTCGCCCGGATCGGCGTTGAAGCCGTTCATCTACGCGATGGCGTTTGCCGACGGCAGCGCCGCGCCCGGGACCGTGCTGGCCGACCTGCCGCACCGGTTCGGCGCCTACGCCCCGGAGAATTTCGACCGCGGCTTCGCCGGTGCGATCACCGCCGGGGAGGCGCTGCGCCGCTCGCTGAACCTGCCGGCCGTGGCGCTGCTCGACCGGGTCGGTCCGCTGCGCTTCGCGGCCACGCTCGCTGCTGCCGGCGCACCACTCCACCTTCCCCGCGGCGCCGATCCCGCACTGCCGCTCGCGCTCGGTGGCGCCGGGATCACGCTGCGGCAGGCAACCTCACTCTATGCCGCGCTGGCGACGGACGGGGCCGGCGGGCCGCTGCGGCTGCTGGCCCAGGATCCGCCCGCCGACGGCGACAGTGCTCTCGCGATCCCGGCGACGGCCATCCGGCCCATCCTGAAGCCGTCGGCAGCCACGGTCCTGCCCGCGGCGGATGCGCCCCGGTTCCTTCCCGCGGCGGCGGCGGCCGAGGTGGCCGAGGTGCTGACCCGGCCACTGCCCGCGTTCGGACCGCGCGGCCTCGCCTGGAAGACCGGCACGAGCTGGGGTGGGCGCGATGCCTGGGCGTTCGGCTTCGACCGGCGACACGTGGTCGGCGTGTGGATCGGGCGCCCGGACGGCACGCCGATGCCGGCCGCGACCGGCGCCGGACTTGCACTTCCGCTGCTTGGGCGCGTCTTCGACCTGCTTCCGCCGGCGCCTCGGACCGCGCCGCCGCGTCCCGACCCGCTGCCGCGCGTCGTCGCGCCTGCCGTCGCCACCGACGCGCTGCGGCTGCTGTTCCCGCCACCCGACGCCGTGCTCTCGGCCGATGGTCCGGTGACGCTGCGGGCGATGGGCGGTCGCCGCCCGCTCACCTTCCTGGTCGACGGGGCGCCGCTCGCCGCCGATCGGATCCGGCGCGAGGCGGCCTGGGTGCCACCGAGCCCTGGGTTCTATCGGCTGACGGTGCTCGATGCAGAGGGGAGCGTGGCGCGGGTCAGCGTCCAGGTTCGCGCCGTGCGCTGAACAGCTTGGCGCCTTGCATTCACGCTGCACATGAACTCTCGGCAGGGGCCGCGTCGTTGCGCTATGATGCCGGCGCGGCGTCGGTGCCGCGGTTCCGGTGTGCTCGCGATGTCCCCTCCGGTCTTCCCGCCGCGATCGCGCGGCACGCTCTGCCTCACGCCGCTGGCGTTCGGCCTGCTCCTGCTGTGCGCGGGCTGCTCTGGTTCAGGGTCGCAGGCGCGCTGGGACGGGCGCCGCGGCTACGACGGCAACGGCGACTATGGGTATGACCTGGCCGCATCGCGTGCCGAGGCCCGCAGCTATCGCGCCCGCGCGGCACGCTCCTATCCCGTGCCGGGCACGCCGGACGACCCGTGGGGCCCCTATGTGCGGGAGGCCGCGAGCCGCTACCAGGTTCCCGAACGCTGGATCCGGGAGGTGATGCGGCAGGAGAGCGGCGGTCGCCAGTTCGATGGTCGCGGCGGGCTGGTCACCTCGAGCGCCGGGGCGATGGGGTTGATGCAGGTGATGCCGGCCACCTACGACATGCTGCGCCGTCGCTACCGCCTGGGCGACGATCCGTTCGAGCCGCACGACAACATCATGGCCGGCACCGCCTATATCCGGGAGATGTACGACCGGTTCGGCTCGCCGGGGTTCCTCGCCGCCTACAATGCGGGGCCGGACCGGCTGGACGCGTATCTCGCGGGCGACACCTCGCTGCCCGACGAGACGATCGGCTATCTCTCCTCGATCGCCCCGCGGCTTGGGAACCCCGAGAGCATGACCGGGCCGCTCGCCGTCTATGCCGGCGGCACGGCCGTCGCATCGGCGTCCAGCGGCACCGCCTCTGCGAACCGCGCCTATCTGGGCGGGGGCGCCGTCGGGTCCGATGCGGCCTATCTGGGCGGTGGCGCGGTCGCGTCGGCGGATCGCGCGTATATGGGCGGTGGCGCGGTCGCGTCGGCGGATCGTGCGTATATGGGCGGGGGGCAAGTTGCCTCGGCGGACCGGGCCTATATGGGCGGTGGCGCGGTCGCGTCGGCGGATCGTGCGTATATGGGCGGCGGCGCGGTTGCGTCGGCGGACCGCGCGTATATGGGCGGGGGGCAAGTTGCCTCGGCGGACCGGGCTTACATGGGCGGCGGGCAGGTCGCCTCGGCGGATCAGGCCTACATGGGCGGCGGTGCGGTGGCGAGCGACGTGGCCCCGGATGATCCATCGCTGCGGGCCTTCGACGGCGGCGGGCTGGTGACCGCCAATGCCCCGACCGGCGTATTGACCCGCACGGGCTGGGTGGGCGCGACGCAGACGGCGCCAGCCGCGCCGGCACAAGCGCGGCGGGCGCCGACTGTCGCGCCCCAGCCTGCCGACGGATCGTCCGCTCAACTGGCCTATGCACCGTCCAGCCAAACGGCCTACGGGGCGTCCGCCCAGGCGGGCTACCTGCCATCCGGGTCGTCGGCGGGCGCGCCGCCGATGCAATCGACCTATAGCCCGCCGCCCCAGCCCAGCTACGCACCGCCATCCCAGCCCAGCTACGCGCCGCCGGTGCAAGCGGCCTACACCCCGCCGCCCCAGCCCGGCTACGCGCCTGGGATCCAGCGCGCCGTCACGCAGCAGGCCGCGCCGGTCACGGCGGTGCCGGTCGTGGCCGAGGCCTTGCCGGCCCCGGCGGCGGTCACCCGCGCGGTCGTGACCGCCCCGGCCCCGCGCGCCATCCCGTTCGGGAACGCTCAGCCGACCGGGGAATGGGGCATCCAGGTCGGCGCGTTCCCGAACCCCGTGACCTCCGATGCGGCACTGAACGCAGCGCGTGCGCGTGCCTCCACGTTGCTGGTCGGGGCACAGCAGAGCGTCACTCCGGTGCAACGTGGCGGCACGCTGTTCCGTGCGCGCTTCGTGGGGCTGTCGGCGGAGCAGGCCTCCGCCGCCTGCGGGCGTCTGTCCGGGGCAGGGATGCCCTGCTTCACCGTCCCGCCAGGGTCGTAGCGCTCCTCCCACCGTCCTCTGCCGACATGCCGCCGCCGGCGACCGATGGCGGGGCGCCGTCTCTCAGCGCGGCCGCCGCACCCAGCCGATGATCGCGGCGTGCAGCAGCAGCGCCACGGCGAGGCCGATCGCGTGATGCAGCAGCGTGGCCTCGCCGGTCTGCTGCACCGCCCACCACGCGGCGCCGCCGACCGGCAGGAACAGCACGATGCTGGTGACGAGACCCGGGTTGTAGCGGCGCAGTACGAGTCCGCCGGCGATATGGACGACCGCGTTGACCAGCACGCCGTAGATCGCGATCAGGCCGAATCCGAGGCCAGCCTCGACCGCCAGCCAGATCGCCAGCACATCCATCGCCCAGACGCCGCCGATATTGATCACGCAGACGGCGCGCGGGGACAGCACCTCCCGCCCGTGGCCGACCTGCGCGTTGACGAAGCGGCGGAACCGGTCGGCGTCATGCTCCTCGAACTGGTGGAGCATGTAGATGGGCAGTTGCGCCAGCGTGAGCAGCAAGGCCCAGGACACCGACCAGGCGAGCAGTGGGAGCAGGGCGAGCAGCATGATCCCGGCAAGGAAGCCGCCATAGACCCAGTTGCGGGCCAGCCGGTCGATCATCCCGCCGCGCCGCGTGCCCCTGGCCCGCTCAGGCGAGCCGTTCGCCGCCGAAGCGGCGCCACGCGCTCATCTGGATGGCGGAGGTCAGGCAGTGCACCACCACCGGCTTCGTCTTCACCGCGAACGCACGGGCGATGCCGTCCGCGACCTCGGCCTCGGTGCGGATGGTGATGCCCTCGGCGCCGAAGGACCGGCCCCAGGCGGCGAAGTCGGGGTTGGTCAGCTTGGTCGCCTCCATGAACTTCCGCTCCGGATAGCGCACGTAGGAGTGCATGCCGATCGTCCCGTACATCGCGTTGTCCGAGATGATGATGATCGGGCAGCCGCCGTACTGGCAGGCGGTGGCGATCTCGTTGCCCATCATCAGCGCGCCGCCATCGCCCATGAACGCGACGACCTGCTTGCCGGGCCGGCGCAGCGTCGCGGCGACCGCCATCGGCATGCCGGAGCCCATGGCGCCGACCACTGAGGACAGGAACTCCTGGCCGGGCCGGAAGCCGATATAGCGATGGAGGTAGGAGCCGAAATTGCCGGCATCCGAGGTCACGACGGCGTCGTCGGCCAGGTGCTTGTCGACCTCGCAGACGACCGCGGCGAAGTTGATGCCGTCCGGCGTGGGCTCCCAGCTCTTCTCCAGCAGGGAGAGGTGGATCTTGTGCAGCCCGTCCACCCAGCCGCGCCGACGGCCGGCATTGGCGGGGACGGGCAGGGCGAGAAGCGCCTTCAGCACCTCGTACGGGTCGGCGGGAATGCCGAGATCGGCGCGCCAGACGCGGCCGACCTCGTTCGGGTCCGGCCACACATGCACGAGCGGCACCTGCGGCTGCGGCGCGCTGGGGAAGGTGTAGGACTGGCTGACCGTGTCGGTCAGCCGCTCGCCCAGCGCCACCACCAGGTCGGCGCGCTTCATCTCGTCGATCAGCGGCTTGGGCACGCGGATGCCCATGTAGCCGCCGTAGTTCGGGTGCCGCACATCGAAGAGCTGGGGGCGGCGATGCGTGGGGCTGATCGGCAGCACCCAGCTCTCGGACCATTGCCGCAGCGCGCCGTAGACCGCCTGGTCGTGCAGCGTGTCGGCCAGCAGCGCGCCGCCGGCCAGGATCAGCGGGCGCTCGGCCTTCGCCAGCATGTCGGCGAGCCGCGCCAGGTCGTCGCTGCGCGGTCCGGCGACGACGCGCGGGCGCGGCTGGTCGAGCGTCGCGTCGGTGGCTTCGTCGAAGATGTCCTCGGGCAGGATCACCGCGACCGGGCCGGGGGTGCCGCTCTCGGCCAGATGAAAGGCGCGAGCGATGGATTCCGAGGCCTGTTCGGGCTCGTTCACCTCGATCACGCTCTTGGTCACGTCTGACAGCAGCTTCGAGTAGTTCTGCTCCTGCAGCGCCTGGCGGCCGAAATCCTTCCGTTCCACCTGGCCGATCAGCATCACCATGGGCGTCGCGTCGTGATAGGCGGAGTGCAGCGCGACCATCGCATTGGCGAGGCCGGGTCCGCGCGAGACGATGCAGACGCCCGCGCGCGGCCGCAGCCGCCCGTCGGCCGCCGCCATGAATCCGGCGCCGCCCTCATGGCGGCACACGATCATGCGGATGGAGTTGCGTTCGGACAGGACGGAGGTGAGGCCGACATAGCTCTCCCCCGGCACGCAGAAGATCTGGTCGACGTCATGCGCTTCCAGACTGTCCGCCAGCAGGCGGGCGACGGTTGTGGTCATCTCGGCTCGTCTCCTCGTTTCTTCTTTTCGGGCGTCGGATGTCGCCGAACCGTCGTCCTCGCCGGGGGAGGTCGGCTCAGCGGGCGGGGCACCGGACCAGCGGATAGGGGAACTCGCTGCAATTCGGGAAGGCGATCTGGTCGTCGCCCCGCTTCTGCACGCGCAGCAGGTCGGGGCTGCTGCAGCCGAACCCGGGTTCCGGCGCGGGCGTGCCGGCCCCGAGGCCGAACGCCCCGCCGCCGGTGGAGGCCTGCACCGGCCGGCTCAGGCGGAACTCCACGCCGCCGGGCACGGCGCGCACGGTCTCGACCAGCCGCTGCTGGTAGGTCACGTCGGTGGGGGAGGCGCGCAGCACGGCGTCGCGGGTGAAGATGACGGTGGGGGCGGCCAGGCACTCCTGCGCGCTCAAGGTGACCGGGGCCGGGAAGATCCCGCCGGTCCAGGCGCCGTACAGGAAGGCGTGTGGCAGTGCAGTCTGTCCCTGCGCCGTGCCTCGCTGGCTCTGCGCCGGTGGAGCGCCCGCGCCGGGTGCGGCGGGCGCCGATGGGGTTTGCGCGACGGCCGGGCCGGCGAGGGCGGCCGCGAGAAGGGCGGGGATCAGGGCGCGATGCATGCCGCCACGATAGGGCCGGGGGTCAGGTGTGACCAGACGGTGCGGTCACGTGATCGCCGGTTCCGGGTGACCGGCTTGTGGTCTATGAGGCCCGCATGTTGCACCGACTGTATGCCCGTACGCTGGCGCTCGCCGCTTCCCCGCGGGCGCCCTGGTGGCTTGCCGCGATCGCTTTCGCCGAGAGCAGCTTCTTCCCGATCCCGCCGGACGTGCTGCTGATCCCGATGGCGCTGGCGCGTCCGGCGCGGGCCTGGCGGCTGGCCGCGATCTGCACGGTCGCGAGCGTGCTGGGCGGTGCGCTGGGCTGGTGGATCGGCTACGCGGTGTTCGACCAGCTCGCGCGCCCGGTGATCGCGTTCTACGGCTATGGCGACCGGTTCGCCGCGTTCCAGGCGATGTATGCGCAGTACGGGCTGTGGGTGATCCTGATCAAGGGGCTCACGCCGATCCCGTACAAGATCGTGACGATCGCCTCGGGCGCGGCGCATTTCGATTTTTGGCTGTTCATGGTGGCGAGCCTGGCAACGCGGGGTGCGCGGTTCTTCATGGTGGCGGCGCTGATCCGGCTGTTCGGTGACCCGGTCCGGGACTTCATCGAGCGCCGGCTCACCCTGGTCACGACGCTCGTGGCGGCGGGGATCGTGGGCGGGTTCCTGGCGCTGCGGTTCCTCTAGCCGCGCGGGTCTCGCCCTGCCGGGGCCGTGGTCGTGCGGGCTCGGGCGGACACAGCCGTGCGGGTGCGGTGCCCGTCATGGCCCAGCGGCATGGCCCAGCGGCATGGCGGCGTGGTCGCCCTCCTGTGTCATGGCCGCGCTTGTCGCGGCCATCCACGGCTTTCCGTCTCGCCGTCAGCAAAGTCGTGGTTGGCCGGCACAAGGCCGGCCATGACACGGGGGGCACATGCTCGCGGCCATCCACGGCTTTCCATCTCGCATGCAGCAAAGTCGTGGTTGGCCGGCACAAGGCCGGCCATGACACGGGGGGCGGGCCGTCCGCGCCCGTCACGCCGGGGTCAGCGCGATCCGCAGCTCCGCCGCGGCGTCCACCGCGGCCTTGGTGTAGAGCATCGGCACGTACTCGCCCCGGGCCCAGAGTGGGCCCAGGTCGTCGTAGTGGGGCGAGAGCGGGTTGCCCGACTGGCCGGGGGTGTTGATCACCTTCGCCTCGTCCCAAGCCCCCACGTCCACCACCATCCGGAACGACGCGCCCACTGTCAGGCGGAAGTCGGTGCCCCGGTAGGTCGTGTTCATCGGCGTCGAGCCCGACCCGCCGGTCGGCAGCTTGCCCACGTCGCGGAACGTCGCCGGATCGGCCACCCGTGACAGGACATGCGGGAAATACCCGTGATGCAGCGCGCCCCAGCGCCAGCCGGCCGGGTCGTTGCCCAGCAGGCGGCGGCAGGTGACCAGCGCCTCCCGCAGGGTCGCCGCGATCAGCCCCGCATGCTGGCCGCCCTCCAGCAGCGCCAGCATCGTCTCGTTGTCGCCCGGCACCAGCAGCGGGCGCGCGACCGGGTCCTGGGTGATCGTGTCGAGCAGCGCCGGCTTCAGGTGCTTGCCCCACCAGACCTCGAACAGCGCCGCCGCGGCGGAGTCGACCCGAAGCTGGAAGTCCCAGTCGCGCAGCAGCGCCAGCGCCTCCGCCGGTTCGGTCAGGGTGGCGAGCAGCGGCGCCACCCGCCGCGCGGGGACCGAGAACACGTCGCATTGCAGCGCCATCGAGTCCGCCAGGGTGTGGCGCGGCTGCGCGTCCAGCACCTCATGGATGCGGGTCGAGCGCGACCGTTCCGCCCATTCGAAGCCCAGCTTGCGCGCCGTGGCGGGATAGTCGGCCGGCATGTTCATCTCGTTCGCCGTGGCGACGTAGCCGCGCGCCGGGTTGATCACGCGCGGCAGGTCCTCGAGCGGGTGGAACCCGTCCCACTCGTAGCGCCCGTCGCCGGGAACCGGCAGCAGCCCGTCCCAGTTCGGCCGCCGCGGCGCCTTGCCGACCGCGAACCAGCCGATATCGCCCGCCTGGTCGGCGCAGATCTGGTTGACGGTGGGCGCGTGCCAGTTCCGCAGCGCGGCGCCGAACTCGGCCACCGATCCGGCGGTCATGTAGGCGAGCCGGCCCATATAGGCGGAGGTACCGGGCTCGCTCCACACCGACCGGATCGCGAAGGCGCGGTGGCGGGCGGGATCGGCGTGGACCACCGGACCGTGGCGGGTGAAGCGCAGCGTGACCACCTCCGGCGCCTCCCCGCGAACCGGAATCTCCTCCCGCAGCACCGTCATCCGCTCCCACCCGTCGCCGTAGCGGTACTGGTCGGGATCGTCGGGGTGGGTCTCGTAGACGTAGAGATCCTCCTGATCCATCGGGAAGATGGTCAGGCCGAAGGCGATCCGGTCGTTGTGGCCGATGAACACGCCGGGGGTGGGCGGCTCCGTCGCGCCGATCACGTCGAGGCCGGGCGCGGTCAGGTGCACCACGTAGCGCACCGAGGGATTGCGGTACTCCCGATGCGGGTCGGAGGCGAGGATCGGCCGGCCGCTGGCGGTGCGCCCGCCGGAGACCACCCAGTTGTTGGAGCCCTGGGCCGAGGCGTCCTGCTTCACCTCGTCGAAATCGTTCACCTTGGTCCAGGTCCAGGCCTGGGCGCGTGTCGCCGCCAGCCGTTCCGGGCTGATATCCGGGTCGACCGTCGCCAGCCAGTAGACGTCCAGCACCTCGGGCGGGATATCGGCCGGGTCGAGCCCCTCGGGCAGCCGCAAGGTCCAGGCCGGCTCCAGGTTCTTGCGGGCGAGGTCGGCCTCCAGCCCCACCCGCGCGGCGACCTGGGCGCGCGCCGCCTCCTGCTCCACGTTGCGCGACAAGGCGTGGGAGCGGACGCGCAGCACGTCCTCGGGTGCCCAGCGGGAAGGGGCGATGCCCATGGCCGCGAATTCCGGCGGCAGCAGGGCCGGGTCCCGTGCCGCGAGGTCCAGATAGGCGTTGATGCCGGCGGCGAAGGCGGTGCAGATGGCCTGGGTGTCGGGGTTGCCGTAGGCGTCCCACTCGGCCTGCATGGCGCCGCGATAGATGAACAGCCGCGCCGCGCGATCCTGGGCGACGAAGCCCGCGCCGTAGTCGCCGGCCATCAGCCCCAGCCCCCGCTTGCGCCAGAGGTCGATCTGGAACAGCCGGTCACGGGCGATGTTGAAACCTTGCACAAAATACACGTCGTGCTGGCTGGCGGCGCGGATGTGCGGGATTCCCCAGCGATCGACCACGATCTCGGCCGGTTGCTCCAGCCCGGGAACCCGATACGCCGCCGTCTGCACCATGTTCTGCCCTCCGTGGCCCTCGTTCTGATACGCTCGTGAGGCCGAGGCGACAATTCGCGCCCACCACCACGCCCGTTCCCCCCGGCCCCGCTTCCTGCTAGCAAGCCCGGCCTGGAGGCTCCAAACCCGTCGATGTTCGATTTCGCCTGGTCGGAAATTGCCCTGATCGCCGCCGTCGCGCTCGTCGTGATCGGCCCCAAGGACATGCCTGTCGCCATCCGCGCGGTGACCGGCATGATCAAGAAGGCGCGCCGCATGGCGTCCGAGTTCCAGACTCATGTCGACGAGATGATGAAGGACGCGGACCTTCAGGACGTCCGCAAATCCATCAACGAAATCCGTAACTTCGACGTGCGCGGCGCGGTCGAGAAGGCGGTCGACCCGGACCGCTCGCTGCGCAGCACATTCGATGACCCGATCATCCCGCCGACCAGCTACGAGCCGTCGTCCACCCCCGGGTCGGTGGGCACCGCGCCGGTGACCGAGGTCACCGCCGAACCGATGCCGCCGCCGGAACTCACGGCCGCCGACCTCGCTGCGGAACCGGATCTCGCCGCCCCCGAACCCCCGGCCTGGGTGCCGCCGGAACTGGTGCCGCCCGAACCGCCGCGCGCCGCGGCGGCGCCCGCGACGGCGCCGGAAGCGCCTCCCTTCGTTCCCCCGGCTGCGGCGCAGCAGCGCCAATCGCCGCTGCGCGCCTGACCGCCGGCGCCCGCAACCCCGAGACGAGGCCGAACGTGGCAGACTCCGAACGCGAGGACGATCCGATCGACGACAAGCCGATGCCGCTGCTCGATCATCTGGTCGAACTGCGCCGGCGCCTGCTGTGGTCGGTGGTTGCCTTCATCATCTGCTTCGCCGGCGCGTACTACATCGCGGACGACATCTACTACTTCCTCGCCAAGCCGCTGGCGGACATCCTGCGCGAACAGGGCAACCCCGACCCGCATCTGATCTACACCCAGCTCTACGAGGCGTTCTTCACCCGCATCAAGGTCGCCTTCTTCGGCGGCGGCTTCGTCGCCTTCCCGATCATCGCCGCGCAGATCTGGCTGTTCGTCGCACCCGGCCTCTACCGCAGCGAGAAGCGCGCCCTGCTGCCCTTCCTTTGCGCGACGCCGATCCTGTTCGTGGCCGGCGCGGCGCTCGCGTATTTCTTCGTCTTCCCCTTCGCGTGGCGCTTCTTCGCGAGCTTCCAGTCGAACACCGGCGGCGGCGGCGTGCCGATCGAGCTGCTGCCGCGCGTCGGCGAATACCTCGACCTGGTGATGAAGTTGATCTTCGCCTTCGGCATCACCTTCCAGTTGCCGGTCGCGCTCACCCTGATGGCGAAGGTGGGCATCACCTCCTCGGCCGCGCTGAAGCGGTTCCGCCGCTATGCGGTGGTCGGCATGTTCGTCATCGCGGCCATCCTGGCGCCGCCGGACATCATCACCCAGGTGGGCCTCGCGGTGCCGCTGATCGCGCTCTACGAGATTTCCATCGTCTGCGCCAAGTTCGTCGAACCCAAACCGGTGGAGGTCTAGGACCATGCACGACATCCGCGCCATCCGAGCCGACGCAACCGCGTTCGACGCGGCGCTGGCCCGACGCGGGATGTCGCCGGTCTCGCCGGAGATCCTGGCGCTCGACACTCGACGGCGCGAACTCGAAACGCAGATCCAGCGAGAGCGAGCTCAGGCGAATACTGTCTCCAAGATGATCGGGGCGGCGCTCCGCGAGGGCCGGAAGGACGAAGCCGATCGACTTCGCTCCGAACTCGGTCGAAACTGGGACGAGACTCTCAAGGCGGAGCTTGTCGACCTCGATCTGAAGCTTAAATCACTGCTCGAGAGCCTGCCGAACGTGCTCGACGCGGACGTGCCCGACGGGCCGGACGAGAGCGCCAACGTCGTGCTGCACCAGGTCGGCGAACCCCGCGACCTCGGCTTCCAGCCGAAGCAGCATTTCGAACTCGGTGAGGCGCTGGGCATGATGGACTTCGCGACCGCCGCGAAGCTCGCCGGTGCCCGCTTCACCGTCCTCCGCGGCCCGCTCGCCCGGCTCGAGCGGGCGCTCGGGCAGTTCATGATCGACCTGCACACGACCCAGCACGGCTATACCGAGATGGTGGTGCCCTCGCTGGTCAACGACGCGACGCTCTACGGCACCGCGCAGCTTCCCAAATTCGCCGAGGACAACTTCCGCACCACCGACGGCCGCTGGCTGATCCCCACCGCCGAGGTGCCGCTGACCAACAGCGTGGGCGGAGAGATCCTCGCCGAGAAGGCGCTGCCGCTCCGCCTGACCGCGCTGACCGACTGCTATCGCAGCGAGGCCGGGGCCGCCGGCCGCGACACCCGCGGCATGCTGCGCCAGCACCAGTTCCGCAAGGTCGAGATGGTCTCGATCGCACACCCCGATCACAGCGCCGCGGAACATGAGCGGATGACGCAGTGCGCGGAGACCGTGCTGAAGCTGCTGGAGGTCCCGTTCCGCCGCGTGGTGCTGTCCAGCGGCGATACCGGATTCGCGGCGGCCAAGACCTTCGACCTGGAGGCCTGGCTCCCCGGCCAGCAAGCCTGGCGCGAGATCAGCTCGTGCTCCAACTGCCGCGACTTCCAGGCGCGCCGCATGAACGCGCGGTTCCGCGGTGGCGCCGACGGCAAGACGGTCGCGCATGTCCACACCCTGAACGGGTCGGGCGTGGCCGTCGGTCGCGCCATGATCGCAGTGATGGAAAACCATCAGCAGGCGGACGGCTCCATCCTGCTGCCCGAGGTGCTGTGGCCCTACATGGGCGGGGTGCAGAAGATCACGGCCGGGTAGGCCACCCCTCCGAACCGTGAGGGGGGCCGCTCCGCTGTCGCGCAACGGCCCCCCCGCTCCAACGTTCTCCAGGACAGTGTCGCGCGGATCGCGCGCAACCCTTGTCTGTACGGAGGACGCCGCATGGCTGCCGATCCCTCGACGCCCAACCTCTCTCCCACCCAGATGGCCGACGCGAAGATCCTGCGCGGCCAGGGGGGCGAAACCCATCAGGTCGCCGAAGGCGACGTCCCGGTCCTGACCACGCAGCAGGGCGTGCCGGTCGCGGACGACCAGAACACGCTGCGGGTCGGCGCACGCGGACCCGCCCTGCTCGAGGACTTCCATTTCCGCGAGAAGATCTTCCACTTCGACCATGAGCGCATCCCGGAGCGCGTCGTGCACGCGCGCGGCTATGCGGCGCATGGGTTCTTCGAGACCACCGATTCGCTTGCCGACATCACCCGCGCCGACCTGTTCCAGCGCAAGGGCGAGCGCACGCCGGTCTTCGTGCGCTTCTCGACGGTGGCGGGGAACAAGGGGTCGGCCGATCTCGCGCGCGACGTGCGCGGCTTCGCCACCAAGTTCTACACCAAGGAAGGCAACTGGGACCTCGTCGGCAACAACATCCCGGTCTTCTTCATCCAGGATGCGATCAAGTTCCCCGACCTGATCCATGCGGCGAAGCAGGAGCCGGATCGCGCCTTCCCGCAGGCGCAGACCGCGCATGACAATTTCTGGGACTTCATCTCGCTGAGCCCGGAAGCGACCAACATGGCGATGTGGATCATGTCCGACCGGACGATCCCGCGCTCTTTCCGCTTCATGGAGGGGTTCGGCGTCCACACCTTCCGCTTCGTCAACGCCGAAGGGAAGTCGACCTTCGTCAAGTTCCACTGGAAGCCGAAGCTCGGGATGCAGTCGGTGGTGTGGAACGAGGCGCTGAAGATCAACGGCGCCGATCCCGACTTCCATCGCCGCGACCTGTGGGACGCGATCACCATGGGCGACTTCCCGGAATGGGAGATGGGCGTCCAGCTCTTCGACGAGGAGTTCGCGCGCAAGTTCGACTTCGACGTGCTCGATGCGACCAAGATCATCCCCGAGGAGGTCATCCCGATCCGGCGCGTCGGTCGCCTGGTGCTCGACCGCATGGTGGACAATTTCTTCGCGGAAACCGAGCAGGTGGCGTTCTGCACGCAGAACGTGGTGCCGGGGATCGATTTCACCAATGATCCGCTGCTGCAGGGCCGCAACTTCTCCTACCTGGACACGCAGTTGAAGCGGCTGGGTGGCCCCAACTTCACCCATCTGCCGATCAACGCGCCGAAATGCCCGTTCCACAGCTTCCAGCAGGATGGGCACATGGCGTTCCACAACCCGAAGGGTCGCGCCAATTACGAGCCGAACTCCTGGGGTGGTCCGGCCGGCGGCCCGCGCGAGTCACCCGAACGCGGCTATCGCAGCTATCCGGAGACGGTGAGCGGCGACAAGCTGCGCGTGCGTCCGGAGCTGTTCGCGGACCACTACAGCCAGGCGCGGCAGTTCTACCTGAGCCAGACGAAGATCGAGCAGACGCACATCAAGGACGCGTTCGTCTTCGAGCTGAGCAAGGTGGAAACGCCGGCGATCCGTGCGCGAATGGTCTCCCACCTGCGCAACGTCGACGAGGCGCTCGCCAAGATGGTCGCGGACGGGCTGGGGCTGATGGAGCTGCCGCCGGCGGCGCCGCCGGCGCGGCCCGTGAAGAAGGACCTGAAGCCCTCGAAGGCGCTGAGCATCCTCGAGAACCCGCCGCCGTCCTTTGCCGGTCGCAAGATCGGCGTGCTGGTCAGCGACGGCGTCGATGCCACCCTGCTCGGTGCCTTGCAGACAGCGGCGAAGGCCGAGGGCGCGCTGATCGAACTGGTCGCCCCGAAGGTCGGCGGCGTGACCGCGAGCGACGGGACGGTGATCCCGGCCAAGCAGAAGGTGAATGGCGGCCCGTCGGTGCTGTACGACGCGGTGGCGGTGCTGGTCTCCGAGGAAGGTGCGAAGCTGCTGGCGCGCGAGGCGACCGCGAAGGACTTCGTCAGCGACGCCTATGCCCATGCCAAGTTCATCGCCCACGTGCCCGCGGCGGCCCCGCTGTTCGAGAAGGCGGGCGTGACGGACATGGACGGCGGCTTCGTCGCTTTGGGCAAGGCGGCGGACGCGAAGGCTTTCGTCCAGGCCTGCCGCGCCCTGCGGTTCTGGGACCGCGAGGCGAAGGTCCATGCGGTCTGAGGCGATGGTCCACGCCGTGTGAGGCGATGGTCCACGCCGTGAGAGGCGATGGTCCACGCCGTGTGAGGCCGCTTTCGTGTCATGGCCGCCGAAGGGCGGCCATCCACGACTTCGTCACGGGCGGCAGGAGAAGGCGTGGATGGCCGGCCTGCGCCGGCCATGACACGGGGCGGGGCGGCCACGTCACGGTTCCGCTCACGTCACGGTGCCGCGCGACGCAGGCCGCTATGCCGCGCGACGCACGCCGCGATGCGGGGGGCCATACAGCGATGCCGCGCGGCCACCCGCTACGCCGCGGACGCACGCAGCGATGCCGTGCGGCCCACGCAGCGATGCCGTGCGGCCACCCGCTACGCCGCGCCGCCACCCGCTACGCCGCGCCGCCTACTCCCGCCGCGCCGCGAGGTTCTTGCGTACGCTCGACACGTCCCCCGCGGTGACCGGCGCCGCCGCGTTGCCCCAGGCATTGCGCACGTACGTCGCAACCGCCGCGACCTGGACATCCGTCAGTTCCCATCCGAACGCCGGCATGGCCGGTGACGTCGGCGCATACGGCGTGTGCGCCGCGCGGGTCCCGTTGAGGATGACGTGCAGCACCGACAGCGGATCACGCGCCTCGACCGAAGGGCTCGCGGACAGCGTTGGGAACAGCCGCGCGATGCCCGCCCCGTTCATCGTGTGGCAGGCGGCGCATTTGTCGACATAGATGGCCTCGCCCGCCTGCATCACCGGGTCGCTCGCCGCCATCGCCTGTCGCTTCTCCGCCGCGGGGCCCTTCTGGTCCTTCAGGTAGACCGCCATTGCACGCAGGTCGGCGAGCGAGATGTGCTGCGTCGAATCCGACACCGCCTCCGCCATCGGGCCGGCCGCGGTGGCGAAGCGGTTGGTGCCCGTCTTCAGGTATTCGACGATGTCGTCGACGGTCCACTTGTCGAGCCCGACGCCGTTGCCGCTGGTGATCGCCGGCGCGAACCAGCCCTGCAGCGCAAAGCCTTGCAAGCGGCTGCCGGACTCGTCGCCTCCGAGCGCGTTCTTCGCGTTGTGGCAGGCGCCGCAATGCGCGAGGCCTTCCACGAGATAGCCACCGCGGTTCCACTCGGCCGATTTCTGCGTGTCGTCCTGCCATTCGCCGGCCTGGAAGAACAGCGCGTTCCAGCCGGTCATCGCCGCGCGGATGCTGAACGGAAACGGCAACTGGTTGGCATCGACCCGGTTGACCACCGGCTCCAGCGTGTTCAGCCAGGCGCGGATCGCCATCACGTCGTCGCGCCGCGTCTTGGTGAAATACGGGTATGGCATGGCGGGATACAGGTTCTCGCCCCGCGCGGTCTTGCCGTCATGCATCGAGGCGTAGAAGGCATCGTCGCTCCAGGCGCCGATCCCGGTTTCCCGGTCCGGCGTGATGTTGGGTGCGACGATGTTGCCGAACGGCGTCTCGATCGCGCGACCGCCGGCCATCAGCTTCCCACCCGGCGCCGTGTGGCACGCCGTGCAGTCGCCGATCGTCGCGAGATAGCGTCCTCGCTCGATCAGGCTGTAGTCCTGTTCCGCGCCCCAGGCAGCCGGGGCCAGCATGCTGCAGGCCATCAGCCCGAGGAGCGCGGCCCTCATGCGTGCACCAGCGGGCCGGGATTCTTCAGGTACTGGTTGCGGATCGCGTCCGCGCCCCAGAAGGCCAGCGCCCCTACCGTGTCGGTCGGGTTGTAGCCCGCGTTCTGCGGGAACGCCGTCGCGCCGAACACGAACAGGTTCGGCACGTCCCAGCTCTGCAGATAGCGATTGACCGCGCTCGTCTTCGGATCGTCGCCCATCACCGCGCCGCCGCAGGTGTGCGTCGTCTGGTACACGTTGACGTCGTAGGGTCCCTTGCGCGGATGCTTCTCCATCACCTTCGGCCCCATCTTCTGCGTGATGTCGGCCAGCCGGTCGGTGATGTACTGCGACATCTTCAGTTCGTTCTCGTGGAAGTCGAACGTCATCCGCAGCAGCTTGCGTCCGAAGATGTCGGTGTAGGTCGGATCGAGATCGAGGAACACGTCGCGATAGCTGTAGGAACTGCCATGCGTCACCGTCGTGTACGTGCTCAGGTAATGCTGCGCGACCGCCTTCTTCCACTCGGCCCCCCAGCTCGGTGTCCCCGCCGGCCCGCGCGTGCTGAGGATCGGCCGTCCGTTGGTCTGCACCGCGCCGATATATCCGCCGCCCACGAAGCCATGCGGGCCGTGGTCGAAATTGTCTCCGTTGAAATCATCGATGCACATGCCGATCGCGCCCGAGGAGATGAACGGGTTGAAGTTCTTGTCCTCGAAGAAGCCGTCGACCGAGGAGGTGACCTGGTAGGAGAAGTTGCGTCCGATCACGCCCTGGCCGGTGTTCGGATCATACGGCGTGCCGATCCCCGACAGCAGCAGCAGGTGCACGTTGAACAACTGGAAGGCGCAGAGCAGCACCAGATCGGCCGGCTGCTCCCATTCCTCGCCGTTGCTGTCGATGTAGGTCACGCCGGTGGCGCGCTTGCCGGTGCTGTCGGTATTGATGCGCTGCACCGTGCAGAGCGTCTGCGCCTTGAAGTTCTCCTTGCGCAGCAGCACCGGCAGGATCGTCACCTGCGGGCTCGCCTTCGAGTAGTTGCCGCAGCCGAACCATTCGCAGTAGCCGCAATAGGTGCAGGGGCCGAGCGTGACGCCCAGCGGATTGGTGTAGGCCTGGGACAGATTGCCCGAGGGTTGCGGGAAGGGCTGGAAGCCGCTCTCCACCGCCGCCTTGGCCCATAGCGTGGGACCGAACGGCTGCTTCTGCGGCGGCGTCGGATACTCGCGCGACCGCGGGCCCTCATACGGGTTGCCACCCTGCCGCTTCTGCCCACCGAGATTGCCCGCATAGCCCGAGGTGCCGCACAGATACTCGAACTTGTCGTAATGCGGCTCCAGGTCGGCGAAGGTGATGCCCCAATCCTGGATCGTCATGTCCTCTGGCAGGAACTTCTCGCCATAGCGTTCGGTCAGATGCGACCGCAGCACGAAATCCGATTCGAGGAAGCGCCAGGTTTCCGCGTTCCAGTGCACCCCGCCACCGCCCACGCCGTTGGGCGGCATGAACGTGCCCCAGGTGCGCATCGGCAGCGCGGTCTGCCGCGCGTTGTGACGGAAGGTCAGCGTCTCCTGCGCCGGGCGCAGGAACAGGTCGTGACGGATGTGGTAGCGCAGCTCGTCCTGCGCATGGGTGACCGGAAAGTCGCTCGACGTGTCGCGCCAGGGCCCGCGCTCGATCGCCACCACGTTCAGGCCGGCCTCGGTCAGCTCATGCGCGAGGATCGACCCGGTCCATCCGAGGCCGACGATCACCACGTCGGTGGCGGGGAGCTTGCGTGCCATCGGTCTATCCTTGCCGGGGAGTCCATTGCGGGGCGCCGCTGATGGCGACGGGCGGGCGCGGGTAGGTCTCGTTGTGCCGCTCGATCCAGTCCCGGTAGTCGTACCGCGCGCCGGGAAACCCGATCATCCGCCAGCCGACCATGTCGCGGTTGCCGCCATAGGCCGGGTCGGCGAAGAAGCCTTCCTTGGTGTTCTGCAGCAGCAGCTCGAAGAAGCCGCGGCCCGACGAGTCCTCCAGCGCGACGGCGCCGCTCTGCAGCGCCCCGATCAGCTTGTCCTTCTCGGCGTCCGGGATCTGCGCGAAGGACTTGCCGGCGTAGGCACCCTCGCAGTGCTTGTCCAAGCCGGCGAGCGAGCGCCGGTAGCGCTGTGCCGGGGTGAACGGCGATTGCGGGCCGCGATCGGTCGCCGTGTCGTCGAAGGGCGGGCGCATGTAGAGCCCCTCGGATCGCCCATATGGGCCGGCGAGCTGGCGGTCGATGAACACCGCGCAGCCGGCATCCTTGCCGCCGGCCCAGTGCGGATCGGGTGGGATCAGCCGGTCGACCAGCGCCTCCACGGCCACCGCTTCCTCGGCGGTGAAGAACTGCCACGGACCTGGCTTGACGATGTCGGGCGGCGGACCCGAGAGCGGATCCCAGGCCGGCATGCCCTGCAGCTCGAGCGCGTTGCCGCGGGTGAACAGGCCGAGGAATCCGGCCGCCGCGGCGCCCGCGAGGAGGGTACGGCGCCGCGTTGCCGCCGTGGAAGCCCGCTTGCCCATCCGTGATCTCCCGCCCGCCTTGACGCGAACGTGCGGCCGGGGACGGGGTGGCATGCTGGCGTGGCGCGGCCGCGGAACTTTCCTGCGAGCGCGGCCCGACCGCCTCGCTAGTTGCCGCCGCCGGCCTGGCTCGAGTGCCCCTGGCCCGTGCCGGTCCCGGTGCCGGTCACCGCCTGCTTGGGGTCGTTCGGCCGCGATGCCGGGGCAGGGGAGGCCGGTGCGGGCGCAAGGTTCGGCGCCTGCGCATTGTTGCCGTCATACATGCTGCCGGTCACCGGCGGCATGCCGGGCGGCGGTGCAGCGACGGCAGCCGAGGCTGTGAACAGGACGGCAAGGGCTGTCATGCGGGTCAGCAGCACGGGGCGATTCCCTCTGGCATGCGCGATGGTCCGTGCGGAGGAACGCACGCGGACGGCTCGCGTTCGCGGCGGCCGACTTGACCTTTGTACATCCGAGCCCATTCACCTTTCTTGGGTTAGATGACGCCCGTCATTTTGCGGCGTCCTGTTTGAAGGGTCACCTGCCATGAGCACTCCTGCCGTCATGATCACCGGCGCCTCCTCCGGGATCGGCGCCACCTATGCCGACCGTTTCGCGCGCCGCGGTCACGATCTCGTGCTGGTCGCCCGCGACGCCGCGCGGCTCGAGGCACTGGCGGCGCGGCTGCGCAGCGAGACCGGGCGCGCGGTGGACGTGCTGCCGGCCGACCTCACCAGCCCGGCCCAGCTCCGGTCAGTCGAGAAGCGGCTGGACCAGGATGCGCGCATCGGCGTGCTGGTGAACAATGCCGGCGCCGCGCTGCCGGCCGGGCTCGCGGACGCGGGCGCGGACGAGCAGGACTGGCTCATCCGCCTCAACGTGCTGGCGGTCACGCGGCTCGCCACCGCGGTGATCCCCCGTTTCCTGGCGCGCGGGGAGGGCAGCATCGTCAATCTCTCCTCGGTGCTCGCCGTGGCGCCGGAGGCGATGCCCGGCATCTACTCGGCCACCAAATCCTACGTCCTGACCTATTCCCAGTCCCTCCAGCTCGAGCTCGGGGAGCGCGGGATCTACGTGCAGGCGGTGCTGCCCGCGGCCACCCGGACCGAGATCTGGGAGCGCTCCGGCCGGTCGGCCGACGCGATTCCCGGCTTGATGGAGGTGGGGGCTCTGGTCGACGCGGCGCTGCTGGGCTTCGACCGGCGCGAGCCCGTCACCATCCCCTCGCTGCCCGATGCCGGCCAGTGGGAAGCGTTCCAGGCGGCACGCCGCGCGATGCTGCCCAACTTCCGCAACGCCGACCCGGCCCCACGCTATCGCGCCTGAGCCTCGGGCACCCGATCGGTCAGCTCCGCCGGGCGGCGCTCAATGCGCCGCCTCCGGCATCACGCCTTGCGGCCCGTTGCCCGACATGAAGCGGCAGTCCGGGCCGATGCGGCCGATGAACCGCGTCCAGGTCTGGGTCTGTCCGAGCAGCGGGATGCCGACATAGCCGCGCATCAGGAGCTGGCCGTGAGGGCTGAGACGGAGGATCGCATGGTAGGCGGTGCCGCTGCGCGGGTCGGTGATGAACCCGTGCCAGGCCTCGTCGTCATCGGGCGTCGGGTCGACGGTGAGCAGTTCCAGCCCGCATTGCGGGTTGCCGTGCACGTCCACCGGCATCGGGTCGCCGGGATCGCGCTGGATCCCGACCAGCCGTCCGCACAGGCCTTGGGCACAGGGGGCGATCTGGAACACGCCGTCGCCGCCCTCGACCAGCCAGTCGCCGACGATCGGCGGCGCGGCGCGGGCAGGCAGGGCGAACAGAAGCAGGAGCAGAACGAGAAGGCGGGACATTCCCAACAAATAGGAACGACCGCGCGCTGCGGTATGCCGCCGGCCGAAACGCCGCCATGCGAGGCGGTGATCGCGCCGCGCTCAGCGCCTCACGCGGGACGCTGGCGGCGGGATGTCGGAGCAATGGGGTGCCAAGCCGGCACGACCAGCCGGCGTGCCGTCACACCCGGTGCTGTCCTCGCCCGGCGCGGTATTCGAACCAGCGCACGCAGAGCGAGAGCGGATAGGCCATCACGAAATACATCGCCCCGGTGATCAGATAGAGCTGCATCGGCATGTAGTACTGGCTGGCCAGGTCGTTGGCCCGCAGCATCAGCTCCGGCGCCGCGATCAGCGACGCGACGGAGGTGTCCTTCAGCACCGAGATCGCCGAATTGGTCATCGGCGGCAGGATCACCCGCACCGATTGCGGCAGGATGATCCGCCGCATCGTCGCCGCGCCGGTCATGCCGATCGCGCGGGCCGCGTCGTATTGTCCGCGATCGACGGCGGCGATGCCCGCCCGATAGGTCTCGGCCATGTAGGCGGCGTAGTGCAGGCCGAGTGCCAGCACGGCCGCGGCGAAGCCGGGCAGCACGATGTTGACGCTGGCGAGGCCGAAATAGGTCAGGAACAGCAGCGTCAGCGTCGGCGTGCCGCGGATCAGCTCGATATAGACGCGGCAGCAGCGGCGCAGCGTCGCGCTGCGGGACATTTCGCCCAGGGCGACGAACAGCCCGGCCACCGCCGCCAGCAGATAGGCCAGCACGGCCAGCTTCAGCGTGTGAACCGCCGCTTCCAGCAGCAGCGGCATCCACTCGAGGAACAGGGACATGGTCATGCCCGTCTCCCCCGCGCGGCGCGCCGCTCCAGGATGCGGGCGAGCTGCGACAGCGGCAGGCTCATGCAGAGGTAGAGCATGGCCACCAGGATGTAGATCTGCGTGGTGAGGAAGGTCTTGTCGACGAGCAGCTTCGCCTGGAAGCTGAGTTCGGGCGCGGCCACGGCGGAGGCGAGGGAGGTTTCCTTGAGCAGCCCGATCGCGAAGTTGGCGAGCGAGGGGAGCACGATGCGGCTCGCCTGCGGCAGCACGATCACGCGCAGCGTCATCAGCCGGGGCATGCCGAGCGACATCGCTGCTTCGGTCTGGCCGCGATGGATGGCGAGAATGCCGGAGCGGAACACCTCGGTGAGGTAGGCGCCGCCATTGAGCCCGAAGCCCAGGATCGCCGCCGGTACAGGATTGAAGCGGATGCCGATCGCCGCGAGGCCGAAATAGATGATGAAGAGCTGGGTCAGCACCGGCACGGCGCGGAACAGTTCCACGTAGACATAGGTGATCGCGTGCAGCACGCGGGAGCTGGAGGTGCGGCAGGCCGCGAAGACCAGGCCCAGCGCGAGCGAGACGAAGAACGCGCCGACCGTGACCGTGATCGTCATCCAGACGCCCGTCAGCAGCGCGGCCAGGAGATCCGGCAGCAGCGCGAGCGCGCGGGACCAGGCGTCGCTGGTCATTGCGGCCGATGCTTGCGCAACACGGCGCTCAGGAAGGCCTGGGTGCGCGGGTGCGAGGGCGTGTGGAACAGATGCAGCGGCGGGCCCTGTTCGACGATGCGGCCGCCATCCATGAAGATCACGCGGTCGGAGACGTCTTCCGCGAACTGCATCTCATGCGTGACGATGATCATCGTCATCCCCTCGGCGGCGAGCTGCGCCATCACGTTCAGCACGTCGCCGACCAGCTCCGGATCGAGTGCGGAGGTCGCTTCGTCGAACAGCATCAGCCGCGGGCGCATGGCGAGCGCGCGGGCGATCGCGACACGCTGTTGCTGACCGCCGGACAGCATTTCGGGGTGCACGTCGCGCTTGTCGTCGAGCCCGACTTTCGCGAGCAGGCCGAGGGCGATCTCGCGCACTTCCCGCGCGGGCTGCCGGAGCACCTTGAGCGGCCCGATTTCGACGTTCTGCAGGACGGTGAGGTGCGGGAACAGGTTGAAGCGCTGGAACACCATGCCCATTCGGGCGCGCTGGCGGGACAGCACGCGGTCGGGGATCTCGACCGAGCGTCCGTTTTCCAGCCGCTGCCCGATCAGTTCCCCGTCGACGAACACGCGGCCTTCGGTCGGCCGCTCGACGTAGTTCACGCAGCGCAGCAGCGTGGTCTTGCCCGATCCTGACGGACCGATGATCGAGACCTTCTCGCCCTGCTTGATGTCGAGGTCGATCCCCTTCAGCACGTGCAGCGGACCGTAGTGCTTGTGCAGCTCCTCGATCCGCACCAGCGGGGCGTCGTCGGTTTGGGATGTTGGACCGGCGGGCATGCGCGCGGGATATCCTGGCGTGCTGAGGGGCGGGGTGGCCGGGGCTGGGATCGCCCCGGCCTGCGATCGCAGGCGAACGTCGCCTCAGGCAAACGTCACCTCAGGCGGACGTGACCTCAGGCGAAGTAGGCGGAGAAATCCTTCACCTGATGCGCGGCCGGGCCGATCGGTTTGCCGTCCGCATCGCGGTCGACGCCGATCCGCGGGTCCTTCTCGGCGGGCACCAGATAGGCCGGGCTGGTCATGCCGTTGCTCGCCAGCAGCTTGGCGTTCAGCTTGGTGCGCCACATCCACTTCACGCCGGCATTGACCGCGTCGAACAGGTCCGGATTGTCGAGGCTCATGCCCATGACGATCGGGCTGTGGCTGGTGAGGCGGACGAACTGCTCGCTCGGCTTCACCGGCACCTGCTTGAGGTCGATGCCGGGGTTCTGCTGGATCAGGTAGCCCACGGTCATGCTGTCGAGCATCGCGTAGTCGACGCGGCCGGCGAGCACGTCACGAATGCAGGCGTCGGGGGTGTCGTAGAGCTTCACCTCGCCGATGCCGGGGATCTGCCGCAGGAACGGGACGTAGCTGAAGCCCTGGCCGGTGCCGATCGTGTGGCCTTTGAGGTCCGCGAGATCGAACAGGTCGGCGGAGGCGACGCTCTTCTTCATCGTGATGAAGTGGCTGTCGTAGTAGATCGCGTCGGTCAGCAGCATCGCGGCGGCGCGGGGGGCGGTCCAGCCCATGTCGCCACACATGATGTCGGCGCGTCCGGTCTTGATGGATTCGACGGTGGCCGACCAGGCCATCATGTTCGGCTCCACGCCGAGGCCGAGCTTGGCGGCGATGGCGGCGATCATTTCGGCGTCGCTGCCGGCGATCTTGCCGTTGATCAGGCCGGTGGCGGGCATGGTGCCGGACATGGCGATCGTGATCACGCCCTCTTTCACCGTCTTCAGCTTCGGCGCCGCGGCACGCGCGACATGCGGAGCGAACAGGCCGGCGGCGCCGAGGCCGAGGCCGACCGATCCTCCCAGGCGCAGCATGTTTCGACGGGAGAGGTTCAGACCATCCAGCATGGCGGCTCCTTCGAGCTTGGGGGAGGCGGGGTTGCTTCGTTCGGCATGAATTCATTATATTGAAAATATGTCAAGCAGTCCCGACCACCGTTTGAGCAAGCCCTCGTCTCCGTGCTGCATCCTTGCTCTCGCAAACCGCGTTCCAACCCCAATGTAGTCACCGAGGAGGCGGGCGCGCTTGACCGCGTCGTCGCCCTGGTCAAAAAGCGACCGCGTCAGAGAGGCATTTGAACGAAATTCAATCATCAGTAAAATGATGATCAGGCACGGCAGATGAACGACAGCGAACCGACCCAAAACCAGGCCGATTCCATCCCACCCAACAACACCCAGGGCCCGGTCGGCGAACGCCTGCGGCGCCTGCGCAAGGAGCGCGACCTCACGATCCTCGAACTCGCCACCCGCGCAGGCGTCTCCGCCGGCATGATCAGCCAGATCGAGCGCGGCGCCGCCAACCCCTCCATCAAGATCATCCAGCGCCTGAAGACCGCGCTCGGCGTCAATCTGTGGGAAGTGCTCGACAGCGGCGAGCCGCGCACGCCCGAGGATCCGCCCTTCATCCGCCGCCGGCAGGATCGCCCGCGCCTCGTCATGGGCGAGAGCGGCCTCACCAAGGAACTGCTCTCCCCGCAACCCGACCAGAACCTTCGCTTCATGATCGTGCGCATGCCGCCCGGCAGCGAGACGCAGGACGTGCTGATCGGTCGCGGCCACAAGGGCGGCTATGTCCTCGCCGGCCGCGTCGCGCTGCGCGTCGGCGATCGCACCGCCGAGGTCGTGGCCGGCGACAGCTTCCAGTTCCGCAGCGACTTGCCGCACCAGGTCTTCAATCGTTCCGACGAGGAAGCGACGCTGATCTGGATCATGAGCGTGCTCGACACCCATCTCTGACCGCGGCGCCGCCGCCCCGAAGGAACGCCCCCGATGTCGCCTCCCGTCCTGCCCGTCGCCAGCGATGAACGCCTGCCCCCGTCAGCCGACGTGGTGGTCATCGGCGGCGGCATCGCGGGCTGCAGCGCCGCCTATGCGCTCGCACGCAAGGGCCACTCCGTCGCGCTGCTCGAGAAGGGCACGCTGTGCGCCGAACAATCGAGCCGCAACTGGGGTTGGTGCCGCGCGCAGAATCGCGACCTGCGCGAACTGCCGCTGGCAATGCGCAGCGTCGACATGTGGGACGAGCTCAGCACCGAACTGGGCCAGGACGTGACCTTCCGCCGCTCCGGCCTGCTCTACGTCACCACCAGCCAGGCCGATCTCGACCAGTGGGAGGAATGGAGCCGCCGCGCGCGGGAGTTCCAGTTCCGCAATCGCATGCTCAGCGCCGCGGAGGCGAAGGCGATGACGCCGGGCAGCACCGGCGCGTGGATCGGCGGCCTGCATTCCCCGTTCGACGGCCGCGCCGAACCGGCGAGCGCCGGCCCGCTGATCACGGAGGGCGCGCGGCGTCTCGGCGCCAGCATCCACCAGAATTGCGCGGCCCGTGGGCTCGAGCGGACGGCGGGCAGGATTTCCGCCGTGGTGACCGAAAAGGGCACGATCCGCTGCAACGCCGCGCTGCTGGCCGGGGGCGCCTGGTCGGCGCTGTTCTGCCGGCATGAGGGGCTGCGTCTCGCCCAGGCCTCGGTGCGCTCGACCTCGTTCTACACGACGGCGGCGCCGGAGGTGACCACCGGCGGGCTCTCGATGTCGGACGTGACGATCCGCCGGCGGCTGGACGGCGGCTACACGGTCGGGCTGAGCGGCCGCGCCCTGCTCGAGATCTCGCCCCAGGGCCTGATGAACGCGCGCCAGTTCTGGCCCACCTTCAAGAAGCGCCGCGCCAAGCTGCGGATGAGCGTGGGCGCCTCGTTCTTCCGCGGGCCGGAGGCGCTGACCCGCTGGACCAACGACGCGGTCTCGCCGTTCGAACGGGCGCGCACGCTCGACCCCGCCGCGGATCCCGCGCTCGTGGACATGGGTATCCGCTTCCTCGGGCAGGTCTATCCGGCGCTGGCCGGGCTGCAGGTAGCCAAGAGCTGGGGCGGGCTGGTGGATTCCACGCCGGACGCGATCCCGGTGATCTCCGGCGTGGAGGCGGTCCCCGGCCTGTTCCTGTCCACCGGCTACAGCGCGCATGGGTTCGGGATCGGACCCGCGAGCGGGCGGCTGGCGGCGGACCTGATCACCGGCGACGCGCCGATCGTCGATCCCCGCCCGTTCCGCTACAGCCGCATGATCGACGGCACGGATCTGGGCGCGCCCGGCATGCTGTAGCGGGGAGGGCGGTCACGGGGATGCGGGAGTCGGAGGCTGGCGTAGGAGGGTTGGTCGGAGCGGCCTGGCGGCCTATGCGCGGCTCCTGAGAAGGCGCTCTGCGATCCACGCCCGAGCCGGCGGCTGGCCGCCGAACCATCGTTGCGTGATGACGAGGCGGCAATCCAGGATGGCGCGTGATGCCCGCGCGACTCCCGAACGGTGACAAAGCGATCCTGGATATGCGGAAGCTGGAGGATTATTGCCTCAGCCCGTCGCATCCTCGCGGTCGCCACAAAGCGCGGGTGTTTCGGCACGCGCTTGGCCTGCAACAAGGGGATGCGACATGGCTAAGGGCCGAATTGCTCAAAGCTGCGGTCAGCGGCGACGCGGACGCGTTGCCTCTGACGTCTGGGGGACACACTGGCAACTTGACGCCATCATCGGGCGACATCGGAAGCGGGCAGTGGTAAGAACATTGTGGATCGTGCGAACCGGCGAGGACCTGCCGCGCCTCGTCACATGCTGGGTGTTGTGATGGGCCGACGGACACGCAATGACGCGCCATCGCTGCTGGATGTGGTGGCGTTGCTGAAGGACTTACCGGCACATGGCCTGGCTCGTGGCCAGGTGGGCACTGCCGTCGAGCAACTTGACGACAAGGCCTGGCTCGTCGAGTTCAGCGACGACGAGGGGCGCGCCTATGCCGTCGCACCCTGCCAGGAAGCCAATCTGCTCGTTCTGCATTATGTGCCGGAGGCGGCCTAACAGGTCGTCTCCGAGATTCGCGACGTCTTGGCCGCCAAGCGAGCTATCCGCGTTGCTCTGACCGCACCGGAACAGGGCTGAACGCGAGCCATCCTGGGGTCCGAGGCGGTGCGGGGCAACAACGCGCGGCTTGAATTGGTCGGAGCGGCGGGATTCGAACCCACGACCCCCAGTCCCCCAGACTGATGCGCTACCAGGCTGCGCTACGCTCCGACCGTGGGGAGCGCCCGTTTACCAGCCGAACGCCCCCCCTGCAACGCCCCGTTTGCGTCGGACCGGCTTAACCAAATCCATACGCTTTCTGCAGGAAGGTGCCGCGCGCCGGGAGCCCACGCGCCATGCCACCGCCGACCGACGACGTGAAGAACTGGATGAACATGTTCCGCTGGATCGTGAAGCTGATCCGGGACGAGTTCGAGGTGGACGAGGCCAAGCTCGTCCGCACCGCCCAGCTCGAAACGGATTGCGGGCTGGTGATCGAGCAGGTCGAGGCCGTGCTCGCCATGGTCTCCGAGAGTTTCGGCCTGCATTTCCCGCCGAGCACGCTGGATGAGGTGCTGGGGCTGGAGGAGCTTTGCATGCTCGCGAGCTGGATGAAGGGGCTCTACAAGCGGCCGCCCTTCATCTCCGACGCGTTCGAGGCGAGCTGTCGCGCCCTCAACCCCGGCTGTACCTGACCGTCCGGCACGGCGCGTGCCCCGCGGCCGCCACGCGGGTGGGAGCGGGCGTCCCGCGCTCCTCCTGGCCAGCGCGCGGCGGAGATCGGGTAGACTGACGGCGAATCGCACGCGCGGGGGAGTGCATGCCGGACGGTGTGGCCCATCGACTGCCAGTTGCCGCGCCGGAGCCGCGCCTTCCCGCGACGCCGGCCGTCGCCGGCGGCCTCGACGGCGCCGGCCTGCTCGCCGCGCTGGCGCGGTTCACCTTCGACGGCCAGCCGACCGAAACCCACACGCAGGCGGGCCTGCGCATCTTCGTCAACGCGTTCTGGACCTCCCGCCAGCGCGAGGCTCACAGCCTGCACGAGATCAGCTACCGCGCCTGCTTCAAGCCGCAACTGCCGGGCTTCTTCATCGAGCGGCTGACCACGCCGAACCAGACCGTCTACGACCCGTTCGCCGGCCGCGGGACCACGCTGGTGCAGGCGGCGCTGATGGGCCGCCGACCCGCGGGAACCGACGTGAACCCGCTCAGCGCCATGCTGACCGCGCCGCGGCTCGATCCACCCGACCTGGCGGCGGTGGCGGCGCGGCTCGCCGCGCTCGACTGGCGCGATCCGGGGGCGGACGCGGACGAGCCGGATCTCTCCGTCTTCTACCATCCGGCCACGCGCGGCTGCCTGCGCGCGCTCCGGCGCTGGCTGCGCGATCGCGGCGAAGCGGGGCGGCTGGATCCGGTGGATGCCTGGATCCGGATGGTCGCGCTGAACCGGCTGACCGGGCATTCGCCGGGGTTCTTCTCGGTCTACACGATGCCGCCCAACCAGGCGGTCTCGATCGACTCGCAGCGCAAGATCAACGCCCTGCGCGGCCAGGTGCCGCCGCCGCGCGACGTGCCGGCGCTGATCCTGCGCAAGAGCCGCGCGCTGCTCGCCGACGGGCCGCCGCCTGTGCACCCGCCCGCGCTGCTGGCCACCGGCCCCGCCGACCAGGCGCCGTTCGGCGCGGCGTCGGTGGACCTGCTGGTGACCTCGCCGCCATTTCTCGACGTGGTGGATTACCGGGGCGACAACTGGCTGCGCTGCTGGTTCGCCGGCATCGACCCGAACGCCGTGGCGATCGACTGCCACCACGGCGTCTCGGCGTGGGAGGCGTTCGTGCGCCGCAGCTTCACCCGGTTCGCCACCCAGCTCCGCCCCGGCGCCATCGCCGCGTTCGAGGTGGGGGAGGTGCGCGGCGGCTCCGTGCTGCTCGAGCACCACGTCGCCGCCGCCGTCGCCGGCCTGCCCTTCACCCTTCTCGGCGTCATGGTGAACCGCCAGGCATTCACCAAGACGGCGAATTGCTGGGGCGTGGACAACAACCGGCGCGGCACCAACACCAATCGGATCGTGTTGCTCGAACGCCAGGGCTGAGACCGGGGCGCTGCCTCGCGGGTCGGGATCCCACGCCGGGATGGGCGTCGCTCAGTGCGCCTCCGCGCCACCCGCCAGCGATGGCTTGGCCAGGAAGAAGGCCAGCGGCAGGGCCAGGAAATAGGTGAGTGCCATCAGCAGCAGCACGTCGTTGTAGCTCAGCGTCAGCGCCTGCTGGTTCACCATGGTGGCGATCCGCCGCAGCGCCGCGAGGCCGGCGGCCTCGCCATGCGCCGGCGTCATCGCCATGGTCATCGTGTCCAGGAACCGCATCGCGCCGGCCCGCGCCCAGGTCACCTGCTCCTGCAGATGCAGCGTGTGGTGCGCCAGCCGGTCGGTGACCACCGTGTTGATCAGCGCCAGCCCGAACGCGCCGCCCAAATTGCGCATCAGGTTGTAGAGCCCCGAGGCGTTCTTCAGTGCCTGGGGTGGCAGCCTGCCGAGCGCGATCTGGTTCACCGGCAGCATCACGAACATCATGGCGAAGCCGCGCAGCGCCTGCGGGCCGAAGAGCTCCCAGAACGCCGACTCCACCGTCAGGCGGGACAGCCACCAGATCCCGGTGCCGAACAGCGCGAGCCCGATCGCGAGCATCAGCCGCAGGTCCATCTTGCGCGCGAGCATGCCGGCGACCGGGGCGGAGAGGAACATCGCCGCCCCGGTCACGAACATGGTCTCGCCGATCTGCAGGCTGTTGTAGCCACGCACGCGGCCGAGGAAGAGCGGCACCAGGTAGACCGATCCATAGAGGCCGATGCCCAGGATGAAGCTGTAGAGCGAGCCCGCCGAGAAGTTCAGGTCGCGGAAGGCGCGCAGCTCCACCAGAGGGTCGGGCCGGGTCAGCATGCGCCAGAAGAACAGCGTCCCGGCGATGGCGGAGATCACGCCGCACCAGGCGATGGTCTCGTCGGCGAACCAGTCCCAGCGATTGCCTTCCTCCAGCACGTATTCCAGCGCGCCCAGGAACAGCGCCATCAGCACGAGGCCGGTGAGATCGAAGTTGCGCCGCAGCGACCAGTCGGGCCGGTCGATGTCGAGCCAGGACCAGACCGCCACCGCGACGGCCGCGCCCACCGGCACGTTGATCAGGAACAGCCAGTGCCAGGACAGGCGTTCGGTGAGCCAGCCGCCCAGCGTCGGCCCGATCGTCGGCGCGAGCGTCGCGGTCAGCCCGATCAGCACCGAGATCTGCGCGCGGCGGCTGCCGGGGAACAGCAGGAAGGAGGTCGCGAACACGGTCGGGATCATCGCCCCGCCGATGAAGCCCTGGGCGGCGCGGAACACCACCATCTCGCTCAGCGAGGACGCGCCGGCGCAGGCCAGCGAGAACAGCGTGAACCCGACCGCGCTGATGACGAACAGGACGCGGGTGGAGAGCAGGCGCGACAGCCAGCCCGAGAGCGGGATCATGACGATCTCGGCGATCAGGTAGCTGGTCTGCACCCAGGCGGCTTCATCGGGGCTCGCCGCCAGCCCGGCCTGGATGTCGCTGATCGAGGCGCTGACGATCTGGATGTCCAGGATCGCCATGAACATGCCGACCACCATCGACATGAAGCCGGCCCATTCGCGCCAGCTCAGCTTGCGTTCGGCCGCGGCACTCACGGGACGAGCCGCGCGAGGCGGATGGCGGCGGCGCCGAACAGGCCGGCGCGCTCCGCGTCGGCCCCGCGCGTGTCGACCTCGGCGGTGACCGACAGGCCGGCGCGCAGCCAGCCGGACGCGGCCGCCTGGTCCGGGTCGATGACGATCTTCACCGGCACCCGCTGCACCACCTTGGTGAAGTTGCCGGTGGCGTTCTCCGGCGGCAGCAGGCTGAACAGGGCGCCTGTCGCGGGGGCGAGGCTGTCGATCCGGCCATCCACCGCTGCATCCGGATCGATGTCCGGCGTGAGCCGCACCTTCATGCCCTGCCGCATGTGGCGAAGCTGGGTTTCCTTGAAGTTGGCGATGACGAACAGCCGCTCGCGGGTGGGGGCGATGGCGATCACCTGGGTACCGGGCGCCACGCGCTGGCCGAGTTCCGCGGAGCGGTTGCCCGCCACGCCGTCGAACGGCGCCTTGATCGTGGTGTAGGCGAGCGCGTTCTCCGCCAGCACCACGGCGGCGCGCATGTTGGCGGCCCGCGCGACCGCCTGCGCGGCCTGGGCCTGCAGCACCGCGAGCTGCTGTTCGGCCGCCGCCTTCTGCGCCACCGCCGAGGTCACCGCCGCCGCCGCCTTGCGCGAGTCGGCGATGGCGAGGTCGTTGGCCTGCTTGCTGGTCCAGCCATTCGCCGCCAGGGACGCGGCGCGCGTGGCGTCCGCCCCGGCGCGGGTCTGTTCCGCCTGGGCCTGGTCGATCCCCGCCTGCATGGCGGCGATGGTCGAGCGCTGCTGGGCGATCTGGCGCGTCGCGGTCTCCACCGCCGCCTCGGCTTCGGCCGCCGAGGCCCGCGCCTGGTCGAGCCGCGCCTGATAGTCGGCCGGATCGAGCTGGATCAGCGTGTCGCCGGCGCGGACCACCTGGTTGTCGGCCACCGCGATCGCCTGGACCTGGCCCTCGACGCGCGGCGAGAGCACCGCGATGTCGCCCTGCACATAGGCATTGTCGGTGCTCTCGATCCAGCGGCCTTCCTCGAGCCACCAGGCGCCGGTCACCACCAGCCCGGCCACCACCACGATCGCCGCCAGCGGGCGCAGCCAGCGCCGCAGGTGGCGCCGCGCGCCGGGCGTGGATCGCGGTTCGGGCGCAGCGCGGGCGGACTGCGCGGGCTCGACCGCGATGGCGGGCTTTTCGGACACGGCGTTCATGCGAGCTCCCTGAACTGAACGGTTCAGTCGTCGGGCAGGATGGCCGGCGACGCGCGGGCCGTCAAGGTAAACTGAACGGTTCAGTCATTGCTTGCGATCAGCCGCGTCCTGCGGCATTCCTGTCCGCATGACCGAGTCGACCGCCCCCGTTCTTCACGAGACGGAGTCGCCCAAGCGCCACGACATCCTCGCCGCGGCCGGCATGCTGTTCATGCAACTGGGCTACGGCGCCACCAGCGTCGATGCGATCGCGCGCGCGGCCCTGGTCTCCAAGGCGACGCTGTATGCGCATTTCCCCTCCAAGGAGGCGCTGTTCGCCACCATCATCGACGATGCGTGCCGGACCAGCCTGGCCGCACCCATCCTGCTGCCGGAGGACGACCCGGACGTCGCGCGCGTGCTGCGCACGCTGGGCGACCAGATGCTGCGGTTCATCCTCGAGGGACGGGCGCTCGCCATCCATCGCGTCGTGATCGCCGAGGCGGCGCGGTTCCCCGAATTGGGGCGTGCCTTCTGGGAGAACGGTCCCGGCCGGCTGCGCCAGGCGCTGTCGGCCTGGATGCAGCGTCAACAGGATGCCGGTCGCCTGCGGCGCGTGGATGCCGGTCTCGCCGCGGACCAGTTCCTCGGCCTGCTGCGATCGGGGGGGCACGTGCGCGCGACACTCGGCCTGCCGCCGCCGACCGAGGCCGAGATCGACCGGACCGTCCAGGCCGCGGTCGACACCTTCCTACGCGCCTTCGCGCCCACCGGTTGACCGCGGCCCTGGGCGCGTTCGCGCCGACCGGTTGACCGCGGTCCTGCACGCAGCCGCGCCCACCGGTTGACTGCGGCGACGGGGCTGTCCAGCGTGCCGTCCAGGCGGGCAGGAGAGCAGGATGAACATTCGCTTCGACGGCAAGACGGTCGCGGTCACCGGCGCCGGCCACGGGTTCGGCCGAGCGATCGCGCAGAGCTTCGCGCATCTGGGCGCGCGGGTGTTCGCGACCGACCTCTCGGCCGAGGCGCTGGCGGAGACCGCGGCGCCGGGCGGCATCATGGTGAAGGTGGTCGATCTGCGCGACCGGGCCGCCGGCGCCGCCTGGATCCGCCAGATCGAGCAGCAGACCGGCGGCGCGATCGACGTGCTGGTGAACAATGCGGGGGGCGTCGCGGGGCAGGGGCCGGTGCCGCTCGAGGACGTCTCCGACGCCGACTGGAACGTCATATTCGACATCAACGTGAATGCGGCCTTCACGCTGTGCCGCGCCGCGGCGCCGGCGATGAAGCAAGCTGGCAGCGGCCGCATCGTCAACATCAGTTCGGGGGCGGGCCTGCAGTCATCGCTGACCGGCATCCAGGCCTATTGCAGCGCCAAGCACGCGGTGGTCGGCCTGACCCGGCAGCTCGCGCATGAGCTGGGGGCGTTCGGCATCACCGTGAACTCCGTCGCACCTGGTTTCATCCGCACCAATGCCGCGACCGAGGCGCAATGGGCGAGCTACGGCCCGGACGGGCAGAAGGCGCTGGTGGAGCGCATCGCGCTCAAGCACCTGGGCAGCGCGCAGGACATCGCGAACGCGGTGATCTTCTTCGCCTCCGACCTCGCCGGGTTCGTCAACGGGCAGATCCTGCAGGTGGATGGCGGGCGCTGACCGGCGCCAAATGAAAAATCCGCTATCCTGGGTTGCGGAGACGGGGTAGAAACGAGTCGATTCGAAGCAAGCGCCGGCAAGGCGCCGATTCGTGGCGGAAACGGTCTCGGAATACAGCGTCGCCTGCGATCCGGTCGAATAACGGACGCGCCGAGGGTGGCGATCATGGCACCCCATCCGGGAACGACACCGCAACGGATCCGCTGCCGACCTGGCGCGCCGTCACGCGGCGTGGCGGCGGCGCGACAACGACAAACCCTGGAAACGGATGCCACGATGGCAGTGCAACCCGCATATCCGACCACCGACGCCGCGGTCCGGCCGATGACCGGCGAGGAGAAGAAGGTCATTCTGGCCTCCTCGCTCGGTACCGTCTTCGAGTGGTACGACTTCTACCTCTACGGCTCACTCGCCGCCGTCATCGGCGCGAAGTTCTTCAGCCAATACGACGAGACCACCCGCAACATCTTCGCCCTGCTGGCCTTCGCCGCCGGCTTCCTGGTCCGCCCCTTCGGCGCGCTGGTGTTCGGTCGCCTCGGTGACCTGGTCGGGCGCAAATACACCTTCCTCATCACCATCCTGATCATGGGCTCGTCGACCTTCGTCGTCGGCATCCTGCCCACCTCCGACCAGATCGGCTTCGCCGCCCCGCTCATCCTGATCATCCTGCGCCTCCTCCAGGGTCTCGCGCTCGGCGGCGAATACGGCGGCGCCGCGACCTATGTCGCCGAACACGCCCCACACGGCCGCCGCGGCTTCTACACGAGCTGGATCCAGACCACGGCGACCATGGGCCTGTTCATGTCGCTGCTGGTGATCCTGTTCACCCAGGCTGCCATGAGCCCCGAGGACTTCCGCGCCTGGGGCTGGCGCGTGCCCTTCGTGGTGTCGATCCTGCTGCTCGCGGTGTCGGTCTGGATCCGCATGCATCTGCAGGAGAGCCCGGCCTTCGTGAAGATGAAGGAGGAGGGCACCCACTCGAAGGCTCCGCTCACCGAAGCATTCGGCCAGTGGCGCAACGCCAAGTGGGCCTTGCTCGCGCTGCTGGGACTGGTCGCCGGCCAGGCCGTGGTCTGGTACTCGGGCCAGTTCTACGCCCTGTTCTTCCTGACCTCCGTGCTGAAGGTCGACGGCTACACCGGGAACCTGCTGGTCGCCTGGTCGCTCGCCCTCGGCACCGGCGGCTTCCTGCTGTTCGGCTGGTTGTCCGACAAGATCGGCCGCAAGCCGATCATCCTGGGCGGCTGCCTGCTCGCCGCGCTGACCTACTTCCCCGTCTTCAAGATGATCGCGGACACCGCCAATCCGGCGCTGTCCAAGGCACATGAGACGGTGAAGGTGGTGGTGGTGGCCGACCCGGCGGACTGCTCCTTCCAGTTCAATCCGGTCGGCACCGCGACCTTCAGCAATAGCTGCGACGTCGCGAAGGGGGCGCTCGCCCGCGCCTCGGTCACCTACACGCAGGAGGACGCGGCCCCCGGGACGCTCGCCTCGGTGCGGATCGGCGACGTGCGGATCCCGTCGGTCGACACGGCGAAGGCCGGCGCGGATAGCAAGACGCAGCTCGCCGCGTTCAACAAGGCACTGGGCGACGCGCTGACCTCGGTCGGCTACCCGGCGGCCTCGAACCCGTCGGTGGTGAAGATGACGGCGCCGTGGGACGTGTTCCGCGCGCAGCCCTTCCTGCTGGTGGTCATCCTCACCTACCTCGTGATCCTGGTGACGATGGTCTACGGCCCGATCGCCGCCGCCCTGGTGGAGCTGTTCCCGACGCGGATCCGCTACACCTCGATGTCGCTGCCGTATCACATCGGCAACGGCTGGTTCGGCGGGCTCCTGCCGGCCACCGTGTTCGCGATGAACGCGCAGTCCGGCAGCATCTATTTCGGGCTGTGGTACCCGATCGTGATCGCGGGTGCGACGGTGGTGATCGGCGCGCTGTTCGTGCCGGAAACCAAGGACCGGGACATCTTCGCCGGCGGGGATGCGTCCTATCACACCGGGGATCGCACGGTTTCCTACGACCCGATGGTGCCCGACTAGGCTTGGCGGGCCGGCGGTCCCACTCCGTCATGGCCGGGCTCGACCCGGCCATCCCGCCCGCACACGGCCGCACGCCATGCCCCAGGCGCGGCCCGACGTCGCCCTCCCTCCGCCCTCCGCCCTCCGTCATGGCCGGGCTCGACCCACTGCTGTCCGGCTTATGCATGAGCGAGGCTGAAGCTAAGCTGTTGGTCCACCTGTGCTTTGTCTGGGGGTGGCGGATGGAGCAGTCCGTTCATGCTCCTGCGCTGGAACAGGGTGGCACTGA
>JAFKLG010000111.1 GCA_017304945.1 Rhodospirillales bacterium
ATGTCCGACTCCGCATCTGCTCCGCCGGTCGTCGGAAGCATGTTGGAGGCCGAGTCGATTCCGGGGACGTTCGATGCGATCAAGGTGATGGTCGAGGCTCTCACATTGCCCGCCCGACCCGGCACCTCCGCTTCCACCGGAACATCGATTGAATCGCTGCCCGCAGCGAGCAGGAAGCCTCCCGCATCTGAGCTCCAGTTCGCAGATGTCGCGTCAGCCACTACGACGAAGGATTGAGTGCCATCCGTCGTTCGCACCCGCAGACCAGCAGGTACGGAAATCGAGCCGCTTGAATCGAAGCGCGACAGCGTCACGATCCCCCGCGCCCGGCTCGGCGGCAGGCGTGTGAAACCGAAATCTGCCATCCACGAGTCCAGATCGCCTCCGGTGCTGGTTGCAGCCCGGGAATTTCGGAGCAAACGCACGAGAAGCCATTGCATCCATAGCGCGATCGAGGCATTCGCCTCCAGCAACGCCCGCAACACGGAGCCGGTCCGCAAATCCATGACCTGGGCGCTGGCCGCCTGCACCGCAGTGGCCGAATTCACCACCAACGTCCCGAAGTCCTGAAGGGTAAGCTTCATGCGAGCTCTCCCGGCGCCGGAAACTGAAGCAGTTGTGGTTCCCGGGAACTCGAGTCCACGTAGACGATACGAACGGAAGCCGATGTGCCCCGCGAACCCTCGGGCCGCGCAACCTGGATTTGCGGCTCAGGTGCATGTTCGACAGCCGCCTCTCGGAACATGTGCGCTCGAGCAGTGGCTTCGATCTGGTTGGACGCCAAAGGCTGACCGACCAGAGCACCGAGCCCGGCGCCGTATTGGGGGTGCCAGACGTAGTCGCTCGGGCTCGTCAGGAGACGTCGCAAGACGCGCTGCTGGCCCAGCGGTGCATCATGCACAGTCGAAAGGTCGCCCGTGGATGTAAGCGTCAGATCGCTCCCCCATTGATGATGAAGGTCCACGGCCGTCACTGATCCTTGCTTGTCGGAGCAGACGTCGAGCGGCCCATCGAGTCGGTGTGCTGATGAGCATTGTGGGCTGCTCGGAGGCGAGCCAGCGATCCGATCCGGTCGTACACGTCGCCATCCACGTGAAGATCGCCCTTGATGAGCACGGTCCCGTCATTCTTCAGGACGAGGCGAGATCCGCTCTTATGGACCAGCCAGAACTCACCCGCCGGTGCAGCCGGCCTTCGTCGTTGATCGGAATACAGCGCACCGATGATGATGCCGTTTGCCGGATCGCTCTCCTGCGGAACGACCAGGACTTGATCTCCTTTCGCCGGAAGGCACACGAGTCCCCAGTTGTCGCCAGTCCAGGACGATGTGATCGGGAGCCATCCACTGAGAACCCCCTCCGGCTGATAGAGGACCTTTGCACATCCCGACTCGGCATCTATTGCCTCGATTGTGCCGACCCGAGGTGCCCCACGAACCTGGTCCAGGCTCGCCGCGTAGGACTTGATGGCGTTCAGCAATTGATCCACGGAGTCATGAACCTTCGGCGAGTGTGATGATCCGGGTGGAGACAGTATGAGCGGTCACGTGCTGGACGAAGCCAGTGTCGAGCCCGAACACGCGCTCAATCATGTCGATCTGATACAACTGATCGAAGTCTGTTCCCGTGCCCTTGAGGAGGAAGCTCGTGCGCGGCATCAGGAACGTCTCACCAGGCATCGAGAACTCTATGCATTGCTCATGCCGCCCGAGCGCCGACGCTTGCGACACTGCGACGCGCCCGGCATCCTCCCGCGTCAGATTCGGGCGCACGATGGTGAATCGCGCCGCCCCCGAGGTGCCGAATGGTCCGACGGGAGAGGCATAGCTAATCCTCTCTGAAACCGCCGTCTCGTTCACGAGCTTCGCCTCTTTGGCGTTCCAACTCTTCACGCTGACTGAAATGGTGCCTGAGAGTCGCAGACGCCTGACGAGTCGGAGTTCGATGAGATCAGCGACATCCAGCACCCGCGTGACGGCCAACGAGGCAAGCGCTGGCTGGAAGAACAAGCTGTTTGCGATGGCAAAGACATCGTAGCCCTCGCATTGGGCGAGGTACACGACCAAGTCCCATTCCGTCGCGAATCGGCCGAACGCATTGATTGCGATCTGGCTCGTCTCTCCCTGGAAGTAGCGTCCCGCCATGGTCATCGTAGGGATCGCAACCGGGATCAAACCGTGGCGGAGCGCGAGCTGACTGACGATCTCGCTCGAGGGCTGGTTCGGAAAGACGTCCGTGATCGGTGCTTCTTGAAGCAGCGCTGTCAGGTCTCGCCCTTCAATTCGTGTCACGCCAGAGATTTGATCGTGGATTGCGGTATCGCCCTGACCGGTGATGATCGGGAGAAGCGGGCCATCCGGGTCGGCGCGCATCGCAACGGTGAAGACGGTCGACTCGGGTAGCGCAAAGCAGCCGTCGCCTCGGTCCTGCGCATCTGCGAACTGAATCGCAAACCGATCCGCGGCGAAGTGGTTGTTGGAGATGACCTTGGCTGCAATCGCACTCTTGAGAGTCGCGCCATTCGCCCGGACCTCCAGGGTAGGCCGACGAATTTCGCTCACGACAAGACGCCACCGGACTGAAGGCCCTTCGGCGTCGGCGATTTCAGGACGCGTACGCCTTCGACGAACGGGTCTTCGAGGTCATTCAGGTCGGCCAGGTAGACCCACAATGTGGCGTCGCCGAGCACGCGGGCAGCAATGGCAAACAGATTGTCGTCTGCGACTGTGATATCAGCCATTGAGGGGGCTCCCTGCATTGATCGTCCCGACCGCCACATAGGAACTTGCAGTCACGAGCACCGCGAGTTGCTCGAGGATCTCTTCCGCTTGGGATAATGCCGCAGCTGGGTCCAGCTCCAGCCTCGCTTCAACGGCTGCCAACGCGACTTCGCACTGCGCAATTCTGGTCGCGAGGTCCGCACGCAGATCAGAGTTTGACCCGACCTCGGATACGGTTTGGCGATTCGGTGCCGCCGCCGGATTCACAGTACAACCTGGTAGGAAGCCGGTTGCGACCAAGGCACTCGCGCTCGCAAGCGCGGCTTCGTCGAGACTAAGCTCATCGCTCTCGACAGTCGGAGTATCATCCTCCACGACGGTGCAAGTAGCGCGATACGGGATCCAGTTACGATTCTCGAAGTCAGCAGAGAAGTCGGAGAGAATGACCCCGTATTGAAAGGTGTTCCAGGTGAGTGTCACCTGCTGTCCGGACTTGCGGAGCGCGTCCAGCGCTTGTGCACGGGTTACGGCATCAGAGCCCGTGAACACGCCGCCGAAAATGATGTTCGCCGCATCGGGTCCGAGCACGTCGATGACCCGATCTCCATTCGGCAGTCTGTGAACGGCCAGACGCTGCCGCCCTCCGAAATCGACTCCCGCCTCGACCTCGAGATCCCTGAAGATGATCGATCCGAGCTGCATGATGTTCAGTGCCTGAGCCTGTGATCCGCGCGGACTTACGCGAGCGGTAAAACCCCGGAGAACGGTGGAGCAATCCGTGGATCCGGTCCGGTTCCCCCTATGCCGCTGAACCGCACGGCATCGGCGACATAGCGATCGATCCAGCGCTCCAGATCCTGCGAGCGGACGGTCTGTTCCATAACGTGCGGGCTTGCCCCGGACCCACCGAAGCCGCCTGTCACTCCATGCCAAGGGTCGGAGGACGCGGAGATACGGCTTCGACCAATTCGCTCAGGACGACTTAACGCGGCGCGACTGACGGCCGCCGCGGCTGCAGGTTCTCGCTGCACCTCCCGAACGACGGGATCCTCGATCTCTGCACGGCTGATCGGGGCCATCGGGCGACGGTGAATTCGATGCACGTCGCCGCCCCTGGAGGGAAGAGCGCTCCATGCCGAGGCGGCGGGCGATTGCGCAACCGGCTGAACATTGACCCAGCCGCTTTCGACCTGGCTGGAGAAACGCGGAGTGACGCTCGCCGCGTCACCAATCCCCCTCAGTCGCCGGCCAACTCGCACATAGTCGAGCGGCGCCCTCGAACGACCGCGTCGATCCGATCTCGGGACGCCTCTCATAAGCGAGTCATGCGCAGTGTCGAACCCGGAGACCGGGATCATATTCAACCGGGGCGACGCCGATCCTGGGGTCGTCAAGCTCCTCCGCGTGCTCGATCGAGAAGCTGGCACCGATGTGGCGGTCAGCATGCGCGTTCCGATTGCCCTTGCGACATCGTCGATCGACGGACGAGATTGCTGAACGTCGCCCTGCACGCCGCCCCGTACGCGCGGCCGCATCCGACGTCTCGCACGCGGAGCCCACGGGTATGTGGATCTACGCCACGCACCCTCGCCTGGTTGATAGGCAGCTCGCGCGCGACGGGCCAGCTCCTGCAGGGCAACATGAGTCGTCACGTCTCCCTCCATCTCATCGCGTCCCAGTCGAACCGGTGTCCTTCCAGGAGACCCAGGACGATCACGTGCGCGATCCGCTCGTCATCAGGCATGGAGAAGGCGATTTCGTACGGCACCCCGTTCCTGACCAGATAGAGGCAGTCGATCAGGTCGGGGTGCCGTGCGAGTTTCCCGCGTTCTGCTCGAGTGCGGGATCATCACTGCGGTCCAACGTGTCGGCGACGGCGGACAAGCCTTCGTCTCCGAGCCGCATGACCGCCGCCTCGATCTGCGCCTCGCTCGACGGCAGCGGGACAGGAACCCCGTCGATGGCATCGACCGAGGCGGCGAGGATCGCCATGCCGAACCAGGGGGCATTCTCTGCCAGGACCGGTCCGGCGGCCTTGAAGAGTCGCAGACGATCCAGCACGGTCAGCCGGCGCAACGACAGGACGCGGCCACGCGCGTCCGTCACGCTCGTTCCACGTTCGGAGTTGAGGGCCGTGCTCATCAGATGCGCCGCCGCCGCGTTGCAAAGAACTCGAGCTTCTGCTTGACGCTCGTGTCACCTCGCCATTGGCCGGCGCTCGCAAGGCGGAATGTCACCCCGTCGAACTGATACGTCGAGACGGAGCCATCCGGCTCCGCGATGTAGTGATACATCGTCGCGGTGGCGGGCAGCGCACCATCGAAGAACGCCTGCTCGGTTGCGGCGATGAAGTCCTCGACGGCGGCATTGCTGCGCTCGATTTCAAACGTGCCCTCCCATCCTTTGGGGAGCTCGGTTCCCATCTGCGTGCCATCGAGCCGGCTGACGCGCACGGACTGCGTGAGTTGATGTGCTTCGAAGCCGGAGACGAAGCTCAGATCGAGGCGTCCCTTCGGACCTACGATCACGAGCTGCGCATCGCGCCCGATCGAGAACATGGTGCCAGACACGCCAATGCTCCTTACGTAAGGTCACTGGAAGGAAGGACCTGCCGGCTGACTTGCACCGACTGCCCACCTTCCAGGTTGACGATGAACTTCTCGTTGATCGCCTGATACTGCACCTGCACATCCGCTTGGACGTATCCCAGCGAGACGCGCGATTGAGGGTTGTTCGACCAGTCGCAGATGACGCTGAACGGCAGTTGTCCCGTAGCGTCGGACTGCCCGAGGAGGCCTTGGCCAAGCATGTTGTGCAGGAACGAGAGAAGCGTCGCCCTGATCCGTCGGAACAGATCGGCGTTCACCACCTCGCCGACATGTCGGCCCATGCCGGCGGAGAGCGTCGCCGCGATGTAGTTCGTCAGGCGCGTATAGTTGTCCCCGTTGCGGCCCGGGTCAGATGCCGTGTTGTGTCCGCCGCGCAGGCCCCAATACGTGCCACCGGGCTGCGGCCGGCAGATCACGTCCATGCCGCCCCCCAGTATCGCCGCGAGTTCGGCATTCGAGTACGAGCCCATGCCGCTCGACGTCGGATCGCCTGAGCGCTGACTGCCGATGACGCCATAGATCGGCTTGTTGAGCCCGGACTGCTCCGGCGAGAGATTTGCCAGCCGACCGGCCGCAAATCCTTGGGGCGACGTCAGGCGCACAACGCCATTGACCTGATCGGACCACCACAGCCAGTCACCGAACAGAAGCTTCGCCGCGTAGGTGTCCAGACCGGCTTGGTTCTTCGTGCTGATCGCATCCTGCACCGACTGACCCGCCGGCCCGGTGAGGATCATGTACATTCCCTCGTCGAGGCCAAACGCCGCCTGACTCGTCCAGCAGGTCCATTCGTCGGCATCGGCGAGAAGCCCGATACTGCACCCCTGTCCCCGGAGTGCGTACATCCCGGTGCGGGTGGTCCCGTCGTCGCCCACGAGGGTGGCGCCGGTTACACCATCGGCGCCGTCAGTCCCCGGGACGTTCGACCCAAGCGTCACCGTCACGTTGAACGGTGCGACGGTCGCACCACCCGCATCGATCGTGACGAGCTGCGACCGCGGCCGGTGGATGCCCTGCCCGACGTTGACCGCCTGCGCCAGCGCGGTCCAGAAGCCGGCGCCACTTCCACCGATATTGTCGAACAGCTCGGGCTGCAACCCGGGGATCGATACGGTCAGGCGCCAGGTGCCTAACCGCGAACCCGGCTCCAGGCGCGCCTGAATCTGGTTACCGATCGCGCCCGTGTAGCGCGCGGTGAGGCCGACAGTCGTTCCGGGGATCACGCTTTGGGCGGCCGTGTCGGTTCCATCCGTCACGCGAACACACCGGAAGTCTTGGGCGCCCTGTTGAATGGCGGTCGCGACCTGCGTCCCAAGATCGTGTTTTCGGCTGTTCACGGGGCCAAGACTGGCGACGAAGTCCGCCATGGTCCCGATCAGGAGAGGCTGGTTCACCGGCCCCCATGAAGCCGTTCCCACCGCTCCGATCACGTTGGTCGGCACCCCGTTCAGCACGAGGTTTTGCGGTGGGACGATCTGGACGTAGAGGTCAGGCACCAGAAGCGCAGTGGTGTTGATGGCACCCTGCTGAACAATGGGCATGAGTGACGAACTCCTTCGGGAGATCGGCGCGAGCCGGCGCGTTGTGGAGATGAAACGTCAGGACAGGAGCTCGGCGGCCCCTATGCGTAGGTCAGCGAACAGCATCGAGGGCTCGCGCACCCGCATCACGGTCGGATACTCGACGAGATAGGTGAGGTCGCGGCGGTAGAGCAGCGCGTTCTGCGCCTGGTCGTATTGGGCCGTGTTCTGATAACGCACCCGTGCGGAACTACCGTCTCCCAAGGCCATGAAATGCTGCCGCGCGACCGCGAGGTCGATCGCCTGTGCGGTCGCATCCCGCAGTCCCGGACTCGGGCACCAGCAAGCGACGATGAATGCCTGTTGCTGACGCCGTATCTCGCGATAGGAGACCTGGTCGGCAACGACACGCGCCACGAACCGACGCGCGCCGGGCACCGAGAGGCTCGCGCCGGCGAGATGGACGACGCGATCTACCCGGATGAGCTGCGCCAACTGTGCGGCCACCGACGCTGCCGTCTCACCAGCCTCCGGGCGATGTACGTAGCTTCGATCGTCGACCAGTATGCCGGCGCAATCGGTCTCACGCGGCACTCCGGAAAATATCGCCGCCCCTTGCGCGACAGTGACGGCGAGACCGGCGACCTCGGACTCACGTCGGTACTCGATCGGCAAATGTGCCAGGGCGGTACCGGCCACCTCCGATGGGAACACCGTGACGTTGACAATGCCAGCATTCAGGTCGGCGTTCAGCGCGTTTGGCACCGGCCAGCCGCGATACAGACGGCAATCCACCCCGATGGTGCTGGCGCTATCGCTCCCCTCGGGATAGAGCGCGCTCGTCACCACCTGGAGGAGCGCGTCTTCGACATCTGCGAGATCAGCCATCGATCACGGTCCTTCTCGCACCGGCATCATGTGCTCGATTCACGCACCGTCAGGTTCCAGCCAAGGCGGGAGAACTCCGCCGCGGCCACCACGCCGCTGCGCCCCAGATCGTCGGACATCAAGTCTGAGACCTGCAGCGCGACCGACGGAATGGGGGGCAGCAGGACCGTCCAATAGGCGAGGGCAAGATCCGTCGGCAGCCCGGCCTCGCTGCGCCCCGCGTTCGAATGGCCGCGCATGCCGGCGGGCCATGGGCCGGTGAGCGGGGTGCTACCTGCCGTCGTCACGCCGGAATAGGGGTTGGCACCAGTGGAAGCAGGTTGTGCCGGCCGCGCGAACGACACGACACGGTTTGCCTCGACGCAGAGCGACGGCAGCAACGCGTCTTGCGAGGCGATGAACCAGGTTCGGTCACCCTGGACCAGATAGTCTCCGGGCCGGGTGTAGGACGCATCGTAGGTGCCGGTGTACAACAGACTCCCCGGCGCCTTCCCACTGTCCGCTCCCACCGGGGTAAACACGGCGGGAAGCCGGAGATAGCGATTGGCAGGCGCCAGCGGATCGCCCGCGTCATGCGGACGATAGGCGATCGCTGGCTCTCCGAGCTTCCGAGCGGTGATGTTCCAGCCCCAGTGAAGCCGATCCCGAATGCGGCTGAGCTTCATCACACGATGATCGCGTGATCGGGTGTCGCATGCAGACCTGGACCCGGCATCACACCCAGATAGTGGCAAAGCCGCCGCCGGGCGGCATCGAACAGATGCTCCCGATCCGGGATCTCCGAACGATTGCGGCTCCAGACTCCGGCCTGGTCGGTGTCGAGATTTTCACTCGCGCGGTTGAGTTCGGTTTCCAACGTGGTGAGCGTGGCGAGCTGTCGACGCAGAAGAAGCTCCTCGCTGCTCGACAGACTGTTCATGCGTACCTCGAGTCGCATATTCGTCGGAAACAGCTCGGTTCCACTCGGGGACTGACCGACCACCGGATAGCCGCAGAACCGGCGGACGTCGGCCTTCTCTGCCATCGACAGCGCCATCGGGCTGGTCCTCAGCCCGCGTGCTCGATGATGACCGCTCGCTTGAACGCAGCATTGGTCGCGGTCGGAACCGTCGTGGGATTGGTGGTCGTGTCGGACGGCGCGCAGAATCCGCCGATCCAGTACCAGGACTGGGCGACGATCTGCTGCAGACGATCCACCGGCTCCCGCGTGACCATCGCGACGCCGTTGATCACCGACACGATGGAGCCGGAGGGCGCGACGTCCGCATTTCCCATCCCGGCGAAGTCACCCTCGATCAGCGCTCCCTGACCGCACACGATCGGCCGCCGAACCATCACGTTGGCAAGCGACGGGTGCGCCTGCACGTACGACTCGTTGGTGGAAATGAAGCGCAGACCGAGGAAGTCGTTGGTCATGCCCTTCTTGAAGACCTGGTTCGCCGAGGTCGCGCCCTGGAACAGCAGCTTGAAATCGGGATCGGCGAAAAGCTGCCGAGCGGAGATCGGATCGAGATAGCAGTTGTAGACGCCGTCGATCTCGGGCACCGCATTGAGGCGAAGCTTCGCCACGGCGTCGAGCAGGCAGCCCATGGTCAGCGTATCGGCCGCCGTGAGCTGCGCCGTGTTCGTGCGGGCGGAGGGACGGATGATGACGGAAGCCGCGCTCGCGATCACCGTGTTCCCGGCCGTCGCATCGGCCACCGTCACGTTGCCCGAGAAGGTGAGCGTCCCGGAAATACCACCCGGCGTGGTCGAGACGTTGGTCCCGTCCGCCGTCGCGCCGGTGACGTTGTAGGTGTTGGACCCGACCGTCACCAACAGCGGTGTGCCGGAGCTCACGCCCTGCTGGATCCCGTTCACGAACACGGTCTGGAACCCGCGGATGTCGTCGACGGCGACGACCGGCCCGGCGCTGCCCAGGGTCGTGCGAACGCGAGTATTCCCGGAGAAGTAGGCGTTGAACAGCGCATTGCGCGCGAGCTCGTCCAGGCTGCGCGCGGCCTGCTCACCGTTGACATACGCGTTCTGCAGGAACTGCGAAACCACGCCGACGCGGCTGGTGACCATGTTCAGGTCGGTGGTGGCCGCATAGTGGTTCATCGTGAGCGTGTACTGCTCGACGCCCCAGTTCGTCGGCGTCAGGCCGTTGTCGAGATTCGTGTTGACCGAACCCGAGATCGGCGTGGTGACGGTGGGCTTCAGCCCGAGTCGGGTCTTGGTGATCGTCTCGCCGATGCCCACCGGAATGAGCTCGCGATCCGCACAGTCGCGATAGCCGAGCCGGGAGCGGAGCGCCTGCTCGAATTCGCGATCGAGGAAGCCTTGCTCGATGATCGGCTGCAGCGCCAGGGGGAAACTCTGAATGCCCATTCGTTCCTCTTCGGTGATACGCCTTCGCCGTTTCGGACAGGACTCGGCGGCGCCGCGGCCCTACGACCCGGACGGAATCTGGACAGTGACTGGAAGCGCGCGCGCGACTGGTGACGCGGCGTTTGCCAGCGCCGCCGGTCACACGCGCGATGCGTGTCTGGAGAGCTCCGGGAGCTCTGTTAGAAGCTGTGCTGCCGCAGCAGCTTGGCCCGCGCGACGCGATACTCCGCGTCGCTCATCTCGGTCGCGCGGGTCGGTGTCGTCTCCAGCGCCAGCGGCGCGGCCGCACGCGCAGAGGACGAGGGCGCAGCGAACAGCCACGGTTTGCTGACCCGCAGGCCTTCGACCAACTCCGCCGCCCCCTGCACCCGCAGCTCGTCGTCGAGCGAGACGCGCCCGAGATCGAGCAACCGCAGGCCGTCGAGGTCGATGATTCCTGCCTTGATGGCCTCGGCCTTGAGTTCGGAGAACACCAGGCGTTCGCTCATCTTTGCCTTCACGTCGGCGACCGCCTGCTTCAACGCCTCGTTCTCTCGCCTCAATTCGTCCGGCTGCACGGCCTCCGGCGTGGAGGAGGCGTCCGGTTCGGCATGGCTCTCGCTCATATGTCGGTCCTGTCCTGCTGGTCCGCCGCAATCCGCCCGAGTTCGGCGGCGAGATCCTCGATATCGTAGTCTGCAGCCACGGCCTTCACCGCAGTCTCGCGGCTGATGTGTCCGGCGCTCGCCAACGTGGCGAGAGTCGCGGCATTCTTCTGGCGGTCATCCGCCGTCGGAGGGTACCAGCGCGGCCAGTTGAGCGAGATCCGCACCTGCGGATCCATCGGCGCAACCGGCCGTCCGAATACCCGCAAGGGATAGATGGTCGAGGCACGCACCACCATGCGTGCGAGCTCGAGCATCGCAATCTCGCCGTAGCTCACCCGCAGATTGTCGGCGAGCCACAGCAGCCCCTGGTTGAGCATCTCGATCGCGCGCCCCGATTGCGCAGCGTTCAGACGGTCGGGGTTCGCGCGATTCCCATGCACGCTTTCCAGCGCGAACTCGCGCAAGGTCCGCACGTAATCGATCACCGCGGCGGATGCCGAACCGCCAATCTCGAGCAGGCGTGCATCGCCCTTCTCGCTCACCACCAGCGCGTTGCCGGCGCCCTTCAGGATCTCTCCATCCGGTCCGGCGGCATCCTTGATCAGCAAGGTCGGGTCGCTGCTGTACTTCAGCCCACGTCCAGCCTGGCTGAGCTGGTAGTCGATCTCGATCTGGCTCTCGATTGCCGCCCGAAACGTGCACGCCCCATCGCTCGGATCGCCGGTCGAGGATCCGCCGGGGAGATTGCGGATCCACACGATCGGCACGAAGCCGAGACCATGCCGGACGGTGCGCTGCTCATCGACCTGATGCGGCATTCCCTCGACGATCGGGGACGGGACGAACCAGGTCTCGGTCTCCGCATCCCACCGTCGCGAGAACCAGTAGGTCTGATCGGGATCGTCGATCTCGTAGCCATTCCGCACGAGGCTCTCGCCGGCGACCTTGTACGATTCGGTCACGCTCGCCAGGGTGTCCGGACAGCGCGGATCCCAGAGCGGGGAGAGATGGATGGAGGGCAGGCACTCGAAGAACACGCGCCGGTCGAGAATGCGCATGAGGATCGCGACGGATCCCACCGCCCCGCGCACGGCTGCCTCGGTCATCACCAGGTTGAGCCGCGTCTCCTTCACCAGGTCCGCCAGCGTCTCCCGCGTCGGCCGATCCGCGCAGTCGAACCAGGGGAAATGCCCCTCGCTGAACAGCAGCGAGACGCTGTCCTCGACGACGATCCGCGACAGTCCGTAACGCACGTTCGGGCGGCGGTTGCGGATGGGGATGTACTCACCCGCCGGAGTCCGCTCCTCGTGGAACTCGTAGGGCAGCACGTCGTAAATCCGACCTTCCAGCACGCGGGTCAGGATGTCGAGCATGCGTGTCCGTGGCGGATAATCGCGGTCGTGCGGAACCAGGCGGCAGAGAGTGTCGAACATGTACCGACCATGCGAGTGGTGGGGCCGAATGCCGCGCGGGAGTCAGCGGCTCATGAAAGGCACCGACGCCGAACGCGCGGGCGCGGCTGCGGTCAGCAGCATCGAGAAGGCGCGCGACAAGGCGTCGACCTGGTCGTCCTTGCGACCGAACGGGAAGGCCCGAAGCTCCTCGATCAGCGCGTGGTTCCAGGGTGCCTTCACGAGACGCACGTTGCCGGCGTCGACTTGCGAGGCGACCGGCATGGCGCGCAGGGTCTTCCCGCCCGTCTCCCGGGATGCCTCGATGATGTGGCCACTCAAACGCGTGGCCATGTAGGCGATCTGGCTGCGGCCGGCCTGGCCCGGGTCCTCCGGCAAGCCGATGCGAACGCGGCGACCATCGGCGCTCGCCGTCGAGATGATGCGGTCCTCGACTTCGCGCGGCCCGCCACGAAAGCGGACGACGTCCAGGATCGTGTAGACACCGCTCGTTTCACGCCGCAGCTTGAGACCTACCGTCCAGTCGGGGTCGTTGGTCCCGGCCGCGACGGTGGAGGCGAGATCCCAGGCGCGAACGGTCGGTCCGTCAGGTTCCACCGCCGGCGGCACGATCACCGCGAGGCGTTCGACGTTGAACAGCGCATCCGTGTCCGGGCGGGGCGCTTGCTGAAACAAGGCGGCCCATGCGCGCTCCCCCACGGACAGGCGCTTGCGCGCCAGGGCTGCCGCATCCTCCCACTCGGGCCAGAGCGGCGTGCCAGGCGCCCGCCCCAGCGGATCGTCCGCTTCCGCAAGCGCGGGAAGGCGCAGCACGGTCCAGTCGTCGGCCTCGTTCTGCAGCAAGCGGCCACCCAGATCGTCTTCGTGCCAGCGCGTCATGATCAGCACGATCCGTGCGCGCGGCTTCAGCCGGGTGGAGAGATCGGAGCGATACCAGTGCCACAGCCGATCCCGCAGGTGAACGTTGTCCGCCTCGTCCTGCGATTTCAGCGGATCGTCGATCACCACGAGATCCGCGCGGCGCCCCACCACCGCGCCGTGGGTTCCTGTGGCGTAGTACTCTCCGCCGGTGCTCGTGGTCCAATGTGTGGCGGAGCGATCGGCGGCGGAGACCTGGTAGCCGAGCCGCGCGCCGTGACGGAACACGGTGTCGCGGATGCGGCGGCTGAACAGTTCGGCGAGAGAAGCCGTATGCGACGCTCCGATGATGGAGGAGCGTGGGTGCTGCGTGAACCACCAGGCCGGGAACAGGATCGAGGCGTAGGTGGACTTCGCCGACCCCGGCGGCATCAGCACCATCAGCCGGTCGATGTCGTCGTGGGCGAGACGCGAGAGATGATCCAACAGGAGAAGATGATGTGCCGCCGGTTTCTGGCCGATCGGCGAGACGGCATAGCTGGCCCACCCCGTGAGATCCGCACGCATCGAGCGTCGCAATGCGGTTTCATACGCGACGCTCGCACCGGGCCGCGGGGCGTCGTCCGTCACGATCGGATCGCCGCGGACGCGGCGTTCATGCAGCGTGTCAGTCTGTCCTCTCGGGCTTGACCGCGCGCATAGACGATCGGCCGTACCGATGGATCGGGGCGGCCGTTGTCGCGTGATCTGGGAATGAAGGATCGAAGCGCGCGCGAGGCGGCTTCATGCAGCGTCAGGTGGGCGGCCTCATCAGTGCGCCGGAACCCTCAGCGTAGATAAAGGGATACGCTTTTCTGGGTCATGTGGGCAAGAAAAAAAACCCAATTATATACTTGATCCCACAAGCCGCTAGGGATATGGTCCGTGACAGAGGACAGGACCATGAACGCATTCACCGAACCCTACTTCCAGAACGACGAAGCGGCCCGCGCCAAGCTTGAGAGCGTGCGTTGGCCGAACGGGCCGGTTTGCGGGCGGTGCGGCGAGTCTGAGCGTCGGTATGCGACGAAGCGTCCTGGTCGCTATCGGTGCGGCAATCCGGCTTGCCGGAAGGACTTCACTGTGACGACCGGCACGGTCATGGAGTCGTCGCACATCCCCCTGCACAAGTGGCTCATGGCGTTCTACCTGCTGTCCGCCAGCAAGAAGGGCATGTCTAGCCACCAGCTTATGCGATCGCTGGGCGTCACCTACAAGTCTGCCTGGTTCCTGTCGCATCGCGTTCGGGAGGCCATGCGCGCCGGTGGCTTGGTGCCGCCGATGGGCGGCGAAGGCGGCATCGTGGAAGCCGACGAGACCTACTTCGGCAAGGCCGAGGTTCAACGCCCACGTCGCGCCAAGCTTCCTCCGCCGACGAAGGGCGGCAAGGTTGGACCAGCCGGTAAGCGCGCCATTGTGTCACTGGTCGAGCGTGGCGGCTCAGTTCGCTCGTTTCACGTCGCAGTTGCCGACAAGGTGACGGTCCAGAAGATCATTGCGGACAATATCTCCCGCGAGTCCCGGCTGCATACCGACGAAAGCCGCCTGTATGTCGGCGCCGATCAGATTTTCGCCTCGCATGAGACGGTGAAGCACAGCGTTAAGGAATACGTGCGCGGCGACGTGCACACGAACTCGGCCGAAGGGTTCTTCTCGATCTTCAAGCGCGGGATGCGCGGCATCTACCAGCATTGCGGAGAGAAGCACCTGCATCGGTATCTTGCGGAATACGACTTCCGCTACAACCACCGGCAGAAGCTGGGCTATTCCGACATGGGCCGCGCTCTCGCGGCCATCCGAGGCGCTGAGGGCAAGCGCCTAACCTATCGCAAACCTGACGAAGCCCGAGTTTAAGTATCAGGCGGGTCGGTTTCTTCGGTGGCGCCGCAAGCGCCGAAAGGCGCCGAAGAGCGCGAAGGGAGACTAGACTTCTTGCACTGCGGGGGCACTCTAAACGCCCCCCGCAAGGTTGCCTCAAACCTAGCTCGCGCCTCGTCGGCATCGAAGGCTTCGGGATCAGCCTTCGATGGACCAACGACGCTCTTAGAGGGCTTGTTCGCGGGCATTCAGAGCGGCAAGCCGAGGATGAAGGCGCACCCCGTGATCTTTCGCGATTTCAGCCGCCTTGTCGCTACTCGCCTGTAGCTGCCGCCGCACTAAGCCTAGCTCTGAGGTGCTGAAGTAAGGGCTGCCCGGTTCTGCCCCCTGCTTCTGCGAGGGCCCACTGAACCAGGAACCGACCTTCAGCCTCCGTAAGGCATCCTGAATCATGGCCGATCTCCTGCTGCCAAAAAGTCCCAAAGTTCGCGCCGAAGAGCGAATTCAGTTCGTCACACGTCTGACCGCTGATGGCAAGAGGCTGGGAACGCCCAGTCCCATGCGCAAGGGTGATCAGGCCGACAATCTTACCACCGTTCCGCACGATGTGGGAACGTAAAGCTGCCAGCGTTCCACCCACCGTGAAGACATCATCCGCAAGGATATAGGCAGCATTAGGGTCAACATCACCCTCGAACGCAGGTTGCCAGAGAAAGCGTGGAAATTTCGGGAGCTTCGTCCGACCAACACGCGCACACTGCAGGATGCAGGTATCACGTGCAGCGCCGATCGTCTCAGCGAGCCAAGCCTGAAAGGCTACGGGTAACGCGTTCTTGAGCGGACGAAAGGGAAGATCAGCCCCATCGCTGTCTTGATCATCAAACGGGGGATGGGGGATCGCACAACGCAGTGGAATTCCAGCTTCCACCGAGGGGTAAACTGCGTCGATCAGACGATCGACGGCCGCAGAATCATCCGTGCAGGCTTCCACAATGCGCATGGCAGCCTCTAGATCGCCAAGATATTTTGCCTTTTGGTAATATCTCTGTCGTTCGTGACGTCTATGCCCCAGGCTCTCGTCGGTGCCCTTGAGCGCACCCAAGCGTACGCATACTTCCACGGCCTCGTTACCGCGCCAGGGCGGCCGGTGGTGGGGGAATGCGACAAGGGGCTTGTGCCTGGAGGACATTGGGTTGGCCGATGTTTTCGAAACTCGCGGAAGCTTTCCTGCACGTCACCTTCTGACCACGGAGTCGGCAGCAGGCTTGCAGACGGCCAAACAACACCACGCCGGTCCCGAAACAATCGGGAATTGGGTTGCCACGGAATCTCGGATTTGATACTAAGGCGCGACCGTCGCGCCCCACGCTGGGGGCGCGAACAGGCCGCTAGGCTTTTTTGGTGGCTTGCCACATAGGGGTACTCCTAGCAGGGCCTTTGGCCCCAGTTGGGTGCGACAGCGGGCTGTTCCCGGCCAAGGTAGTTGGCCCGCTGACTGGTAACTTTGGCGGAGGCGGTGGGATTCGAACCCACGGGGGTGCTTCTCAGGGCGGGCCCCGGACGGTTTTAAAGACCGCTGCGATAAACCACTCTGCCACGCCTCCTACTACGACGCCGACTCCGACGTTGTTGGGGTCGGCGTACTCGTTTGTGGAGTATGGTCTTGGTCGGAGTCAAGCGGTAGGGCTGTCGTGGCGCCTGACCATTCGCTCAGTCCGTAACCTTCTCCCCGCACGTTATCGAACTTCTCTGAGTGCGACAGTATGCTGGCCAAGACCGCAGTGGGCTTGGAGCCAGAAAACTGAAGCCCTTGGGCTCTCATGGCCTCAATGAGTTCAGGAGATTGAGCCCGACGACCACGAATCTTGAGCCACTCATAGGCGGCTGCCTCTACCTTAGCCGAGAAACTTCCAGACCGAGTTGGCTTGGCAGATTGCGGCTTGGTGGCGGTCGCCTCCGAACCGAGGCCTGCTTCCTCATCTTCGTCAACGTCTGCCGCGTAGAGCCGGATTAGCTTCCTGAGAGTTATGTACCGCTGGAACGCCGGGTTGCTCGAAAGCTCCCGGTACAACTTCTTGAGTTCAGCTCGGGCGGCATCAACAAATCCTGCGAGTTCCATTGGCCTCTCTCCAGTATGAGAGCAACCCTACCGGATTCGGTACGTCGGAACAACGCCAATAATAACCGCCCTGTGAGTAACTCAGCCGCCCTGAAACGGTTTGAAGGAAGTCAGATTAACCAAACCGGTTCATTGGTTTGTGGTGTCAGGTACATAATTGGGAAAAAAACCTATGCCGTCTCATCGACGGCAAACGCCCCTGCGCCCTCCCCGACGGACCGCGCTCAGACGTCCACCTCTTCGACGGTCCGCGCCCGGTCCTGGATGAACTGGAACCGCAACTCCGGACGCCGCCCCATCAGGCTTTCCACCAGCGTGTTCGTCGCAGCACGGTCATCCGCCGGCGCCACCACCTTCAGCAGTGTCCGCCGCGCCGGATCCATCGTGGTCTCCTTGAGCTGCATCGGCGGCATCTCACCGAGACCTTTGAAGCGGCTGACCTCGACCTTCGCGTTCGCCTTGAACTCCCGCTTGAGCTTGCGTTCACGATCCGCGTCGTCCATCGCGTAGACGGATTTGGCGCCCTGGGTCAGGCGATACAGCGGCGGCTGCGCCAGATGGACGTGCCCATGTCGCACCAGCTCCGGCAGCTCGCGATAGAAGAACGTCATCAGCAGCGAGGCGATGTGCGCCCCGTCCACGTCGGCGTCCGTCATGATGATGACGCGGCCGTAGCGTAGCTTGGCGCGATCGAAGCGCTCACCCACCCCGCAGCCCAGCGCCTCGATCAGGTCCTTCAGCTCCTGGTTCTGCCGCAGCTTGTCCGCCGAGGCGCTGGCCACGTTCAGGATCTTGCCGCGCAGCGGCAGCACCGCCTGGGTCTCGCGGTTGCGCGCCTGCTTGGCGGACCCGCCGGCGCTGTCGCCCTCGACCAGGAAGATCTCCGTCTCCCCCGCGTTCTCCCGCGTGCAGTCGGCGAGCTTGCCCGGCAGCCGCAGCCGGCGCGTGGCGGACTTGCGCGGCGTGTCCTTGAGCTCCTTGCGGCGCAACCGCTCCTCGGCCCGCTCGATCACGAAGGCGAGCAGGTTGTCGGCGGACGCGGGATCGCCGGCCAGGAAATGGTCGAAGCGGTCGCGCAGCGCCGTCTCGACCAGACGCGTCGCCTCCGGGGTGGTCAGCTTCTCCTTGGTCTGGCCCTGGAACTGCGGCTCACGAATAAAGACCGACAGCTTGGCCGCCAGCGGCGCCATCAGGTCCTCGGCGGTGACCTGGGCGGCGCGCCGATTGCCGCGGTGTTCGCCCCAGGCGCGCAGTCCCTTCACCAGCGCGGCGCGGAAGCCGGCCTCATGGGTGCCGCCTTGGGGCGTCGGCACGGTGTTGCAGTAGGAGTGCAGGAACCCTTCCCCCTCCTCCAGCCAGGCGACGGCCCATTCGACACGGCCGGTCGCCTCGCCGTTGGAGGCGGGGGGCAGATTGGCCTCCCCAGCCCAGGGGATCGGCAGCACCCGCGGTGACTGGCCGATATCCGCCTCCAGGCTGTCCCGCAGCCCGCCCGGGAAATGCAGCACCGCCTCGGCGGGCGTCTCGTCCTTGTCCCGCAGCAGCGACGCCGCGCAGACCCAGCGGATCTCGACCCCGCGGAACAGATAGGCCTTGGAGCGGCAGAGACGGTACAGCCGCGCCGGCTGGAAGGTGAGGGTGCCGAAGATCTCCGGGTCCGGCTTGAACCGGATGGTGGTGCCGCGCCGGTTGTGCACCGACCCGGCGTTGACGAGCTTGGAGGTCGGCTTGCCGCGCGCATAGCTCTGCTTCCACAGCGCACGGTCGCGCGCCACCTCGACCTCCAGGACCTCCGACAATGCGTTGACCACGGAGCTGCCGACCCCGTGCAGGCCTCCCGAGGTGGCGTAGGCCTTGCCACCGAACTTGCCGCCCGAGTGCAGCGTGGTGAGGATCACCTCCACCGCGCTGAGATTCTTGAACTTCGGGTGCGGGTCGACCGGCATGCCGCGGCCGTTGTCGCGGATGGTCAGCCAGTTGTCCGGCTCCAGCGTGACGTCGATGAAGCTCGCATGGCCCGCCACGGCCTCATCCATGGCGTTGTCCAGGATTTCCGCGGCGAGATGGTGCAGGGCCGCATCGTCGGTGCCGCCGATATACATGCCAGGCCGGCGACGGACGGGCTCCAGCCCCTCCAGCACCTCGATATCCTTGGCGGAATACTCGTCGAGGCGGGGCGCCTCCGGGGCCGTGGACTTGGTCCGCTTCGGAGCGGGCGGCGTTTCGGCGGCCTTGTTGGCGGGCTTACCGAACAAATCGTTCATGCTGTGTTCCCGTGTCTCCCCCGCACCCTACCGAAGCCGGGGGAGTCACGGCAACCGGGTCGAGGTTACTGGACGTGCGCTTCCAGGAACCACACCGCCTTGTCGAGGCTGCGGCTGAGGGCGGTGAAGATGTCGGCCGTATCCGCGTCACCGGCCTCGTCGGACTGGTCGATGTTCTCGCGCACGGCGTTGGCGAGCTTGCCGTAGCGTTCGATCAGGGCGGCCAGGTGGTCGGGGATCGCGTGAATCTCGGTGGGATAGGCCGGCAGCGAGGTCGCCTTGCCGACGGTCTGGACGGTGCCGAGCGCGGTGCCGCCGAGCTGCACGACCCGCTCCGCCATGGTGTCCACGTGGCCGTCGAGTTCGGTGCGGAACCCGTCGAGCATCTCGTGCACGGCGATGAATTGCGGGCCACGCAGGTTCCAGTGGGCCTGCTTGGTCGCCAGGGCCAGGTCGATCGCATCCGCCACGCGCGCGTTCAGCAGCTCGATGGCGGTGGTGCGCGCGTTGGACTTCAGATCGAGTTTCGTGGATCGCATCGTGTCACTCCTGGTTCAAACTTAGCCGGATATAGGCGGTCCGGCGGTGGGTCGTCTTGAACTCACGCGCTGTTCAGCCCCGCGGCGGGCCGCCGGAGAAACGGCGCCGAGACGGTAGGTTCGCGCGTGGGCGCGTGGTCATGCGGGTCCACCGCGAGGTAGCGGCCGGGGCGGCCCGCCCCGCGCCGGTAGGCATCCGCCCGCGCCACCAGGATCCGATCCTCGTCCGACAGCCGGGTCGCTTCCCGCAGATGATCCGTCCAGTTTTCCACCGACCAGACCTCGAGCCAGCCTTCCGGGTGCGCGACGTCCTCATAGAGTTGCCAGAACAGGGCGCCGGTCCGCCCGCGAAGATGCCGCATCTCCTGCATCACCGCCAGAAACGCCGCCCGCTCGGAGGGTTGCACCCGGTAATGCACGATTTCCATGACGCGGCCGCGCGCCGTCCGCAGCAGGGGGACGAGTTCGGCCGCCGGCGCCTCGGGCGCGGGGGCCGGCTCGCTCTCGCGGGGGGCGGAGGTCGGCACCACGGTCTCGATCGGAAACCGCCGCGCGACCACGGCAAGCACGAGTCCGGTCGCCGCCGCGGTCAGCAGGGTGTGCGCGATCCCGATCTCACCGCCGAGAACCCCCCAGGCGAAGGAGCCGACGGTCAGCGCGCCGTTCTGCGCAAGCTGGTAGATCGCGAGCGCGCGGGCGCGCACCCAGGCCGGGCAGACGAGCTGCGCCGCGGCCTGGATGGTCGCGTAGGCCGAGGTCCAGCCGATGCCGAACAGCAGCATGCCGAGGGACGCCGGCACCCAGTGCGTGGACAGCCCCAGCACCAGGATCCCGGCGCAGGACGACAGCGTACAGCCCACCACGGTGGCGCCGCGGCTGAGGCGGCCGCGCACCATCGGCAGCAGCATGCCTGAGGTGACGCCGCCGATTCCCATCATGCCCAGGATCAACCCGTACATGCCGGCCCCGAGCCCCAGCTCCTGCCGCACGAACAGCGGCAGGAGCGCCCACGGGGCGGAAGCGGGGATCGAATACGCGATCGTGCGCACCATCGCGTATTGGACGGGCGGCGTGTTGCGGACGAAGCGAAGCCCCGCGCGCATCGCCGACACCAGGTGCTCGCGCGGCAGGCCGGTGAAGCGCCGTCCGCGCCGCCACGCAGCCAGCGCCACGATCACCGCCAGGATCGAGACCGCGTAGAGGGTGAAGGTCAGGCTCGAGCCGCCCAGCAGAATCAGGAAACCCGCCAGCGCCGGCCCGATCGCGCGGGTCAGGTTGAAGCCGATGCCGTTCAGCGCGATCGCCTGCACCAGGTCCTCGCGCGGGACCAGTTCCGGGATGATGGCGCTCCAGGCCGGCGCGGTCAGCGCCGCCCCGATCCCGATCGCGAAGGTCAGCACCAGCAGCCATCCCGCGGTCATCAGATGCGCGATGGTGAGCGCGGCCAGCAAGGTCGCGGCGAGGATCGTCCAGATCTGGGTCGCGATCAGGAACAGGCGGCGGTCGACGATGTCGGCCAGCGCGCCGCCGGGGATGGCCAGCAGGAACACGGGCATGATGGTCGCGGCCTGCACCATGGCCACGATCAGCGGATCCGGTGCGAGCGACGTCATCAGCCAGCCGGCGCCGGTATTCTGCAGCCAGGTGCCGAGCCAGGCGACGACGCTGGCGAGCCACAGGCTGCGGAACGTCGCATTGCGCAGCGGCAGCAGCGCGGCCGGGACCCGCATCAGCGGCGCTCCGCCGAGGCCAGCGGCACCTGGACGGTGATCCGCACCGTCTTGCCCCCGACCAGTGGGCGCGCCGTCATGCCCCAGGCAGCGCGCCGGAGCCGCCCCTGCGCGGTAACGGCAGCCGGTTGCCAATCGAGATCGAGGGCGAAGGGCCGCGTCACTCCGTGGAGGCTCAGTTGCCCGCTCACGGCATCCTTCTCGCACTGGCCCTCGAACCGCAGAGACGGGAACCGCGCCGCATCCATGAATTCCGGCCCAACCAGGTCGTCGCGCAAGGAGGGATCGGACATCACGAGACTGGCGACCTCGACCTGCAGGCGGACCCGACATTGGCCGCGATTCTCTGGATCGTATGTCAGAATGCCGTCGAACCGGGTGAATTTTCCGTCCAGCGGGAACAGCCCCAGGCCGTAGGCGCGGAACGCTACGCTCGCGGCGGGGGGCTGCAGCGCGACCGTCAGCGGTGCCGCGGCCAATCCGGGCGCCAGCAGGAGAAGGACCATCAGGGCGAGCACGACAGGGCGGAGCATCGGGCCGCGATAGCACCCGCGCCGGGGCAAGACGATGGCGGAGTCGGCTACCCGTAGGTGCGGGCGAAGAAAGTCGCGGTCACGCACGCGGTCAGCAGCAGCGTCGCCGCGCGGACCAGCCCAGGCGGCGCGCGCCGGCCCAGCGCGGCCGCACCCCATCCGCCGACGGTGGCACCCACCAGCATCACGATCGTCTCCGGCCATTGCACCGCATGCGCGATCACGAACGCCACGACGGCCACCGCGTTGGCCGCGCTCACGAGCAAGGTGCGCGGGCCTGCGAGGGCCTTGAGGTCGGTCGCCCCGAACAGGGTCCACACCGCCATCATCATGATGCCGACCGCCCCGCCGAAATAGCCGCCGTAAATCCCCAGCAGGAACTGCACGGTCAGCACGGCGCCCAGGCCGATATGCACGCGGCGCCGCAACGCCTCACGCAGCGGCGCCCCGAACATCAGCGTCAGCGCGGCGATCAGCAGCAGCCATGGGAGCACGAGATCGAACACCCGCGCCGGGGTTACCAGCAGCAGCACCGCTCCGGCCAGCCCGCCCGCCACGGTGATCGCCACCAGCGGCCACAGCGCGACGTTGCAAACCGCACCGAGCCCCGCGCGATAGGCCCAGGCGCTGGCGAGCCCGCCCGGCAGCAGCGCGACGGTGCTGGAGGCGTTGGCCTGCACCGGCGGCACGCCGGCGGCGATCAGCGCGGGCAGCGTGACGAAGGAGCCGCCACCGGCCAGCGCATTCATCGCGCCGCCCAGGAATCCCGCGCCGGCCACCAGCAGCATCGCATTCATGAGCAGGGCTCCCTTCCGGTCCCTGCGTGCCCTGGAGGCGCGGCGGCGCCAAGCCGGCGACGCTTCGGCCGCGGTCGAACCGAATGCCCACCGCCGCTGCGGCCGGGCCGGGTCGGAAGCCTACCGCGCCAGGCGGTATGCGGCGCCGATCAGGTCGAGCAGGTCCAGCAGCCGCGCCACGTAATGGTCGTGCGCGACGAACCCCGCCGCTTCTGGGTCGTGCACCTGGCGTTCCAGCGTGTCGAGCAGCCGGTGCAGGCGCCGCTCATGCAGGCCGAGCCGCCGCTGCACCGGATCGGCGACGATCCCGGCGAAGGCCGCGGCCACGGTCGAGACCGCCATCAGGCCCCCGGTCATGCCGGCGACCAGGAAGGCCGAGGGTGCCACCGGGAACAGCGAGTACCACAGACCGCCGATCGCGCCCCCCATCGGGAAGGAGGCCAGGGCGGCATGCCGCGCCAGCAACCCGGCGAGGGCCGGCCCGAGCGACATGGCGCCCGGCGTGAGCTTGTGCAGCGTCAGCGCGCCGCTGCAGAGACTGAACAGGGCGGTGGTGATCTCGGCCGCCGCCGCCCGCGTCGCGCCATAGGATTCGACGGCCTGCGCCAGCCGCGCGTGCAGGGCGGGGTCGTCGTGCCGCGCGCCGATCTCGGCCAGCACCGGCCGCAGTGCGTCGGTGATGCGCGGGTCGGACAGGATCGTCTCGGCCAGCGCATCGCGCTGCGATTCCCGTGCCGGCTCCTTGGCCGGCAGCTCGAGCAGGTCGGTCCGGATCCGCCAGGCGATCTCGTCCGCCACCGCGGTCCGCACCAGCAGGCGGCGCCCCTGCAACCGCCCCGCCAGCCGGTTCGCACCGAACTTCCGCGCCGCCGCCGCGGCCAGGAACAGCCCCGCCTGCGGGGCGGCCATCGAGAGATTCAGGGGGGCGCGCGCGATGTCCCAGCCGATCGCCGCGCGATGCAGGGCCAGCGTGCCGCGCAGGGAGAAATTCGTGTCCACGAACGGTTTCACCCGCGCGTGCCGGTCGGCGAAGTAGCGCCGGATCCCGTCCTCCACGATGGCGGACGCCTCGTCCCGCAGCGTGGCGAGCGGATCGGCGGCCGCCGGCGCAGGAGCCGGCAGTGCGATGGCGTGGACCGGTGCGGCCTGATCGCTTCCCGATGGCCGGGTTAGGTCGCGGTTAAGGAACCGGGCGGATAGTGACCGCCAGCGCAGAGGCTGCGATCCGATGGCTGGCAAGCGGGACAAGAAGGGCGGCGACATCATCATCCGGCGGGAGGAGGTGGTGGAAGGCGGCCATCACGGTGGGGCATGGAAGGTGGCCTACGCCGACTTCGTGACCGCCATGATGGCCTTCTTCCTCCTGATGTGGCTGCTCAACGCCACCACGGAAGACCAGCGCAAGGGCCTCGCGGACTATTTCAGCCCGAGCAACCTGTTCAGTCACGCCTCGTCCGGCAGCGGGATGCCGTTCGGCGGCCAGACCCCGTTCGACAAGGGCGCCATGGTTTCCGATCGCGGGGCGGTCGAGATCAACATGGGCCGCCGCCCCAAGATCGACGTCCCCTCCGATGGCCGCACCGAGGTCGCGACCGACGCCAAGGGCTACCGCAACGACGACAGCGACGACCAGGCCGCCCACCAATTCGATGCCACGGCCGACCAGGGCGCCGGAACCGCCGCCGCCGCCAGCGGCCGGTCGGAAGACACCGAGGGACCGGGCGCCAACACCGCCCCCGGCACCGTCGCGAGCAGCACCCCGGGGCCGGCGGCGGATGCGTCCGTCGACGGCAGCCGCCGTCCGACCCAGGCCGAGATCCGCGCCGAGAAGGAACGTCAGGAGCATGCCGCGTTCGAGCAGGCGGCACAGGAGATCCGTGATGCCGTCAAGAACGACCCCGCCCTCGCCGTGTTGATGAAGCAGCTCACGATCGACATGACGCCCGAGGGTCTGCGGATCCAGATCCTGGACGAGGAACGGCAACCCATGTTCCCCACGGGCTCCTCGACCCCGAACGACCGGGCGCGGCTGCTGCTGCAGAAGATCGCGCCCGTCCTCATGAAGCTGCCGGAGTCGATCTCCATCGCCGGCCACACCGATGCCGCCCCCTTCCCCGGGCCCGGGCGGACCAACTGGGAACTCTCGACGGAGCGGGCGAACGTGACCCGCCGCCTGCTGGTCGAGTCCGGCCTGCCGGATGCGCGCATCCGCAGCGTGACGGGCAACGCGAGCCGCGACCCGCTGCTGCCCGCGGACCCGTTCGCGGCCGCGAACCGGCGGATCGCCATCGTCGTCCTGCGGGAGGTGCGGCCCGCCGCCACCAGCCCGAAACCCGGCGGACTGCCTGGAAACACGCAACCGTAGCGCGCCCATGCTGACCATCGGTGGCCTCGTCTTCGTGCTGATCTGCGTGTTCGGAAGCTATCTGGCGGCCGGCGGCGCCATCGAGCCGCTGATCGAGGCGCTTCCGTTCGAGATGTGGACCATCGGCGGTGCCGCCATCGGCACCTTCCTGATGGCCAACTCCATGCACGACGTGAAACACACGCTGAGCGGCTTCGGCAAATGCCTGAAGGGCGCCGCGTTCAAGAAGTCGGACTACGTCGACCTGCTGAGCCTGCTCTATTTCCTGGTCCGGCTCGCCTCGACCAAGGGCAACATGGCGGTGGAGCCGCATATCGAGCGGCCGTCCGAAAGCGCCGCGTTCCAGAAATTCCCGAAGATCCTGTCGAACCACCACGCCAGCACGATCATCTGCGACTACCTGCGCATGGTGGGCATGAACGCCGACGATCCCAACCAGATCGAGGACGTCATGGCGCGCGAGCTCAAGAAGACGCTGAACGAGGAGCTGCACTGCGCGCACGCCATCCAGACCATGGCCGACGCGCTGCCCGCCCTCGGCATCGTCGCGGCGGTGCTGGGGGTGATCAAGACGATGTCCCACATCAACGAGCCGCCCGCCGTCCTGGGCGCGATGATCGGCGGCGCGCTGACCGGCACCTTCCTCGGCGTGCTGCTGGCCTACGGGGTGTGCGGCCCGTTCGCCAGCCGCCTGAACGCGGTGATCGTCGAAGAGTCCAAATACTATGAGGTGATCCGCGCCGTGCTGGTCACACACCTGCATGGCAACGCGCCCCAGGTGAGCGTGGAATCCGGCCGCAAGATGGTGCCGAACGAGCACATGCCCAGCTTCCAGGAACTGGAGGAGGCGGTGCAGGCCGTGCAGGTCTGATCCCTACCGGCCATGCGAGGCGACGTTCGTCGCCCGCCCGCCCTCCGGGAGCCGCGGTGGAGCCCCATGCAGGACACCGGGGAGCCGGCCGGGAAGCCCCCCAGGAGAGCCCCCCGGGAACCCCCCCGGGAAAGCCCCCCAGGAAAGCCTGCGTCAGCGGCCCACGAAGACCGGCTTCTGCTTCGCCAAGAACGACTTGCACGCCGCTCGGAAATCCTCCGTGCGGGTGAAGTCGCTGACCGCCGCCTCCTCCTCGCGACTCACCGGCAGCGAACCACGCAGCCGGCGCAGCGCGGCCTTGTGGAAGCGCGCCGAGAGCGGGCTGCCCTCGCTGATGCGCTGCGCCAGCGCCATCGCTTCCGTTTCCACCGACCCGTCGGGCACCACGCGGGACAGCAGCCCCTTCTCATAGGCCTCCCGCCCGGTGAAGATCCGGCCCTCGATCAGCATCTCGGACGCGACGCCGGTGCCGGCGAGCTGGATGATCGGGTCGATCTCGGCATAGGGATACCAGATGCCCAGGTTGCGGGCGGTGATCCCCATGCGGATCCCCTCCCCGCCGACGCGGAAGTCGCACATGGTGGCGATCCCCGCGCCGCCGCCCAGGCAGTGCCCCATGATCATCGCCACCACCGGGTGCTGGCACAGCCGGATCGACTGCATGCTCGCGTCCAGGACGTGGGCGTACTCCTCCTCCTTCTCCGGCGTCCCCCGTTCGGCCGCGAAGGCGGAAATATCGGCCCCGGCGCTGAACGCCCGCGTGCCCGCGCCACGCAGCACCACGCAGCGCAGCTCGTCGTCGCGCGACAGCGCCTCCATCGTGTGCTGCAGCCCGCGCCACATCGCGAGGTCGAACGCATTGCGGCGTTCCGGGCGGTCGAAGGTGACGACGGCGATCGTGCCTTCGCGCGCGATCGACAGGCTGGGGTGGTACATGTCGGGCAGGTCCTCCTGCGCGCTATCTGTCACGCCCGCACGAGGTCGTCCATCGCCGGCCGCCCGGTGACATGCCGCCAATGGTGCCACAGCAGCCGCGCGGCGATGGCGCGCGCCGGTCGCCAGGTCTCGGCCAATTCCCGCAGCTCGCGCGGGTTCGGCCGAACCGGCAGCCGCTTCAGATCAGCCGCGGCAGCCGCCAACGCGACGTCCCCCGCCGGGAACACGTCGAGGCGGCCGAGCGCGAAGACCAGGTAGACCTCGGCGGTCCAGCGGCCGAGGCCGCGCACGGCGCTGATCGTGGCGATCGCCGTCTCGTCGTCGAGCGTCGCCAGGCGCCCCGCCTCCAGCCGTCCGTCCACGAAGGCCGCAGCAACCGCCCGCGCGTGCGCGACCTTGGGGCGGGACAGTCCGGCGGCGCGCAACGCGTCCTCCGGGAGATCGAGGAGTCCGTCCGGGGTCAAAGCGCCCGGCAGGACGGACAATCGCCCCCAGATCGCCGCGGCGGCCTGGTTGCTGATCATCTGCGCGACGATGCCGTGCAGCAGGGCAGCGAAACCGGGCGCGCGGCTCCGCCACGGCAGCGGGCCGGCACGCTCCAGGATGCCCGCGAGGTCGGCATCCTGGGCGATCAGGCGGTGCAGGGCCGCCGTGGCGGCCGCGGGCAGAGGGGGCAAATCCACGCCCCCTTCTACGCCGTCACCCGGGGGCGGCACCACGTCCGGCCAGCCGCCGTGGTGCCGTCTCGGCTCAGCCGATCCGCTTCACCCGACCCGTATGCGGGTCCATGGTGAACTTGGCGATCACCGACCCCTCCGGCGTGGCCACCGCGAAACCGATCGGCCCGTCCGACGTGGCCGCGACGTTCACCACCTTCCAGCTGTGGTTGCCATGCCAGAGCAGGAAGGCCTCGGCGATCTTCTGCACGTCGGCGGGCGTCAACTGGCGGTCGGCCTGGCGATAGACCAGGGCGAAGGTGCCGAGACCAGGGCCGCCGTGATGCATCCCGAACCGGCCGGGCCCATGCTGCCAGGGCCGCGGCGGCATTTCCATGCCGGGGCCGGCCGGGGCCCCATCGACGGTGGCGGGCGGCGGGGCGGGCTGCGCGATGGCGACCATCGCGCCGGTCGTCGCACCCCCGACCACGAAGGCCGTCACCGCTGTCATGATCAAGCGTCGCATGCTGTTCCTCCTCGTTGCGAACCGCTCGAACATGGCCGCGCCGTGTTGCAGGATGTGCGGCACTCGCAGGGCGAATTGCAAAGAAGTGCAACGGCTCGTTCCGCTCTCCGGTGGCTTGGCTATGTTGGAACCATCATGGAGCAGTCCCCCCACATCCTCGTCGTCGACGACGATCGCGAGATCCGCGACCTGCTGGCCCGCTTCCTGGAGAAGCATCGGATCCGCGTCAGCGCCGTGCGCGACGCCAAGGAGGCGCGGCGCGCCTGGCTCAACGGCCACTACCAGCTCGTGGTGCTCGACCTCATGCTGCCCGGCGAGTCCGGCCTCGATCTCGCGCGCTGGATGCGTGGCCAGTCCGACGTCCCGATCGTGATGCTCACCGCCATGGGGGAGGAGACCGACCGCATCATCGGCCTGGAGCTCGGTGCGGACGACTACGTGCCGAAGCCGTTCAACCCGCGCGAGCTGCTGGCCCGCATCCGCGCCGTGCTGCGCCGCGCCGGCGACCCGAACGGCACGCATGGCGAACCCGGCACCCGCAGCTTCCGCTTCGCCGGCTGGGCGCTGGAGCCCTCGCGCCGCCGCCTGCTCAACCCCGACGGGGTGGAGGTGCCGCTGACCGGTGGCGAGTACGACCTGCTGCTCGCCTTGCTCGAGCGCCCGAACCGCGTGCTGACCCGGGACATGCTGCTCGACCTGCTGCGCGGCCGCCAGGCCGGCCCGTTCGACCGCGCGATCGACGTCGCGATCTCCCGCCTGCGCCGGAAGCTCGAGGATGACGGGCGCAACGCGCAGCTCATCAAGACGGTGCGCGGTGGCGGATACGTGCTGGCCGCCACCGTCGAACGCGCATGACCCTGCGCTTCTGGCCACGCCGCCTCGCCACCCGCACCGCGGTGGTCGTGCTGGTGGGCCTCGCCCTGGTCCAGGTCGCCGGCCTGACCATCCACGCGCTCGACCGGATCGACATCCAGCGGCTCAGCCAGGCGCGCAACGTGGCGGTGCGGGTGGTCGGCCTGTATCGCTTCGTGGTCACCTCGGCGCCGGACGGGCGGGACGCGTTCCTCGACGACATGCGACGGGGCCCGATCCTGCAGGCGGAGGTGAGCCCGACGCCGCCCACCGCGGACCTGCCGCCGATGCCGCCCCCCGAACAGCGGCTGTTCCGCATCAACCTCAACCTGGTGCCGATCGGCGCGCCGCAGAACCGCTGGAAGGAGCTGGTGATCCTCGGCGGGCCGGACTGGCACCGCATCGTGTTCGGCATGCGGATGCCCGAAGGCGACTGGCTGAACGTCACCGTCGCCGCCGAACCCGCGCGGCCATGGCATTCGCCCACCTTCCTCATGGCCTTCGGCACCATGACCCTCGCGGCCGCCGGGCTGACCGTCTGGGCGGTGCGCCGTCTGATCGCCCCCGTACAGACCCTCGCCGCCGCCGCCGAGGCGCTGGGCCGGGACGTCAACGCCCCGCCTCTGCCCGAAACCGGGCCGCTCGAGATCGCCACCGCGGCCGCCGCCTTCAACACGATGGCCGCCCGTATCCGCCGGTTCGTGGAAGACCGGACCGAATTGCTGACCGCGATCGGCCACGACCTGCGCACCCCGATCACCCGGCTCAAGCTCCGCTGCGAGTTCGTCGACGACGACGAGCTCCGCAACAAGATGCTGGCCGATCTCGAGGACCTGGAGGCGATGGTCTCGGCCACGCTCGCCTTCGGCCGCGATGCCCGCAACGCCGAACCGGTGACCGCGATCGACCTGGCCGAACTGCTGCGGACCGTGCTGGACGAAGCGACCGACGCGCGGCCGGACCTGGCGGAGGCCGTCACCTATGCCGGTCCGGCGCATCTCACGGTGCAGGCCCGCTCGCTCAGCCTGAAGCGGGCCCTGGCCAACCTGATCTCCAACGCCTGCGCCTATGGCGGCGCCGCGCGGGTCACGCTGCAGCCGCCCGAACGCCGCATCGTGACGATCCTGATCGAGGATGACGGGCCGGGCCTGCGCCCGCAGGACCTCGAACGGGTGTTCGAACCGTTCCAGCGCGGCGAGCCCAGCCGCAACCGCGAGACCGGCGGCGTCGGCCTCGGCCTGCCGATCGCCCGCAACATCCTGCGCGCGCATGGCGGCGACGTGCAGTTGGCGAACCGCCCCGAGGGCGGTGCCCGCGCCACCGTCCTGCTGCCACTGTGAGGAGCGACTCAGAAACAGGCCTTGCTCGAACTGCTACGAGCAATGATATTGCCGGCAATGGTCGTCGGCTGGAAACGTTCCCCCGTTCCCTTTTTTCGGATGCGATGAAGCTGCAAACTGAAGAGGCGCCGCTGCTGGACGCCATCGACCGGCGTATCCTCGCGGAACTCCAGGCCGACGGCCGCATCACCAACGTGGAGCTCGCCCGCCGCGCCGGCATCTCCGCGCCGCCCTGCCTCCGCCGCGTGCGCCGGCTGGAGGAAGCCGGCGTGATCCGCGGCTATCACGCCGATTCCGATCCGCAGCGGCTGGGATGGGAGATCACCTTCTTCGCGATCGTCGGGCTGGAGAGCCAGAAGGAGGCCGTTCTCTCGGGATTCGAGCAGATGGTCGCCGCCTGGCCGGAGGTCCGCGAGTGCCACATGATCCGCGGCGGCGGGGATTTCCTGCTGAAGCTGGTGGCGCGCGACACCGCGCATGAGAACCAGCTCACGCAGCGCCTGACCGGGGCGCCGGCGGTCAGCCGGGTGCAGACGCTGCAGACGATCCGCACCAGTCGCCTCCTCGCCGGCGTGCCGCTCTGACCTGTCACGGAGCCGCTTGATCCGAGTCCAACGAGCACGCCCGCGTTCCTCGGCCTGCCTTGACCTCTCCGCTGGGCCGGCTATTCCGCCCCGGCGCCAGGTGGCGCCAGCGCAGGGTGCATGACCGAACCTCCCGCCTCCTTCGACCCGCCGACGCTCACCGTCGTGGTGCCCTGCTACAATGAGCAGCCCAACGTCGCCCCGATGCTGGCCAAGCTCGACGCCGCGCTCGCTGGCATCGCCTGGGAGGTGATCTACGTCGACGACGACAGCCCGGACGGGACCGCCGAGGAGGTGCGCCGCCATGCGCGGCATGACCCACGCGTGCGCTGCATCCGGCGCGTCGGCCGGCGCGGCCTGGCCTCCGCCGTGATCGAGGGGGCGCTCGCCTCCTCGGCCGACTACGTCGCGGTGATCGACGGCGACCTGCAGCACGACGAAACCCGGCTGCCCGCCATGCTGGCGGCGCTCCAGACCGGCGCGTACGACCTCGTGGTCGGGTCCCGCCACGTCGCCGGCGGCGATGCGACGGGGCTCGCCAACCGATGGCGGCACCTGATCTCGAATGGCGGCATCCGCCTCGCCCAGGCGTTTCTCCCGGTCAAGCTCACCGATCCGATGAGCGGCTACTTCATGCTCCCGCGTCCGCTGTTCGAGCGGCTCGCCCGCTCCCTCACCGGCCAGGGGTTCAAGATCCTGCTCGACCTCGTGCTGAGCGCGCCGGCGCCGCTGCGCGTGCTGGAAGTCCCGGTGCATTTCCGGGAGCGGGTGGCCGGCGAGAGCAAGCTCGACGCCCTGGTCCTGGCGCAGTTCGGCGGGTTGCTGCTCGACAAGGTGTTCGGCGGCCTGCTGCCACTCCGCTTCATCTCCTTCGCCCTGGTCGGCGGCCTCGGCGTGTTCGTCCACCTCGCGGTCCTGACCACCCTCCGCCACGGCACCGGGATCAGCTTCGAGATCGAGCAGGCCCTGGCGACCCTGGTTGCGATGATGTTCAACTTCGCCCTGAACAACGCGGTGACCTACCGCGACCAGAGGCTCCGCGGTCCGCGGCTGTGGCGCGGCCTGCTGCTGTTCATGCTGGTCTGCGGCCTCGGCGCGGTCGCCAATGTCGGCATCGCCCAGGTCCTCTACGAGCGGCAGATGACCTGGAGCCTCGCCGGGGCGTTCGGCGCCGTGATCGGCGTGGTGTGGAACTACGCGGTGTCCGCGACGCTGGTCTGGCGCACGCGGTGACCCGTGCCCGATGACGGTGCCGGATGACCGCCGCCCGATGACCCGCTGGCTGGCCGCGCTCGCCGCCGTCACGCTGCTGCGGCTCATCGTGGCCGCACTCGCGCCGCTCGCCCCGGACGAGGCGTATTACTGGGTGTGGTCGCACGCGCTGGCGGCGAGCTACGTCGATCATCCGGGCATGGTGGCGCTGTGGATCCGCATCGGCACCGCGATCGCCGGCGACTCCGCCCTCGGCATCCGGCTGCTCGGCCCGATTTCCGGGGCGATCGGCTCCGTCCTGCTGTGGGACGCCGCGGAGCGCCTGCTGCCCGGCCGCAATGCCGGGGTCTGGGCGGCGGCCTTGCTCAACGCGACCCTGCTGTTCGGCGTCGGCACGGTCATCATGACGCCCGACACCCCGCTGCTGTTCTTCTGGACCGCGGCACTCTGGGCGCTGGTTCGGATCGGAACCGGCCGCGATCTCGGCTGGTGGGTCCTGGCCGGGCTCTGCGCCGGGCTCGCGATGGCGAGCAAATACACGGCCGTGTTCCTCTGGGCGGGCGTCGCGCTGTGGCTCGCCTGGGTGCCCGCGCTGCGCCGGCAGTGGCTGCGACCCGGCCCCTGGGTCGGTGCCGCGGTCGGCGCGCTCGTATTCCTGCCGGTGGTGCTGTGGAACGCGCGGCACGACTGGGCCGGCTTCCTGCGACAAGGGGGCCGGGTGGCGGACTGGCAGCCGGCCCGCGCGCTGACCTTCCTGGGCGAGCTGATCGGCGGCCAGTTCGGCCTCGCGACGCCGCTGATCGCCGTGCTCTGCGCCGCCGGGCTCGTGATCGCCACGCGCCGCGCCTGGCAGGCGCGCGATCCGGCGCCCACGCTGCTGGTGGCGCTCACGCTGCCGCCCGCCCTGGTCTTCCTGCAGCATGCGCTGGGGGACCGCGTGCAGGGGAACTGGCCGGCGATCCTCTACCCCGCCGGATGCATCGCCGCGATGCTGTGCACGCACCGCGCCTGGCTCCGGCTGCGCCGCCCGGCGCTCGCCCTCGGGCTGGGCGTGACCCTGCTCGCCTATCTCCAGGCCACCACCTTCGCCCTGCCGATCCCGCCGCGGCGTGACCCGATCGCGCTGCAGCTGGCGGGCTGGCCGACGCTCGCGGCCGAGGTCGCCGATGCCGCCAACGCCACTCGGGCGCGATTCGTCGTCGCCGACCAGTACGCGCTCGCCTCGGAACTCGCGCATGATCTGCCGGGGCATCTGCCGGTGTTGGCGGTCGATCCGCGCTGGGCCCTGACGAACCTGCCGCCCGAGGCCACGGGCGACGCGATCGGGCTGCTGGTTCGGGACCGGCGGCGCACCGACCCGATCGGTCCCGCGTGGCAGGATCCGACCCCGGCCGGCGTGGCCAGCCGCCCCGGCGTGCAGGACTTCACGCTCACCCTCGTCCGCCTCGGGCCGGAGCTCGCGCCGGTGCGCCTGCCCCGGCCCGCGCAACAGCGTTGACGACACCCCGCGCAACAGCGTTGACGACGGATCGTTTCAGGGACTAGACCCCGCGGCGGGTCACGCCCCCCCACCGGGGCGCTTCTCTTCTGGAAGGGAGAGCCGATCATGGCACTCGCCGCGCCGCCGGATATCCGTCCGGCCAATCCCAATTTCTCCTCCGGCCCCTGCGCCAAACGGCCCGGCTTCACGCTGGACGCCCTGGCCGGCGCCACGCTGGGCCGCAGCCATCGCGCCAGCGGCCCCAAGGCCCGCCTCGCCGAGGTGATCGAGCGCTCCCGCGCCCTTCTCGGCATGCCGGCCGGCTGGCGCCTGGGCATCGTCCCCGCCTCCGACACCGGGGCGGTCGAGATGGCGCTCTGGTCGCTCCTGGGCGCCCGCGGGATCGACATCCTGGCGTTCGAGAGCTTCGGCGAGGGCTGGGCCACCGACGTCGTCAAGCACCTGAAGCTCGCCGACGTCCGCGTGCTGCGCGCGCCCTATGGCCAGCTCCCCGACCTGCATCAGGTCGACCCGGCGCGCGACGTCGTGTTCACCTGGAACGGCACGACCTCCGGCGTGCGGGTGCCGAACGCGGACTGGATCGCGGCCGATCGGCAGGGGCTCGCGATCTGCGACGCCACCTCCGCCGCCTTCGCCATGCCGCTCGACTGGGCGAAGCTCGATGTCGTCACCTGGTCCTGGCAGAAAGTGCTGGGCGGCGAGGCCGCGCATGGCATGCTCGCGCTGTCCCCGCGCGCGGTGGAGCGGCTCGAGACCTACACCCCCGCCTGGCCGCTGCCCAAGCTGTTCCGCCTGACCTCCAAGGGCAAGCTGGCCGAGGGCGTGTTCAAGGGCGAGACGATCAACACCCCCTCCATGCTGTGCGTGGAGGATGCGCTGGACGGGCTGCGCTGGGCCGAGGGCGTCGGCGGCCTGCCCGCCCTGGTCGCGCGATCCGAGGCGAACCTGAAGGCGGTGGCCGACTGGGTCGCCCGCACGCCCTGGGTGGGCTTCCTGGCCGAGGATGCGGCGATCCGCTCCTGCACCTCGATCTGCCTGACGATCGTGGCGCCGTGGTTCACGGCACTCGCCCCCGAGGCGCAGGCCAAGGCGGCGAAGCAGCTCGCGAGCCTGCTCGAGAAGCAGGGCGTCGCCTACGACATCGGCGCCTACCGCGACGCCCCGCCGGGCCTGCGCATCTGGGGCGGCGCGACGGTGGAGACCGCCGATATCGCGGCGCTGCTGCCATGGCTCGACTGGGCCTACGCCCAGGTCGCCGCGGAATCCGCATCGGCCCAGGCCGCCGAGTAACCACCCTTCCCCCTCCCCGCGCGGGAGGGGGCCATGGGAGGAGGTGCTGCGTGCGGACGCACCGTCGACACCTCACACCCGCGCCCCTTCCCAGTCCCCACTCCCCGCTCACGAGCAGCGGGGAGCGCCCTTCGAGAGACCCCGCCCATGCCCAAGGTCCTGATCAGCGACAAACTCTCCCCCGCCGCCGTGGAGATCTTCCGCCGCCGCGGCATCGAGGTCGACGTGAAGCCCGGCCTGTCGCCGGCCGATCTGCGCGCCATCATCGGCGACTATGACGGGCTCGCCATCCGCTCCGCCACCAAGGTCACGCGCGAGCTGCTGGACGCCGCCACCAACCTGAAAGTCGTCGGCCGCGCCGGCATCGGCGTCGACAACGTCGACGTCCGTTCCGCCACCGCCCGCGGCGTGGTCGTGATGAACACGCCCCTCGGCAACACCATCACCACCGCCGAACACGCGATCGCCATGATGTTCGCGCTGGCGCGGCAGATCCCCGAAGCCTCCGCCTCCACGAAGGCCGGCAAGTGGGAGAAGAACCGCTTCATGGGCGTGGAGCTGACCGCCAAGACCCTCGGCCTGGTCGGCTGCGGCAATATCGGCTCGATCGTCGCCGACCGCGCGGTGGCGCTGAAGATGAAGGTCGTCGCCTACGACCCCTACCTCTCCGAGAAGCGCGCCCTCGAGCTCGGCGTCGAGAAGGTCGAGCTCGACGACCTGCTCGCCCGCGCCGACTTCATCACCCTGCACACGCCGCTCACCGACGCGACGCGCAACATCCTCTCCCGCGAGGCGCTGGCGAAAACACGCAAGGGCGTGCGCATCATCAACTGCGCCCGCGGCGGGCTGGTGGACGAGGCGGCGCTCGCCGAGGCGATCCAGTCGGGCCATGTCGCCGGCGCCGCGCTCGACGTGTTCGAGACCGAACCCGCGACCGAGAGCCCGCTGTTCGCGCTCGACAACGTGGTCTGCACCCCGCATCTCGGCGCGGCGACCGCCGAGGCGCAGGAGAACGTGGCCCTGCAGGTCGCCGAACAGATGAGCGACTTCCTGATCGCGGGCGCGGTGACCAACGCGATCAACATGCCCTCCGTCTCCGCCGAGGATGCGCCGCGGCTGAAGCCCTACATGGCGCTGTGCCGCCAGTTGGGAGCCTTCGCGGGACAGCTCACGCAGGCGAAGGAAGGCGTGATCCGCCGCGTCACCATCGAGTACGAGGGCCAGGTCGCCGGCCTCAACATCCGCCCGCTCACCGCGGCGGTGCTGGCCGGGCTGATGTCGCCGCTGATGGAGGGCATCAACATGGTGAACGCCTCCGTCGCCGCGCGCGACCACGGCATCGACGTGGCGGAGACGGTGCACGACCGCCTCGCCGGCACCCTGTTCGCCGGATCACGCCCGCGCATCGTGGAGATCAAGGGCATCCGCGTGGAGGCCGACTTCGCGCCGCACATGCTCTACGTCACCAACCAGGACAAGCCGGGCTTCATCGGCCGCTTCGGCGCCACCCTGGCGGGCGCCGGGATCAACATCGCGACGTTCCATCTCGGCCGCGCCGAAGAGGGCGGAGACGCGATCTGCCTCGTGTCGGTGGACGAGAAGGTGCCGGAGGAGGTGCTCGCCATGGTGCGAACCCTGCCGCTGGTGATGCAGGCGACCACGCTCGCCTTCTGAGCCGCGCCCGCCCCGGTGCGGCCGCCGCACCCGTCGTGGACACTCATGGTCCGCGACGGGCCGCCGGCGCGCCGGATCAGACCCCCAGCTTGAGCAGATGCGCCGTCAGCGCCGCGCCCGGCGTGCTGGTCGCCTGGAAGCCGAAACTCGTGCTGCCATTCCCGGCGACGTCGGCATTGTAGCTCGCATTGCCGATCACGTAGGCGGAGCCGACATGCGACAGGATCGTGCCGTTCCAGACGTTGGTGATCAGGTCCGCGGTGTCGATCTCCACCTGCCAGCCATGCATCGCGGCCGTCCCGCCATTGCTCACCGTCACGGTCGCGGTCAGCCCGCTGCCCCAGTCGTTGTCCACGTGCAGGCTCGCCGCGCCCGCCGGTGAAGGGGTGGGTGTCGGCGTGGGTGTGGGTGTGGGCGTCGGCGTCGGCGTGCTCCCATGCACCAGCGTGGCCGTGGCCGAGGCGGTGCCGAGTGTCCCACCCGAGGGCGCGCTGAGCGCCAGCAGGAACTGCATCTGCCCGGTGGCCGCCGGATCCGCCAGCAGGTGCGCCGCGACGATCTTGGTCGTCTCCCCCGGGGCGAAGGTCAGGTCCCCCGACGTCGCGACGTAATCCACACCGGCCTTCGCGGTGCCGTCGACCGTCGCGTAGTGCACCGTCACGGGGGCGGTGGTGGCCTGCGACAGGGTGACGGTGAAGTCCACCTCGGTGGGCGCGGTTCCGCCGCCGCCGCCGGAATACATCCCGGAGCTGATGGCGTTCAGCTTGGTCTGGTCCACCGTCGACCAGTCGTCCTGCAGGATCCCGCCGGTGTCGCCGGAAGTCGGGTTCCAGTCCCAATACGCCCAACTGATGCCCTGCCCGCCCCCGGCGCCGCCCGGGTCATTCATGTAGGCGACGAGCTTCGCGATCCAGCTCTGGTCGGTCGCGGTCTGCAGCTTCGAGCCGAACTCGCCGACCAGTACCGGCGCCGCACCCGACTTGTAGAGATAGCCCCAGTACTTGTCCCAGATCGCGGGCAGGTTGTTCGGGTAGTCCGCCGCCGAGAACCAGGGCTGCGGATAGACCGAGGCCGGATAGTCGTGCGGCGAGTAGACGAGCTTGTTCGCGACGTTCAGCGTGATCGGGTGCGCTTGCGCGCCCATCAGGTTGCCGCCCCACCAGGTGCTGTTGCCCTGATAGCTCTCGATCCCCTCGACCAGGATCAACCAGTCCGGGTTGACCGCCTGCACGGCATTGCCGGCCCGCGTCGCCGCCGCCGCCCAGTCATTGGCGCCGCCGTCACCCCAGGTGGCGCTGCCATGCGGCTCGTTCAGCAGGTCGGCCCCGATGATGGTGCTGTTCCCGGCATAGTGGGCGGCGAGCATCTTCCAGGTCGCGATCCACTGCGCCTCGGTATAGCCGCCGTCATGCCAGAGCCCATCCCCGTTGGGGCCGGATCCGGCGGCGCTGCGGTGGTCATCCAGGATGATCTTCAGGCCGATCTGCCCGGCATAGGCCACGATCTTGTCGAGGATCTGCAGGGCGGACAGCCCCTGCAGGTCGGGGTTCTTGCCGAAGTCGATCCCGTTCGGCGTGCTGCCGGCCTCGAACGCCTGCAGCGAGAACGGCAGGCGGATCGCGTTGAACCCGAGTTGCACCATCTGGCGCATCATCGCCTGGTAGTTCTGCGCCCACAGCCCTTGCGGGACGAACAGGTTGGTCTCCATCCCGTACCAGTTCACCGCGGCGATCTTCACCGCATGCCCCCGGGAATCGACGATCTGGTTGCCCCGCGTGCTGAGGAACCCAGGCGGAAGCAGCGTGCCGGCGCTGCCCGCACCGCTCTCGTCCACCGTCGCGCCGGCCACCGAGATGCTGGGCAGCACCGGGGGCGGCGTGACGATGGTTCCCGTGGCCGAACCGTCCGCGATCGTGGCGCCGGACGGCGTGTCGAGCACCACCGTGTAGGCCGCGCTGCCGGGCGCGCGCGGATGGGTGGTGATCGTGATGGTCTGGCTGGTCTGCCCGGCGGCGAAGGTGAGGGTGCCGGAGGCCGCGTCGTAGTCGGTGCCGGCATGCGCGGTGCCGTCGACGGTGTGGAACGCGACCGTCACCGGGCTCGCGGATGCGGCGGACAAGGTCACCGCGAAGGTCTCGGCCAGGCTCGCCGCGCCGGTCTCGGTCACGCTGGCATCGCCGATCGCCAGGGTGGGGAGCGGCGGCGGAGGCGGTGGCGGCGGCGGCGGCGAAGTCCCGCCGATGCTGGTTCCGTCCAGTGTGAAGCTCGTGGGCAGGATCGGGCTGCCCCCATCCGCCTGGAACCCGAACGACACCGTCCCGCCCGCCGGGATCGTGGCGTCATAGGCGAGGTTGCGGATGACGTAATGCGTGCCGACGTGGCTGACGATCTCGGCGTTCCAGATGTTGGTGATCGCGTTGGCGAGGTCGAACGCGATGGTCCAGCCGGTCACGGCAATGTCCGTGGTGTTGCCGATCGTGACCGCGCCGATGAACCCGCTGCCCCAATCGTCCTGGTCCTCGAACGTGATCGTACGACCGGCGCCCTTGGCCACGGTCGTCGGGGATCGCGCCATGATGGAACTCCCTGAAATCCAACGTCACTGGAAATTGGTCGGAGTTCGCAACGTGATCAGCGCCCCGCCGGCAAGCAAGCGCATTCCGCCGCAGCGGTTGCGATCGACACGGAATCCGCCACGCTGGTGCAACGAAGGCACGCTCGGACATACCGGCGCGCGACCAGATTGAACCGTCGTGCCAGACAGCGACGCGCCGGCAGGTCCATGGCTCCGAGCGCGGCCGCTCCATCGACCCTGCACCGATACCGCCGCGCGAGGAGGCGCGTCGGGATCAGTCCGCCGGCGTGTCCTCAGGCGTCCCGGAACGGCTCGCCCCAGCGGTCGCCGAACACGACGTCCTCCAGCGCGGTCCGCCGCACCGGCCCGAACCGGCCCTGCGGCCAGCCGATCGGCAGGATGGCGTAGGACCAGGCGTTCTCCGGCAGGCCCAGCGCGGCATCGACCTCCCGCTCATGGATCACGTGCAGCGTCGTCAGCGTCGCGCCCAGCCCGAGCGCACGGGCGGCCAGGAGCATGTTCTGGACGGCGGGATAGATGGAGGCGCCGCTGGTGCGCGTGGGCGCCCCGCCCTCCAGGCACGGGACGATCCAGACCGGCGCGTCCTGCAGGTGATGCGCCAGGTGTTCCGCCGCGGCCAGCAGCCGGTCGAACTTCTCCCGCTCCATGCCGGGCGCGGGCGCGCCGGCGCGATAGCCGGGCGCCACCTTCTCGTCCCAGCCGCGCCGGTAGAACGCGGCGACCTGCTGCTTGACCGCCGGATCGCGCACCACCAGAAACCGCCACCGCTGCATGTTGCCGCCGGAGGGCGCGCAGGTCCCCGCCTCCAGGATCTGCCGGATCAGCGCCGTCGGAACCGCGTCCGGCTTCAGCCGCCGCATCGAGCGCGTGGTGCGGATGATCTCGAACAGGCCGGGGTCGGTGGTCATGGCGCGTCTCCTCGGGTTTGCCGCAAGTTGTGCCCTGCCCCGGCCGTGGGAACCAGCCCGTCGCCGCGGACATGCGCCGGATGTTGCGCCCCAGGACGATCCGTGCTTTACGCCCGCGCTTCCCTGCCGGGGGCGACGGCATCGCACCCGGCTATGCCCGACGGTCCATTCCGGACCGGGGTCACACCCGACCCAGGGCAGAGACAAGCCAGAGGGAGTACCGCATGCCGCTGTATGAAACCGTGCTGATCGCACGGAATGACGTCACGCAACAGCAGGTCGAGTCCGTCGCCGACGGGATCGCCAGCCAGCTCGAGAGCGAGGGCGGCACCGTCCGCAAGCGCGAGTACTGGGGTCTCCGCAGCCTCGCCTATCGCATCAAGAAGAACCGCAAGGGGCACTACATGCTCCTCGGCCTCGATGCCAAGCCGGCCTTCATCGCCGAGATGGAGCGTCAGCTGGGCCTCAACGAGGACGTGCTGCGGTTCATGACCGTGCGGGTCGAGACGATCGACGAAGCCCCCTCCGCCATCCTGTCCCGCAAGTCCGACGAGCGTGAGCGCTCCTTCCGCGGCCCGAAGCCGGCCGGTCGCTTCGATAGCGGTCGCCGCCGTGGCTACGACGACCGCGAGGAGTTCCGCGCCCGCGACGAGTTCGTCGCGCGCGACGAGTTCCGCCCCGGGCCCGAGGAGTAAGCCACCATGTCCGACACCACCGACATCAATCCCGCCGCTCGGCGTACCGCGGTCGGCGCCCGCCGCCCCTTCTATCGCCGCCGCAAGTCCTGCCCGTTCTCCGGCCCGAACGCGCCGAAGATCGACTACAAGGACGTTCGCCTGCTGTCCCGCTTCCTGTCGGAGCGAGGCAAGATCGTGCCGTCCCGCATCACCGCGGTGTCGGCCAAGAAGCAGCGCGAACTGGCGGTCGCCATCAAGCGTGCCCGCTTCCTGGCGCTGCTGCCCTACATCGTGGCGTGAGGAGCGATCCCAATGGCCGCCGTTGAACTGATCCTGCTCCAGCGCGTCGAGAAGCTGGGGCAGATGGGCGACCGGGTGAAGGTGAAGCCCGGCTACGCCCGCAACTTCCTGCTGCCGCAGAAGAAGGCGCTGCGCGCGAACAAGGAGAACCTCGCCCGCTTCGAGGCCCAGCGCGCCCAGCTCGAGGCGCAGAACCTGAAGCGCCGCGAAGAGGCGGAGCGCGTCGCCGAACGCGTGTCCGGCCTGGCCGTGGTGATCATCCGCCAGGCCGGCGAGTCGGGCAGCCTCTACGGCTCCGTCTCCTCGCGCGACATCGCCGAGGCGACCACCGAGGCCGGCCTGACGATCACCCGCCAGCAGGTGATCCTGGAGCAGCCGATCAAGACCCTGGGCCTCACCCAGGTGCGGGTCGAGCTGCACCCGGAAGTCTCGATCACCGTCACGGTGAACGTCGCCCGCAGCCCGGAAGAAGCCGAGAAGCAGGCCCGCGGCGAGCGGGTCGGCGAGGAAGCCGAGGACGAGACGCCCGAACTCACCGAGATGTTCGAGACGGCGCCGCAGCCCGACGTCCCCTGAGACGACGCACGTCTGCGTGACTGAAAGCGCCTCCGGCTCCGCCGGGGGCGCTTTTGCTTTCTGTCGCAACCATGTCCGCAGCATGACGGGGCCGTTATCCGGTTTTGACGTCGTGCCATGGATTGGCCATGATTCCGGTCCCAAGCGTGGAACATGGGGTCTGAGTCATGCAGGCTGCCCTCGATGCCATTCTGCAGCGGTTCATCGTTCACGGCCGACTGATCGTCCGGTGGCCGGATGGGCGGCTGTCGAGTTACGGCTCGGAGACCGAACCGGTGGCCGGCGTGGCCTTCCGCACCCGCGCCACGGTGCGACAGATCCTGCTCAATCCCGCGCTGGCGGTCGGCGAAGCCTACATGGATGGGACGATGGTGCCGGAGGGGTGCAGCATCTACGAGCTGCTCGACCTGATGGTGACCAACCTGGCCCGCAACGAGCGCGGACAACCCGTGGCGCGGCTCCGCTACTGGCTGCGCGCCCTGAAGCGGCGGATCGACCAGCACAACCCGGCGACGCGGGCGCAGAAGAACGTCGCCCACCATTACGACCTGAACGGCCGGCTCTACAGCCTGTTCCTCGATCGTGACCGGCAATACTCCTGTGCCTATTTCCCGCGCGGCGACGAGACGCTGGAAGAGGCGCAGATCGCCAAGAAGCGCCACATCGCCGCGAAGCTCTGCCTCGACCGGCCCGACCTGACGGTGCTCGACATCGGCTGCGGCTGGGGCGGCATGGCACTGACCCTGGCCCGCGACTACGGCGCGCGGGTGACCGGCGTCACCCTCTCGCAGGAACAGCTCGCCGAGGCGCAGAAGCGCGCCGCCGCGGAAGGGCTGCAGGACCGCGTCACCTTCGAGCTGCGCGACTATCGGTCGGTGACCCAGCGCTTCGACCGGATCGTCTCGGTGGGCATGTTCGAGCATGTCGGGGTCGGCCACTACCGCGCGTTCTTCGACACCGTCTCCCGCTGCCTGCAGCCGGACGGCGTCGCCCTCCTGCACGCGATCGGCCGCAGCGACGGGCCGGGCTCCACCAATCCGTGGATCGCCAAATACATCTTCCCCGGCGGCTACTGCCCGGCCCTGTCGGAAGTCCTGCCGCATATCGAGAAGAGCCGGCTGTTCACCACCGATATCGAGATCCTGCGGCTCCATTACGCCGAGACCCTGCGCCACTGGCGCCGGCGCTTCGCCGCCAACCGCGACGCGATCGCCACACTCTATGACGAGCGTTTCTGCCGCATGTTCGAGTTCTATCTCTGCGGCTCCGAACTCGCGTTCCGGCGCGAGGGACACATGGTGTTCCAGATCCAGCTCGCGCACGACCAGACGGCGGTGCCGCTGACCCGGGACTACATCACGGCGAGCGAGGCCGCCGCGGCCGCGCGCCAGCGCACCATGGCGTGACCGGTCGGGGCGCCATCGGCCGGTGATGCGTGCCCCCTCCCCCGAACAGCGCCGCGAACTGGGCGAGTTCATCCGCGCCCGCCGGGAAAAGCTGACACCTAGCGGGATCGGCCTTCCCGCGGCCGGCCGCCGCCGTACCCCCGGCCTGCGCCGGGAGGAGGTCGCCCAGCTCGCCGGGTTCAGCACCACCTGGTACACGTGGCTCGAGCAGGGCCGCGACGTCTCGGTCTCCGCCCCGGCCTTGGCGCGGCTCGCGGCGGCGCTGCGGCTGGGCCGAGCGGAACGCACCTACCTGTTCGATCTCGCCGGACGCCACGACCCCGACCCGGGCGATGCCGCACCATCCGTGCCGCCGGACGCGCTCGCCTGCGTGCACGCCATCACCTGCCCCGCCTACCTCCTGGATCGCAGCTTCACCGCGCTGAGCTGGAACCTGCCGGCGCAGCGCCTGTTCGTCGGCTGGCTCGACCAGGACGGCGCAGCGAACCTGCTGCGCTTCATCTTCCAGGTGCCGGCGGCGCGCCGCTTCATCTGCGACTGGGAAAGCCGCGCGCGCCGGGTTGCCGCCGAGTTCCGCGCGGCGACGAGGCTGCATCTCGAGGATCCGCCGATCCGCGACCTGATCGCCGACCTCCACCGCGGCAGTGCGGAATTTGCGCGATTCTGGGCCGAACACGCGGTGCTGGGACGAGAGGGCGGCGAGCGCACCTTCCAGCATCCGACCGATGGGTTCCTGCGCTACCGGCAGGTGAGCTTCGCGCTCGACGGCGCCCCCGAGATGAAGTTGACCATGCTGCTGCCGGCCTGAGCCGGACGGTGTTGGCGTCGTCGGCCACCGCCGCTGCCGCGGGCTGGCGCGCAGCCGTGGAGAACTGGCGCGCCGCAGCCGCGGCGACGGGACGTGCCGGCCGCCTCAGGCGCCGCGGGCGAGCCGCGCGTCCAAAGCCAGGTACTCCGGCGTCCGGATCGCCTCCGACAGCGCCGCCGGCGCGGCCAGCGCGGCGGGGGCTCCGCCCCGCAATCCGGCCAGCGCCGCCCGCACTCCCTGGACGGTCGCGGCCAGCACGTCCTGCGGGTAGACCGCGACGCGGATGCCGATCCGCGCCAGCGTCGCGTCGTCGGGCATGAAGTGCCTGCCGCCCGGCACGGTGACGGAGATCGCCGGCTTGCCCTGGCACGCCTCGACGGAGGCACGCATCTCCGCCTCCGTCGCCGGGGAATCCAGGAAGAAGATGTCGGCGCCCTCGGCGACGAAGTCCTGCAAACGGGCCAGCGCCTCCGCGAAGCCGCGAGAGGTTCGGGCGTCCGTGCGGGCGAGCAGCAGGATGCCCTCCTCGCGACAGGTCTGCAGCGCGATGCGGCAGCGCAGCCGCGCCTCCTCCCGCTCGATCACCAGCTTGGCGCCGTCATTGCCCAGCACGCGCGGCCATTGCTTGTCTTCGATCAGCACGGCGGCCGCGCCCGCGCGGGCATAGGTGCGGATGGTCTTCTGCAGGGCGATCGCGTTGCCGTAGCCGGTGTCGCCATCCGCCAGCCAGAGCACCTTCGGCGCCGCGGCGATGATGGTTTCGACCGCATCGCGCATCTCGGGGAAGGTCAGCAGGTCCATGTCCGGCATGGCGAGCCGCAGCGCCGAGATCGACGACCCGGAGGCGAAGCCGGTCTCGAACCCGGCCTCCTCGATCAACCGCGCGCTGAGCCCATCGCCGCATCCTGGCATGATCTGCAGCGCAGGCTGGCTCAGCAGTTCCTGCAAGGCGGCGGCGTGCGGACGCATTCTGTGATCTCCCCCGGTCGAGGGCGGATGATGGACCGGATCGCCACCCCCGGCCAGGACGCGCCGCCGCGCCGGGTCAGCGCAGCTCCCGCCACGTCTCCACCACGAACCCCCGCGGATCGACGTGCAGCACCTGCTTGCCCACCTTCGGCACGCCGTTGCGGCAGCGCCATTCCCAGATCGTGTCGTGACCGGCCGCCGCGGCGGGCACGAAGGTGACCTCCGGCCGCTCGCGGCACCAGGCGACGATGCCGGGCCCGGGCGTCTGGCTCTGATCGGCCTTGCCGCAGGGCAGGTTGGCCCCGGTGGTGCAGACCTTCACCTTCCCGTCCACGCAGCGGAACACCGTCCCGCGCGCGACCATCGCGGCCGGCATCTTGGTGTGGAACGTCGCGTTCACCGCGGGGGCGAGCGCCTCCGGCACCGGCCGCAAGGTGTCGTCCGTCTTCAGCCGCGCGCAGACGCGGGCCGGCGGTTCGGCGGCTTGCGGCGCGGCGCGGGCCGGCCCGACCAGCGGGAACAGCGCGGCCGCGAGCAGAATGGCGCTGAGGGAATGGGGTCCGGACATGCGACGCCTCCTGGTGCGAGGGGCGGACATAACCTATCTGCAGCAGTCGGTTACAGTGTGGCAGTGGCGCCGTCGCCCACGGCCGCCATATGATCAGGGTCGGCGTCGGACCGATCGAGGCTTCCGGACTGGATGAACCATCTCACTCGCGAACCGCCTCCGCGCGGTCGCGCCGCGCCACGCGCCAGGTTGCGAGCACGCTCCGCCGATCGTTCAGCCCGCGCGCGGTTCGAGCGCCGGATTGCGGTGTCGCTCGCGATCCACCTCGCGCTGGTGCTGCTGGCGATCGTGGTCCTCCCGTCCCGCCGGGAGACGGTCGAGGCGCCGCCGCCGGCCGAAGTCGCGATGGTGTTCGAGCCGCCGAAGGACGCCGCGCGGGCGCTGCAGAACCCGGACAAGACGCCGCCTGTGCCGAGCGGCCAGGCCCAGCCGGAGCAGAAGACGGAGCCGGCGCCACCGGTCGCGCCGCCCTTGCCGGTCCCGCCGGCGCCCGTGCCGCCGCCACCGGCGCCCCCGGCTCCGGAGCCACCCACTCCGGCGCCACCAGCCCCGGCGCCTCCGGCCCCAACGCCTCCGACACCGGAGCCACCCGCGCCGCAGCCGCCGACGCCGGCGCCACCAGCACCGGAACCGCCAACTCCGGCGCCTCCAGCCCCGACGCCGCCGGCGCCGGAGGCCCCTGCGCCGCCGCAGCCCGCACCGCCGCCTCCTGCACCGCCTGCGCCGGCCGCACCAGAACCGCCGCCGCTGGCCGAACCGCTGCCCATCCCGCCGCCCGCGCCCCCGCCACCCGCGCCGACCCCGCCCAAGGAAGCGCAGCGGCCGCCACCGCCGAAAGAGGCACCGCGACCGCCGGCACCGGCACCGCGCGCGGCCCCGCCGCAGCAGGCCCAGCCCCGGCCGCAGGCGCCGTCGCGCGAACCGAGCTTCCCGGCGCCGTCCAACTTCTCCTATGGCGTCGCCCCCGCCCCCGCTCCCTCGACGCGCGTGCCGCTGGGCCCGCCCGCGCCACCCAGCCGTGGACCCGGGGTGGTGGGCCCGAACTCGTTCGGGCAGTTCGCCAAGATCGTGCAGGGTCATGCGGATGCGAGCTGGCTCAGCGCGCTCCATGCCTGGTGGCTCAAGCACGGCTACTACCCGGGCGACGCGGCGCGGCTCGGGCAGGACGGCCAGGTGCGGATCGAGCTGGTGGTGGACCGCTACGGCCGTGTGCGGGCCGTGGACCTGACCCAGCGGTCAGGCTCGCCGTTCCTGGACATGGGGGCGCTGTCGGTGTTCCGGGGCGCCCAGCTCCCGTCCCTGGTGCCGTTCACGACGGACGACCAGATCACCCTGGACCTGTCGATCGACTACGTGCTGATCCGGCGCTGACCCAAAGAAGCTGATTACGTCCAGCGCTGACCCAAAGAAAGGGACGGCCCGATCACGAGGATCGGGCCGACGAGGAAGGTCCGGGTTGGTCTCGGGCCTTGCGGCCCGGCCGAGCGACGCTTGATTTGGGGCTGCATCGCTCGATGACCCGAGAGTGGCGCGATTTATCGGGCAAAGCTGTGAACTGGCTCACAGTTTGAGGCGCTTTCGGGATCGCCGCGTGCTCACCGCGCCGCTGCGACGCGCAGCCCCGCGCTCACCGCATCTGCATCGTGCAGTCCCTGGGGTTACCGCACCTGCGTCGCGCGGTCCGCGGGGTTACCGCACCTGCGTCGCGGGGTCCCCGGGGTTACCGTACCTGCGTCGCGATCCCCTTCGCCCAGGTGATCACGTCCGACGGCTCCGGCAGGGCGGCGCGGTTCGCGTAGAGCGCGCTGCCCAACCCGACCGCGAGGATGGTGCCCGCGATCAGCCAGATCGGCGGCGGCGTGCTGGCGGTCGGGGTACGGAAGGTGGGCGGACGCGGAACGCCCAGCGCGGCCCGCACGGTCTGCGGCGTCACCCGGGGGTGGCGATGCTCGAATCCGGCCGCGAAGACGCGGTCGAGCGCGGCATTGATCCGGCCGGGGATGCCCTCGGTCCGCGCCACCACCTCGGTCACGGCGGCGGGGGAGAGGACCTTGCGCGTCTCGCTGCCGGCCATCCACAGGCGGCGCTCGATATAGGCGCGGGTTTCCTCAGGCGAGAGCCGCCCGAGCCGCAGCCGCACGTTGATGCGGGCGGCGAGGCTGCGGAACTCGGCTTGGCGCAGCAGCGGCCAGATCCCCGGCGCGCCGACCAGGACGAGCTGCGGCGCCTTCGCCTTCTCGTGGCGGCAGAGCTGGGCCAGGTAGCGCAGCGCGCCCAGCGATAGGGTATCGGCGTCGTCGATCGCGAGCACGGTATGCGCCTCACCCGGCGCGCCGGCGGTCAGGAGCTGGTGGGCGCGGGCCGAGTCCGCCTCGGTCAGTTTCAGCGGTTCCGGGATGCCGAGCAGCGCGCTGAGCAGGCGCTTGAGCGACAGCGGGCCGGGGCGTGGATTATGCACGCGCAACACACGCAGCTTGCGTGCGGCGACCAGGCGGATCGCGGTGTCGAGCAGAGTCGACTTGCCGGTCTGCGCCTCCCCGGTCAGCACGACCGCCGACTGGCCGGCGATCATGGCGCCGGCCAGCGCCTCCAGCACCGAGCGGTGGGATTCGCCGGGCACGAACTCGCCCTGCGCGGCCTCCGCCGCGAACGGCGCGCGAGCGAACCCGTAGAGTTCGAGATAGGAGTGCGGCTCCTGATCGGGGCCATGCCCGATCTCGTCGTTGGCCGGAACCTCCGGCTCGATCACCTGCACCCGACTCAATCCGCGCTGCATCACCACTCCTGCCTGCGAGCGGGCGCACGTTACGACTGTGGCACCGATCCCGGTCGTCCCAGCCGAGTGAGTCGCGCGGTCTTGATCCGCCCGTCAGCCGCCGACGGCGCGCTTTAGGCCGATCAGCCGGTCCAGCACGATCACGATCGCGAGGGTGAACAGAATCATCACGGCGGCGGCAGCGGCGACCAGCGGATCGGTGCGCGACTGCACGTAGCGGAACAGGGCGACCGGGAAGGTGGTGAGGCGCGGGCCGACCACGAACAGGCTGATCACCGTCTCATCGAAGGAGACCAGGCAGACGATCGCGCACGTGGCCGCCACGCCCGGCAGGATCAGCGGCAGGGTGACGCGGCGGAACACCGTGGCGGGCGGCGCGCCCAGGCTGGCGGCGGCATCCTCGAGCCCCGCCGGCAGGGTGCCCAGCGCCGTCACCAGCACCCGCGTGGCGTAGGGCAGCGCCACCAGGAGGTGCGCGAGCACCAGGCCGCTCCAGCTGCCGATCAGCCCCCAGCCGGCGAACAGGATCAGCAACGCGAGGCCGAGGACGATGGTGGGCAGCAGGAGGGGCGCGGTGAGCAGCGCGAACAGCGCCTCCCGCCCCGGGAAGCGGCCGCGGGCAATGGCCAGCGCGGCGGGGATCGCCAGCAGCAGGGCGCTCGCCGTGACCAGCAGGGCGAGCAGCACGCTGTTGCGGAGCGCCGCCATCAGGCCGGGATGCTGCACCAGCGCCGCATACCACCGCAGGCTCCAGCCCGAGGGCGGGAACGCCATGCTGCTGTCCGCCGACAGCGACAGCGGGAACACCAGGATCACCGGCGCGAGCAGGAACAGGAACATGACCGCGACCAGTGCGTGGAAGGCGGCGCGCCCCATCACGCCTCCGCCCGCGACAGGCGGCCGTAGAGCGTGAGCGCGACGCCGAACACCGCCAGCACGATGACCGACAGCGCGGCGGCCACCGGCCAGTTCAGCGACACGATCGCCTGGTCGTAGATCTCGGTCGCCAGCAGCGGCACCCGGCCACCGCCCAGCAGGGAGGGGGTGATGAAGCTGCTGACCGCCAGCACGAAGGCGAGCAGGCAGCCCAGCAGGATGCCCGGCACGCTGAGCGGCAGGACGATCCGGCGGAACACGGTGAACGGCCGCGCCCCCAGGCTCGCCGCCGCTTCCTCCAGCACCGGGTTGAGCCGTCCGAACCCGGCCAGCAGCGACAGGATCATGTAGGGCATCAGGATCTCGGTCAGCGCCACCACCACGCCGATCTCGTTGAACACGAGGCGCGGCGGGCGCACCCAGCCGAGGGCGCGCAGCAGGCTGGGCAGCAGGCCGCGATCGCCCAGGATCACCAGCCAGCCATAGGTGCGCACGACGGCGGAGACCAGCAGCGGCGCGATGCAGGCCACCATCAGCAGGTTGCGCCAGCGTGCAGGGGCGCGGTGCACGAACAGCGCGATCGGATAGCCGCAGAACAGCGCGGCGAGGGTGATGATCAGCGACACCACCACCGAGTTCAACAGCAGGCTCCAGTAGTAGCCATCGGCCAGCAGGTCCCGCCAGGTGCCCAGCGACAGCACCGTCCCGATGCCGCCGCCCGGCAACGCGTCGCGGAAGGACAGCGCCGCCAGGTTCAGCATGGGCCAGAGGAAGACCAGCAGGTTGACCGCCAGGGCGGGCACCAGCAGCAGCAGGGCGGTGCGCCGCATCGGGATCAGCGCGCCCGCAGGATCTTCCGCCGCCACTGGTCGGTGATGGCATCGCGCATCTTCGAGATCGCGATCCAGTCCACGTCCAGCATGCGCGACAGGCGTTCGGGGGTGGCGGCCGTGCGAGCCAGCGCCTCGGGGCTGATCTCGGCCTTGGTGTTGACCGGGCCGTAGAACATGCGTTCGGTGAACGCCTTCTGCGCCGCCGTGCCGAGGGCGTAGGAGATGAAGGCCTTGGCCGCGTCCGTCTCCCGCGAGCCCTTCACCAGGTTGATCGTGTTGATCTGGAACAGCGATCCCTCGTCCGGGATGGCGACTCCGAGCTTGCCCTGGGACTGGCGGGCATAGGTCTGGCCGCGGGCGTTCCAGCCGACGCCGAGGGCGGCGGTGCCATCGATCAGGAAGGTGTAGGCGTCGGGCTTCGGGTCCCAGGTCAGCACCCGCGGCGCCATCTGAGCGATCGCGTCGATGCCGGCGGCGACGGACTGGTGGTAGTCGCCGCCGCCGAACACCTTGTTGGCGATCAGGGTGAGCGCGATGCCGACGATATCGGGCGCGGCCTGCACCGCGATCTTGCCGTCATAGGCGGGGTCCCACAGCGCCTTCCAGGACGTGGGCGCGGGTTTCACCTGCGGCGGCGAGTACAGCAGCACGTAGTTGTCGAACAGCACGGCCGGCCCGGCCACGCCCTCGATGAACGCCTTGGGGGTGAGCTCGTCGAGCACCGGCAGCGAGCCCTTGGGCAGCGGCTCGAACAGGCCCTCGTCGGTGCCGGTCTTGGCGACCGAGACGTCCATCATCACGACGTCGATCTGCGGCGCCGCCTTCTGGGCACGCACCAGGCCGAGCGCCTGGGCGGAGTTGGCGATCGGGTAGTAGGTGACCTCGATGTCGGGATGGGCGCGGCGGAACGCCTCCACCACGGCCGGCTCGTAGTTCTCCTGGAAGATGCCGGAATAGGCGGCGAAGGTGATGCTGCGGGCGGCCACCGCGCGGCGGATGAACGGCGCGGCGAGCGGCAACGCGAGCGGGGCGGCAAGCAGCCGCCGGCGAGTCGGGGTCATGGGCGAGGTCTCCGGTTACGGCAGTCTGCCCATGGGGTTCGAGGCGGTTCAAGCCGGAAACCGGCTTCCGGTACGACCGTGCGACCAGCACACTCATGGCATGATGCGCCCGACCCCGCCCCCATGACGCCCTCGATCGAGGTGACCGGGACGCCGGACCCGGCCCTGGTCGCCGCGGTGACGGCGGGGCTGGTCGCCGCCAACCATGCGGGGGTCGGGCCGTCCGACCGGCGCGCCCTGGGCGTGTTCGCGCGCGGGGAGGCGCTGCTGGGCGGGCTGGTCGGCTACACGGCCTGGGGCTGGCTGTATGTCGAACGGCTCTGGGTCGCCGACGCCGCCCGCGGCCGCGGCCTCGCCGCCCTCCTGCTCGACGCGGCCGAGTCGGAGGCGCGGAGCCGCGGCTGCCGCGCGGCGTGGATCGACACGTTCAGCTCGGTGGCGCGGCGCGTCTATGAGCGGGCGGGGTTCGAGGTGTTCGGCACGCTGCCCGATTTCCCGCCGGGCCACACGCGCTGGTTCCTGCGGAAGGCGCTGTGAGACACGGCGCCGTCAGGGGGGCGGCGCCGTGCGGCGTGGACTCAGGCCGGCGGTCGCGGGGGGATGGGTTCGGCTGGGTCCGGCTCGTCGTCCTCCGCCGGCGCCTCGGCCTCCCGCTGCAGGCGGTGGAAGCTGCGGATGCTGAACGGCAGCATGCAGACATAGAGCAGGACGAGGGCGGCCATCGCGCCCCACGGGTCGGCGACCAGCAGCGCCGCGAACAGGCCGGTGCCCAGCAGCAGCGGCAGCACGTATTCCGCCGGAACCTTGAAGTTCTTGAAGCTCCAGATCGGCAGGGTGGAGACCAGGAGCAGCGCGGTGCCCACCAGCGTGGCGGCGCAGAACAGCGGGTGCTGGGCGGTGGCCACCAGCCACTCCCACCCCAGCGACTTGGCCTCCAGGCCGAGGAACAGCGGAAACAGCGCGATACCGGCGCCGGCGGGCGCGGGAACCCCGGTGAAGAAGTTGTAGGCGTAGGCGGGGCGGGGCGCGCCTTCCAGCGCCGCGTTGAACCGGGCGAGGCGCAGCGCCATGCAGACCGCGAACATCAGGCAGGGCATGTAGCCGTAGCCGCCCGCCCGTTGCAGCGACCAGATGTAGAGCGTCAGCGCCGGGGCGACCCCGAAGCAGAGGAAATCGGAGAGGCTGTCGAACTCCGCCCCGAACCGGGACGTGGCCTTCAGCAGCCGCGCCAATCGCCCGTCGAGCCCGTCGATCGCACCGGCGACGGTGATGGCGACCGCGGCGCTGCCGAACCGGCCTTCCATGGCGAAGCGGATCGCGGTCAGGCCGGCGCACAACCCGATCAACGTCATCAGGTTGGGGACCATCCGGTTGAAGGACGGGCCCTTGTAGCGAGGCCGGCGGCGCGGTCGGTACCGTTGCAGCCGCCCGATCGGTGAGGGCCGCGGGGCGTCGCTCATCCCGCTGGCGCCGCCGTCAGATCGGCGATCACGGTCTCCCCGCCGATCATGGTCTGGCCCTCCGCCACCAGCGGCCGCACGCCCTCCGGCAGATAGAGGTCGGTGCGGCTGCCGAAGCGGATGATGCCGAACCGGTCCCCGCAATGGACGGTATCGCCCTCCCGCAGCGTGCAGACGATGCGGCGCGCGATCAGGCCGGCGATCTGCACCACCGCGATCTCCTGCCCGCCGGGCAGGCGCATGGCGATGGCGTTCCGCTCATTGTCGACGCTGGCCTTGTCCATGCTGGCGTTCACGAAGGCGCCGTGGCGGTAGGCGATGCGGGTGACCACCCCATCGCCCGGCACCCGGTTCACATGCACGTTGAGCACGGTCAGGAAGATCGAGACGCGCCAGCGCGGGGTGCCGCCCAGGCCGAGTTCGGCGGGCGGGACCGCGGGCGCCACCGAGACGATGCGGCCGTCGGCGGGGGCCACCAATAGGTCGGCGCGTGGCGGCGGCACCCGTTCGGGGTCGCGGAAGAAGAACAGGCAGAACAGGGTGAAGATCAGGCCCAGCCAGGCGAGCCAGGGCCCGACCAGCAGTCCGACCATGACGACGATCAGGCCGCCCACAATGAAGGGGCGCCCGGCCGGGTGGGGTGGCGCCAGCACGTGGCGAATGTCGTCAGCGAGAGACATGCGGCCCGGTTTATGGATGGTTCACCTTCCCCGGACAAGACTGTCGCTCCTGCAGCAGGAGCCTGGCCATGCCGTTCGATGCGCCCTTCAACCTTGGTCCGTTCGCCGTCGACGCATCGGGCCGCCTCGCGCCGCGCAACGGCACCGCGGAAAGTCCCGGCTTCCTGCTGTCCTGGCGCGGCCGCTCCGTGCACGCGCATCTGCAGGACGCGGAGGGAGCCAGCCGGCTGGTGCTGGAGGTCGCGCTGGGGCGGATTCCGAGCACCGCGGGGGAGCGGACGCTGGATCAGCGGCCACGCAGCTTCGCGACCTTGCGCGTCCTCCCCACCGGGTTGCCCGAGGGCTGGCGGCTGCATCTGACCCCCGACCACCGGTTGCGGCTGAAGGCGGAACGGCTGATCGAACTGCCGATCACCGTGACGCTGCTGGTCACCGAACTCACCTGTTTCCTGCTGACCCTGGCGCCGTTCCTGGATCTGCTGGACGAAGTCGGCATGCCGGTGGGTCCGGCGGCACAAGGCTGACGGGCTGAGCGGACCGCGGCGCATGATCGATCGCGTGGCGCCCGGGAGGATGGGCTGCACCGGACAGCCCAGACCATGCACGGCCATGTGGATTCAGATGCTCATCGCAGCTAACGAACGGCCGCTGGCTTGATCTTCAGGCGCGCTACCAATCATCGTGGCGAGCTTTCCGGGCAACCTACGATCATGCTGAGTGGATTTTCAGTGTAACCGAGCCGATCTGACAAACGAAGTAGATCATGGAAGCTAGCGTGACTTCCGATAGTGCCCACGTGTCAGATAAGCGAACGAAAAATGTCCAGATTCTTCAAAATTGCAGAAAGCGGTGCCGGTTCATACTGGCCACTTGCGATCCTTCGATGGGTGATGGTGCTGATCTTTGTCTCGTTTGGCATCCAGAAGTTCACGCCCCAGTCGGCCGAGGGGATTTCGGTCTATATCTCCCACAGTCCGTTGGTGTCCTGGCTCCAGATCTTCGGAGTCAGAGGCGAGGCCTACCTCCTGGGTTGCATCGAGTTGACCACCGCCGCGCTTCTCGCGATGGGAGCTTTCGTCCCCCTCTTGTCGGCGGTCGGCGCATTGTTCGGGGTCGGCACGTTCTTCATCACCTGGTCGTTTTTCTTTACCACCCCAGGCGTGGTCACATGGAGTTTCTCCGCCGATCCCATAGCGTGGAACCTCGCCGGCGAGTTTCTCTACAAGGATATCGTCCTTCTTTCCGTCTGTGTTGTCCTGTTCCTCGCCTCGCTTCCCGAGGCGCTCGTTCGTCGTCGGATCGATCGAGCCTAAGAGCCGAGTCCTTCGGCGTTTCCGAAAGGGGCAAAAGCGGACACCGATGAGTCGTCAGCAACGGTGATCGGCGGGCCTGCCCGTCGCTCTTTCCACCCGTCCACGTGCCGCGGTGCTCTAGGCACGTGGGCGACCAGGCGTGTAGGCTACCGTATCGAGTGACGCCTTCGATGGTTGCCCCGACGTGTTTCCGCGACGGACGCGCCGGCCTGGTCCCGTCCGACGTCCCTGCTGCCGCGGAGGCCATGCATGAGCCGAGTCCTGCACCGTTCCGGTGCCATTCCCCCGATCGCCGTTCGTGGAGAGGGCGTCACCCTGTTCACCGCCGACGGCCACGCGGTCATCGATGCCTCCGGTGGCGCCGCCGTCGCTGCGCTCGGCCACGGCAATCGCCGGGTGGCCGAGGCGATCGGACGCCAGGCCGCCACGATGGCCTATTCGCATACCGGCACCTTCTCGAACCAGCCGTCGGAAGACCTCGCGGAGCTGCTGCTGGCCGACGAGCCGGGCGGGCTGACCCGCGCCTGGTTCTGCTCCTCGGGGTCGGAGGGGAACGAGGCGGCGCTGAAGCTCGCGCGGCAATATTTCCTGGAAATCGGCCAGCCGCAGCGGGTGCGCACGATCGCCCGCCGCCAGAGCTATCACGGCACCACGCTGGGTGCGCTCGCGGCCGGCGGCAACATGATGCGGCGCGCGCCCTACGAGCCGATCCTGAGCCCGATGCACTCGCTGGTCTCGCCCTGCTTCCCGTACCGGTTCAAGCGGGATGACGAGAGCGACGCCCAGTATCTCGACCGGCTGTCGCAGGAACTCGAGGCCGAATTCCAGCGCGTCGGGCCGGAGACCGTCACCGCGTTCCTGGCGGAGCCGGTGGTGGGCGCGACCACGGGCTGCGTGACCGCCGTGCCCGGCTATTTCAAGCGGGTGCGGGAGATCTGCGACCGCCACGGTGCGCTGCTGATCCTGGACGAGGTGATGTGCGGCATGGGCCGCACCGGCACCCTGCACGCCTGGGAGCAGGAGGGCGTCACGCCCGACATCCAGATCATCGCGAAGGGCCTGGGCGGCGGGTATCAGCCGATCGGCGGCGTGCTGATCGGGGACAAGATCGTACAGGCGCTGGCGGAGGGATCCGGCGGGTTCCTGCACGGCCAGACCTACCAGGCGCACCCGGTGGCCTGCGCCGCGGCGCTCGAGGTGCAGAAGATCATCCGGGAGGACCGGCTGATCGAGAACGTGCAGGCGATGGGCCAGCGGCTGGAGCGCGGGCTGGTGGAGCGGTTCGGCAACCACCGGCATGTCGGCGACATTCGCGGGCGAGGCCTGTTCTGGGCGATCGAGTTCGTCACCGACCGCGCCACCAAGGCGGTGTTCGAGCCGGGGCTGAAGCTGAACGAGCGCGTCAAGGCGGAGGCGCTCGCGCGGGGTCTCGCCGGCTACCCGATGGGCGGCACGCTGGATGGCAAGCAGGGCGACCACTACATCGTCGCACCGCCCTACATCGTGTCCCCGACCGAGGTGGACGCGATCGTCGAGCGCCTGGGCGACGCGGTGGACGCGGCGCTGAAGAGCGTCGGGCGGTAGGTCGGGACGGCGGGGCGCTGCGGGCCGAGCGGCGCGGCTCGGGGGAGCCGCGCGGCGGGTCGAGCGGCGCGGGGGATCCGCGCGGCGTGGCGCGGGGAGGTCCGCGCGGCGGGTCGAGCGGCGTGGCGCTGGGGGTCCGCGCGGCGGGTCGAGCGGCGGGACTCGAACTTCTTCCGTCATGGCCGGCCATCGAGCCGGCCATCCCTATTGGCACGCACTCACGGTGGAGTCCCGGCCTCGGTGCCGGTGAGGATCCGCGGATCAAGTCCGCGGATGGCGGTAGGGGCCGGCGTGTGACGCGGCGGGCCGACGCACGACGCGGTGCAGGCCGGCGGGTGACGCGGCGGGCCGACGGGTGCCGACGGTGCGGGCCGGCGCACGACGCGGTGCGGGCCGGTGGGTGACGCGGCGGGCCGACGGGTGACGACGGTGCGGGCCGACACACGACGCGGTGCGGGCCGGTGGGTGACGACGCAGCCCGACGGGGCGCCCATGCCCCGACCGTCATGGCCGGCCATCCCCACCAGCACGCACTCCCGTGTTCCCCGGCCTCGGTGCCGATGGGGATCCGCGGATCAAGTCCGCGGATGACGGTAGGGGCCGACGGGCGACGACGGTGCGGGCCGGCGGCTCACGACGCAGCCCAACGGGGCGCCCACGCCCCGACCGTCATGGCCGGCCATCGAGCCGGCCATCCCTATTGGCACGCACTCCCGTGTTCCCCGGCCTCGTGCCGGTGAGGATCCGCGGATCAAGTCCGCGGATGACGGTAGGGGCGGGCGGCGGCGGCGGTGCGGGCCGACGCACGACGCGGTGCGACCCGGCGGGGGACGGCACGCCGCGGGGCCATCAAACGGCGGCCATGACACGGGGGCACTCGCGCTGCTTCTGTGTCAGCCAACGGCCCGCTTCGCGGCCTCGGACTCGTGCCCGCGCTGGTGGAAGTAGTTCTTGCGGTAGAACTCCAGCACGAGGTCCCGATATACGGTCGGCTCGTAGCGGGCCGGGTTGTCGGCCGACACGCAGGTCGGCAGGCATTCGATCGTGTTCGCCGGGTTCGGGCTGTGGAAATAGGCGATCGAGTAGCGGTCGGTGCCGCTGTCGTTGATCACCCCGTGCGGGGTCGACAGGAACCGGTCGTTCGACCAGCGCCGCATGATGTTGCCGAGGTTGATCAGGAACGTGCCCTCGATCACCGGCGGCGCGAACCACTCGCCCGAGGTCAGCCGCACCGCGAGGCCCGGCACGTCCGTGCGCGCGAGCGCGGTCATGAAGCTGTTGTCGGTATGCGGCGCGGTGCCGAACGTGTTCTCGCTCATGTCCTGCTGCGGCGGGTAGTGCAGGAAGCGCAGGTTGGCGTGCGCCTCGTTGGCGAAGAACGGATCGAAGTGCTCCGGCGGCAGGCCGAGCGCGACGGCGAAGGGTGGGAGCATGCGGTTGCACATGGCGTGCAGCGCGTCGAAATAGGCCATCATGTCGGCGCGCAGCTCCGGCATGTCCTCCGGCCACTGGTTGCGGCCGCGCAGCGGGAGGCCGGCGATCACGTCGGGATGGTCGGCACCGCGGTCGTGGCTGACGAAGAAACTCTCGTTCTGGTTCGGCTTCGTCGCCTTGTGCACGGTGGAGGCGCTCTGCACCGAGGCGTTCATCGGCAGGTAGCCGATGTTGTTCTCGTTCAGCCGCAGCTTCAGCTTGTCCGCGAGCGGCAAAGCGTGGAAGCGCTTCGAGGCGGCGAAGGCGCGGTCGATGACGTCCTGCGGCACGCCGTGATTGCGCGCGTAGAGGAAGCCCACGTTCTCACAGGCGTCCCGCACCTCGACGGCCAGGCGCGCGAGCGCGCCGGGCTCGCCCGCGAAATACGGGCCGTAATCGATGATCGGGATCAGCTTGGAGACGGCGTCGACGTCCTTCACTGCATGCTGTCTGAACAGATGCATGGCGGGCTCCTCCGGCTGGTCCCGCGAGTATAGGCCGGCATCCCCCGGCGACAAATCCGCCCCGCGTTCGCCGAGGGTTCAGGCGTCGAGACCGGCCGACCGGAGCAGCACGGCGGCGGCATCGCGCGCGCCACGCGCGACCTCGGCGTCACCGCTCACCAGCATCGAGGCGATCGCCCCTTCGGACAGCAGCAGCAACTGCAGCGCGAGCGCGTCCGGGTCCACCAGACCGGCCTCGGTCAGCCGCGCGCGGAACCACGCCCGCCGCTCCTCCTTGAAGCGTGCAGCGATCGAGCGCACCGGTTCACATCCAGCGCCGAGTTCGGCCACGGCGTTGACCAGCGGACAGCCGCGGAACCCGTCCTGGCGGAACATGCGCTCCAGCCGGTCGAACGCACCGAGGATCTGCGCGGCGGGCGAGGCCCCGATCTGCGGCAGCGGCAGCGTGTAGCGCTCGAGATAGGCTTCGATCAGCGCTTCCTTGGAGGGAAAGTAGTCGTAGAGCGAACGCTTGCTGATCCCGGCCTCGGCCGCGATCAGGTCGACGCCCACCGCGCGGATGCCGCGCTGGTAGAACAGCCGGTCCGCCGTGTTCAGAATCCGCTCCACCATCGGAGCCTTGTCGGCCACGCGCATCTGCCTCCACACCGGTCTGTGTAACTTTAGACTTGCCGAGCGCTCCGGCACACCCCAGCATCTCCACACAGGTCGGTGTGGCCCTCGTCCGGGTCAAGCCCGCCGGGAGGAGGGAAACAGATGTCCGCCACCACTGCATCGCCCGCTCGCCCAGGCCTCTCGCTCTGGATCCTGCTCGGGCTGGCGAGCCTCGTGATGACGCTGGCCATGGGATTGCGCCAGAGCCTCGGCCTGTTCCAGACCCCGCTCGGCACGCTGGGCATCTCCGCGTCGACCTTCGGCTTCGCCCTCGCGCTGCAGAACATCGTCTGGGGGGCCAGCCAGCCCTTCGTGGGCGCGCTTGCCGACCGGTTCGGGCCGCGGCCGGTGCTGGTGGGCACCGCGCTGACCTACGCCGCCGGGCTGCTCATCATGGGCGAGGCCGGCGGCGCCGTCGGCCTCGGCCTGGGCGCCGGGCTGCTGGTGGGTGTGGGCGTGGCCGGCACCGGGTTCGGCGTGCTGCTGGGGGTCGTCTCCCGCGCGGTGCCGGAGCATCGCCGCAGCCGGACCGTCGGCGCGGTCGCCGCCACCGGCTCGCTGGGCACCGCCCTGCTGGCCCCGCTTGCACAGGGGCTGATCGGCGCCTCGGGCTGGCGCATCGCGATCCTCGTCTTCGCGGCGATCGCGCTGGTGATGGCCGTGCTCTGTCTCGGCATCGTCGAGCGTCGCGCGCCGGCCGTCACGACAGCCTCGAGTGACGAGACGCTGGGCCAGGTGCTGCGCCAGGCGATGACGCATCCGGGGTTCCTCGCCATGACGGCGGCGTTCTTCGCCTGCGGGTTCCAGCTCGTGTTCATCACCAGCCACCTGCCGGCCTTCCTCGCCACCTGCGGCATCCCCGCCTCCGTCAGCGCCACCGCGCTGGGAGTCGTCGGCCTGACCAACGCCGTCGGCACCTATGTCATCGGGGTGCTGGGCGGGCGGTTCAGCCAGCCCAAGCTGCTCGCGCTGATCTACCTGCTGCGCACGGTCGCGATCGCGACCTACCTGGCGCTGCCCATCACCTCCGCCTCGACCCTGGTGTTCGCCGGCGTGCTGGGCCTGTTGTGGCTGGGGGTGACGCCGCTGGTCAGCGGGATCATCGGTCGCCTGTTCGGGATGCGGCACTTCAGCACGTTGTTCGGGATCGTGTTCTTCAGTCACCAGTTGGGCTCGTTCTGCGGTGCGCTGCTGGGCGGGCTGAGCTTCGACCTGACCGGCAGCTACAGCATCGCCTGGGCGTCGCTGATCGCGATCGGCCTGGTCGCGTTCCTGCTGCAATGGCCGATGAACGACCGCCCGCCGGCGCTGCGCCGGGTTCCTGCCGTTTCCTGACGCCGGATCGTCCGACGTCGTTCGCTTCGTCCTTTCGTTGTCCGAGAAGGAGCCGATCATGGCCCTCACCGAAGACCGCATCGCCCAGCTTCCGCATGTGCCGGGCACGCTCACCTACTTCGCCCGCATGGCGGAGCGGCCGCACACCTACGCCTTCGACCCGCCCGCCGGTGTGGCGCGCAGCAACATCGTGACCGAGGACCATACGCTGCCGATCCACGACCTGCGGCCGGTCGGCGGCGACGTGTCGCTGGACGAGGAGGGCTTCGCGCTGGTCGCGGCGCCGACCTCCGCCGCCGACCTGGACGATGAGGACGCGCTGCGTCGCATCTACTACCCGGAGGCGGAGCGGCTGATCGCCGCTGCGACCGGCGCCAGCCGCGTGGTGGTGTTCGACCACACGATCCGGCGGCGGCAATGGGGCGTGGAGGACCGCACGCCCGGCACGCCGCGCCAGCCCGCGACGCGCATCCATGGCGACTACACCGAACTGTCCGGGCCGCAACGGGTGCGGGACGTGATGGGCGCGGAGGCGGACGCGCTGCTGCGCCGCCGCTTCGCCATCGTGAACCTGTGGCGCCCGATCCGCGGTCCGTTGCAGGACGCGCCGCTCGCGGTGTGCGACACGCGCAGCGTCGCACCCGGGGATCTGGTCGAGCAGGACCTGATCTATCGCGACCGGCGCGGCGAGATCTACGGCCTCACCTACAATCCGGCGCATCGCTGGTTCTATGTGCCGGGGATGCAGCGGGAGGAGGTGCTGCTGCTGAAGTGCTACGACTCGGCCCGCGACGGGCGCGCGCGGTTCATGCCGCACACCGCGTTCGACGATCCGACCGCGCCGGCGGACAAGCTGCCGCGCGAGAGCATCGAGCTGCGCACGCTGGTCTTCTTCGACGCCTGAGGGGAGAGCGGAGTCCGCGAGGCAGGCGCGCCGTTCGGCTCCCCGGACGGCGCCAGCCGCGCGGTGCCGTCCGGGCCCTGGTCGGCATCCACCAGGCGGCGCGGCTGCTCCCCGGCGTCAGAGCGCCGGCGCCAGCGCGCACTCCCGGATCGCGCGCGGCACCGGGGCGGCCTCCGGCCCGGCCAGCGCCGCCACCGCGGTGGCGATCCGGCGCATCGGGGTCGCCCAGTCGCCCGGCGTGTCCTGCCGGAAGATCGTCAGGCTGGGATACCAGGGCGAGTCGGTCCGCCCGCTCAGCCAGCGCCAGCAATTGTCGTAGCGGTCGAGCAGGAACACGGGCTTGCCCATCGCCCCGGCCAAATGGACCACCGAGGTGTCGACGCTGACCACCACGTCGAGATTGTCGATCACCGCGGCGGTGTCCGCGAAGTCGGTCACCTTGCCCATCGGGTCGCACAGGCTGATCCCGACCGGAGGCACCTGGGCGCGCAGCGTGGGGGAGCCCGCCTGCAGGCTGACGAAGCGCAGGTGCGGCACCCCGGCCAGCGGAGCAAACGCCGCCAGGCCCGCGCTGCGGCGGGCATCCAGCGCCCCCGCGCCGCGTAGCCCCGCGCGGGACTGCGCCGCCCAGACCAGCCCCACCCGCACCCCGTCGGCCGGGAGCCGTGCCCGCCACTGCGCGCTGAGCGCCGGGTCCGCCGCGAGATACGGCGCGGCGGGAACGCTCTCCACCGTCGTCCCGAAGGCGCGCGGCAGGCTGAAGAACGGGCAATGGAAGTCGTAGGGCGGCGGTTTGTCCTCCATCCCGACCACGCCCGCGACGCCGGGCAGCATACGGGTCAGCCGCATCAGTGGCGGCGGCACCATCGCGATGACCCGCGCCCCGCGCGCGGCCAGCAGGGGCAGGTAGCGCATGAACTGCAATGTGTTGCCGAAACCGTCCTCGTGCACGACCAGCACCGTCACGCCCTCGAGCGAACCGATCCCGTCGAGCGACGGCAACAGACGATCGAGCGGCAGGGCGGATTGCCGGGGCAGGCGCAGATGCCATTCATGCTCCGCCCAGGCCTCCGCCCAGCGGCCCGCTTGCAGCAGCGCGACCGCGCGGTTGACCCGGATGTGCGGGTCGCGCGGGGCGCGGGCGATCGCCTCGTCATACGCGGCCAGCGCCGCGTCGGTACGGCCCTCGATCTTCAGCATCAGGCCCAGATTCGACCAGGCGATGGCCGGTTCGGCGTCCAGCGCCACTGCGCGTTGGAACGCGGCGACGGCGTCCGGGTAGCGGCCGAGTTCGGCCAGCGCGATGCCGGTCAGGTTGCGGGAGGTCGCGTCGTCCTCCGCGCCGCGCAGCACGGCCAGCGCCTCCACCGGCTCGTCGTGGTCGAGCAGGAAGCGCGCGAAGTCGTGGCGCAGCCCCTGGTTCCGCGGCGCCAGCGCGAGGCAGGCGCGATATTGCTGCGCCACCGTGCGGCGCGGCACGGCGGGGCGCATCGCGGCCAGGTCGCGGCACGGATGCGCACGATCCCGCCGCACCCGCGCGACCCGGTCGAGCACCGGCGCCGCCCGCTCCGGCTGCCCCATCGCGGCGATGGTCAGGCCGCGCATCAGCAGCGTTTCCGGGTCGTCGCTCTGGTTCGCGAGCAGGGCGCGGCATTCGGCATCCGCGCTGCGCCAGCGCTCCATGTCGAGACAGCGGTGGGCGGCCCCCAGGCGGCGCCGCTTGTCGTCTGCTTCCATGCCCATCCCTCCGTAGGAGGGCGAAAGTCGGATACGAAGGTTAATGCCGCGTGAAGGCTGCGGGTCAGCGCCCCTCCTGCCGCCAGGCCAGCAGCAGCAGGCCGAGGATCAGCGGCAGCGACGCCCAGGCGGGGAACAGGGTGAGCCCGGCCACGCCGGTCACCACATGGTCGTGCCGCCGCGCCAGGCCGATCCACCCGCTGCCGGAGGCGGTGCGGTCCGCCTCCGTCCGACGCAGGTCGGGAATGTCCGCCGCGGCGGCCGAACCCAGCCAGTGCACGCCGCCGCCCGAGGCGCGGGCGATGCGTCCCAGCACGCCGGCGGTGGCGCGCAGGTCGGCGAGTTCGGGCGGATTGGCGGCACCGGCCGCCGCATAGGCGGTGCGGGTGCCGTCGGTGACCTGCCACACGCCGGGCGTGGTGGCGGCGCGGGTGGCCACCGCGCGGCCGGGCGAGGTGTCGTGCAACGGCAGGGTCTGCTTGCCGCCATCCGGATCGGTCACCACCACGTCGCCGGGCGGCGCGGGGTCGGTCGCCCGCCGCTCGATGGAGAGACGGCCGTCGGCGACATGGGCCGTGAGGGCGTTCTCCTCCAGCGCCGGCTCCTGCATCAGCCAGTGCGCGATGCGGCGCAGCAGCTCCGCCTGCGGGCCGCCGCCCTCATGGCCGCGCGACCACAGCCAGATCTGGTCCGACAGCAGCAGCGCCGTACGCCCCTTGCCGACCCGGTCCAGCAGCAGCAGCGGTTGGCCATCCTGGCTCTGCAGCAGGGTCTCGCCATGCACGTCGGCCGGCTGGATGCGCCGGTACCAGGGGCCCCATTCCGGGTCGCCCCCGCCGGGCGGGTTGGCACCGGCGAGGCCCTCGGTCACCGGGTGGCGCTGCCCGAGTTCGGTGACCTCGGGGCGGAACTTGCCGTTCACCACGGCATTGAAGCGCGCCGGCGCGGCCGGCAGCACGCTGCCCAGCGGCGTCGCGGCCAGGCTGGCGAGGCCGGAGAATTCCGGACCGACGCTCAGCAGCAGGGCACCGCCGTCGCGCACCCGCGCGGCGATGTTGGCGATGTAGGGCAGCGGCAGCAGGCCGCGGTTCTGGAACCGGTCCAGGATGATCAGGTCGAAGTCGCCGATCTTGTCGAGGAACAGCTCGCGCACCGGAAAGGCGATCAGCGCCAGCTCGTTCAGCGGCGTCAGATCGTCCTTCTCGGGGGGGCGAAGGATGGTGAAATGCACCAGATCGACGGACGGATCGGCCTTCAGCAACCGCCGCCAGGTGCGCTCCCCCGGGTGCGGCTCGCCGGAGATCAGCAGCACGCGCAGCCGGTCGCGCACGCCGTTGATCTCCACGACCGCGCGGTTGTTGAGCGGCGAGACCTCGCCCGCGAGCGGGCTCGCGGACAGTTCCACCACGGTGGGACCGGCGCGGGTGATCGGGATCTCGACCTGCTGCTCCTTGCCGATCGGCACGCTGGAGACCTGCGGCGGCTCCCCGTCGCGACGGATCGTCAGGGTGGCGGAGCCGGTGGGATGCGGCACGCCCAGATCCTCGACCGCGACCCGCAGCGTCACCGGCTTGCCGACGATGCCGTAGCTGGGCGCCTCGATGACGCGAAGCCGGCGGTCGGTCTGCTCTCCATTGGCCGGGATCAGCACGTTCAGCGGCGCGCCGCCGGGCGCCGCCGCGGGCGGGT
>JAFKLG010000112.1:0-22787 GCA_017304945.1 Rhodospirillales bacterium
GGTCCGGACACTCTGACGCGGGGAACTTATCGAGTGCTTAACGCAGCGGACCGCCCCCGCTGGCGCCGCGTCAGTTGCGCGGCAGGCGGGCGGTCGTGGGCGCGTCGGGGTTCTGCGCGCGATGCCGCAGCAGGTGGTCGGCCAGCACGCAGGCCAGCATCGCCTCCCCCACCGGCACGGCGCGGATGCCGACGCAGGGGTCGTGGCGCCCCTTGGTCATCACCTCGATATCGTGGCCCAGCCGGTCCACCGAGTGGCGCGGCGTCAGGATGGAGCTGGTGGGCTTGACCGCGAAGCGCGCGACGATCGGCTGGCCGGTGGAGATCCCGCCGAGGACGCCGCCCGCATGGTTCGAGCCGAACGCGACCTGCCCGTCCTGCATGCGCATCTCGTCGGCGTTCTCCTCCCCGCTCAGCGCGGCGGCGGCGAAGCCCTCGCCGATCTCCACGCCCTTCACGGCGTTGATCGACATCAGCGCGGCGGCGAGGTCGGCGTCGAGCTTGCCGTAGATCGGCGCGCCGAGGCCGGGGGGCACGCCTTCGGCCATCAGCTCGATCACCGCGCCGGCGGAGGAGCCAGCCTTGCGCACGCCGGACAGGTACTCCTCCCAGACCGGCACGGTGCCGGGGTCGGGGCAGAAGAACGGGTTGTCGTCCACTGCCGCCCAGTCCCAGCGCTCGCGATCGATGCGATGGGGCCCGATCTGCACCAGGGCGCCGCGGATGCGCACCTCGCGCCCCAGCACGATGCGCGCGACCCCGCCGGCGGCGACCCGCATCGCGGTCTCCCGCGCGGAGGAGCGGCCGCCGCCGCGATAGTCGCGAATGCCGTATTTCAGCTCGTAGGCGAGGTCCGCGTGACCCGGCCGGAACTGCGCCGCGATCGCGGTGTAGTCCTTCGACCGCTGGTCGACGTTGTCGATCTGCAGCGCGATCGGGGTGCCGGTGGTCTGGCCCTCGAACACGCCGGACAGGATGCGGACCTGGTCCGGCTCCTGCCGCTGGGTGGTGAACTTGGACTGGCCGGGCCGGCGGCGGTCGAGCCAGGGCTGCAGGTCGGCCTCGGTCAGCGGCAGGCGTGGCGGGCAGCCATCCACCACGCAGCCGATCGCCGGCCCGTGGCTTTCGCCCCAGGTGGTCACCCGGAACAGATGGCCGAAGCTGTTGTGGCTCATGCGGGTTCGGCTCCGAGCCGGATCGCGTCGGGCCGGGACGATGACGGCCGGGTCATCCCTCGGCGATCGCGATGTCCGGCGCTTCGGGGTTCTTCATGCCCACGATATGGTAGCCGCAGTCGACGTGGTGCACTTCCCCGGTGACGCCGCCGGCGAGGTCGGACAGCAGGTACAACCCCGCCCCGCCCACTTCCTCGATCGTGACGTTGCGCTGCATCGGCGAGTTGAGCTGGTTCCAGCGCAGGATGTAGCGGAAGTCGCCGATGCCGGAGGCCGCCAGCGTCTTGATCGGGCCGGCGCTGATGCCGTTCACGCGGATCCCGTCGGCGCCCAGGTCGGCGGCGAGATAGCGCACCGAGGCCTCCAGCGCCGCCTTCGCCACGCCCATGACGTTGTAATGCGGCACCCAGCGTTCGGCGCCGAGATAGGTCAGGGTCAGCAGGCTGCCGCCGGCGCGCATCATCGGCACGGCGCGCTGTGCGACCGCGGTGAAGGAGTAGCAGGAGATGTCCATCGCCTGCAGGAACACCGACCGCGGCGTATCCAGGTAGCGGCCGCGCAGATACGCCTTGTCGGCAAAGCCGATCGCATGAACCAGGAAATCGAGCCCGTCCCACCGCTCCTGCACCGCGCTGAAGGCGGCGTCGATGCTGGCCTCCTCGGCGACGTCGCACGGCACCACCAGCGAGGACCCGACCGAGGCGGCGAGCGGGCGCACCCGCCGTTCCAGCGCCTCCCCCTGGAAGGTGAAGGCGAGTTCCGCACCCTGGGCGGCGCAGGCCGCGGCGATCCCCCACGCCAGCGACCGTTCGTTCGCCACACCCATGATCAGGCCGCGCTTGCCCTGCATCAGGCTGCCTTTCGGCGGGAGCGGTGCGGGATCGCTGTCGGCCATGGGAGTCCTCTGTTCGACGAACCTCCCTGGTGACACAGGCCGCCGGGGTGCGGCAAGGGGGCGATCAGCCGCCCAGCCGCGCGCGCCGGAAGGCGGCCCAGCGCGGCGCGAGTTCGCCCAGGTCGAATTCGCCGGCATGTGCTTTTCCGGCCTCGGCGAGCGCCTCGCGCCGCGCGGCGTCCCCCCCGAGCGTGCAGAGGGCGGCAGCCAACTCCGCCGGGCGGTCGGGATCGGCGTAGAGGGCGGCATCGCCGGCGACGTCGGGCAGGCCGCCGCGCGGGCTGCACACCAGGGCGGCGCCGCAGGCCATCGCCTCCAGCGCCACCAGCCCGAACGGCTCCGCCCACCGGCTTGGCACCACCACGATCGCGGCGCGGCGCATCGCCGCCAGCACCTGCGGGTGATCGCGATAGCCGGGCATCGCCACCCCGGCCGCATCCGCCGCGGCACGCAGCTGCCGGACGAATGGCGTGTCGGGGCTGTCCACGCGTGAGCGGTCGGCCCCGATCATCTCCGCCCGCCAGCCGGGCAGCTTCGGCAACGCGGCCGCACAGGCGGCGACGAACGCATCCGGCCCCTTCTCGGCGACCAGACGCCCGACGAACAGGATCAGGCGCTCCCGCGGGACCGGCGGCGGCAGGCTCGCCAGTTCGAGACAGTTCGGCAGCACCACCGGTGCGCGCGGCGGCGCGTCGATGCCCTCCAGCAGGCGGTTGCGAAGATAGGGAGAGACGGTGACCACCCCGGCAAGCGCCTGCAGCAGCCGCGTGCGCTCCCGCGCCGAACGGCCGCGGCGCATGGCCTGCGGGTCGTTGTGCAGCACCAGCGTCACCGGCGTGGGCCGCAGCAGCCGCGCCAGGGCGAGGGCGACGCCGATGCGATTGTGGACCTCGATCAGCGCCGGGCGAAGGCGGCGCAGTGGCGCGATCAGCGCGGCGACATATCTGAGATTGACCGAACCGGGCAGCCAGGCGATCGGCGGCGCGGGACGGAACGCCACATCGGAATAGGCCGGCCCGTCCTGACGTCCCCCGAAGATCACCGTCTGGAACCCCGGCACATGCGCCAGCCGATGCACGAGCAGGCCGATGGCCCCGCTGCGGCCGGGTCCGAAGCCTTCGTTGGGCGGCAGGATCACGGCGACGGTCGGGTCGGACGCGGGCATGGCGCCTTCTACAAGCCGCGCGGCGAACCGGCCATGGCCTGGCGGCGCGCCCTGGTCGGGGTGATCGCCACGCTGGCGGTGATCGGGCTGGGCGCGCTGCTCTGGCAGGTGCTCGCCCCGGGTGGCTGGACCTGGGCCAAAGGACTCATGGCGGCCGGGTTCGCGGGTGCCGCGCCGTGGCTGGGCCTGTGTGCCGCCAACGGGCTGATCGGCGCCGCGCTGGCGGGCAGCCGGCCGCGAGGCGCCGCCGCCGCCGGCCCTCTGCCGCGTTGCGCCATCGTGGTGACCGTCCGCAACGAGGACATGGGCGCCGTCCTGCCACCGCTGCTGCGCCTCCTCGACGGGCTCGCGGCGCTCGGTGCCGGCGACGCGTTCGCCGCCTGGATCCTGTCCGACACGACGGACCCTGCCCTGGCGGAAACGGAGCGCCGCGCGGTCGCCGCTGAGCCGCGCCTGCGTTACCGGCGGCGGGACGACAACGCCGGGTTCAAGGCCGGGAACCTGATGGACTTCCTCGACCACCATGCCGGCGACGCCACGGTGATGGTGGTGCTGGACGCGGACTCCGAGATGACGCCCGCCGCCGTGCTGCGGCTCGTGCGCACGCTGCAGGCGACCCCGCAGCTCGCGATCGTGCAGCACCTAACGGTCGGCCTGCCCGCCGCCGCCGGCTTTCCCCGGCTGTTCCAGTTCGGCATGCGGGCGGGCATGCGAAGCTGGGCGCGCGCGCTCGCCTGGTGGCAGGGCGACGAGGCCTGCTACTGGGGCCACAATGCCGCCATCCGCATCGCGCCGTTCCGGCAGCACGCGCGGCTCTCCCCCTTGCCGGACGGCAGCACGATCCTCTCGCACGACCAGATCGAGGCGGCCCAGCTCGCCGGGGCCGGCTGGGGCGTGCGGCTGTTGCCGGAGGAAGAGGGATCCTTCGAGGCCAATCCTCCCGCCCTGCCCGAATTCATCCGCCGCGAGCTGCGCTGGCTCGGCGGCAACTTCCAGTACGGGCCGCTGCTGCGGCATCCGGGGCTGCGGCCGATGGGGCGATGGCAGTTGGTGCAGGCCATGCTGCTGTTCGGGTCGACGCCGTTCTACCTGGTGTTCCTCGCCGGGGCGGCGCTCGCCGCGGCGACGGATCGGCAGTCGGCGTTTCCGGCCGGGTGGGCGCTGGCGCTCGCGGCCGCCTGGCTGTGCGTGCTCTACGCGCCGAAATGGCTCAGCTACGCCGGCGTACTCGGATCCCGCCGCGAACGCGCCCGTTATGGCGGCGGCCGGCGCGTGCTGGCGGGGATCGCGGCGGAGACGCTGTTCACACTGCTGCTCGACCCGATCACCACGGTCGCGAAGACGATCGGAACCGCGCGGCTGGCGCTGGGGGCGACGGCGGGCTGGGCGCCGCAGAACCGCAGCGCACGTGGGGTCCGCTGGGGCGAGGCGCTCCGGCTGCTCTGGCCACAGACGCTGATCGGCGCGGCGGCCCTGGCGGCGTTTGCACAGGCGAGCTGGGGCGCCGTGCTCTGGGCGCTGCCATTCGTGGGCGGGCTGGTGGTGGCGGTGCCGTTCTGCGTGGTCACGGCGTCCCCGGGTTTCGGGCGCTGGCTGCGGGTGCGCGGCGTGGCGGCGGTGCCGGAGGAGATAGGGGGCCGATGACCCACGGCCCTCGTCATGGCCGGCCTCGCGCCGGCAATCCCCAGTGACACGGTCCGGCGAGCCCCGGCGATCAGGCCACCCGACGCGGCGCTCGTCCGCCCGCCCCCGGCAGGTGCTGTGCGATCCAGCCCACACCTCCGGACACGCCAAGCACGAGCAGGAAATAGACCAGCGCGGCGAAAGTATAGATCGGCATCGCGGTGAAGGTTTCGCTGACGATCAGCCCCGCTTCGTACATCAGGTCCGGCACCGCGATCACGGACACGATGCTGGTCGATTTGAAGCAGGTCACGAACTGGTTCAGCAGCCCGGGTAAGATGCGCACCACTGCCTGCGGCAGGATCACCAGGCGCAGCGTCTGCCGTCGCGACAGCCCCAGGGACCGTGCCGCCTCGGTCTGGCCATGCTCGATGCCTTGGATGCCGCCACGGTATTCCTCGGCCAGATAGCCGCTCGTCTGCAGCGACAGCGCGATCAGCGAGCTGACGAAGGCGGAGAATTTCAGCCCGACGATGTCGGGCAGCGCGTAGTGCACCCAGATCAGTTGCACGATGATGGGCGTGTTGCGCCCGAACTCCACGAACAGGCGGGATACCAGGCGCAGCCAACGCGGACGGGACATCAGCCCCGCGCAAGCCAGCAGCCCCACTGCCAGCGAGATCAGCATTGCCAGCACCGACAGCAACACGGTGATCCAGATGCCCGACAGCAGCGGGTCGCGATACTCCCAAAGCAGGCGGACGATGCGCATCGCGGGCCTACTTCGCGGTCTGGCTGTCCCGGTTCAGATACGACTCATACAGGTCGCGCGCGCGGTTGTTGGCGAGCGCCCACTGCGCGTAGGAATCGAGGAAGTCTTTCCACGCCGGGTCGCCGTAGCGGATCGCCCAGCCATTGGGTTGCGTGCTGAAATCATCCTTGAAAGCGACGGTCGCCCATTTCTGGTCGGGGCTCTTCAGCCACCAGCGGATGGTAATGCCGTTGCCGAACGCCGCATCAGCATCGCCGCGACGTACCGTCTCGAACAACTGGATATCGGTCTGCGTGTTCAGCGCGATGAGCTTGGCCTTGGGAAAGATGCGCTTGGCGACCTCGTAGTCGCGGCTGCCGGCTACCGCGGCGAGCGTGACCCCGTCCTGGTTGAAGTCCTCCGGCTTGGTGAAGTGCTTCCGATTGTCGGCCTTGATCACCGCGTTCATGCCCTTGGCGGCGAACGGGGTGATGTAGTCGATCTCCATCGCGCGCGGCGCGTTGTAGAGCAGGCTGGCGCCGAACAGGTCGCAGTCGCCGCGGTTCAGCGCCAGGATCACCGTGGCGAACTGCACCTCCACCGGCTCGATCTTCACCTTCATCCAGTCCGCCAGCTCGTTCGCCAGGTCGACCATCACCCCGGTCCACTTGCCGGTCTTCGGCTCCTTGAATGCATCGGGCGTGGTCTGCGCGAAGCAGACCTTCAGCGTGCCCTCGTTCTTCACCTTGGCCAGCACGCTGTTCGACGGCACCTGTGCCAACGCCGAACCGGCCCAGAGGGAGGAAAGCAGCAATCCAAGGGCGGGCAAGCGTCGGGGCATCGGCGGGACCTCCGGGTTGAGGGCAGGTTACTCGGCGGCGAGGGGCTTCTCGGTCGACAGCGGACGGGCGCGCACCATGCGTTCGGCGGAGCCCATGGAGTCCGGCTTCAGCAGCCCGAGGCCGCCGGCGACCTGCCACCAGGTGTGGTCGGCGTGGCGGACGATCAGGCATTCGGTGCTGACGCCGATATGCTGGCCCTCCAGCGAGTGGCCGAGGGCGATATGCGCAATCTCCTCGGGTAGCCCGACGGCGAGGCACACATGCGCGCCGAACACCGAGTGGCGCAGCGTGGGATGCCCGGTCTCGGACGGATCGGCCTTCCAGCGTTTCATGTTGGAGGGATCGAACTCGTAGGGCTTGCCCACGTCGTGGCACAGCGCGCCGGTCAGCACGATGTCGCGGTCGACCACGATCTCCGGGTTGGTCTGCTGGAACTCCTCCACGAAGCGCAGCGCCAAATGCGCCACGCCGCGCAGATGATCGGCCTGCGTGCCACGCTTCAACACCGACAGGCCGGGATTGCCTTCGGGCGGGATGTCGGTGATGCGGCCGAAGTCGGAGCAGGCGAGCGCATAGGCCCATGCCTCCACTGCACCGTGGCGCAGGTCGGGATCGGCGATGTCGGCGATTTCCGGCAAGTCTTCGGTCACCGTCTGTCGCAGCGCGTCGGTGATCGGGCGGCGATGCTTGGCATAGTGATATGGCATGGACCGTCCCCACTGCTTTGATCCGGCGACGCTAGCGTGCGGTTCCCTGCTGCGGCAAATTGCAAACTTCATGGAAATCATCCAGAAAGTTGATGGATGGTCCGCAGTCTCGCCGCGCTGGAAGCGTTCTACTGGGTGGTCCGCCTGGGCGGGTTCCAAGCCGCGGCCACGCGCTTGAGCGTCTCGCAGCCCACCATCTCCACCCGCATCAAGGAGCTGGAGCGACGGACCGGCCGCCCGCTGTTGACGCGTGCGACCGGGCACCGGGTGCAGACCACGCCGCATGGCGCGGCCACGTTCGAATATGCCGGCCGCATCATCGGCCTGGTGCAGGACCTGGAGAGCCGGCTGCGCCTGGGTGGACCGCTGCGCGGGACGCTGCGAATCGGCACGCCCGACGGCTTCGCCATGGTCTGCTTGGGGGCGCTGCTGAAATCGCTCAAGGAGACGGACCCGGAACTGCGGATTGCGGTGACGGTCGGCAACAGCCGGGCGCTGGAGTCGGGGCTGCGGGAGGGCGACCTCGACCTCGCGATCCTGTCCGATGCGCGGGAGGCAGGGGATTTGCGCAGTCAGATGCTGGGCGAGCAGGCCATCGCTTGGGTGGCCAGTCCCGCGCTCGACCTGCCGGCGGGGCTGACGGCGCAAGACCTGTTGGAGCAGCAGATCTTCACCAACCCGCCGCCGTCACACCTATTCACCGTGCTGATGGACTGGTTCGCCGCCAGCGGCCTGACCCCGCCCGCTTTGTCGAGCTGCGACAGCGTGGCGGTGATCGCGAGCCTGGTGGCGGCCGGGGCGGGGATCAGTGTGCTGCCGGTGTGTATCGTGGAGGCACAGTTGCAGGCGGGCACGCTGTGCCGGCTGGAGGTGACGCCCCCGCCGCCGCGCCAGCGGATCGTGGCCGCCTGGATGCCTGGGGCGGAGGCGCGAGGGGTGCCGAATATCGTGCCGGTGATCCGTCGGGTTACGGCGGCGACGCGGTTCCTGGCCTAGGCGGGGCGGTGTTGCAGGCTGGCGAGTCCGACCCCCTCGCACTCGGCGGCATTGGTTGTCTGCTGCCCTTCGTCGTCCGCGCCGCCGACACCGCCGGCACGCATGTGCAGTTCGTGCTGGATGCGAAGGCAAGCGCGATGCTCACGCCATTGCTGGACGGACTGCAGCGGCAGCGCCAGGCAGCATGAGCTGCGCTCCCGTCACCCGCTCACATCCAGAGAGCCGCCCGGCGCACTGTCGTGACGATGGTGCGCCGCTCGCCCAGAGCGATCACGATCTAATCCGCGGCCTCGGCCGCCTGGGAGGTGCGGCGGACGCGGACGCGGCGGATGCGGCGCGGATCGGATTCCAGCACCCGGAACTCGAGGCCGGAGGGGTGGCTGATCACCTCGCCCTTGGCCGGCACACGCCCGGCCAGCGTGAACACCAGCCCGCCCACCGTATCGATGTCGGCGTCGCGCTCGTCCTCGGTCAGCACCGGGCCCATGCGCGCCTCGAAATCCTCCACCGACATCCGCGCGTTCACGTCCAGCGAACCGTCCGCCCGTTCGGTCACCATCGGCGCGACCAGCTCGTCGTGCTCGTCGGAGATGTCGCCGGTGATCGTCTCCACCAGATCCTCGATCGTCACCAGCCCGTCGATGCCGCCGTATTCGTCGACCACCAAAGCCATGTGCATGCGCTGCTGGCGCATCTGCAGCAGCAGGTCGAGCACCGGGGTCTGCGGTGCAACCAGCAGCGGCTTGCGCAGGATGCTCTCGAGCTGGAACGCCTCCGGCCGGCCGACATAGGCGAACACGTCCTTGACGTGGACCATGCCGACGATCTCATCGAGCTGCTCGCGGTACACCGGCAGCCGTGAGTGGCCGTCCGCGCGGATCTGCTCGATCGCCTGCTGCAGGGTGACGTCCACCCGCATCGCCACGATGTCGGCGCGGGGCACCATCACGTCGTCGGCCGTGGTCTCCCGCAGCCGCAGCACGTTGGCGATCAGCGCCCGCTCATGCCGGTCGAGTTCCGGCGGCTCGCCGGAATCGTCATGCGCCTCGGCCGCCTCCTGCACCAGTTCGGCAATCGACTCGCGCAGCGAGTGTTCCGGCGCGCGACGCCCCAGCAGGCTGCGCAGACGCGCGATCAAGGCGGGTTTCGAGCCGCTCATCCGCGCCTCCACGGGTTGGGAACGCCGATGCGATGCAGAATGCGAGCCTCCGCCATTTCCATGCGGCGTGCCTCGCCGGGGTGGTGGTGATCATGGCCGCGCAGGTGCAGCGCGCCATGGACCACCAGATGCGCCAGGTGATGCGCCGCGCGGCGACGGGCGGCGGCGGCCTCGCGCGCCACCACCCCACGCGCCAGGATCAGCTCCGGCGCGGGCTCCTCATAGGTCAGTACGTTGGTGGGTTTGTTGCGGCCGCGATGGCGCGCGTTGAGGCGCCGGACCTGCCGGTCGTCGGCCAGTACGATCGTACCCGCCCCGCCGGCCGCGCGCGCGGCGCGGGCCGCGAGGGCCTCGACCCGTGGCACCAGCCGGCGCCAGGCCGGGTCCGCCACGATCACCTCGTCCGTTTGGATCCCCGCTCGCGCGGGGCGACTACTTCCCGGTTCCATCTCTCTGCTCGTTGGAGCGACGGGCCTCCCGTCGCTTCTCGCCTTCCGCTGCGGCGCGCTGGTCATACGCGTCCACGATACGCGCGACCAGCGGATGTCGCACCACGTCGCGCGAACTGAACCGCACCACCCCGATGCCCTGGATGCCTTCCAGCGTGTCGAGCGCGTCGCGCAGGCCGGAGCGGACGCCGGACGGCAGGTCCACCTGCGAGAGGTCGCCGGTGATCACCATGCGGGTGCCCTCCCCCATCCGGGTGAGGAACATCTTCATCTGCGCCGCGGTGGTGTTCTGCGCCTCGTCGAGGATCGCGTAGCAATGCGCCAGGGTGCGGCCGCGCATGAAGGCGAGCGGCGCGACCTCGATCTCGCCATTGGTCATGCGGCGGATCACCTGGTCGGCCGGCATCATGTCGTGCAGCGCATCATAGAGCGGGCGCAGATACGGGTCGACCTTCTCCTTCATGTCGCCCGGCAGGAAACCCAGCCGCTCCCCGGCCTCGACCGCGGGGCGGGACAGCACGATCCGATCCACCTTGCCGGCCTGCAGCATCGCCACCGCCTGGGCGACCGCCAGGTAGGTCTTGCCGGTGCCGGCCGGGCCGATGCCGAACACCATCTCGTGGTTGGCCAGCGCCTCCATGTACTCGACCTGGCCGGGGCTGCGCGCCGCGACGGCGCCGCGGCGGGTGCGGATGGCGGGCAGGTCGGACAGCGGCAGGCGCGGGTCGGTGTCCGCCTCCGCCATGCGGATCGCGGTCTCGATCTCGGCCTTGCCCACGCTTTCGCCCCGCTCGAGCCGCGCCCACAGGCCCTGCAGCAGCGACTGCGCCGCATCGACGCGCGCGGCGTCGCCGGCAATGGCGATCCGGTTGCCGCGGCAGGACAGCCGGACTCCCAGCGCCTGCTCGATGCGGACGAGATGGCGGTCATGGTCTCCCAGCAGCAGCGGCAACAGCGTGTTGTCGTTGAACTGCAGGGTGACGGCCTTGCCGCCGGAGGACGCGGCCGGCCGAGGCGCCGGCGAGACAGCGAGGTGGCTCAAGCGCGCAATTTCTCCTGGAGAGGGGTTCCCGACAGAGAGTTGGGGTGTGCGGCGGCGATTCGCACCGACTCTTCGACGCCGATCAGTCCTGCGGAGCCGGTGACGTGCACCGGCTGCAGGAAGGGAGAACGCCCGACCACCTGGCCCGGATGCCGGCCAGGGCCGGTGAAGAGCACGGGCAGGGTCAGTCCGACGCAGCCGGCGTTGAACGCGGCCTGCTGTTCGCGCAGCAGGGCCTGCAGCGCCTGCAGGCGACGGTCCTTGTCTGCCTCGGCGACCTGGGCGGGGGCGCCGGCCGCCGGCGTGCCGGGGCGGGGCGAGTATTTGAAGCTGAACGCCTGGGCGAAGCGGACCTCGCGCACCAGGGCGAGCGTCGCCGCGAAATCCGCCTCGGTCTCGCCGGGGTGGCCGACGATGAAGTCGGAGGACAGAGCGAGGTCGGGGCGCGCGGCGCGCAGCCGCTCCACCACCCGCAGGTAGTCGGCCGCGGTGTGCTTGCGGTTCATCGCGGCCAGGATGCGGTCGGAGCCGGACTGCACGGGCAGATGCAGGAACGGCATCAGCATCGGCAGGTCGCGATGGGCGGCGATCAGCGCCTCATCCATGTCGCGCGGGTGGGAGGTGGTGTAGCGCAGCCGCTTCAGGCCGGGGATCTCGGCGAGCGCCCGCAGCAGCCGGCCCAGACCCCAGTCACGCCCGTCCGGCCCCTCGGCGCGCCAGGCGTTCACGTTCTGCCCGAGCAGGGTGAGCTCGAGGGAGCCTTGGGCGACCAGGCGGCGGGCTTCGGCGAGCACGGCGGCGGCCGGCCGGCTCTGTTCGGCGCCGCGGGTGTAGGGCACGACGCAGAAGCTGCAGAACTTGTCGCAGCCTTCCTGGATGGTGAGGAAGGCGGTCAGGCCCTGCGGCGCGGCCTCGTCGGGCAGGTGATCGAACTTCTGTTCGGCCGGGAACTCGGTATCGATCACCGCCCCGCCGGCGCGGGCGGCGCGGGCCACCATCTCGGGCAGCCGGTGATAGGTCTGCGGCCCCAGCACGAGATCCACGTAAGGGGCGCGGGTGAGGATCTCCTGCCCCTCGGCCTGGGCGACGCAGCCGGCCACGGCGAGGATCATGCGGCCGCCTTCCGCCGCGCGGCTCTCCTTCAGCCGGCGCAGGCGGCCGAGTTCCGAGAACACCTTCTCGGCCGCCTTGTCGCGGATGTGGCAGGTGTTGAGGATCACCATGTCGGCGCCGTCCGGCGTCTCGGCCGGGGCGTAGCCCAGCGGCGCGAGCACGTCGGCCATCCGCGCGCTGTCGTACACGTTCATCTGGCAGCCCCAGGTGATCACGTGCAGACGCTTGCGGTTGGATCGGGTGATGGTGCTGCTCTCCGTCGGGTTCATCGGCCATGCTCCGCTCGCCCTGTCCGGACCGATCCGGCGTGGGGAGCGGGAGGAATCATCGGCGCGGCCGGTGCGGTCAAGCGCAGCAGGTCGGGGTCACCTCCGAGAAGTACCGGCAGTCTGCCAGGACGAATCGCCGTCCTGTCAACCACGACGTGAGTCGCGCCGCATGACGTTTCATGCGTAGGCCGGCTCGCTCCCGGTGACGTCGATCGCCTCGGCGACGCTCAGCGGCTGGGCCGGCCGGTTCTGCCGCAGCGTGGAGGCGCCGTCGGCGACGGTGCGCCACACCGCCTGGGACAGCGCCTTGCGGTCGGCGAAGCGGGCGGGATCGAGCGGTGCGTGCAGCAGCACGGTGGCGCGCAGCCCGCTCTGCTGGGCGAGGCGCCAGAAATGCGTGGCGATGTCCATGTCGCCATACCAGGCGAACACCGGGCGGCTGGCGCGACCGGCCGGCAGGCCGCCGATCCGGTCGTACACCACCGAGACCGGCTGGATCAGCGGCGGCTCGCCGCCCGGCGGCGCCTCGGCGGCAGCAAAGAAGGCGGAACGGAAGGGCAGCACGCGGGAGCCGTCCGAACTCGTGCCTTCCGGGAAGAGGATGATGTTGTCCCCGGCCGCGAACCGGCCGCGCATGGTGTCGCGCTCCCGCGCCGTGCTGCCGCGCTGGCGGCTGACGAAGACGGTGCGCCCCAGCCGCGCGATGGTGGCGATGACGGGCCAGGTGCCGACCTCCCCCTTGGCGACGAACGCGGCGTCGAGCACGCCGCCCAGCACCGGGATGTCCACCCAGGAGGAGTGGTTGGAGACGAACAGCACCGGCCGCCCTTGCGCCTGGCTGGCCAGCGCGCCGATCACCCGCACTCGCACGCCCAACAGGCGGGCGAACACGAACCAGTAGATGCGCGCGAACGCGATCTTCGGCCGACCCGGCAGCAGCAGGCAGCCGGCCTGGACCAGCATGCCGACGAGCGTCCAGAGAAGGATGATGACGCCGCGGCGAATGGCGCGCACGCGGCGGACCACGCCGTAGCGTCCGCCCGCCAGCGGGCCATCGAGCGGCGAGCCCGCGAAGTCGTCACCGCCGGCGAACATCCGAGGCCGCCGTGCCAGATGGGTCGGCTGGTCCGGGGCTGTTCGCCGTGAATCGCGCATGACGCTTCGATACCGTGCCAACCGTGAACGGACAATGGCGCAAGCGTGACCGTTCCACGAACTTCGCGGGCGCGCGATTCGGGGTAAGCTTCCCGACATGCGCTTGTCTGTTCGCCGTGCAGCTTTCGTCCTGTTTTGCGCGTCCGTGTTCTCGCCAGGCAGTCATGCCGCCGATCCGCAGCCTTATGACGTGACGCTGCAACCCACGGGCAACGGTGCGCTGGATGGAGCGCTGCGGGACAGCGCCAACCTGATCTCGCTGCAGAAGAGCGCCCCGGCCGGTGGCTTCGCCCTGGTGGAACGGGCACGGCAGGACGTGCAGCGCTTCCAGACGGCACTGCACAGCTATGGGTACTACAAGGCCACGGTGCGGGTGACGATCGCCGGCAAGCCGCTCGACGATCCCGAGCTGGTGGACACGATCGCGGCGATGCCGGCCGCGCCGCCGGCGAAGGTCGCGGTGGATTTCGATCTGGGGCCGCAATTCACGTTCGGATCGATCCAGGTGCAGGGCAGCGTGCCCAAGGGTGCCGCCGACGGGCTGGGGCTGGAGGCCGGAACACCGGCCATGGCGGCCGAGGTCGTCACCGCGCAGGGTCGTCTGCTCGATGCGGTGCGGGCACGCGGCTATCCGCTCGCCAAGGTCGAGCTGCCGGCCGCTGTGCTGCATCTCGACCGCAACACGCTGGACGTCACCTTCGACGTGCAGAGCGGGCCGGAAGCGTCGATCGGCCCGATCACCATCACCGGCCTCAAGGACATGAACGAGTCCTTCGTGCGCCAGCGCCTGCTGCTGCACCAGGGCGACCGGTACAGTCCGGCGCTGCTCGATCGTGCGCGGCAGGATCTCGCGTCGCTGGGCGTGTTCTCGGTGGTGCGCATGGAGCCGGCGGACAAGGTCGACGCGCAGGGGCAGTTGCCGGTCACAGTGGCGGTGACGGAGCGGCCGCTGCATGCGGTGGACCTGGGCCTGTCCTACGCCACCGACGTGGGGCTGAGCCCCAGCGTCGGCTGGCACCATCGCAACCTGTTCGGCAACGCCGAACAGCTCAACCTGACGGGTGCCATGCAGTTGGGCGGCAATGCGCTGACCAAGCCGGGCTATTCGTTCGGGGCGCAGTTCATCAAGCCGGACTTCCTGGCCCGCGACCAGTCGCTGCAGCTCGACCTGCAGGCGCTGAAGCAGAGCCTGCAGGCCTATGACCAGACGGCGCTGATCGAGCGCGCCGCCGTCAACCGCAAGCTCTGGGGCGACTGGACCGGCAGCCTCGGCATCTTCGGAGAGCAGGAATCGATCACGCAGGAGGGCGTGACCCGGCACTACAACCTGATCGGCCTGCCGGTCAGTCTCAAATACGACAGCACCACGAGCCTGCTCGACCCAACCAATGGCATCCGCGCTGCGTTCACCGTCACGCCCATCCATGCGATGAGCAACCCGAGTTCGGATTTCGTGCTGATGCAGGCGGCTGGATCGACCTATCTCGACGTGTTCCAGGACGGGCGGAGCGTGATCGCGCTGCGCGGCCTCGTGGGCGGCGCGACCGGCGTGAACGTGTTCGGCCTGCCGCCGGACCAGCGTTTCTACGCCGGCGGCAGCGGCACCGTGCGCGGCTACCGGTATCAGTCGATCGGGCCGCAATTCGCCGACAACAAGCCGATCGGCGGCACCTCGATCGCCGCCGGCACGTTCGAGCTGCGCCAGCGCATCCTGGACAACTACGGCGTCGCCGCCTTCGTCGATGCCGGCCAGGTGAGCGCGACCGGCGGCCCCTTCGCCGATGCCTGGCGCGTCGGGGCCGGCGTGGGCGCACGCTACTACACACCGATCGGGCCGATCCGGCTGGACGTGGCGGTGCCGCTGAACAAGCAGCCGGGCGGCGACTCGTTCGAGCTCTACATCGGCATCGGCCAGGCGTTCTGAGCGTCCCCTGATGCGCCGTGTCCTCAAATGGGTCGCCTGGACCCTCGCCATCCTGATCGGACTGCCGCTGCTGCTGGTGGTGCTGGTCCTCGTGCTCGCCAACGTCGATCCCGGCCGGCGCCTGATCGAGCGCGAGACCGCGAGCCTGACCGGCGGCATGGTGCGGCTGTCGGGCCTGTCCGGCCGGTTTCCCGACGCGCTGCGGGTCGGGCGGCTGGAAGTGGCCGACGCCCAGGGCGTTTACCTGACGCTCGACGACGTGGTGCTCGACTGGTCGCCGACCCGATTGGTCGCGGGCGAGGTGCTGGTGGACCGGCTCGCCGCCAGCCATGCCGCGTTTGCGCGCCTGCCGGTCTCCGAACCCACCAGCGGCGAGACGAGCAGCAGCAGCTCCTCGACCAGCCTGCCGGTGCGGGTGGTGCTGCGTTCACTGGAGGTTCCGCGGTTCGAAGTGGCCCAGCCAGTGGCGGGCGTGGCGGCCGCGCTCTCGGTGAGTGGGGCGGCAACGCTCGACTCACTGGAGGCCGGCCAGGCTCGGCTGGAGCTCACGCGCCTGGATGCGGGCGGCCGCTACACGCTCGACGGCGCGATCGACCCCGCGCATATCCGCGCCGCGCTCACCGTGCAGGAGCCGCCGAACGGATTGATCTCGGGGGTTGCCGGCCTGCCCGACCTCGGCGCCATCGCGGCCGATGCGCGGCTCGACGGCCCGCGCGACGCGGTGGGGACGAAGCTGACCCTGTCGGCCGGCGCGCTGCGGGCAGCGGCGAACGGCACGCTGGACCTGGTGCATGAGGCCGCCGACCTCGCGGTCACCGCGAATGCGCCGGCGATGACGCCGCGGCCGGACGTCTCCTGGCAATCGGTCGACGTCGATGCCCGCGTGCACGGGCCCTTCGCCACGCCGGACGCGACGGGAACGGTGCGGATCGCGTCGCTGAAGGCCGCCGGGGCGGCGATCCGCAGCCTGGCGGCGGACGTCGCCGGCAATGCCGGCCAGGTCACGTTGAAGGCGCGGGCGGAGGGCGTGGAGATCCCCGGCCCCAAGCCCGACCTGCTGGCCGCCGACCCGCTCACCCTCGACGCCACCGCGCGGCTCGACGCGCCCGACCGGCCGGTCACGTTCACGCTGCACCACACGCTGCTCGATGCCACCGGTTCGGCACAGACCGCCGGCCCGCTGAAGGCGCATGTCCGGCTGCAGGCACCGGACCTGAAGCCGCTCGCCGCCGCCGGCGGCGTGGAGCTGGAGGGCCGCACCGACCTCACGCTGGATGCGGCGCAGCAGGGCGACACCACCTCCGCCACCCTCACCGGCACGCTGGGCGTTACCGGCGGCATGGCGCCCGTCCCTGCCCTGATCGGCCCCGACGCGAAACTCGACCTCGCCGCCAGCATGACCGGGCAGGACATCCGGGTGACGCGGCTGGCGGTGAACGGCAAGGCGCTCGACGTGACGGCCCAGGGCGGCCTGACCGACCAGGTTCTCGGCGTCGACTGGACCGTGGCGTTGAAGGACCTCGCCGCCGTGCAGCCCTCGATCGCGGGACGGCTGCAGGCGAAGGGACATGCGAGCGGCAAGCTCGACGACCTCGCCGTGCAGGCGGATCTCGAGGGCGCGGTGAGCGGCCAGGGCTATCAGTCCGGCCAGATCACCGCGCATGTGGATGCCACCGGCCTGCCGAACGCGCCGCAGGCGCGCGTGACCGCGCAGGGCACGCTGCTCGATTCGCCGCTCGACGTGGCGCTGGCCGCCAGCCGCCAAGCGGACGGGCTGATGCGGCTCACCATCGACCGGCTGTCCTGGAAGACGGCGCAGGCCCAGGGCGCGCTCGCCCTCGCCCCGAACGCGACGCTGCCCACCGGCAAGCTCACCCTCGTCATGAAGCGGCTCGCCGATCTGGCGCCGCTGCTGGGCAAGCCGCTCACCGGCAGCCTCGACGCCGCGCTCGATGCCGACGATCGCGCCGCCAAGCTGACCGTGGCGGCGCAGGGCGTGGCGATCCCCGGCACCGCCGCGGTCAATCGCCTCGCGCTGAACGCCACCATCACCGATCCCACCGGCAAGCCCGCGGTGGACGGCACGCTGGTCGCCGATGGGGTGAACGCCGCCGGCTATGGCGGCAATGCGCGAGTGACCGCGCGCGGCCCGACCGACGCGCTCGCTTTGACCGTGGCGGCGAACTCGGCGGACCTGATGGGATCGGCCGCCAAGCTCGACACCGCCGGCACGCTGAACGTCACCGACAAGTCGCTCGCGCTCGCCTCCCTGCAGGCGGTCTGGAAGCAGCAGACCCTGCGGCTGCTCGCCCCGGTGCGGATCGGCTTCGCCGACGGCGTGTCGCTCGACCGGCTGCGTCTCGGTCTTCGCCAGGCGGTGATCGACGTGGCGGGTCGTGCCGGCAGCACGCTCGACCTCACCGCCAGCATCCGCAACCTGCCGGCGGACCTCGCCGCCGTGGTCGCCCCCGACTACGCCGCCGACGGCACACTCGGCCTCGACGCGCGGATCACCGGCACGCCCGCGCGGCCCGAGGGTACGGCGCGGCTCACCGCGACCGGCCTGCATCTGCGCAACGGGCCCGGCCAGACCCTGCCGCCCGCCAACCTGACCGCCAATGCCACGCTGCAGGGCACCAGCGCGCAGGTCGACACCCGCCTGACCGCCGGCAGCTCGCGCCTGACGGTGACCGGCACCGCGCCATTGTCCACGACCGGCCCGATGAACCTGCGCAGCGCCGGACTCGTGGACCTGGCACTGCTCGATCCGCTGCTGGCCGCCGATGGCCGGCGGGTGCGCGGCCGGCTGACCATGGACGCCACGATCTCGGGCACCGCCACCGCGCCGCAGGTCAATGGCACCGCGCGGCTGGCGAACGGCGAGATCGAGGACACGCCGATGGGTGTCCACCTGACCGCGGTCACCGCCCTCGTCGAGGCGGCCGGCGACACGATCCGGCTGACCAGCCTGACCGCCCGCGCCGGCCCCGGCACGATGAGCGGCAACGGCACGATCGGGCTGGGCGGCGCCATGCCGATCGACCTGCACATCACTGCCGACAACGCCCGCCCGCTGTCGAGCGACCTGATGACCGCGTTCATCGACCTCGACCTGCGGCTGCGGGGGGAAGTACAGGGCGCGCTCTCCGCCTCCGGCCGCGTGCATGTCCGCCGCGCCGAGATCCGCGTGCCCGAAAAGCTGCCGTCCAGCGTCGCGGTGATCCCGACCCGTGTCGCCGGCGCGCCGCTGCCCAAGCCGGCGCCGCCGGCCAAGCCGCTGGATCTCGCGCTGGATATCCTGCTCGACGCACCGAACCAGGTGTTCATCCGCGGCCGCGGCATCGACGTGGAGCTGGGCGGGCGGATCCGCATCCGCGGCACCGCGGCCAATCCGCAGCCGGATGGCGGACTCAACCTGATCCGCGGCACGTTCAGCGTGATCGGCCAGACGCTGACCTTCACCCAGGGCAGCGTCACCTTCACGGGCGCCGGCATCACCGATCCGGCGATCAACCTGGTGGCCCAGAACGTCACCTCGGCACTGACGGCGACGCTCACCATCAGCGGCAGCGCGCGCGACCCGAAGATCACGCTGTCGAGCGTTCCCGACATGCCGCAGGACGAGATCCTGGCGCAGTTGCTGTTCAACACCAGCACCTCGAAGCTGAGCGCTTTCCAGATCGCGCAGATCGCGGCGGCGCTCGCGGAACTGTCCGGCGCGACCAGCGGGGTCGGCGACCCGCTCGCCGGGATCAGGGGCGCACTCGGCCTCGACCGGCTGTCGGTCGGCTCCAGCAGCAACGGCAACCCGGCGCTGGAGGCGGGCAGCTACGTGGCGCCGGGCGTGTATGTCGGCGCCAAACAGAGCGCCTCGGGCACCGGCTCACAGGCGACGGTGCAGATCGACCTCGCCAAGGGGCTCAAGGCGGAAGCGACCGCCGGCTCCGGCACGAGTTCGGCGACGGGCGCAACCGGCAGCGGCGATGCGGCGAGCGTCGGCCTGACCTACCAGTTCGAGTATTGATGGCGGCGCGTCGAGCCACTCGGCGGCGTCCGACTCGAGGCCTCGACCCGATCGCGCGCCAGCCGGTGGCGACGGCTCAGAACTCGATATCGAGTTCCTCGATCTGTTCCGGTTCTTCCATCGCCGCCGCGTACCATTCCTGCAGCGGCTCCCATTCCATCACGTGCCTGGCGTACGCTTCGCACGGTGCGTCGAGCGCCACGTCGTAGCTGCGGAACCGGGTCACCACCGGCGCATACATCGCGTCCGCGATGGTCGGGTGGCCGCCGAACAGCCACGGCCCACCCCAGGTGGTCAGGCAGTCCCGCCAGATCTCGACAATTCGATTCACGTCCGTCTGCGCCGCCGACCACAGGCGGAAGCCCGGCCGATGCAGCCGCAGGTTCATCGGCAGGGAGGAGCGGAGCGCCGAGAAGCCCGAGTGCATCTCCCCGCTCACCGCACGGCAGCGCGCTCGCGCGACCTTGTCCGCGGGGAGCATTTTCGCCTTTGGAAACGTCTCGTTCAGGTATTCGGCAATTGCCAGGACGTCCCATATGAGGACACCCTCGTGCTCGAGACAGGGAACGCGGTTGGACGATGCCTGAAGCAACAATTCCGCCTTCATCGCGGGATCGTCGGGGGAAACGACCTTCTCCTCGAACGACAGCCGCGCCAGACGGGCGAGCAGGTGGCCGCGCAACGACCAGGAGGAGTAGTTCTTGCTGCTGATCAAGAGCGTGGCTGCGGCCATGGTGACAACCCCCTCGCGACTTGCCATGCTGCGCCGCAATAGTGCCAGTCAAGCCGGCGCTTGGCGAGGGGTTCCGATGCGTGATCCGCGTCCGCTGGCCGATCGACGGTGACCAGTTCGGCCATGCTCTATGAGTTCTATCAGGCGCAGGTGGATCTGCTCGCGCCGGTGCGCACGGCCGCGCGGTTCGGCGCCAGCCTTGCGCGCGCCTGGGACATGGGCGCCTACACCCCCGCCGCGATCCGGCATCTCGGCGCGATCGCCAACCTGATCGCCGATTCCGGCCTGACCCATGCGCGGCCACCCTTCGGGTTCGAGTCGGTGCGGGTGGGCAATCAGATGGTCGCCGTGACGGAAGAGGCGGCCGACGAAACGCCGTTCGGCACACTCCTGCATTTCCGCAAGGACAGCACGGTCGTGCAGCCCCGCGTGTTGGTCGTCGCGCCGATGTCCGGCCACTTCGCCACACTGCTGCGCGGGACGGTGAAGGTCCTGCTGCCCGAACACGACGTGTACATCACGGATTGGAAGAACGCGCGCGACGTGCCGCTATCGGCCGGCTCCTTCGGGCTCGACAACTTCGTCGACCACCTGATCCGCTTCCTGGAGACGATCGGCACCGGCAGCCACATGCTGGCGGTGTGCCAGCCCGCGGTGCCGGCGCTCGCCGCCGTCGCGGTGATGGCGCAGACCGGGAACCCCGCGCAGCCGAACAGCCTCACGCTGATGGCCGGGCCGATCGATACGCGGATCAATCCGACCAAGGTCAACGAGCTGGCGCAGTCGCGGCCGCTCGACTGGTTCCAGAAGAACCTGATCGCCTCCGTCCCCTGGCGCTACGCCGGCGCGCATCGCCGCGTCTATCCGGGCTTCATGCAGCTCACCGCCTTCCTCAGCATGAACCTGGACCGGCACATCAACGCGCATGTCGGGCAGTTCCGGAACCTCGTCGGCGGCGACTCCACCAGCGCCGCGGCGCATCGCCGGTTCTACGACGAGTACAACGCGGTGATGGACCTGCCGGCCGAGTTCTACCTCGAGACCGTGCAACGTGTGTTCCAGGACCATCACCTGCCGCTGGGCCGGCTCACCTGGCACGGGGAGCGGGTGAAGCCTTCCGCGATCCGCCGCACTGCGTTGCTGACCGTGGAAGGCGAGCGCGACGACATTTGCGCGATCGGCCAGACCATGGCGGCGCTCGACCTCTGCACCGGCGTGCCGGTCGGCCGCAAGCAGCATCACCTGCAGAGCGGCGTCGGCCATTACGGCGTGTTCAGCGGCAGCCGCTGGGCGCGCGAGGTCTACCCGCGCGTGCGCCAGATGATTCAGGTGACCAACTGACCCCATCCGCCACGCCCTTTTCCCCTTGCGGGAGAGGGCCGGGGTGAGAGGGCGACCGGAACGTTCGCACATGCCTGCAAAGACCTGGAACCGCGGACACGCTCGCCGGCGTCACGCACCACGCCTCCTAGCCCTGCTCCTGACCGCGCTCGCCGGCTTGCTGCCCGCGGCCGCCCGCGCCGACTCCATGCTTCCTCCAGGCCCGTTCTCGACCCGTGGCAGCCAGATCGTGGCGGCGGACGGGACGCCGGTGCGCATCATGGGCGTGGGCGTGTTCACCGACGTCTCGCGCGACGTCGCGCGCATCAAGGCGGCGGGGTTCAACACGCTGCGCATTTCCTGGGGCAACCGCCGGCGCCTGGGGGATGTCGACCGCATCGACCGCATCGTCGCCGCCGCGGGCCCGATCGGGCTGCGCGTCATCCTCGACAACCACTACAACGAGGGATTGCGCGGCATGTGCGTCGCGCAGCAGAAGAACGGGCTTTGGTACGACCTGGGCGGCGCCTCGGACGGCACCGATGGGTGCGGCACGCCGGGGACGGTGACCGATGCGAAGTTCGTCGCCGACTGGGTGGCGATGGCGGAGCATTACCGCGGCAATCCCACGGTGATCGGCTACGATCTCCGCAACGAGCCCCTGGCCTATCCCGGCATGAGCACCTGGGAGGCCGGAAGCCGCAACCCCGACCACAACATCCGCTGGATGTATGAGCGTGTGGGCCGTGCGATCCAGGCAGTGGATCCGGACAAGCTGATCATCTGCGAGGGGCCGCAGAACTACACCCGCAGCTTTGCGGGTGGCGCCCCGGCGCCCTGGGGCGACCTGTCATTGGCCGCTCGCCTGCCGGTGGTGCTGCCGACCCCTGGCAAGGTGGTCTACTCGGTGCACGACTACCCGGCGGAGATCGCCGGCTACCATCCCGACAGCGGGCCGGTGAAGGTCGCGCAGATGAACCGCACCTGGGGCTATCTGGTGATGCAGGGGATCGCGCCGGTGCTGGTGGGGGAGATGGCCTCCAACATGAAGGGGCCGACCTCGGCTGCCTGGGCCGACACGCTGACCGCCTACATGAACGGCGAGGCGCCCGGCGGCCCCCGTTTCACCCCGCCGGACCAGCCGATCGGTTGCGTGTGGTGGTGGGCCGGATCCGACGACAACTCCGGTGAGCAACCGAGCGGAATCTGGGATGCGGAGGGGAGGCTGCGGGCCGATCAGCGGGCGGTGTGGAGAAAGCTCCTGCCGCGCTGACCTGCCGGACGTCCGTCGTCTCCCGTCATGGCCGGGCTCGACGTCCGTCGTCATGGCGGGACCCGCCGTCTCTCGTCATGGCCGGGACCCGCCGTCTCTCGTCATGGCGGGACCCGCCGTCTCTCGTCATGGCGGGACCCGCCGTCTCTCGTCATGGCGGGACCCGCCGTCTC
>JAFKLG010000112.1:22793-57379 GCA_017304945.1 Rhodospirillales bacterium
TCATGGCCGGGCTCGACCCGGCCATCCCCATACCGGGAGGGATGGCCGGGTCGGGCCCGGCCATGACGGTGGGCGGTGTCCGGCCCCGGCCTGCGTAGGCTCGGCCATGACGGTGGCGCGGTGGCGCGGTGGGACGGTGGCGCGGTGGGACGGTATCCGGCCCCGACAGACGGGGGCCGCTGCGACCGGCGGTCGGATCAGCGGGCGCGCCGCCAGGACGCGAAAATCCGCACCCCCTCGACCGCCACGACCATGCTCGCCAGTGCGGCGGCCGTGCCCATGCTCAGCTCGATCCAGTACTGCATCTCGACGGTCCCTGCTGCTGTTTTGATTGGGCATCAGCCTACCAGACAGTAAGGTCCGAATCCAGACGTTTTGACCTGGATCAAAGCCGCCGAAGCACGAACAATCCCTGCTCGCCGAACAGGTTCGCCAGCCCCGGAAAGCGCCGCCACGGCGCACGGCGCCCCGCATCGTCCACCGCGAGCCAGGTCTCGACCTGGTAGCCCTCCTCGGCACACAGGGCGAAGAAGTCGCGGATCGTGCACGGATGGATGTTGGGCGTCTCGTGCCAGGGCCGGTCCCAGGTCGCGGTCATCGGCATCCGCCCGGTGGACAGCAACTGCCAGCGCACCAGCCAGTGGCCGAAATTCGGGAAGCTCACCACCGCCCGCGTGCCGATGCGCAGCATCTGCGCCAGCACCGCGCGTGGTCGCTCCACCGCCTGCAGGGTGCGCGACAGCACGACGTAGTCGAACGCGCCGTCCGGATAGTGCTGCAGGTCGCTGTCCGCATCGCCGTGCATCACCGGCAACCCGTGCGCGACCGCGCGGGTCGCCTCCGCCATGTCGATCTCGATGCCGCGCGCGTCGCAGCCCTTGGTGCGGAACAGGTGGTCGATCAGCGTGCCGTCGCCGCACCCGATGTCCAGCACGCGCGACCCCGGCGCGATCATGTCCGCGATCAGCGCGAGGTCGAGCCGCATGTTCTTGGCGACGAAGCGGACCGGATCATGCGTGCTCATGTCGTGAGGCCCGCATGCACTGCGCAGCCGCGCAGGAACCCGGCCACGGTGCGATGGAAGTCCGGCTCGTCCAGCAGGAACGCGTCGTGCCCCTTGTCGGACGGGATCTCCACGAAGGACACGTTCGCGCCGGCGCGGTTCAGCGAGCGCGCGATGGCGCGGCTCTGGCTGGTGGGGAACAGCCAGTCGGAGGTGAAGGAGACGAGCAGGAAACGCGTGCGCGTGCCGCGGAAGGCGTTCGCCAGGTCCCCCTCGTAGTCGGCGGCGAGGTCGAAATAGTCCATCGCGCGGGTGATGGTCAGGTAGCTGTTCGCGTCGAAGCGCTGCACGAAAGTGCTGCCCTGGTGGCGAAGATAGCTCTCCACCTCGAACATCTCACCGAACAGGCTGATCGCTTCGGCATTGTCCTTCGGCGCGCCCTGCAGCCGGCGGCCAAATTTCCGGGTCAGCGCTTCCTCGGACAGATAGGTGATGTGCGCACACATGCGCGCCACCGCGAGGCCGCGGGCCGGAATGCGCCCGCTCTCCCAGTAGCGGCCGCCCTGCCAGTCGGGATCGGCGAAGATCGCCTGTCGCCCGACCTCGTGAAAGGCGATGTTCTGCGCCGAATGATGCGCCGCGGTGGCGATCGGCAGCGCCGCGAACACCGCCTCCGGATACAGCGCCGCCCATTCCAGCACCTGCATCCCGCCCATCGAGCCGCCGACCACGGCGAACAGCCGCGCGATGCCCAAATGCTCGATCAACTGCTTCTGCGCCCGCACCATGTCGCGGATGGTGACGGGCGGGAAATCGGTGCCCCAGGGCCGCGCGCCGTCGCCGCCGGCCGTTACGGGCCGGGTCTCACGCGGGCCGGTGCTGCCCATGCAGCCGCCCAGCACGTTGGCGCAGATGACGAAATACCGGTCCGTGTCGATCGGCTTGCCGGGGCCGACCATCATCTCCCACCAGCCCGGCTTGCCGGTGACCGGCTGGCGCTCCGCCACGTACTGGTCGCCGGTCAGCGCGTGACAGATCAGGACCGCGTTGCTGCGCGCCGCGTTCAGGCTCCCGTAGGTGCGGAACGCAACGGTGTGGTTCGGCAGCGTCGTGCCGCATTCCAGCGTGAACGGCGACTCGAAACGCACACTTGCGTGCTCGATCTTCGCCAGTGCATCGGTCTGAACCATCGCGTCGAGTGCATAGGACCTGTGCCGGGGCCCCGCAACCGCCGGGTTTGCAGGGCAGCGACCATCGGCTAGTAGTTCCGACCCCCTTTTTGCCAGAGCGATGCCCCAGATCTCTCCGCCTGCCGAGTCTTCGCCTGCCGACAGCGCCGAAGCGCCGCCGGCCGCCCAGGATGGCTGGCCGGGGGGGCTGCCCGCACTCCGCGCCGAACTCGACCGCATCGACGACCAGATCCACGCTTTGCTGCGGGAACGCGCACGCGTGGTCGAGCACGTCGCCCGCTCGGGCAAGCCGGCTGCCTTCCGGCCGGGGCGCGAGGCCTCGATCGTCCGCCGGCTGCTGCGCCAGCATGACGGCCGCCTCCCCCGCCTGACCCTGTTCCGCATCTGGCGCGAAATGCTTGCCGGCACCACCGGCATGCAGGCGAATTTCCTGGTCGCGGTGGCCGCCGGCAGCACCGGCGACAACCTCTCCCAGCTCGCCCGCGAGCATTTCGGCGCACTCACCCCGCTCCGCGTGCTCGGCAGCGCCGGACAGGCGCTGCATGAGGTCCGTACCGGCGCGGCCTCGGTCGCCGTGCTGCCGCTGCCCACCGACGGCGATGCCCCGCGCGACGCCTGGTGGACCAGCCTGCAGCAGCGCGACCAGCGGCTGTACATCATCGCCCGCCTGCCGTTCTGGACCGCGCGCCCCGAAGGGGCCCCCACCGCCCAGGCCCTGGTCGTCGCCGCCAGCGCACCGGATCCGAGTGGGGAAGACCGCGCGTTCCTGAGCTTCGAACTCGACGCCGAAACCAGCCGCGCGCGGATCGCGAGCGAACTCACCAGCGCCGGCTTCGCCCCCGTCTCGATCGTGCTGTGCCGCCCCCCCGGCGCGCCGGACGCCCAGGTGCTGGTCGAGGTGGAGGGCGCCGTACCCGAAGGCGACACCCGCCTCGCGGCCCTCCCGCTCTTCCGTCACACCCTCCTGCTCGGAGGCTACGCGATCCCGGTGGGAGCCGACGCATGACTGGACCGCAGCCGCGCCCCGAAGTCCTGGGTGTGCAGCCTTATGTCGGCGGCGAATCCCACCTGCCCGGCGTCAACCGGACGATCAAGCTGTCGTCCAACGAGGGCGCGTTCGGCGCACCGCCCGGCGCGCTCGCCGCCTATCACGCGATCGCCGAGGAGATGTTCCGCTACCCGGACGGCGGCGCCGACCGGCTGCGGGAGGCGATCGGCCGCCGCTTCGGCCTCAACCCCGCGCGGATCGCCTGCGGCACCGGGTCGGACGACCTGATCGGGCTGCTGTGCCATGCCTATGGCGGCGCGGGACGTGACATCGTCATGTCCGAACACGGGTTCATGATCTACCAGATCGCCGGCACCGCCTCGGGCAGCCGCGTGGTCAAGGCGCCGGAGCGCAACCTGACCGCCGATCTCGACGCCATGCTGGCGGCGGTCTCGCCCAGCACGCGCCTCGTGTTCCTGGCCAATCCGAACAACCCGACCGGCACGATGGTGCCGGCGGACGACGTCGCCCGCTTCCGCGCCGCGTTGCCGCCCGACATCCTGTTCGTGCTCGATTCCGCCTACGCCGAATACATCGACCGGTCCGACTACGACGCCGGCGAGAAACTGGTCGGCGCCACCGACAACACCGTCATGCTGCGGACCTTCTCGAAGGTGTTCGGCATGGGCGGCATGCGGGTCGGCTGGGCCTATGGCCCGCCCGCCGTGATCGACGTGCTGAACCGGGTGCGGGAGGCGTTCAACGTCTCGGTCCCGGCCCAGGCCGCCGCGATCGCCGCGCTGCAGGAACCCGGCTGGGTCGAGAAGGTGCGCGACCACAACACGCTCTGGCGTGCCCGCCTCGCGGACGGGCTGCGCGCCGCCGGCATCACCGTCTGGTCGCATGAGGGCAATTTCGTGCTGGCCGATTTCGGCACGCCCGAAGTGGCCAACGCGGCCGACGCCTTCCTGCGCGGCCGCGGCATCATCGTGCGCAAGGTCGGCGGCTACGGGCTGCCGCACTGCCTGCGCATCACCGTCGGCACCGCCGACGAGGTCGGCCTGGTGATCGAGACCCTGACCGCGTTCATGGGCCAGCGACGTGGCTGAACCGCTGTTCCGGCGCCTGGCGCTGGTTGGCATCGGACTGATCGGTTCCTCGGTGGCGCGCATCGCCCGCGAGCGTGGCGACATCGCCGCCGAGATCGTGGTGAACGCCCGCACCCAGAAGTCGCTCGACCGCGTGATGGAGCTGGGCATCGCCGACCGGGTGGAGCTCGACCCGGCCCGCGCGGTCGCGGGCGCCGACTGCGTCATGCTCTGCGCCCCGGTCGGCGCCTTCGCGGCGCTGGCCGAGGCGATCGCGCCGGTCCTCTCGCCCGGGGCGATCCTGACCGACGTGGGCTCGACCAAGCAGAGCGTGATCCGCGACGTCGGGCCGCTGGTGCCGGAACGCGTGCATTTCGTACCCGCGCATCCGCTGGCGGGCACCGAACACTCCGGCCCCGATGCCGGGTTCACCACGCTGTTCCAGGGCCGCTGGGCGCTGATCACCCCGCCGCCCGGCACCGACGAGGCGGCCATCGCGAAGGTCGAGGAGCTGTGGCGTCGCTGCGGCTCGATGACCAGGCGCATGGAGCCGGCGCATCATGACCGGGTGCTGGCGATCGTCTCCCACCTGCCGCACCTGATCGCCTTCACCATCTGCGGCACCGCCGACGACCTGGAGGCCGAGAGCCGCCAGGCGGTGCTGAACTTCGCCGCCTCCGGCTTCCGCGACTTCACCCGCATCGCCGCCAGCGATCCGGTGATGTGGCGCGACATCTTCCTCAACAACCGCGAGGCGCTGCTGGAGATGCTGGCGCGCTTCACCGAGGACGCGCAGGCGATGGCCCGCGCCGTCCGCTGGGGCGATGCCGCCTATATCGAGGACAAGGTCGAGCGCGGCCGCAAGATCCGCCGCAGCCTGATCGAACTGAAACAGGCCTGACCGCGCCCCCTACCAGACCACCCGCACGCCAGCGGTCACCGTCTGCGCGGTCGCGCTGCCGTTGACCATCCCGGTGTAGCCAGCATAGCCCGAGACCGGCCCCGCCGTGTCCAGCGCCGCCCGCACGCCGAGCACCGCCCAGTCACGCCCGATCGTCGCGCTCTGCACGCCGAAGGTGCTGCTGGGTGCGCTGACGAACGCGGCACCGATCGTCGCCGCGGTGTCCAGGTATTCGTGCAGCCAGCCCACCTGGACCGCCGGCACGATCGACAGGCCCTCGCCCAACGCGAACCGCCGCTCCGCTCGGACGCCGAGCTGGGTCTGCAGGCTGCCGATGGAGGCGCCGGCGATGGCGAGGTTGCCGGCGCCGCCCTGGCTCTCGGTCAGGCTGCCCTGCGACAGGCCCAGACCGGCCAGCATGAAGCTGGGTTCCACCTGCCAGGCGCCGACCGGCAGGCGAACCCCGGCGCGCAGGCTGGCGCCACCGCCGGACCCGCCGGTGTCGCCCTTGGCCTGGGCGCCATACAGGCCCAGCGGGCGGGTCGCCGTGCCCTCGGTGAAGACGCCGCCGGCCTGCGCCTCCAGGAACCCGATGCCGCGCCGGGCACCGCCGTAGACCATGAGTTGCAGCGCCTGGCCGGTGTAGGAGGCGGCGTTCTTCGCCGAGGTCGACTGGTTGGTGAAGCCGAACGCCGCGCCGGCCAGCAGGTCGGGGCCGAATGCCATGTCCACGCCGCCGGCGGCGCCGCCCGTCGAGCTGCTGTAGCCGGCCGTGCCGTTCGATGACACGTCGCCGAACTGGCCGAGGCCGGTGATCCAGATGGTGCGGTCACCCTCGGTGGTGGCCTGGGCCGATCCGCTCATGCGGCCGCCGCGCCGCGCCTCGAGCTGGTCGGCGATCGCGCCGCTGACCAGGTACCAGTTGTTGCGGGACACCATCATCGCGTCGCCGTAGATGGTCGGCGCGAGCTGCTCCAGCGTGCCGGGCAATGCGGCGCCGGACAGCAGGTAGAGCGGCGTGTAGGTCGCGGTCTGCCTCGCGGTCATCGCCACGCCGGCGGCCGGCCGCGCGGCATCGAGGGCGCCGCCCACCGCCGCCTGGTTCGCGGTCTGCGACAGGCCGAGGCTCGACAGGTTGCCGAACGCGGCCGGGGTGACGATCAGGTCGATGCCGGTCGGCATGTAGAGCGCGTCGAAGCGGGTTCCGGTCGCGAGCCCCGCCGGCTGCACGAGGCCGGTGTATGAGCCGCTGACCCCGCCTTGCGCCGAGACGATCTGGAACGTCTGCCCGAGCGGCGGGGTGTAGGTGTTGGTGGCGCTGCCGCCGAGGCCGCGGAGCTGCGGGCGCAGCGTGCCGTTGGCGGCATAGCTGCTCGCGCTGCCGGTCAGGATCACGCGGCTGTAGTTGCCGGCTCCGGTGCCGGTCCCCGAACCGTCGATCTCGAACCGGGAGCTGGAGCGGGCGCCCAGGGTGAGCGGCGCGGTGAAGGTCAGGGTGCCGGGGCTGTTGCCGGGCGCCAGCGTGCCGTCGATGCGGGTCGGGCTGTGCACGCGGCCGACGCCGCGCAACGTGCCGCTCTCCGCCACGTAGAGGCTGGCGCCGCTGACGTCCCCGTTCACCGAAAGCGTGCCGGTCGCGGAGCCGCCATTGGTCAGCACGACGTTGCCGAAGGTCGAGAAGGGACCGCCGATCGTGGCCGGGCCGGTGAAGGTCATGGTGTAGGTGCCGGCGTTCAGCACGCCGCCGCCCTCTTGCACCTGCAGGCTGCGGGCACTGGCGATGGTGCCGAGTGCGAGCAACGTCCCGTTGTTGAAGGTGAGCGCGCCACTGGCGGCGCCGAGCGCGGCGTCGGATGCGATGGCGAGGGTGGCGCCGCCGCTGACCGTGGTGCCGCCGGCATAGGTGTTGGTCCCGGTCAGTGCCTGGGCGCCGCCGGTCAGCACGAGTCCTCCGGTGCCGCCGATCGTGCCGCCGAAGCTGCCGCTCGCATTGGTCAGGGTGAGCGTCTGGCCACCGAGGGCGACCGTGCCGCTGCCGGACAGCGAGGTGATCGCCGCGCCGGCGCTGGTGTTGGAAATGTCGAACGTGCCGTTCACGGCGACGCCGCTGGAGCGCGCGATCTGGCCGCCGCCAGCCAGCGCCAGCGCCGCCCCGGGCGCGATCGTGGTCGCACCGGTATAGGTGTTGGCCCCGCTCAGCACCTGGACCCCGCCGGCGATCTGCAGCCCGCCCCCGGTGCCGCCGCTGAGCCCGCCATCCTGCAGCACGCCGGAGAACACGCCGTTGGCGGCGCTGAGGGTGAGGGTCTGGCCACCCAGGGCCACCGTGCCGGCGCCCGACAGGGTCTGGACCGTGGCGCCGGCCGGAGTGCCGGAGATGTCGAACGTGCCGTTGGCCACCACGCCGGCGGAGCTGGCGATCGTGCCATTGCCGGCGAGCGCCAGCGTCGCCCCCGGGTCGATCTGGGTGGTGCCGGCATAGGTGTTGGCGCCGGTCAGCACGAAGGTGCCGCTCGCCGCCTCCAGCGTCGGCACCGTGCAAACGCCGTTCTGGCAGGTGATGGCGGAGGCGATCGGACCGGCCAGGGTCACGGTGCCACGGGTGGAGAGCTGCACGTTCGGGCTGCCCCCGGTCTGCTCGAACAGGAAGGTGGGCAGGGTGACGCTGCTGCCGGCCTGGATCGCCACCTGGCCCTGGAGCGCGATGGCCGGTGTCGCCTGCGGGTTGTTGGCCGTGCTCTGCGCCGCGGTGGTGGTATAGCCGATGAAGCCGCTGACCGGGTCGTAGACGATGTCGAAGTAGTTCAGGAACTGGCTGCCGGTGTTGATGGTCGGTTCAGCCGAGGTCGATTGGGGAACGATGGCGATGCCGTCGGTGGGCGCGTTGATCGTGTTCACCGGGTAGATCGGGCTGAGTCCCGTCGGGTTGGTCCACGCGCCGGGCGCGCAGGTCCCGGGTGACGCGGCCGTGCACTCACCCTGGTAGACCAGCGTGTAGGTGGCCGGCTGGCCGGGGCCGTCGGCGATCCCGGGCAGATATACCTGGATCGTGCTGGCCGGGGCGGGTGGCGCGTATCGCAGCGCGAAATACTGGCTGACCCCGTTCCCCAGCTCCATGTTCGCGAGCCCGGTGTCGACCAGGATGGTGCCGTAGAACGTGCCGTTGCCGCTGCCGCCGGCGCCGCTGATCGTCATCGCCATGGCGGGCGTCTGCCAGTCGCTGGCGGTGGCCGCGATCCGGTAGGCGGTGGTGTTGGTCTGGCCGGTGACCTGGATCGGCAGCAGCTTCACGAAGGTCGTGTTGGGGAGCTGCGCAGGCGTCAGCCCAAGCTGCAGGCCGGTCGGCGACACGACATAACCCGGCGCCATGGTGGCGAGGTCGCCATTGGTGACCGAGGTCAGGTTCAGCAGCGGGTTCGAGATCGCCCGCCCCTGCGGCAGCGGATATCCATTGTTCGGGTAGCCGCGGCCGAAGCCGATGCCGAACTGCTCGAGCGTGCCTGGCGTGGTGGTGCTGCAGGAGGACGGGCAGCCCGCGTAGCTCGCCGTGGTGGAGCCGTCGGTGTAGCTCGTGGCGATGAAGACCGGCATTTGCGCCGAGGTCGCGGCGAGCGAGGCGGATCCGTTTGCGGTCGCCGAATAGAGCCCGACGTTCAGGTTCTGCCAGAACCCCGTGTAGCTGCGCCCCGAGCTCGTGTAGCTCATGGTCTGATTGCTGGGCTGGTTGAAGCTCGCGTAGTCGATTCCGTAGTTCAGGTAGAGCCGGTTGGCGGTGATCACCATGCCTTCGGAGCCGGTATCGACCGTCCAGGAATTGCCGAGGCTCTGGCTGACACTGGCGATGCTGGAGGGCAGGGCGGTGCTGCCGCTGGTCAACCCGACGCCGAGATAGTGGAGGAAGGTGCTCTGCGATCCGGTGGCTGGCGCGAAGGTGAGCGGAACGCCGCTGCTGGCGCCCGCATAGCCGTTCCACAGGCTCTGTGCCGCGGCCGGATGTGCGGCCATGGCCGCGACCAGGGCCGGGCGGAGCAGGTGGCGCACGAACCTCTGGCGCATGAGGTATCCTTTTTGGGCGGATGACGCCGTGACTGGTCGACCGGCTCGGACGAAGCCGGGTCGTGCGGGGCTGAAATCGGTCTTTCTGTCAGGGTCAGACGCCGACGTGGCGCTCACGACAGCGTGACATGGGCGGACAGTGTCTGTCACGCGCCGATATGAAGCCCAGCGCGCCGCAGCCGCATGCGGCCGCTCGAACCACACAGGAGTCCGAACATGGCCAGCATCAAGCGTCACGCCTCTGCCGCGTGGCACGGTAGCGGGAAAGACGGCAAAGGCAGCCTGACCACGCAGAGCGGCACGCTGAAGGACACGCCCTACGGGTTCAACGCGCGGTTCGGCGATGGCGGCGGCACCAACCCCGAGGAGCTGATCGCGGTCGCGCATGCCGGCTGCTTCCGCATGGCGACGGCCTTTCAGCTGAGCGGCGCGGGCCACCCGCCCGAGAGCCTCCAGTGCGACGCCACCCTGACGATGGAGCAGGAAGGCGGCGGCTGGACGATCAAGGCGGTGCACCTGGTGCTGAAGGCGAAGGTGCCGGGGATCGAGCCGGGCAAGTTCAAGGAGCTGACCGAGGCGGCGAAGGCGAACTGCCCGGTGTCGAAGGTGCTGAACGCGGCGATCACGCTGGACGCGACGCTGGGCTGAACGCAGGCCTCGTGCCTGACCGCGCCTCATGTGGCGCGGTCAGGCACGGGCTGATGTGTCGCGATGGTGTACTCGGCGGCTTCGCTGCGGTGGGCACACGCGGCTGCCGTGTCATGGTCGCCGAAGGGCGACCATCCACGACTTTCGAGCGCCTTGCTTCCTCGGCCTGCATCCGAGGACCGACCGTCCGCGGCACTCGAGCGTCTCGAAGTCGTGGATGGTCCGCCTGCGCGGGCCATGACACGGAAATGGATGCACTCCCATTCCGGGCCTGTTGCGCGAGGTCGCCTCGGGCGCGTGACGCGGGGTCAGCGGATGCCGATCACCTTGTGGGTCTGCACCGACAGCCGCCAGCTTGGGTGCGCCAGGCAATACGCAATCGCCGCCTCGGTGTTGGCGACGCGGTCCGGGCCGTCCATCGGCTGCAGCAGGAAGTGGCGGAACGGCAGGTCCAGCAGCGACTCCGGGTCCAGTCCCACCTGCGGGAACACCAGCTTCAGCTCGTCACCCCGGCGCTGCGCGAGTGTCGTGCCGGCTTTCGGGCTGACACAGATCCAGTCCAGCGCCGGCAGCGCGGCCAGCGTGCCGTTGGTCTCGATCGCCGCCTCGAAGCCGCGCGCGTGCACCGCATCCAGCAGCGCCTGGTCGAGCTGCAGCATCGGCTCGCCGCCGGTGAACACGACGAAGCGTCGCTGCGGCCCGGCGCCCCAGGTGGCGGCGATCGCATCCGCCAGCGCGGCGGCCTCGGCAAACCGGCCGGCATCGGCGCCGACGAAATCCGTGTCGCAGAAACGGCAGATCGCGGAGGCGCGATCCTCCTCCCGCCCGGACCAGAGATTGCAGCCGGCGAAACGGCAGAATACGGCGGCGCGGCCAGCCTGCGCGCCCTCTCCCTGCAGCGTCAGGAACAGTTCCTTGACCGCGTAGGACATCAGACGTTGAAGCGGAACAGCAGCACGTCGCCATCCTTCACGACGTAGTCCTTGCCTTCCACCCGCATCTTGCCGGCTTCCTTGGCGCCCGCCTCGCCGCGGCAGGCGACGAAATCGTCGTAGCCGATGGTCTCGCAGGCGATGAAGCCGCGCTCGAAATCCTTGTGGATCACGGCGGCCGCCTGCGGCGCCTTGGTGCCGCGCACGATCGTCCAGGCGCGCGTCTCCTTCGGCCCGACCGTGAAGTAGGTCAGCAGGCCGAGCAGGTCGTAGCCGGCGCGGATGACGCGATCGAGGCCGCTGTCGTGCAGGCCGAGCCCTTCGAGGAACTCGGTGCGGTCGGCTTCCGGAAGCTGGGAGACCTCCGCCTCGATCGCGGCGGAGACGATCACGACGCGGGCGCCTTCCTGCTTCGCGCGGGCTTCGACCTGCGCGGAGAACGCGTTGCCCGTCGCGGCGGAGGCTTCCTCGACGTTGCACACGTACAGCACCGGCTTCGAGGTCAGCAGTTGCAGCCGGCGCACCGCCTCCTCCTGCCCCGGCGGAATGGCGGTGCGGGCGGGCCTGCCGTCCTGCAGCGCGGCGACCAGCGGCTCCATCACCGCGACCTGGGCGATGCTCTCGCGGTCGCCGCCGCGCGCCTTCTTCTGCGCGGCGGTCAGCCGCCGCTCCAGGCTGTCGAGGTCGGCCAGCATCAGCTCCGTCTCGACCACGTCGGCGTCGCGCAGCGGGTCGATCGAGCCCTCGACATGCGTGACGTCCGGGTCCTCGAAGCAGCGCAGGACGTGGATGATCGCGTCCACCTCGCGGATATTGGCGAGGAACTGGTTGCCCAGCCCTTCCCCCTTGGAGGCGCCGCGCACCAGGCCGGCGATGTCCACGAACTCGAGCGAGGTGGGCACGACCTTGATCGACTTGCCGATCTCGGCGAGCACGCCAAGCCGCGGATCGGGCACGGCGACACGGCCGACATTGGGCTCGATCGTGCAGAACGGATAATTGGCCGCCTGGGCCGCGGCGGTCGCGGTCAGCGCGTTGAACAGCGTGGACTTGCCGACATTGGGCAGGCCGACGATGCCGCAGTTGAACCCCATCTACCTGATCTCCTGGGTCAGCAGCGCGACCTTGGTCATGAAATCCTCGGGCTTGCCCTGGGCCAGCAGCGGCGCCGCCTCCGCCACCGCGTCGAGCAGCGGCACCAGCCATAGCCGGTCGTCCTTGGCGAAGTCGCCCAGCACGTGTCCGGTGACCCGGTCCTTGTGGCCGGGATGCCCGATCCCCAGCCGCACGCGCCAGTAGTTCGGCGATCCAAGCTGCCGGTCCATCGACCGCAACCCGTTATGTCCCGCGGCGCCACCCCCCCGCTTCACCCGCACCTTGCCGGGCGCGAGGTCGAGCTCGTCGTGGAATGCGGTGATCGCCTCCTCGGACAGCTTGTAGAACGCGGCGGCCGGCTGCACCGATTCACCGGAGGCGTTCATGTAGGTCATCGGCTTGAGCGCCAGGATCTTCTGCCCGGCGATGCTGCCCTCGGCCACCAACCCCTTGAAGCGCTGCCGCCACGGGGAGAACCCGTGGCGGTCCGCAATCGCGTCGAGGGCCATGAAGCCGATGTTGTGCCGCTGCCGCGCCATCCCCGGCTCCGGATTGCCGAGTCCGACCCAGAGCAGCATCTCACCCTCTCATCGCAGTGGTCGGCGCCGGGCGCGCCGTCTGGCCGCGGGCCCGCAGCAGGCGGCGGGGTCCGGCCATCCGCATCGGCTCCGGGGCCGCGCGGGATGGCCGGGACGGGTCGCCGGCGGGCGCGCGCCGAACCCGATCAGCCCTTCTTCGCGGGCGCCTTCGCCGGTGCCTTGGCGGGGGCTGCCGGCGCAGCGGCCTGCGGCTCCGCCGTCGCCTCGATCTTGGTCGGCGGCGCAACGGTGGCGATGACGAAGTCGCGGTCGGTGATCACCGGGCGGACGTCGTCCTTTCCGGCGAGATCGCTCCAGCGCACGTTGTCGTTGAAGTCGAGCCCGTCCAGGTTGGCGAGGAACTGCTCCGGGATGGAGTCCGGATCGCACAGCACCTCGACCGAGTGGCGCACGACGTTCAGCATGCCGCCGCGCTTGAGGCCGGGGCTGGCGCCCTCGTTCTCGAAATGCACGGGCACGGTGACGCGGATGCGCTCACCGGGGGCGAGGCGCTGGAAGTCCACGTGCTGCGGGGCATCCGTCACCGGGTGGTATTGCACGGCGCGGATCAGGGCGCGCACCGCATCGGTGCCGGCCTTCACCTCATACAGGCGGGACTGCCAGCCGGGCCGGCCGAGTTCGCGCAGCACGGCGCGCGGCTCGAGCGCAATGAGGCGCGGCTCCTGATGTCCCCCGTAAATAACTGCGGGCACCTTGCCCGCCCGCCGAGTCGCCCGCGCCGCCCCCTTACCGGCTCGCGCACGAACCTCGGCCTCGATCGTCACGATATTGGCCACGTCGTTTGCTCCTGAAACAGAAGCGCCGGCCTCCAGGGGTGCCGGCGCGGGGCGCGATGTAGCGGATGTGGCTGCTGGGGGCAAGAGGCTGACGCCGCCGGGTCCCGCGTGGGGAGGGGGCGGCGGGACCCCCGGTGGAGGGGACGCGATGTCGGCGGGGCCCCCCGGGTGTCATGGTCGGCCTTGGGCCGACCATCCACGACTTCATGCGAGTGGAGACGGAAAGACGTGGATGGTCGGCACGAGGCCGGCCACGACACGGGGGTGGCGACGGAGCCGGCCACGACACGGGTCGGCCGGCACGAGGCCGGCCACGACACGGGGGCCGGGACAGAGCCGGCCATCACACGGAGGGCGTTACGCCGCGCGACGCGGCGCGAGGGCGCTCGGCAGGTTGCCGATCGCCTGGTCGATCAGCCGCGCATCCGCGTCCGGGGTCAGGCCGGCCTGGATCACGTCACGCGCCGCGGCACTGGCGACATCCACCGCGGCCAGACGGACCTCGTCGACCGCGGCCTTCTCGGCGGCGGCGATCCGATCCACCGCCATCTGCTCGCGCCGGCGGGCGGAGGCCTCGGCTTCCGCCATCGTGGCGGCGGCGACGCGCTGCGCCTCGGCCTGCGCGCCCTCGATCAGGGCCTTCGCCTCGGCAATCGCCGTGGCGCGCTGCTTCTCGGCGTCACGCAGCAGGGCTTCCGCTTCCTGGCGAAGCCGCGCGGCCTCCTCCAGTTCGGCGCGCACCCGCGCGGCGCGATCGTCGAGCATGCCGGTCAGCGCCTTCCACAGCTTTCCACCCACCAGGATGAAGAACAGGAAGAAGGCGATCAGCACCCAGTTGGCGGGTTCGGCAAAGAAGCTTTCGTCGTGATGCATCGCGCCCGCTCCTCAGCCCAGGCCGCGGGACGCGAGCGCCCCGCCGATGGCCGCATTCAGCCGCGCCTGGTCGGGCGCCGTCCCCGTCAGCCGCGCCACGACGGTCTGCGCCGTATCGGTCGCGACCTGACGCAGCGCGCCCATCGCGGCGGTGCGGGCGGCGACGATCTGCGCCTCCGACTCGGCGAGCTGGCGCTCCAGCTTCTCGTTCAGCACGGCCGCCTGCTCGGCGGCCTTCGCCTTCGCCTTCTCCAACTCCGCGTTGATCGTGGCCTGGGCGTCGGCGCGGGCCTTCGCCGTCGCCTCGGTCATCTCCAGCACCGCGGCATCGGACTTGGCCTTGGCGGCCTGCGCCGTCTCCAGGTCCTGGGCGATGCGGGATGCCCGCTCCTCCAGCACCTCGCCCACCTTCGGCAGCGCGAAGCGGGAGGCCAGGATGTAGAGCACGACGAAGATGATCGCGCCCCAGACCACCTGCGACGTGGTCAGCGGATTGGCGAAGTCGAGCTGCGGCATGCCGCCCTCCGCCGCATGCGCGACGACGGGCAGGAACAGCAGCAGCGCGGCAGGCAACAGCCTCATGGCATTCCCCCGACGGGGCTGCAGGATCGGGACGCCCGCAAGACGCCGCGTCCCGACGCGAGTGGACGGACCGGCGCGATCAGACGAACAGGATGATGAACGCGATGACGAGCGCATACAGCGCCACCGCTTCCGTCAGCGCGAAGCCCAGAATGGCGAGGCCGAACACGCGGTCACGTGCGGCGGGGTTGCGCGCAACCGAGGAGACGAGCTGGCCGAAGATCGTGCCCATGCCGATGCCGACGCCACCCAGCGCGATCATGGCAATACCGGCGCCCAGCATCTTGGCGGAAGCGAGATCCATAGTCCGATTTCCTTTCGTTGTCCGATCACGCCGAACCAGCCGTGTGGCGCGGCAATGGGAGAGAGTGGAGGGATCAGTGCAGGTGGACGGCGTCGTGCAGGTAGATGCAGGTCAGCACCGCGAAGACGTAGGCCTGCAGCGTGGCCACCAGCAGTTCGAAGCCGATCAGGGCGGTGTTCACCGCCAGCGACAGGCCAGCCGGGATCCACCCGATCAGCCCAGCCGCACCCAGCATCACGATGAAGGCGCCGAACACCTCCAGCATGACGTGACCAGCCATCATGTTCGCGAACAGACGAACCGAGAGCGAGATGATGCGCGAGAGGTAGGAGATCACCTCGATCAGCACCATCAGCGGCGTCAGCACCTTGGGCACGCCCGCCGGAACGAAATAGCTGAAGAAGTGCAGCCCGTGTTCCTTCAGCGCCACCACGGTCACCAGCACGAACACCAGCAGCGACAGCGCGAGCGTCACCGCGATGTGGCTGGTGAAGGTGAAGGCGTACGGGAACACGCCCATCAGGTTGCCGAACAGGATGAAGAAAAACAGCGTGAAGACGAAGGGGAAGAACTTGCGCCCCTCCGGCCCGATCGTCTCCGTGCACATCGACAGGATGGTCTCATAGGCCATCTCCGCCGCGGCCTGCAGCCGGCCCGGCACCATCGCGCGCGGACGCATGCCGACCCACAGCAGCGCCAGCGTCAGCAGGCCGGCGATGACCATCATCAGATTGGATTGGGTGAAATTCACCGAGGCGCCGATGGGCCCCAGCGCCGTGCTCAGCTTGAACTGGCTCAGCGCGTCAATGCTGCTCGAACCTTCGGCCGCCACCCTGTCGCCCCTTATCCGTTGTGTGCGCCGCCGTTCTCGCCCCGCTTGGGCGCGAACATCCGGTACACATTCAGAACCCCAGCCACGCCCCCCACGGGAACGAACACCGCCGTCAGGATCGGTCGGGTCCCGAACACCCAATCCAGCCCGTAGCCGATGGCAACCGCCACCACCAGGGCCGAGACCAGCTCGACACCCACCCGCAGACCAATGCCCCAGGGGCTCACCCCCGAGGGCAGATCGTCGCCCGAGCGCTTGCCCGATTGCGCCGATGGGGCATCGAGCCCCCGCCTGCCGCGGGCAGCCTTCAGGCGATCCTCGAAGGAACCACCCGCGCCGCCCTGTTCCTCGCTCATGCTCGCTCCTGGCAAGACCCTTGCCGGAAGGCGGGGGCTTGCTACCTGCGGGTTACCGAGGTGTCAAGAATGGGTGGCATGACGTTCACCCGTCTCGCCCCCGTTCCTGTTCATCCTGTCGCTTTGCCGCCGCACCTCGACCCGGGATGATATTCCGCTGATGCGCCAACGCGCACCACACAGTCCCGTTCTGGCCGCGATGCTGGACTGGATCGACCCCGCCTCTCCCGCCGCCATCGCCGCCCTCGCGCTGTGCTTCCTGCTCGTCCTCGCCTTCGAGGTGTCGAACGGCTTCCACGACACGGCGAACGCCGTGGCGACGGTGATCTACACCCATTCGTTGCCGCCGATCGCCGCCGTGCTGCTGTCCGGCGCGATGAACTTCGCGGGGGTCCTGCTGGGCGGCGTCGCCGTGGCCTTCACCCTGGTCGAGCTGCTGCCGCCGACCGTGCTGACCCCACCCGACGGCAATCCCGCGCTCGCCATGCTGCTCGCGCTGTTCCTGGGCGCGCTGGTCTGGAACGTCGCGACCTGGTGGCGGGGCCTGCCCGCCTCCTCCTCCCACGCCCTGATCGGCGGCCTGCTCGGCATCGCGCTCGCGGAGGCACTGCGCACGGCGACCGCGCCGGGCCAGGCAGTGGACTGGTCACAGGCCTGGGCCGTGCTGCGGGCGCTGCTGCTCTCCCCGATCATGGGGTTCGTCGGCGCCGCCCTGCTGTTCCGGCTGCTCCGCCTGGTCACCGCCAACGGGCGCCTGTTCCAGCCGACCACGCCGGGCCGCCCCCCCGCGCTGTGGGTCCGGCTGCTGCTGATCGCGACCTGTGGCGGCGTCAGCTTCACCCATGGCTCGAACGACGGGCAGAAGAGCATCGGACTGATCATGCTGACCGTGATCGGCCTGATGCCCGCCCATTTCGCGCTGAACGTCGCGACGCCGCCCCAGGATCTGCCCCGGATCGCGGCCGCCGCCGCGCAGGCCGCGCCGCTGATCGCCGCCGGCGATACGGGAAGCGAGGGACAGGCGGCCGCCGATGCGCAGCGGATCGAGACCGCCCTGCGTGGCGCACGGCAGGTCGCGGACGTGCCCGAGGCGGACCGCGCCGCCGTGCGGGATGCCGTGTTCCACGTGATCGCCGCGCTCGATCGCGTCGGCAATCGCAAGGATCGGCCGGCTTCGGACCGCGCCGAGGCGCATCGGCTGCATGACGTGCTGCGCGGCACGGTCGAATACGCGCCGGACTGGGTGCGGCTGCTCAGCGCCTTGTGCCTGGGTGGCGGAACCCTGATCGGCTATCGGCGCATCGTCACTACGCTGGGCGAGCGGATCGGCCGGCAGCACCTCACGCCGGCCCAGGGCGCCTCGGCGGAACTGGTCGGCGCGGCGCTGATCGGCTCCGCCGGGTTCTCCGGCCTGCCGGTCAGCACCACCCACATCGTGACCTCGGGGATCGCCGGGACGATGGTGCAGGCGGGTGCGGGCCTGCGCCCTGGTATCGTGTGGCAGATCGTCACGGCCTGGGTCCTCACCCTGCCGGCGACCATCCTGCTCTCGGGCGGGCTGTTCTGGATCCTGGCCGGACGATGAGGCGCGCCGGCGGTCGCGCCGGTGCGGGGTGGCGTGGCGCGGCGGGGGCTACGGCAAGCTGGCCACGTCGCGCTGAACCGAAGCTAGACCCGCTCCTCCTCGAGGAAGCCGCCCGACTGATGCCGCCACAGCCGCGCGTAGACCCCGTCACGCGCCAGCAGGGCGGCATGGGTCCCGGTCTCGACGATGCGGCCCTGGTCCAGCACCACCAGCCGGTCCATCCGCGCGATGGTGGACAGTCGGTGCGCGATCGCGATCACCGTGCGGCCCTCCATCAGGGCCGCGAGCTGCTCCTGGATCGCCGCCTCCACCTCGGAATCGAGCGCGCTGGTCGCCTCGTCCAGCACCAGGATCGGCGCATCCTTCAGGATCACCCGCGCCAGCGCCACCCGCTGCCGCTGGCCGCCCGACAGCTTGACCCCGCGCTCCCCGACCTGCGCCGCGTAGCCATGGCGCCCCTGCCAGTCCTGCAGCCCCTCGATGAAGCCATGCGCGGCGGCGCGGCGGGCGGCCGCCTCGATCATCTCCGCATCCGCCTGCGGCCGGCCATAGCGGATGTTCTCCTCGATGGAGCGGTGCAGCAGGGAGGTATCCTGCGTCACCACGGCGATCTGCGCCCGCAGGCTCTCCTGCGTCACGCGGGCGATGTCCTGCCCATCGATCAGGATGCGGCCCTGCGCCGGGTCGTAGAAATGCAGCAGCAGGTTCACCAGGGTGGACTTGCCGGCCCCGGACGGGCCCACCAGCCCAACCCGCTCGCCGGGGGCGATGTGCAGGGTGATGCCGTGCAGCACGCCGGGCGTCGCGTCGTCCCGCACCCGGCCATAGTCGAAATGCACGTCCTCGAAGCGGATATCGCCGCCACTCACCTCGAGCTCCGTCGCGTCCGGCGGGTCGGGCATCTGCCGCGCGACCGCGATCGAGCGCATGCCGTCCTGCACCGTGCCCACGTTCTCGAAGATCGCGGTGACACTGCGCGCCACCCAGCCCGCGATGTTGGTGAGCTGCCAGGCGAGCGGGATCGCCGTGGCGACGGTGCCGAGCGGAATGCGGCGTTCGGTCCAGAGCCAGAGCGCCATGGCGGCAGTGCCGACCACCAGGCCGGCATTCATCAGCGACAAGGTGATCGTATAGCCACTGGTCATCCGCGTCTGAGCGCGAAACGCCGCGGTGTGCTGCTCGATCGCCTCGCGCACGAACGCGTCCTCGTCCTGCGCGCGGGCGAACAACTTCACGGTCAGAATGTTGGTGTAGCTGTCGACCACGCGGCCGATCAGGGTGGAGCGTCGTTCGGACGCGGCGCGCGACCGGTCCCGCAGCCGGGGCACGAACCAGCGCAGCATCGCTCCGTAGGCGGTGAACCACACCAGGATCGGCAGCGCGAGCCGCGCATCGACGGCGGCGAGCAGGAACACCGCGCTGCCGCCATAGACCAGGATGTACCAGGCCGCGTCGAAGGTCATGACCAGGCTCTCGCGCAACGCCGGGCCGGTCTGAATGACGCGGTTGGCGATCCGCCCGGCGAAGTCGTTCTGGAAGAACGTCCAGCTCTGCCGCACGACATGCCAATGATTCTGCCAGCGGATCATGTTGGAGAAGCCGGTGTTCACCACCTGGTTCACCAGCACCGTGTGGCCGAAATGCCCGAGCGGCCGGAGCAGCAGGAGGACGGCGGCCATCCAGGCGAGTTGCGGCCAGGCCGCGGCGAACAGCGTCTCGGGGCTGTGCGTGGTCACCAGCGCGACGAGGCGGCCGATGAAGGTCGGGATCATGGTGTCCAGCACCGCGATCACGCCGCCCGCCACGAACAGGGAGGCGGTCAGCCAGGGCACCTGGCGGATGTAGTGCCAGTAGAAGCGCAGCAGCCCCTCGGTGGGTGGCTCGCTCGGGGTGCGGGCGATGGGATCGAGCAGCGCTTCGAAGCGGCGGAGCATCCCACAGGGGTGGACCTGCTCTACCGCCGGGTCAACCGCGCCGTGAAGGTGGCTACTCGGCGGCCATGCGCTCCGGCTCCACCATCGCCGCGGCCCGGGCGAGGTCGACCGAGAGCAGCCGGGACACGCCGCGCTCCTGCATCGTCACGCCATACAGCCGGTCCATCCGCGCCATGGTCAGCGGGTGGTGGGTGACGACCAGGAACCGGGTGCCGGTCTCCCGCACCATGTCCTCGAGCAAGGTGCAGAACCGGTCCACATTGGCGTCGTCGAGCGGCGCGTCCACCTCGTCCAGCACGCAGACCGGCGCCGGATTGCAACGGAACACCGCGAAGATCAGCGACAGCGCCGTCAGCGCCTGCTCGCCGCCCGACAGCAGCGACAGCGTCGCGAGCTTCTTGCCGGGCGGCTGGGCGTAGATCTCGAGCCCCGCCTGCAGCGGATCGTCCGACCCGACCAGCGCGAGATGTGCGCGGCCGCCGCCGAACATGCGGGTGAACAGAAGCTGGAAGAAGCGGTCGACCTCCTGGAACACCGCGTTCAGCCGCTCCCGCCCTTCGCGGTTGAGATGGCCGATCGAGCCGCGCAGCTTGGCGATCGCGGTGTTGATCTCGTCGCGCTCGCTGTCGATCGTGGCGATCTGGCGCTCGATCTCCTCCGCCTCGACCTCGGCGCGGAGGTTCACCGGCCCCATCTCCTCGCGCTCCTTCTGGAGCCGCTCGAACTTGCGCCGTGCCTTCTCCTCGGTCTCGGGCGAGAGGTCGGCGGGCGGGTCGGGCAGGGTCGGGTCGACGCCCAGCCGCTCCAGGATGCGTTCCGCGACCGTGCCCCAGGCATGGTCGGCCTGCTGCGCGTTGCCTTCCGCGCGCACCAGCGCCTCCCGCGCCGCGGCCAGCGCCGCATCGCCGGCCCGCGCCGCGCGGTCCGCCTGGTCCGCTTCCCGCGTGGCCGTCTGCAGCGCCTCGGCCGCGCGGCGATGCGCCGCCTCCGCCGCCTGCAGGTCGGCCAGCGCCTCGGTTCGCCGCGCGGCGATCTGCACCGGCGCGGCCTCCAGCGCCGCGTGCTCCGCCTCCGCCTCCGCGCGACGGGCGGCGAGATCGGTGACCCGGCCGCGCGCGTCGGCGGCGCGTTCGGTCCAGAGCTGACGCTCCTGCACGATGACGCGGCGGCGGTTCTCACGGGCGGCATGCTCGCGCGCCAGGGTGTCGCGCTGCGACCGCGCGGTGGATTCGCGCGCCCGGGCGGACGAAAGCACCCGCCGCGCCTCCTCGACCGACGCGCGGAGCGCCGCGATGTCGGGCAGCGTCGCGTGGGCGGTGCGGGCGGTGGCGAGCGCGGCCTCCGCTTCCTCCCGCTCCGGCGTGACGCGGGCGAGCTGCTCGTCCACGCCGGCGAGCCGCTGCGCGGCCGTGCTGGCCTGGTTGCGCCACTGCGCCGCGGCGGCGCGACCGCGCTCCAGCCGATGCTCCGCTTCCCGCCGCGCGGTGCGGGCCTGCTGCTCCGCCTGGGCGGCGGCCTGTGCCGCGGCTTCGGCATCTGCCCGCGCCTTGCGCGCCGACGCGGCATCCTGCTCCGCCGCGGCAAGCTTGGCCCGCAGCGCCGCGAGCCGGTTGCGCTGCTGCAGCCGCACGGTGGCCGCGGTCGGCGTGCCCGCGCGAATGGTATACCCGTCCCAGCGCCAGATCGCGCCGGCCCGCGAGACCAATACCTGGCCGGGAGCCAGAGCGGCCTGACGCAACTCGCCGGCCTCGTCGTTCTCCACCAGACCAATCTGCGAGAGCACGCGGGTCAGGGCCGGCGGCCCCTGCACCAGCGCGGAAAACGCGGCGGCGCCCTCCGGCAGCGCCGGCGCGGGATCGAACGGCGGCAGCTCACGCCAATGCCGCGCCGCACCGGGGTTGAGCGCGGAGGTCAGCTCCTCGCCCAGCGCCGCACCCAGCGCGGCTTCCAGGCCGGCGGGCACGGTCAGCGCATCGACCATCGGCGGCCAGCGCTCGCCATCCTTCACCGCCAGCACCTCGGCCAGCGCGTTCGCCTCCGCGGCGACACGGGCGCGCGCGGTCTCGGCCGAGGACTGTGCCTCACGCGTGGCGTTCAGCGCGGCGGTGGTGGTGGTGCGCGCTTGTTCCGCCTGGTCGAGCTGGCGCCGCGCCGCGGCCAGGGCGGCTTCGGCGGCGGTGACTTCCTCGGCGGCACGCGTCACCAGGGCCGGATCGACCTGCTGGGCGGCGACCCGCGCCCGCTCCTCCGACAGGCGCGCGTATTGCTCGTTGGCGCGGCGGGCGCGCTGGTCGGCCTGCTGCAGCAGTTGCGCGGCGGCCTGGGCCGTGGCGTTCGCCTCGGCGGCGGCTTCGGTGGCGCGGTTCGCCGCGGCTTCCGCCGTCCGCACGGCCTCCGCCGCGGTGGCGGCCTCGGTCTCGGCGGCGGCGGCCCGCTCCGCGTGACCGGCATCGGCTTCGGCGAGGCGGGCATCCTCCCCCGCCAGGCGCTCCTCGGCGGCGGCGGCGTCGCGCTGCCGCTGTTCCGCATGGGCCAGGTCCTGGCGCAGTTGCGCCAGCCGCCGTGTGGCGTCCGCCAGGGCGGCGCGGGCCCGCTGCTCCTCGCCCGCGATCTGCTCCTGCGCGATGCGATGGCGTTCGAGCGCGGTGCGCGTTTCGGCCTCGACCTCCCGCAGCGGCGGCACCGCGGCGGCGGTCTCGGCGGCACGCGTGGTGCCCTGGCCGACCGCGGCGCCGGCAGCCTCCACCGCCGCGGCGGCCTCCTGCAATGCGGCCTGCGCAGCCGCGCGCCCCGCCTCCGCCCGCGCGCGCTGCACGGCGTACAGCTCCGCCTCCGCGCTGCGGATCGCGCCAGAAATGTTGCGGTAGCGACTGGCCTGGCGGGCCTGGCGCTTCAGCCCGCTCAATTGCGTGTCGAGCTGGCCCTTCAGGTCCTCGGCGCGCGCCAGATTGGCCTCGGCCGCACGCAGCTTCAGCTCCGCCTCGTGCCGGCGGGCGTGCAGGCCGGTGATGCCCGCCGCCTCCTCCAGCACCGATCGCCGGTCCTCCGGCCGCGCGCCGACCAGGGCGCTGACCCGCCCCTGGCTCACCATGGCCGAGGCCCGCGCGCCCGACGCCAGGTCGGCGAACAGCGTCTGCACGTCGCGCGCCCGCGCCTCGCGCCCGTTGATGCGGTAGCCGGAGCCGGAGCCCCGCTCGATTCGCCGGATCACCTCGAGGTCGGGCTGCTCATGGAAGGGCGGCGGGGCAATGCCGGCCGTCTCCTCGAGCTGGATCGCCACCTCGGCGATGTTGCGTGCCGCCCGCGCGGAGGTGCCGGCGAAGATTACGTCCTCCATCTCGCCGCCACGCAGCGCGCGGGCGCTCGATTCGCCCATGGCCCAGCGCAGCGCCTCGACGACGTTGGACTTGCCGCAGCCGTTCGGCCCGACGATCCCCGTCAATCCCGGCAGGATCTCGACACTGACGGGTTCAGCGAAACTCTTGAACCCGGCGATGCGAAGTCGGCGGAAACTGACGGGCAAATCGTGCTCCTTCTCCGGTCAGGTCGCGGGCAAGAGCTTGCGGAACGCCTCGAAGCTCATCTCGCCCGCATACTTCTTCCCATCGACCACGAAACTCGGCGTCGAATCGACGTTCCACTTCTTCTGGTCGGCATCCTGCTGCTGCAGGATCCAGTTGCGCAGGTCGGTGTCCGCCACCGCCTTGTCGAAAGTCGCGCGGCTCATGCCCGCCAACGCCGCCATCTTCGCCAGCTCGTCGTTGGAGTTGACGCCGCGGGCGAACGCCCAGCGATCCTGGCTCGCGAACAGCGCATTGACGAACGGCTCGTAGCGGTCGACCGGCAGATAGCGCGCCACCATGGCGGCGGTCAGCGCCACCTGGTCGAGCGGGAAATCGTGGAACACCCAGCGCACCTTGCCGGTGTCGATCAGCTCCGACTTGATCTTCGGCATGGTCTGCTGCGCGAAAGCGGCGCAATGCGTGCAGGTCAGGGAGAAATACTCGCCGACCACGGTCTTGGCGTCCGGGCTGCCGATGAAGCGTTCGGCGCGCGGCCCGTCCTCGGCCGCGCGGGCACCCCGCGGCAGCAGGCCGGCGGCGCTTCCAGCAGCAACAAGGGCTAGTAGGCTACGGCGATCAACAAGCATTTCGACCTCTATATGTGGTAGACTACCGCCTCGAACGGTCTGCCGTCGAGGGTTTGTTTCGCCCCGCCTCCCGCGCGCCCAGCACGGCGCGGCCCAAGGCGGCCAGCGCGTCCCGCAGCTCGCCGGCGGGCAGGTGCGCGACCGCCGCCTCGGCGGCCTGTGTGACTTTCGGCGAGGGTGGCTTGGGGGCAGGCAGCGGCGCCGCGGGCGGCAGCATCTGCTCGAACCGCAGCGCCTTCACGGTCTGCGCCCCGGCATGCGCGTTGATCCGCGCGATCAGTTCCGCCGTCATGTGCTGCAGCTCGAGCGCGATCGGGCCGGAGCAGCCCAGCGTCAGGGTGCCGGCGGAAAGCCGGCGCGGCACCGTCGCCTCGGCCAGCACCGGCCCGACGATGGCGGGCCAATCGGCCATGATCTGCGCCGCGGCCGGGGACCGGCGGCGGAAGGCGGGCCGGGTCAGGGCAGGGATCAACGCCGAGATCGGCCGCGGCCCGTAGACGTGCCGCGCCTCGGTTGCGATACCCGCTCGCGTGTCCGCTCCCGTGCCCTCTGGCTTGCCCTCGACCTTCGCCATCCCGTCCGCTCGGTTGCTGCTGCGCTGGTACGACCGCCACCGGCGGCGCCTGCCCTGGCGAGCCGAACCCGGGGAGGCCGCCGATCCATACCGCGTGTGGCTCAGCGAGATCATGCTGCAGCAGACCACCGTCGCGGCCGTAATACCGTATTATGAACGCTTCTTAAGCCGCTTCCCGACGGTGCGCCACCTGGCCGAGGCGCCGCTGGACGACGTGCTCGCCGCCTGGGCGGGTCTGGGCTACTACGCCCGCGCCCGCAACCTGCATGCCTGTGCCCAAGCGGTCGCGGCGGCCGGCGGGTTCCCGCGCGACCTGGCCGGCTTGCGAGCACTGCCGGGGATCGGGCCCTACACCGCGGCGGCGATCGGCGCGATCGCCTTCGACCTTCCGGCCGTGCCGGTGGACGGCAACGTGGAGCGGGTGGTGGCGCGGATCGCCGCGATCGAGATGCCGCTGCCGGCCGGCAAGGCCGCCATCGCCGCCGGCGCCGCGGCGCTGGGCGAGCACCCCGAGGCGCATGCGCGCCCCAGCGACTTCGCGCAGGCCTTGTTCGACCTGGGTGCCACGGTGTGCACGCCTACCCGCCCCACCTGCGCGCTGTGCCCCTGGCGCGAGGCCTGCGCCGCCCAACGCCTCGGGATCGCGGAGACGCTGCCGCGCAAGGCCCCCAAGCCAGAGCGCCCGCTGCGGCGAGGCGTGCATTTTTGGGTGACCGACGGCATCGGCCAGGTGCTGCTCCGCCGCCGCCCCGGCTCCGGCCTGCTTGGAGGCATGACCGAACTGCCCGGAACCCCCTGGCGCGAGGCGCCGTGGACCGCGCAGGAGGCGCTCGACCACGCGCCGATCGCCGCGGACTGGCGGCCAGCCGGCCAAGTGCGGCACGGCTTCACCCATTTCGAGCTGATCCTGGACCTGTTCGCCGCCGAAGTGCCGGTGATCGACGCGGAGGGGTTCCTGCACCCCGTGGATGCGCTCGGCGACGCCGCGCTGCCCTCGGTGATGCGCAAATGCGTGCGGATGGCCGGGGGCCGCTAGCGGGCGTTCGCCGGCGCCGTGAATCACGCGATCAAACGAGCTGCCAGAACGCCTGAACCGTGAACCCGCGGTCTCGGGCGAGCGCCGCTACGGGGAAGCGCCGTTCAGCCACCAGATGCCCGCGTTGAGGTAGGCCGCGTAGCAACACCACGCCAGATAGGGCGCCATCAGGTAGCCGGCAGCCGAGCGGATCCGCCAGAACCGCCAGGACGTCATGGCCACCAGGACGATCAGCACCAGCAGGATGGCCATGCCGAGGGGCGGGTTGTGCAGGCCGAAGAAGGCAGGGGACCAAGCGGCGTTGGCGGCGAGCTGCCAGCCCCAGAGCCGCAGGGGCCGGGTCGGGCCGACCTGCCGCCAGACCAGCCAGGCGGCCGTGCCCATCGCCACGTAGAGCGTGGTCCAGACCGGCCCGAACACCCAGTCGGGCGGGGTTCCCGGCGGGTGCCGCAGCGAGGGATACCATCCGGCCACCGCGGGCGCGGTCACGACGCCGGCGGTGGCACCGACCAGCAGGCACAGCCCCACGAAGCCCACCAGCGCGAGGCGGGGGGAGCGCGGCGCGGAGGCTCCCGGATGGGACCCCCAATCCTCTGGCCCGGTCTGCTGGAAGACACACTCCATCGGCTGGATGGACGGCATGTAAGCACGTCGGAGGGCGATGCCAGCAGAAAACCGTGTCATGCCCGCGCGAGCGTCGGCCAGGGAATCAGGCGACCTTTGCGATGGTCATGTCCGGCGGCGCGCGAGGGGGAGCGGGCGGGAAGTCGCCATCGCAGCCGGGGTCCCCTGGCGGCGCGCCGTCGCGGCACCGGGGGCGAAGACAGACAGGCCCCACGGCCCGGTAATCGGTCACCAGCCGTTCACGCGGTCCCACACGGCGACGACCTCCTCGCCGCCCTCGGTCACGTGGTAGCGGTCATGCGCCGCAGCGGTCATGCAGGTGTGGTTGGGTGCGATCCGCAGCTTGGCGCCGACCGGCAGGTCGAGCGGATGCGCGGGATCCAGCTCCACCACCCCGTGTTCCTGATAGGCGCGCCGCACGATCGCGTCGCCGAAGGCCGGCCGCCCGGCCAGGTCCAGCACCAGGCCGAAGCCGTAGTCGCGCGGCGCGGCCTCGGTGCTGCGGTCCTTCGACAGCGCGAGTCCCCCCGCATCGACGATCAGCCGCCCGGGCCGCCGGCCGATCACGCTGGTCAGCACCGTCATCGCGATGTCGTCCATGCCATGCGTGCCGATCTCGGCTTGGAACAGGTCGCCGAACATGTAGACGCCTGCCCGCACTTCGGTGACGCCGGTGAAGTCGCCGCCATGCACCGCGGTGGGGGAGCTGCCCATCGAGACGATCGGCGTGGCATGGCCGGCCGCGCGCAGCCGCTCCGCCGCGCTCACCACGGCGCGGCGTTCGGTCTCCGCCACCGCGGCCAGCGCCGCCTCGCTGCGCGCGCCGTAGGAATGGCCGGCATGGGTCATCACCCCGGCGACCTGCGGCCCGAGGCGTTCGGCGATCGCGAGCAGTTCGTCGCCACGCGGATCGACGCCGGACCGCGCTTCGCCGCTGTCGATCTCGATCAGCACGCGCGGCGGGCTGGGATGCGCGGCGATCGCCGAGGCGGTGTCGGCATCGTCGGTGATCACCATCACCCGCGCGCCCGCCGCGTTCAGCCGCGCGACGGCGTCGAGCTTCTCCGGCGTGATGGCGACCGCGTAGAGGATGTCGCCGATCCCGTGCCGCGCGAAATACGCCGCCTCGGCGAGGGTGGAGACGGTGATGCCGCCGGGTTGGCCCTGCAGCGCGAGGTGCGCGACCTCGATCGACTTCGCCGTCTTCATATGCGGCCGCAGCGGCACGCCGCGCGCGGCCAGGATGTCGGCCATGCGGCGAATGTTCCGCTCCAGCACCTGTTTGTCCAGCACCAGGCTGGGTGTGGGCAGGGAGGCGAGGTTCATGCGGGCAGGCTCCAGGCGGCTTCGGGGTCGATGGGGAGTACGGGGCGCGGCAAGTGCTTCCAGGGGAAGCGGGACAGGATCGGGCTGGTGAGGCCAGGGGCATCCACCTCGATCACCTGCTCGTGGCGGAAGAACTCGTCGAAGCCGCCGCGGAAATGGCCGCGCGACTTCACCACCACGACCCGCGCGGCGGCGACGTCCAGGCCGAACGCCTCGAAGAAGGCCGGGTCGGCGCATTGGAATCGCGTGGTCAGCACGATCACCGTGATCCCGCCGATGCGGAGCGCGGCGGACGGGCCGATGCCGAGTGTGTTGCTGGCATAGATGCCGCGGCGACCGGTGATCGGGCCGGATTGCAGGGCGTGGACCGTGGCCTCGGCGGCGAACGGCTTCGAGAATTCGTCGGCCAGGTCGCGATTGAAGCGCGCGGTGAAGCGGGCGCCGACGCCCAGCGCGTGGGCCTCGGCAGCCAGCGCCGGGTCGTGGATCACGCCGACCAGCGCGTCCTGCACGCCGGCGGCATGGAACGCCTCCAGGATCCACATCGTATTGCCGCGCCCGCCACCGCCCGGATTGTCGGCCACGTCGGCGAAGATCAGCGCGGGGCGCGAGCGGTCCTCGGTGGCCTTGGCGAGCCGCACCGCCTCCTCGAGCGAGGTGAGTGTCGGGCCGAACCGGTCCCGGCGGGCCCAGCCGGCTTCCGCGATCTCATGCGCCAGGGCATTCGCGGCCTCCGCATCGGTGGCGGTCACCACGACGGTCAGCCCGTTGAACGGCGTGTCGGCGAAGGCGAAGCCGCCCATGACGGAGACGTTCAGCACCCGGCCGGCATAGGGCGGTTCGTGCATCCGCTGCTGGCCGAGATCGATCAGCTCCCCATAGGGCCGGTTCGGCGCATCCTTGCCGGTGAGCTGGGTCACGGTGGGCGGCACGATCGGCAGCCGGAGATGGGCGAGATGGGTGCGCGTGCCGCCGATCAGCCGCCGCAGCATCTGCGCCGCCTCCTCCCCCCGCTCGCGCATGTCGAGATGCGGATTGGTGCGGTAACCGATGAACGCGTCGAGCAGGTCGACATCGGCTTCGGAGACGTTGGCATGCAGGTCGAAGGTCGCCACCACCGGCACATCGGGTCCCACGATGCGGCGAATCAGCGCGAGCAGCAGTCCCTCCGGGTCATGGTCGACGGTGGTCAGGCCGGCGCCGTGCAGCACGCAGTAGACGCCGTCGAGCCGGCCGGCGGCCTGCAGCCCCGCCTCCCAGGCCTGCATGAGCCGCAGGAAGAACCCGTGGTCCACCGGCCCGCCCGGTTCGGCCATGGCGAGCAGGATCGGCACCGGCTCCCACGCGCCGGCAGCGTCCATGTCGGCCACGAAGCCGGGCAGCTCGCCCAGCATGTGCGGCGCGGGGGAGCGGGCGTCGTCCAGCATGGCCTGGCCGCCGATCAGGGTGCGGGCCTGGAAGTCGGCCTCGGTGGCGACCGGGGCAAAGCGGTTGCACTCGATCGAGAAGCCGAGGAGGGCGATACGGGTCATCGGGGGATTCCATTCGACGCGGGGCGAGGCTGTACGGCGCCCCATCCGTCATGGCCGGCCTCGAGCCGGCCGTCCCCAGCCGCACGCCGCCGCGGCGAGAGGTCGCGCTGCATGTCGGGGCCGCCCTCGAGGCAATCGCCCTTGCGGCAGGGTGCCGATGGGGATGGCCGGCTCGAGGCCGGCCATGACGGGAGGGACGGGACGGACGCGAGGGACGAAAGCGCCACCCCGGTCACAGCGCCAGCCCCATCAGCTCCGCGATCCGGGGCGTCGCCTTCAGCCCGCTGCCGGTCAGCACCAGCACGGTGGTCTGCTCCGGCGTCACCACGCCCGATTCCAGCAGCTTCGCCAGCGCCCCCATCGGCTGGGCGGCGGTCGGTTCGACATACACGCCGATCCGCGCCAGCCCGAACAGCGCCGCCTCGATCTCGGCCTCGGTCAGCATCACCGCGCCGCCTCGGGTGTGCCGTAGCGTGCCCAGCACCTCGGCGAGCCGGATCGGCTGGGCGATCGCGGTGCCTTCCGCGATGGTCGGCAGGATCGGGGTCTCCACCGGCTCGTCGCTCGCGGCCAGGAACGCGGCGGCGATCGGGCCGCAATGTGCCGGCTGCACCGCGAAGATGCGCGGCATGTGCTCGATCGCCCCGGCCCGCAGCAGCTCCGCGAAGCCGATCTCGCAGCCCAGCACGTTGGAGCCGGCACCGCAGGGCACGATCACGTTGTCCGGGGCGCGGAAGCCCAGATCCTCCCACAGCTCGTAGGCGAGCGTCTTGGTGCCCTGCAGGAAGAACGGGTGCCAGTTGTGGCTGGCGTAGAACACGCTCTCGGCCCGCTGCACCGCGGCATCCGCCGTGTCCTGCCGCGTGCCGGGAATCAGCTCCACCGTCGCGCCATGCGCCCGCATCTGCACGGTCTTGGCGGGCGAGGTCGAGGCCGGCGCCATGATCGTCGCCGCCATCCCGCCCGCGGCCGCATAGGCCGAGATCGCCGCGCCCCCGTTGCCGGAACTGTCCTCCAGCACTGCGCCGACGCCCTGCGCCCGCAGCAGCGACAGCATCACGCTGGCGCCGCGGTCCTTGAAGCTGCCGGTCGGCATCTGCCACTCGCACTTCAGATGCACCGGCGCCCCGTGCAGCACGCGCGGCAGCAGCGGCGTGCAGCCCTCCCCCAGCGTGATCGGATCGTCCGGCGCGAACGGCAGCGCGGCGCGGTAGCGCCACAGGCTGCGCGTCGCGGGATCGATCTGGTCCCGGCCGATGCCGGGCAGCGGCGTGAGCAGCAGGGGCGCCTTCTCGGGGCCGCACCACCGCGGCTCGTCCAGAGGGAAGGTGTCGCCGGTGCGTGGATCGAGATAGGCCGGGGTCATGCCGCCATCCTGCCCCGTCCCGCGCCCCGGCGGGAGGGGGCACCGGCTGCATCCGCCGCGATTCCATGCGAGAACGGCCGCCCCGATCGAGAGGCACGCCGCATGTCCGAAACCCTCCGCGCCGTCACCGACCTCACCGCCGACCTGGTGCGGCTCGACAGCCGCAGCTCCGTCTCCAACCTGGCGGTCGCGGAGCAGATCGAAGCCGCGCTGACCGGGTTCGAGATCGAACGGCTGGACTACACGGACGCGGCCGGGGTGGCGAAGCGGTGCCTGGTCGCGCATCGGGGACCGGCCGGCGGCCTCGCGCTGTCCGGCCACATGGACACGGTGCCGGAGACCGGCTGGCAGGAAGACCCGTGGTCCGCGCGCATCGACGGCGAAGGCGTGCTGCACGGCCTCGGCAGCACCGACATGAAAGGGCCGGTCGCCGCCGCCGTCGTCGCTGCCACCACGCTGCCGCCGGAGGTGCCGGTCACGCTGCTGATCACCACCGACGAGGAGACCACCAAGCAGGGCGCACGCCACATCGCGCAGCACTCCGCCCTGGTGCGCCAGGTGAAGCCGGCCGGAATCCTGGTGGTGGAGCCGACCTCGCTGGTGCCGGTGCGCGGCCACCGCGCGCACATCGCCTTCACGGCGGTGGCCAAGGGCGTGCAGGCGCACAGCAGCACCGGCAAGGGACGCAACGCCAACTGGGACCTGGTGCCGTTCCTGATGGCGATGCGCGACATCCATGAGCGGCTGCGCACCGACGCCAGCTTGCAGGATGCCGACTACGACCCGCCGTTCAGCGACTTCAACCTGGTGGTGGACAACCACGGCACGGCGGTGAACGTCACCGTCCCCGTCGCCACGGCCCGCATCAAGTTCCGCTACTCCGCCAAGGTCGATCCGACGCCGATCGTGCAGGCGGTGCGCGACGCCGCCGCCCGCGCCGGCCTGACGCTGACCGAGGCGCGCGAGGGGCATCCGCCGGAACTGCCGACCGACCATCCGCTGGTCCGGCTTTGCGTCGAGGCCACTGGCCACGCCCCGGTCACCGCCCCGTTCGGCACCGATGCCTCGGAGCTCCAGGCCATCGCACCCTGCGTCGTTCTCGGCCCGAGCGATATCAGCACCGCGCATACGCCGCATGAGGCGGTCCGGCTCGATGCGCTCGCCGAGGCCGTGCCGCTGTTCCAGCGCCTGGCGAGCCGCCTCGCCGGCTGACGCGCCTTGGCGCATGCAATCGCGTCGCGCTGGGGCGCGGGCCGCGCCGTCGGCGTGTTCATGGCCGCCTACTTCGCGGCCAATGCGGTCAATGCGTTCATGCCGCTCTGGTTTGCCGACCGGGGGCTGTCGCCCGCTGCAATCGGGCAGGTGCTGGGCGTCGCGGCGCTGCTGCGCGTGCTGGCCGGGCCGGCATGGGGCACGGTCGCCGACCGTCTCGGCCGCCGCCGCCCGGTGCTGACCGCCGCCGGCGTCACCGCCTCCGTCGCCGCGCTGCTCTACATGCCCTCCACCGGCTTCCTGCCGCTGCTGCTGGTGGCCGCGTTGCAGGGCATCGCCGCTTCCGCCATCAACCCGCTTGCGGATTCGCTCGCCCTCGCCCTCGGCAAGGAAGGGCGGCTCGACTACGGGCCGGTGCGGTCGGCCGGCTCCGCCGCCTACATGCTGGCGACCGCGGCGGCCGGCCAGGTGCTCACGGCCGCCGGCTCCTGGCTCGTCCCGTGGCTGCTCGCCGCGAGCTATGGCGTCACCGGCGCGCTGGCCCCGTTTCTGCCCGACGCCACCACGCCGCCCGCCACCCCCCGCGCCTGGGCCGGGCTCGCGCTGTTCCGCCTGCCGGGCTTCCGGCTGACCGTCGCGGCCACCGCGCTGATCCAGGGCGCACACGCGGCGTATTACGGCTTCATCACCCTGTTCTGGCGCGCCCAGGGCTACAGCGACCGCACCATCGGCCTGCTGATCGCCGAGGGCATCGTCATCGAGATCCTCCTCTTCGCCCGCGGCCGTCATCTCGTCACCCGGCTCGGTCCCGCCGGCCTGACCGCCTGCGCGGCCGGCGCCTCCCTGCTGCGCTGGACCGTCACCGCCGCCGCGCCGCCGCTGCCGCTGCTGGTCGCGATCCAGACGCTGCATGCGGCGAGCTTCGCCATGCAGCACCTCTCCGCCATGCTCATGCTGACCCGCGTGGTGCCGCCGGAACGGGCCGCCACCGGCCAGGCACTGCACAGCGCACTGGGCTACGGCGCGCCCACCGGGCTGATGATGCTGCTGGCCGGCTGGCTCTACGCGCATGGCGGCGGCGGACTCGCCTTCCTGGCGATGGCCGCGGTGGGTGGCGCCGCTTTGTTTCTGGTCCGGCCGCTGGCGCGCGCGATAAGGTAGCGCGTGGTCGACGGCGTCGTCAGTCTCGATCACCCGACGCCTGCCGGTGGTCGTGGCGAACCGGACATGCTGCAGCCGCGCAGAAGGAGGGCAACGATGCGACCCGAAGACGTCATTGCCGACAAGAAGCGCCCGTTCACCGGCGCGGAATACATCCAGAGCCTGCGCGATGGGCGCGAGGTCTACATCGACGGTGAGCGTGTCGCCGACGTCACCACGCATCCCGCGTTCCGCAACGCGGTACGCTCGATCGCGCGACTCTACGACTCGCTGCACGACCCCAAGCATCATGCCGAACTGACCTGCCCGACCGACACCGGCAGCGGCGGCTACACGCACAAGTTCTTTCGTGTGCAACGATCCAAGGAGGACATGATCGGCGCACAGCAGGCGATCGCCGGCTGGTCGCGCCTGTCCTATGGCTGGATGGGCCGCACCCCCGACTACAAGGCCGCCTACACCAACACGCTCGGGGCCAACGCAGAGTACTACGGCCCCTACAAGGAGAATGCGCTCGCCTGGTACAAGCGCGCGCAGGAAGCCGTGCCGTTCATGAATCACGCGATCGTCAATCCGCCGATCGACCGACACAAGCCGGCCGAACAGGTGAAGGACGTGTTCGTGCACGTGGAAAAGGAGGTCGATGGCGGCATCATCGTCTCCGGCGCCAAGGTCGTGGCGACCTCGGCGGCGATCACGCACTACAACTACATGGGCCAGAGCTCGAAGACGGCGACCGAAGACCTCGACATGTCGCTCATGTTCATGGTGCCGATCGACGCGCCGGGCCTGAAGCTGTTCTGCCGGACGTCATATGAGCGTGCCGCCGCGGCGCAGTCGCCGTTCGACTACCCGCTGTCCTCCCGCTTCGACGAGAACGACGCGATCTTCGTGCTCGACCGCGTGTTCATCCCGTGGGAGGACGTCTTCATCTATCGCGACCCCGCGCGCGTGCTGAGCTTCTATCCGCGGTCGGGATTCACGCACGGCTTCCAGTTCCATGGCTGCACGCGCTTCGCCGTGAAGCTCGACTTCCTGGCCGGCTTGCTGGCCAAGGCGCTGCGCTGCATCGGCGCCGACGAGAACCGGTTCGGCCAGGTCCACCTGGGCGAGGTGATCGCCTGGCGCAACCTGTTCTGGTCGCTGTCCAACGCCATGGTGCACAACCCGGACCCATGGGTCGGCGACGCGCTGCTGCCCGCCCTGCAACCCGGCCAGGCCTACCGCGTCTTCGCCCCCGACGTGTACCCGCGCATCAAGGATATCATCGAGCGCACGGTGACGTCCGGCCTGATTTACCTGCCGTCCTCCGCCAAGGATTTCGCCAATCCGGCGATCGCGCCGTATCTCGAGCGCTATGTCCGTGGCTCGCGCGGGATCGGGCACGAGGAGCGGATCAAGATCATGAAGCTGCTGTGGGATTGCGTCGGCACCGAGTTCGGCGGCCGGCACGAGCTGTACGAGCGCAACTACGCCGGCGGGTGGGAGGATATTCGCGCGCAGACCCTGACCTGGGCGGAACGCAGCGGCGCGCTGAAGCAATGGGAGGGATTGGTCGACCAGTGCATGGCGGATTACGACACGCATGGCTGGACCGGCGACACCTGGATGAACCCCGAATGACCCGTCGCGGACGTCCGGATCCCTCTGCTGCATCCTGCCGGTGAGGATGGCCGGGTCGAGCCCGGCCATGACGGTGTGGGCGGCGGCACGGACGACCGCGCCTCTCGTAGTGGCTGGCCTCGAGCCGGCCATCCCCACCGGCACCACCGACCACGCACCCGCCACCACCGCCCACGCCCCGCCGCGCCCGCACCCACCAACGACGGCGACCGCCCCCGCCACCCCCAACGTCATGGCCGG
>JAFKLG010000113.1 GCA_017304945.1 Rhodospirillales bacterium
GAGGCGCTGCGCTGGCTGCCCGACAGCGACGACGCGCCGGAGGCCGCGCCCGCGCAGCCCGACCTGCCGGTGCCGGCCGCCGCGCCGGCCGCGCGGCTGCTGGTGGCGGACGACAACGCGGACATGCGGGAGTATGTCCGCCGCCTGCTGTCGACCCAGTACGTGGTCGATGTGGTGCCGGACGGGGCCGCCGCGCTCGCCGCGGCGCGCGCGGCGCGTCCCGATCTCCTGCTGACCGACGTGATGATGCCGCAGCTCGACGGGTTCGGGCTGCTGGCCGCGATCCGCGCCGATCCGGCCTTGCGCGACTTGCCGGTCATCCTGCTGTCGGCGCGCGCCGGCGAGGAGGCGCGGGTCGAGGGCCTCGACGCGGGAGCCGACGACTATCTGATCAAGCCCTTCGCCGCCCGCGAGCTGCAGGCGCGTGTCGCGGCCACGCTGTCGATGGCGCGGGTGCGGCGCGAGGCGATGGAGGCGGTACGCGCGCGCACGCTCGAGCTCGAGACGGTGCTCGACACCGTGCCGGTCGGCGTCTGGTTCACCTACGACCGCGATGCGCGCCACGTGCAGGGCAACCAGGCGGCCGCGCGGATGCTGCGCATGACGGAAGGCGGCAACGCCTCGCTCACCGCGCCCGCCGGGGAGCGCCCGGTGCATTTCCGCATGCTGCGAGGCGAATGCGAGATCGCGGCGGAGGAGCTGCCGATCCAGCGGGCGGCGCGCGGCGAGGACGTGCCCGCCGAGGAGCTGGAGGTCCGTTTCGCGACCGGCGAAAGCCTGTTCCTGTTGCTGCAGGCACGGCCGATCCGCATGCCGGACGGGAGCTTCGCCGGCGCGCTGTGCGTCGGCACGGACGTCACCGGCCAGAAACAGCACGAGCAGGCGCTGCGCGCGCTGAACGACGCGCTGGAGCGGCGTGTGCTGGAGCGGACCAGCGCGCTGTCGGAGGCCAACGACCGGCTGCGGGCCGCGATGGAGGAGCGCGAACGCGCCGAGGAGAGCCTGCGGCACAGCCAGAAGATGGAGGCGGTGGGCCAGCTCACCGGCGGCATCGCGCACGACTTCAACAACCTGCTCACCGGCATTGCCGGCAGTCTCGAACTGCTGCAGGCGCGTGCCGCGCAGGGCCGGTTCGGCGAGATCGACCGCTACGTCGCCGCGGCCCGCGGCGCCGCCGATCGCGCCGCGGCGCTGACGCACCGGCTGTTGGCGTTCTCGCGCCGGCAGACGCTGGAGCCGAAGCCGGTCGACGCCAACCGGCTGGTCGGCGGCATGGAGGAGCTGATCCGGCGCAGCATCGGGCCCGGCATCCGCCTGGAAGTGGTCAAGGCGGGCGGGTTGTGGACCACGCTGTGCGATCCCAACCAGCTCGAGAATGCGCTGCTGAACCTCGCCATCAACGCGCGCGATGCGATGCCGACCGGCGGCCGGCTGACGATCGAGACGGAGAACGCGCATCTCGACCAGCGGACGGCGATGGAGCGCGACGTGCAGGCCGGCCAGTATGTCGGCGTGCATGTGACCGATACCGGCGTCGGCATGACGCCCGACGTGGTCGCGCGCGCCTTCGATCCGTTCTTCACCACCAAGCCGCTGGGCCAGGGCACCGGCCTCGGCCTGTCGATGATCTACGGCTTCGTCCGCCAGAGCGGGGGGCAGGTCCGGATCTATTCGGAGGAAGGGCGGGGCACCTCGGTCAAGCTGTACCTGCCGCGCCATTTCGGACCGGTGCGTGAGGAGGCGGACGCGCCGCGCGCGCTCGCCACGCCCGCGCTGGCGCCGACGCACGGAACGGTGCTCGTCGTCGACGACGAGCCCACCATCCGCATGCTCGTGCTCGAAGTGCTCGACACGCTTGGGTATGTGGCACTGGAGGCGGGCGATGGCCCGTCCGGGATGCACCACCTGCTCTCGAGCCAGCGCATCGACCTGTTGGTGACCGATGTCGGCCTGCCGGGCGGCATGAACGGGCGACAGCTCGCGGACGCCGCGCGGGTGCGCCGCCCGGAGCTGAAGGTGCTGTTCATCACCGGCTATGCCGAGAACGCGGTGATCGGCAACGGGCTGCTGGAGCCTGGCATGCAGGTGATCGCGAAGCCTTTCGCGATGGAAGTGCTGGCGAGCCGCATCCGCATGATCCTGGCCGAGGACGGGCCCCGCTAGGCCTCGGGTGCCCGTGACGGCGTGACGGGACGGCCGGGCGGATGGCGGGCGTCGGCGCGCCGCGCCGGCCGTTCGCCTTTAGGCCCGCACGACGTTGTTGGTCACCGCGCCGCCGGTCGCGGTGCGGCCGCCATCCACGACATATTGCGCGCCGGTGATGTTGGAGGCGAGGTCGGACAGCAGGAAGATCACCGTGTTCGCGACCTCCTCGGCGGTGCCGTAGCGGCCGATCGGGATGTTCGACTGGTAGCGGGTGCCCACCGCGCCGGGATCGGTCGGGTTCAGCATCGCCTCCAGCGAGTGGATCATCCGTGTGTCGATCGGTCCCGGGCAGACCGCGTTCACCCGGACGCCGCCGCGCGCGACCTCGCCGGCCGCGGTCTTGGTCAGGCCGATCACCGCGTGCTTGGACGCGACATAGGCCGGCATGCCGGGCGAGGCGACCAGGCCGGCGACCGAGGCGGTGTTCACCACCGACCCGCGCCCCTGCTGCAGCATCACCGGCAGCACGTGCCGCAGGCCGAGGAACACGCCCTTCACGTTCACCGCCATGACCCGGTCGAACATCTCCTCCTCGTACGAGGCGGTGGGGGCGACGGCGCCCTCGATCCCGGCATTGTTGAAGAAGCAGTCGATCGCGCCGTAGGCGTCGAGCGTGGCCTTGACCATGGCCTGCACGTCCGCCGACCGGGTGACGTCGGTGGCGACGAAGCGCGCCTCGCCGCCGGCCTGGCGCAGGATGCCGACCGTCGCCTCGCCGCCGGTCTCGTCGCGGTCGGCCACCACGACCTTGGCGCCGCGCTGGACCAGGCCCAGCGCCGTGGCGCGGCCGATCCCGTTGCCCGCGCCGGTGATCAGCGCGACCTTGCCGGTGAAATCCATCGTTCCCTCCTCGTTTGGTTGGCGCCAGCCTAACCGATGGGCGCGCCGTCCGGGAGGTCTGGTCAGGCGGGCAGGGCGAGCAATTCCCGTCGCGCCTCCTCGAGCCCGGCCCAGACATAGGGGGCGAAGGAGCGCGCGACCTCGAGGTGGAACGCGTCCGCCTCGGTGCGCCACAGCACGATCTCGGCCTTGCCGAACAGGGTGCGGGTGGCGAAGCCGGGCGGGAACACGCCGGCGTCGAGGTCGAGCGGGCAGAGGCTGTTGAGGCACCAGGTGGCGTAGGGGCCGGTCAGTTCGATCGACACGGAGCGATGCGACACGTCCACGACGCTGCCCGGCAGCGTCCCCAGCGCGCGGGTCGCGCGGGCGGCGAGGTCGTGTTCGGCCGCGGGGGCCAGGACCAGCCACTCGTCGGGGCCGATCCACGGCGCGGCGCGATCGGTGGCGACCACGGCGCGGTGCGGTGCGGTGCCGAGCAGGACGCCGAGTGCGCGGCCGATGGTGGTGGCGGCGGCGGTGTCGGCGCGCACGGCGAGACGTGTGATGGGCGCGAGCGCGCTCAGCCGCGCCAGGTCGCAGGGCGGCGAGGCGGCGGCCAGCGCCTGCAGCGGATGCGATCGTGCGGCCGCGGCCCCGCCTTCTTCGTCACGGGGCCGCTCGGTGGCGGGCATGCCCTGATCGCGGGGGCGCTCGGCGGCCGTCCCGTCTCCTCCGTCATGGCCGGGCTCGACCCGGCCATCCCCACCGGGACCACCGGCCCCAATCGGCGGCACCCCTTTTCCGTCATGGCCGGGCTCGACCCGGCCATCCCCACCGGCACCCTGGTGCGCGCCGTTGATGGGCGAGTGGGTGCTGCTGGGGATGGCCGGGTCAAGCCCGGCCATGACGGTGAGCATCGCCGGTGCCCCGGGCATCGCCGGCGCGCCGGGCTCCGCCTGCCCCTCAGGCACCCCGTGTGCGCCGGGCATCGCCGGTGCGCCGAGCTCCGCCTGTCCGTCCGGCACCCCGTGTGCGCCGGGCACCGCCGGTGCGCCGGGCTCCGCCTGCCCCTCAGGCACCCCGTGTGCGCCGGGCATCGCCGGTGCGCCGGGTTCCGCCTGTCCGTCCGGCACCGCCCGTGCGGTCCCCCCGCCCAGCCCTTCGCGCGTCCCCTGCGCGTCGACCCGCACGGCCCCGGCCGGCACCGCCCGCGCCTTCCGCCCCCAGAACACCGGCGCGGTCACCGTGACCGCGACCGCGCGTCCCGGCATCGCGACATACAGCGTCTCGCCGATCCGGCTGCGGCCCGCCGCCACCAGGGCCAGCGCGATCGAGCGCCCCAGCGTTTCGCTGCGATAGGCCGAGGTGACGTGCCCCAGCATCGCCGCCGGGATCCGCGGCGCGGAGTCGGCGACGAGCTGCGCGCCCTCCTCCAGCACCAGCGCCGGGTCGGCGGTCAGCAGCCCGACCAACTGCCGGCGATCCGTCCGCCGCGCGTCCGGCCGTGCCAGCGAGCGCTTGCCCACGAAATCCGGCTTGTCGCGCGCCACCGCCCAGCCCAGGCCGAGATCGTCCGGCGTCACCGTCCCGTCGGTCTCCTGCCCGACCAGCACGAAGCCCATCTCGGCGCGCAGCACGTGCATCGCCTCGGTGCCATAGGGCGTGGCGCCGGACTCCAGCAGCGCCTGCCAGACCCGGTCCACATGGCCGGCCGGCACGTTCACCTCGAAGCCCGGCTCCCCGGAGAAGCTCACGCGGGCGACCCGCGCCGGCGATCCCGCGATCCGACCCTCGCGGATCGCCATCGGCGGCATGGCGGCGACCGCGAGCCCCTCGGCGAGCGGGGCCAGCACCCGCGCCGCCTGCGGGCCCTGCACCGAAATGGTACCCCAATGTTCGGTGGTGCTGGTCAACCAGACGCGCAGGTCGGGGAACTCGGTCTGGAGGTAATCCTCCATCAGGTGCAGCGTGGCCGCCGCGCCGCCGGTCGTGGTGGTGACGTGGTAGCGCTCGAGGGTGAGGCGCGCGATCACCCCGTCGTCGCGGACGAACCCGTCCTCCCCCAGCAGCAGCGCGTAGCGGCATTGGCCGGGGGAGAGGGTGCTGAAGCGGCCGGTGTAGATCCGGTCGAGGAACAGGCCGGCGTCCGGCCCCACCACCTCGATCTTGCCCAGCGTGCTGGCGTCCAGGATGCCGACCGCCTGGCGCACCGCGCGGCATTCCCGCGCCACCGCCTGGGCGAGCGTCTCGCCGGGGTGCGGGAAGGCGCGGGCGCGGCGCCAGGACCCGACATCCTCGAACACGGCGCCCTGGGCGGCCGCCCAGTCATGCGTCGGCGGCAGGCGCAGCGGCGAGTACAGCGTGCCGCGCGCGATGCCGGCCAGCGCGCCGAAGCTCACCGGCGTGTAGGGCGGGCGGAACGTGGTGAGGCCGATCGCCGCCCGGCTCTCCCCGCGCAGGCCGGCCAGTGTCGCCAGCGTGTTCAGGTTGGCGGTCTTGCCCTGGTCGGTCGCCATGCCCGCGGTGGTGTAGCGCTTGACGTGCTCGATCGCGCGGAACCCCTCCTGGGTCGCGATCGCGAGGTCCTTGGTGGTGACGTCGTTCTGCAGGTCCACGAACATCGCGCCGTGCGGCTGGGGCGGGGGCGGTTCGGGCACGGCGGGGGAGAGGGGCGGGAGGCCGGTGACCGCGAAGCCCCGCCGCGAGTCGCCGCCGCGCGCCGCCGCCTCGCCGGCCGCGTAGCCGGCCTCCAGGCAGGCGGCGAGGCCGAACGTGCCGGCGCAGGCGCCCGCGGCCTGCATGCCCGGCGGGGCGCGGTCCGGCACCGGGGCCTGCAGCGGCGTATCGAAGGCGAGCCGTCCACCGGCCTGGGCGAACAGGTGCACCGACGGAGTCCAGCCGCCCGAGACCAGCAGCGCATCGCAGGGCACCACCCGCGCGGCGCCGGAGAGCTTGGCGCTGTGGATGCGCTGGCGACCCTCGGTGCCGGTGACCTCGGTGCCGGCGTAGAACGGGATGCCGCGCGCCCGCAGCGACGCGGCGAGTTCCGGCGGCGGCGTCTCGCGGCGGTCCACCAGCGCCGCGACATGCACGCCGAATGCGTGCAATCGGCGTGCGACGCGATACGCGCTGTCCTCGGCGGTCGCCACCACCACGTGGCGGCCGGGCGTCACCCCCCAGCGCTCCAGATAGGTGCGTCCGGACTCGGCGAGCATGATCCCCGGCCGGTCGTTCTGGGGGAACAGCAGCGGTCGCTGGATGGCACCCGCGGCCAGCACCACCTGCGCGGCGCGCACCTGCCACAGCCGCTCGCGCGGCAGCGCGTCGGGCGGGGTCGGGAGGTGGTCGGTGACCCGCTGCACCAGCCCCACCAGGTTGTCCGGGTAGCAGCCGAAGGCGGTGGTGCGCGGCAGCAGCGTCACCCGGGGCGCCAGCGCGGCCAGCGTCTCGGCCAGCCAGGACGCGGCGGGCAGGCCGTCGATCGTCGCCTCCGCCTCGGCCAGCAGCGAGCCGCCGAACTCGGCCTGCTCGTCGCACAGGATCACCCGGGCGCCCGACTCGGCGGCGGCCAGCGCTGCGGCGAGGCCGGTCGGGCCGCCTCCCACCACCAGCACGTCGCAATGCGCGTATTGCTGGGCGTAGTGGTCCGGATCGGGTGCCGTGGGGGCGCGACCCAGCCCGGCGGCGCGGCGGATCGCCGGCTCGTAGACCCGCCGCCAGAACCCGGCCGGCCAGCGGAACGTCTTGTAATAGAAGCCGGCCCCGAGCAGCGGGGCGGCGAGTCCGGCGAGGGCGCCGAGGTCGAAGCGCAGGGTGGGGAAGCGGTTCTGGCTGCGCGCGACCAGGCCGTCATGCAGCTCCAGCGTGGTGGCGCGCAGGTTGGGGGTGACCCGGCCAGGGCCGCGATCGACCGTGACCAGCGCGTTCGGCTCCTCCGACCCGGCCGCGAACACGCCGCGCGGGCGATGGTATTTGAACGAGCGGCCGACCAGGCCGATGCCGTTGGCCAGCAGGGCGGAGGCGAGGGTGTCGCCCGCGAAGCCGGTGAGCCGGCGGCCGTCGAAGCGGAAGCCGATCGGCTGGCTGCGGTCGATGCGTCCGCCGGTCGGGACGCGGAAGGGCTGCGTCATGCCGGCGGGGCCTCGCCGGGCTTATAGGTGGTGGCGATCCGGTCGGTCACCGTGTCGCGGACCGCATTGAAGAACCGCCCGCAGCCATGCACGTGGCGCCAGCGTTCGGCATGCCGTCCCTTCGGGTTGTCGCGGATGTAGAGGTAGGCGGCCCAGGTGTCGTCGTCGGCCGCGGCGGGGTCGGCCGGCCGCACCAGATGGGCGGGGCCGGCGTGGCGGAACTCGAGCTCCGGCCGCTTGCCGCACCAGGGGCAGGGGATCAGCAGCATCAGTGCGCCACCGCGGCCGCCGCGGCCTCGTCGATCAGCCGGCCGGTGCGGAACCGGTCGAGGCCGAACGGGGCGGCGAGCGGGTGCGGCGTGCCGGCCGCGATCGTCGCCGCGAACACATGGCCGGAGCCGGGCGTCGCCTTGAACCCGCCGGTGCCCCAGCCGCAATTGACGAACAGGCCGGGCACCGGGGTGGGGCCGACGATGGGCGAGCGGTCCGGCGTCACATCCACGATACCGCCCCAGCTCCGCAGCATGCGCAGCCGCCGGAAGCGGGGGAACAGTTCGCAGATGGCCTCCAGCGTATGGGCCGAGACGTGCAGCGCGCCCCGCTGCGCGTAGGAGGGGTAGATATCGGTGCCGCCGCCGATCACGAGCTCGCCCTTGTCCGACTGCGAGACATAGGCGTGCACGGTATTGGACATGACGACGCAGGGCATGACCGGCTTCACCGGCTCGCTGACCAGCGCCTGCAGCGGGAAGGATTCGAGCGGCATGCGCATGCCCGCCATGTCCATCAGGACGGAGGTATGCCCGGCCGCGACCACGCCGATGCGCGGCGCGGCGATCGGCCCGCGGGTGGTCTCCACTCCGGTGACGGCGCCGTTGCGGCCGCGCCGGATGGCGGTGACCTCGCAGGATTCGATGATGTCGACGCCCTGGGCGGAGGCGGCGCGGGCATAGGCCCAGGCGACCGCGTCGTGGCGGGCGACGCCGCCGCGGCGCTGCAGCGCGGCGCCGAGAACCGGGTGGCGGGCGTTGGGGGAGATGTCGAGCGGCGGGCAGAAGGCCTGGGCCTGCGCCGGGCTCAGCCACTCGTTGTCGATGCCGTTGAGCCGGTTCGCATGGACGTGCCGCTTGAGGCTGCGCACGTCATGCTCGTCATGCGCCAGCATCATGACGCCCCGCGCCGAATACATGACGTTGTAGCCGAGTGCCTGGGACAGGGTTTCCCAGAGCTTGAGGGCATGTTCGTAGAGGGCGGCGCTCTCGTCCCACAGATAGTTGGAGCGGATGATGGTGGTGTTGCGGCCGGTGTTGCCGCCGCCGATCCAGCCCTTCTCGAGCACGGCCACCTTGCGGATCCCGTGTTCGGCGGCAAGGTAGTGGGCGGTGGCGAGGCCGTGGCCGCCGCCGCCCACGATGATCACGTCGTAGGCGGGCTGCGGGTCGGGGGAGCGCCATTGCGCGGGCCAGGGTTCCGCCGTCAGCGTGCGTCGGAGCAGCGACCAGACCGAGAAGGTCGCACCGGGAAAGCTCGCGCGCGCTGGGGTCTGACGGTCGGACATCCGGCCGATGTTTGCCGTCGCCGTCCTGGGGGCGCAAGCCGCGGCGGGATCGTTACGCGGCCTGCCGGTGGGGCTGGGGCCGGCCGCGGAGAGGCGGCGGTCGGCCGTGGCGAATCGGTCGCGGACGCTTGACTCGCCTGAACCTCCCCACTAGGTTCCGCCGCCTCGGCCGACCCCAGGGTTCCTGATGGGCGGTCGTCGTTCGCAGGCACAGACGCACGCGGCGCCGCTCCCCGGATCGGGGCAGCCTAGGCCGCCTGCTTCAAAGCACCCGCAGGCTGGGACGCGTCCCGAGCCCGGCGGGGTTCGCCTGTTGAGTGACGTCCGCGCGGGAATTGGCGGGTGGCCCGGACGGAGAAGAGAACGAGGTCCATGCCGACCATCAACCAGCTCATCGCCAAGGGGCGGGAGCCGCAGAAGACCCGGAACAAGGTTCCGGCCCTTCAAGGCTGCCCGCAGAAGCGTGGCGTCTGCACGCGCGTCTACACCACCACGCCGAAGAAGCCGAACTCGGCGCTTCGTAAGGTGGCGAAGGTGCGTTTGACCAACGGCTACGAGGTGGTGAGCTACATCCCGGGCGAAGGGCACAACCTGCAGGAGCACTCGGTGGTGCTGATCCGCGGTGGTCGTGTGAAGGACCTTCCGGGTGTTCGCTACCACATCCTGCGCGGCGTGCTGGACACCCAGGGCATCGCGAAGCGCCGTCAGCGTCGTTCGCTGTATGGCGCGAAGCGCCCGAAGTAAGGAGAGCGAGCGATGTCCCGCCGCCACCGCGCCGTCAAGCGCGAGATCCTGCCGGACGCGAAGTTCGGCGACATCGTCATCACGCGTTTCATGAACGTGCTGATGTACGATGGGAAGAAGTCCGCCGCCGAGGCGATCGTGTACAACGCGCTCGATGTGATGAAGCGCCGCGGCGGCCAGCAGGCCGACCCGGTGCGGATGTTCCACGAGGCGCTGGACAACGTGAAGCCGGCGGTGGAAGTGCGGTCGCGCCGCGTCGGTGGCGCGACGTATCAGGTGCCGGTGGAAGTCCGGGCGGAGCGGCGCCAGGCGCTGGCGATCCGCTGGATCATCGACGCCGCGCGCAAGCGGGGCGAGCACACCATGGAAGAGCGGCTGTCCAACGAGTTGCTGGATGCCGTGAACAATCGCGGTTCCGCGGTGAAGAAGCGCGAAGACACGCACCGGATGGCCGAGGCCAACAAGGCGTTCAGCCATTACCGCTGGTGAGCGGACGCTGGTAACCGGGCGCTGACGAACCGGGCGCTGACGACAGGCAGCCCTGACGACGGACGTAATTAGACCCCGGGCGGACCCTGCCGGGACTCAACGGAGAACACGACGATGGCCAAGGCGAAATTCGAGCGGAACAAGCCGCACTGCAACATCGGGACGATCGGCCATGTTGACCATGGCAAGACGTCGCTGACCGCAGCGATCACCAAGATCCTGGCCGAGACCGGCGGGGCGACCTTCACCGCGTACGACCAGATCGACAAGGCGCCGGAAGAGCGCGCCCGCGGCATCACGATCTCCACGGCGCACGTGGAGTATGAGACGCAGGCCCGCCACTACGCCCATGTCGACTGCCCCGGCCACGCCGACTACGTGAAGAACATGATCACCGGCGCCGCGCAGATGGACGGCGCGATCCTGGTCGTGTCCGCCGCCGACGGCCCGATGCCGCAGACCCGTGAGCACATCCTGCTGGCCCGCCAGGTGGGCGTTCCGGCGCTGGTCGTGTTCATGAACAAGGTCGACATGGTCGACGATCCGGAGCTGCTGGACCTGGTGGAGATGGAGGTGCGCGAGCTGCTGTCCTCCTACCAGTTCCCCGGCGACGACATTCCGATCATCAAGGGCTCCGCGCTCTGCGCCCTCGAGGACCGCAACCCCGAGATCGGCAAGAACGCGATCCTCGAGCTGATGAAGGCGGTGGACGACTACATCCCGCAGCCGGACCGGCCGGTCGACCGTCCGTTCCTGATGCCGATCGAGGACGTGTTCTCGATCTCCGGCCGCGGCACCGTGGTGACCGGCCGCGTCGAGCGCGGCATCGTCAAGGTTGGCGAGGAAGTCGAGATCGTCGGCATCAAGCCGACGGTGAAGACCGTCGTGACCGGCGTCGAGATGTTCCGCAAGCTGCTCGACCAGGGCCAGGCGGGCGACAACATCGGCGCGCTGCTGCGCGGCACCAAGCGTGAGGACGTGGAGCGCGGCCAGGTGCTGGCGAAGCCCGGCTCGATCACGCCGCACACCAAGTTCAAGGCCGAGGCCTACATCCTGACGAAGGAAGAGGGCGGCCGCCACACCCCGTTCTTCACCAACTACCGTCCGCAGTTCTACTTTCGCACGACCGACGTGACGGGCGTGGTGCAGCTGCCGGAAGGCACCGAGATGGTGATGCCGGGCGACAACGTGTCGATGGACGTGGAACTGATCGCGCCGATCGCGATGGACGATGGGCTGCGCTTCGCGATCCGCGAAGGTGGCCGGACCGTCGGCGCCGGCGTGGTGGCGAAAATCACGGCCTGATTTTGACCGCGGCGCCGGCGCCCTGCCCAGGGTGAGTTGTCTGGGCGGGGCGCCGGCCGTCGTTTCGGCGGGAAGATGTAAGAGCGAACGATGGACAACCAGAATATCCGCATCCGGCTGAAGGCCTACGATCACCGCGTGCTGGACAACAGCACGAAGGAGATCGTGAACACGGCCAAGCGCACGGGTGCGCGGGTTCGCGGACCGATCCCGCTGCCGACCCATATCGAGCGTTTCACCGTGAACCGCTCCCCGCATGTCGACAAGAAGAGCCGCGAGCAGTTCGAGATGCGCACGCATCGCCGGCTGCTCGACATCGTCGAGCCGACGCCGCAAACCGTGGACGCGCTGATGAAGCTCGACCTGGCGGCCGGCGTGGACGTCGAGATCAAGATCTGAGGCCGGGGGTTCGGAGAAACACGCCATGCGCACCGGATTGCTCGCCAAGAAGCTGGGGATGACCCGGCTGTTCAAGGATGACGGCACCCACGTGCCGGTCACCGTGCTGCATCTCGACCAGGTGCAGGTGGTCGCTGCCCGCACCGAGGAGACCGACGGCTACACCGCGGTCCAGTTGGGCTGGGGCCGCGCCAAGGTGAAGAACGTCTCGCAGCCGAACCGCGGCCACTTCGCGAAGGCGAAGGTGGAGCCGAAGGCGAAGATGGTGGAGTTCCGGGTCGCGGCGGATGCGCTGCTGGAGCCGGGTGCCACGCTTTCGGCGGCGCATTTCGCGGTCGGGCAGAAGGTGGATGTCTGCGGCACCTCGAAGGGCAAGGGGTTCGCCGGCGGCATGAAGCGCTGGAACTTCGCCGGTCTCGAGGCGAGCCACGGCGTGTCGATCAGCCATCGCAGCCTGGGCTCCACGGGCAACCGGCAGGATCCCGGCAAGACCTTCAAGAACAAGAAGATGGCCGGTCATCTCGGCGTCGAGCGGATCACCACCCTCAATCTCGAGGTGGCCGCGGTCGATGCGGAGCGCGGCCTGCTGATGATCAAGGGCGCCGTGCCCGGCGCGAAGAACGGCTGGGTGCTGGTGCGCGATGCGGTGAAGCGGGCTCGCCCGGCGGATGCGCCCTATCCGGCCGCGCTGGTCGAGGCGCCGGCCGACGCGAACGCGACGGCGGGCTGAGGACGAGGTCGATGCAGATCGAGATCACCACCCTGGACAAGGGTTCGGCCGGCAGCGCGGAGCTGCCGGACGAGTTTTTCGCGGCGACGCCGCGTGCCGACGTGATGGCGCGCGTGGTGCATTGGCAGCTCGCCAGGCGCCGGGGCGGCACGCACAAGGTGAAGGGGATGGCGGAAGTCTCCGGCACCACGAAGAAGCCGTACAAGCAGAAGGGCACCGGCAACGCCCGTCAGGGCAGCCTGCGCGCGCCGCAGTTCCGCACCGGCGGCGTGGTGCACGGGCCGGTCGTGCGCTCGCACGAGTACAACCTGAACAAGAAGGTCCGCCGCCTCGGGCTGATCTCGGCGCTGTCGCAGAAGGCGGCCGAGGGCAAGCTCGTGGTGCTGGATGCGGCGTCGGGCGCGACCAAGACGGCCGAGCTGGCGAAGAAGGTGAAGGCGCTGGGCTGGAAGTCGGCGCTGATCGTGGACGGCGCGGTGGACGCGGGCTTCCTGCGGGCGGCGCGCAACATCCCCGGCCTCGACGTGCTGCCCACCATCGGCGCCAACGTCTACGACATCCTCAACCACGACGTGCTGGCGATCACCACGGCCGGCGTCGAAGGGCTGAAGCAGCGGCTGAACGGCGTTGCTCCGGCCGCGGCAGGAGAGGCGGCATGAGCGAGACGGAAAAGGCGCCGAAGCGGCAGAAGCAGTTGTCGCGCGAGGCGATGTACCAGGTCATCCGCGCGCCGCTGATCACCGAGAAGGCGACCACGATCTCCGAGAACGGCCAGTTCGGCTTCAAGGTGGCGATCGACGCCACCAAGCCGGAGATCAAGGCCGCGGTCGAGGGCCTGTTCGGCGTGAAGGTGCTGGGCGTGAACACGCTCGTGCAGAAGGGCAAGACCAAGCGGTTCAAGGGTCGGCCCGGCCAGCGCTCGGACGTGAAGAAGGCCTATGTGCGCCTGGCCGAGGGCCAGAGCATCGATTTCACCACTGGCCTGTCGTAAGGCGCGCGGACAATGGCACTGAGGCAATTCAACCCGGTCACGGCGAGCCTGCGCGGCACCGTGCTGATCGACCGCAGCGAGCTGTGGAAGGGCAAGCCGGTCAAGGCGCTGACCGAGGGCAAGCACTCCACCGGCGGGCGCAACAACCACGGCCGGATCACCAGCCGGTTCCGTGGCGGCGGACACAAGCAGTCCTACCGCTACGTCGACTTCAAGCGGCGCAAGTTCGACGTGCCGGCGACGGTGGAGCGGCTGGAATACGATCCGAACCGCACCGCGTTCATCGCGTTGATCAAGTACGCGGACGGCGAGCTGGCGTATATCCTGGCGCCGCAGCGGCTGAAGGTCGGCGACACGGTGGTGGCCGGCGCGCGGGCCGACATCAAGCCGGGCAACGCGATGCCGCTGGCGGCGATCCCGGTCGGCACGATCGTGCACAACATCGAGCTGAAGCAGGGCGCCGGCGGCAAGGTCGCCCGCTCCGCCGGGACCTACGCGCAGCTGGTCGGCAAGGATGCCGGCTACGCGCAGATCAAGCTGATGTCCGGTGAGCTCCGGGTGGTGCGCGCCGAGTGCATGGCGAGCATCGGCGCGGTCTCGAACCCGGACAACATGAACCAGAAGATCGGCAAGGCCGGTCGCATGCGCTGGTTGGGGTTCCGCCCGCACAACCGTGGCGTGGTGATGAACCCGGTCGACCATCCGCTGGGCGGTGGCGAAGGCCGCAGCTCCGGTGGCCGTCACCCGGTGACGCCGTGGGGCAAGCCCACCAAGGGTGCGAAGACGCGCAGCAACAAGCGGACGGACAAGCTGATCATCCGCCGCCGGAACAAGGGCAAGTAAGATGGCGCGTTCCGTCTGGAAGGGACCGTTCGTCGACGGTTATCTGCTGAACAAGGCCGACACTGCGCGCGCCTCGGGCCGCAACGAGATCATCAAGATCTGGTCGCGTCGCTCGACGATCCTGCCGCAGTTCGTGGGCCTGACCTTCGGCGTCTACAACGGCCACAAGTTCCTGCCGGTGCAGGTGAACGAGAACATGGTGGGCCACAAGTTCGGCGAATTCTCGCCGACGCGGACCTTCACGGGTCACGCGGCCGACAAGAAGGCGAAGCGGGGCTGAGATGAGCAAGCCTAACCATCCGCGGGGGCTCGCGGACAACGAGGCGCAGGCGATCGTCAGCAACATCCGGGTCAGCCCGCGCAAGCTGAACCTGGTGGCCGGGCTGATCCGCAACCTGCCCGCGCAGCAGGCGGTCGCGACGCTGACCTTCAGCAAGCGGCGCATCGCGCAGCAGGTGAAGAAGGCGCTCGAGAGCGCCATCGCCAATGCCGAGAACAACCACCAGCTCGACGTCGACCGCCTGGTCGTGTCGCGCGCCGAGGTGGGCCGCTCGGTGGTGATGCGTCGCTTCCACGCGCGCGGCCGCGGTCGCGCGGCCCGGGTGGAGAAGTGGTTCAGCCACCTGAAGATCGTCGTCACCGAACGCGCCCAGGAATCGGAGGCCGCATAATGGGTCACAAAGTCAATCCGATCGGGCTCCGGCTCGGCATCAACCGCACCTGGGACAGCCGCTGGTTCGCCGGCAACGACTATTCCAAGCTGCTGCACGACGACCTGAAGTTGCGCGCGCACCTGCAGAAGAAGCTGCGTGGCGCGGGCGTGTCGCGGGTGGTGATCGAGCGCCCGGCGAAAAAGCCGCGGGTGACGATCTATGCGGCGCGGCCGGGCGTGGTGATCGGCAAGAAGGGCCAGGACATCGAGGTCCTGAAGAAGGATCTGACGAAGATGGCCAAGGCGGAAGTCGCCTTGAACATCGTCGAGATCCGCAAGCCCGAGATCGACGCGACGCTGGTGGCCGAAAACATCGCCCAGCAGCTCGAGCGTCGCGTGGCGTTCCGCCGGGCGATGAAGCGCGCGGTGCAGTCGGCGATGCGGCTGGGCGCGCAGGGCATCCGGATCAACTGCGGCGGCCGGCTGGGCGGCGCGGAGATCGCGCGGGTGGAGTGGTATCGCGAAGGTCGCGTGCCGCTGCACACGCTGCGCGCGGATATCGATTTCGGCATTGCGACCGCGAAGACGACCTATGGCACCTGCGGCGTGAAGGTCTGGGTGTTCAAGGGCGAGATCCTGGCGCATGACCCGATGGCGCAGGATCGCCGCGCGGCCGAACAGGCGCCGCAGCGGTAAATGACGCGGTAAACGAGGCGTAAGAGACATGCTGTCACCAAAGCGCACCAAGTACCGCAAGCAGCACAAGGGTCGCATCCACGGCGTCGCCAAGGGTGGGACCACGCTGAACTTCGGGACCTATGGGCTGAAGGCGCTCGAGCCGGAGCGGATCACCGCGCGGCAGATCGAGTCCGCCCGACGTGCGATCACGCGCGCCATGCGCCGTGCCGGTCGCGTGTGGATCCGGATCTTCCCGGACGTGCCGGTGTCGACCAAGCCGGCGGAAGTCCGCATGGGCTCCGGCAAGGGCTCGCCCGAGTTCTGGGTGGCCCGCGTGGCCCCGGGTCGGATCATGTTCGAGATCGACGGCGTGTCGCCGGAGCTGGCGCGCGACGCGCTGGCGCTGGGTGCGGCGAAGCTGCCGATCAAGACGAAGTTCATCGCCCGTGTGGGGGATGCCTGAGATGGCGAAGACGGCCCTGAGCAAGGCGAGCGACGTGCGGGCGAAGACGCCGGACGAGCTTGCGACCACGCTGCTGGATCTGCGCAAGGAGCAGTTCAACCTGCGCTTCCAGCGGGCCACCGGCCAACAGGAAGGTGTCGGGCGGGTGAAGCAGGTGCGGCGCGAGATCGCGCGGGTGAAGACCATTCTCGCGGAGAAGCAACGCGCTTCGTCCGCGAGCCAGGCGTAAGGAGAGAGGGCGATGCCGAGGCGCGTCCTGACCGGCCGGGTGGTGAGCGACAAGATGGACAAGACCGTGACGGTGCTTGTCGAGCGTCGCGTCATGCATCCGCTGTACAAGAAGTTCATCCGCCGCTCGAAGAAGTACGCCGCACATGACGAGGCGAACCTCTGCAAGGTGGGCGACACGGTGCGCATCATCGAGTGCCCGCCGATCAGCAAGCGGAAGACGTGGATGCTGATCGAGCGGAACGGCGAGATCGTGGGCAGCGCGGATGCGGATGCGGTGGCGCTCGCCGAGGCGCATCCCGCGCCGCCGGCCCCGGCACCGTCGGTCTGAGGGAGGCATCCGATGATTCATCCCGAGACCAACCTCGAGGTCGCCGACAACTCCGGTGCGCGCCGCGTGCAGTGCATCAAGGTGCTGGGCGGCTCGAAGCGGAAGACCGCCTCGGTGGGCGACGTGATCGTCGTCTCCGTGAAGGAGGCGATTCCGCGCGGCAAGGTGAAGAAGGGCGACGTGCACCAGGCGGTGATCGTGCGCACGGCCTTCCCGGTGCGTCGTGCCGACGGGTCCGCGATCCGCTTCGACCGCAATGCGGCGGTGCTGATCAACAAGCAGCAGGAGCCGATCGGCACCCGCATCTTCGGCCCGGTGGTGCGTGAGCTGCGCGGGCGGAAGTTCATGAAGATCATCTCGCTCGCGCCGGAGGTGCTGTGATGGCTGCGCGCATCCGCAAGGGCGACACGGTGGTCGTGATCTCGGGGGCCAGCAAGGGCCGCCGGGGTGAGGTGCTGCAGGTGTTCCCGACGGCGAACCGGGCGACGGTGCAGGGCGTGAACATGGCGACGCGGCACGTGAAGCCGCGCGGCGTGCAGGAGCCCGGCGGCATTCGCCAGCAGGAAGCCCCGATTCACCTGTCCAACCTGATGCTGGTCGACCCGAAGAGCGAGAAGCCGACGAAGGTCGGGTATCGCCTGCTGGAGGACGGCCGCAAGGTCCGCGTCGCCAAGGCCACCGGCGACGTGATCGAGAGCTAGGACGCGAACGATGAGCGGAAGCAAGAACGCCCCGAAGGGCGGCGGGCGCGGCGCCCAGGGCGCTGCCCCTCCCAGCAAGGAAGCGCGGCGCGCCGAGCGCAACGCGGAGACGAGCGGGGTGGAGAATCCGGCTGCGTCGCCGGAGGAGATGCCGCGCCTGCAGCAGCGCTACCTCCAGGAGGTGCGCAAGAAGCTGCAGGACGAGTTCGGCTACGCGAACCCGATGCAGGTTCCGAAGCTCGAGAAGATCGTCATCAACATGGGTGTCGGCGAGGCGACGGGCGACCAGAAGAAGCTCGACGCGGCGGTGGCCGAACTGATGGCGATCAGCGGGCAGAAGCCGGTGAAGACGGTGGCGAAGAAGGCGATCGCCGGGTTCAAGATCCGCAAGGGTCTCCCGATCGGCTGCAAGGTCACGCTGCGCAAGGCGCGCATGTATGAGTTCATGGACCGGCTGATCACGATCGCCCTGCCGCGCGTGCGCGACTTCCGCGGCATTGCGGGCAAGGGGTTCGACGGGCGCGGCAACTTCGCCATGGGGCTGAAGGAGCAGATCGTGTTCCCCGAGATCAACTACGACCGGGTGGACCAGATCCGCGGCATGGACATCCAGTTCGTGACCTCGGCGAAGACCGATGCCGAAGCGAAGGCCCTGCTGAAGGCGTTCGATCTGCCTTTCGCGAGCTAAACACCTTTTTTGGAAGACCCCCGGGGTATCCCGGCCGGTTCCGGAGGACGAAGACAGGATGGCCAAGCTTTCGAAGGTCAATCGCAACGCCGAACGGGAACGCATGGCGAAGCGTGACAAGGCGAAGCGCCAGGCGCTGAAGGATGTGGTGATGGACCGCACCCTGCCGGTGGAAGACCGGTTCAACGCGACGCTGAAGCTCGCGCAGTTGTCGCGCAACGGCGCGGCGGTGCGGGTGCGCCTGCGCTGTGAGCTGACCGGCCGCCCGCGCGGCAATTATCGCAAGTTCAAGCTCAGCCGCATGATGCTGCGCGACCTCGCCAGCGCCGGGCAGATCCCCGGCATGGTGAAGGCGAGCTGGTAAGGGGACAGGTCAATGTCACTTTCCGATCCCCTGGGCGACATGCTGACACGCATCCGGAACGCGCAGCGCGCGCGTCACTCGGTATGCGTGGCGCCGGCGTCGAAGCTGCGGGCCAACGTGCTGAACGTGCTGAAGCGTGAAGGCTTCATCCGTGGTTTCGAGGCGGAGGAGCTGCGGCCTGGCGTCGCGCAGCTCCGCATCGAGCTGAAGTACAACGAGGGCGAGCCGGTCATCAAGGAGATCCACCGGGTCTCCAAGCCGGGCCGGCGCGTCTACTCGAAGATCAAGGAGTTGCCGCGGGTCTATGCGGGCCTCGGCATTTCCATCCTGTCCACGCCGCGTGGCGTGATGAGCGACGCGGAGGCGCGCGCTGCCAATGTTGGCGGCGAAGTCCTCTGCCGCGTGTTCTGAGGAGGCGCGGTCCATGTCCCGCGTAGGCAAGTATCCGGTCGATGTGCCGTCGGGCGTCCAGGTGGCGATCGCCGGCAACATCCTCACCGCCAAGGGCAAGCTGGGCGAGCTGAAGCTGCCGCTCACCGACCTGGTCGAGACCAAGGTCGAGGGCAACAAGGTGACGGTCGCGCCGAAGACCAACGAGACGCAGTCCCGCATGATGTGGGGCACCACGCGGGCGCTGATCGCCTGCATGGTGAAGGGCGTGTCGGAGGGCTACAGCAAGTCGCTGGAGATCACCGGCACGGGCTATCGTGCCGCGGTGCAGGGCAAGAACCTGGAGATCAACCTGGGCTTCTCGCATCCGGTGGTCTATCCGGTGCCCGAGGGCATCAAGATCACCTGCGAGCGTCCGACCTCGATCAAGGTCGAGGGGATCGACAAGCGGCTGGTTGGGCAGGTCGCCTCCGAGATCCGCGCGTTCCGTCCGCCGGAGCCCTACAAGGGCAAGGGCGCGCGGTACACGGACGAGGTCATCCGCCGCAAGGAAGGTAAGAAGAAGTGAGCGCCACTCAGGATCTGCGGGACCGCCGGCGCGAGCGTCTTCGGTTCCAGCTTCGGCAGAAGGCGAACGGCCGTCCGCGGCTGTCGGTGTTCCGCTCGAGCAAGAACATCTATGCCCAGGTCATCGACGACGCGCAGGGCCGCACCGTGGCCGCGGCGTCCACCCTCGACGCGTCGCTGAAGGAGGCGCTGAAGACCGGCGCCGACAAGGCGGCGGCGGCGGCGGTGGGCAAGCTGGTGGCCGAACGGGCGCTGGCGGCGGGCGTGACGAAGGTCGTGTTCGATCGTGGCTCCTATCTGTACCACGGCCGCGTCAAGGCGCTGGCCGATGCCGCCCGCGAAGGCGGGCTGGACTTCTGAAGGATCGATAGCCCATGGCACGTGAACCCAGGGAAGGCGGACGGGGCCGCGAGCGTGAGCGCGATCGCGACGCCGATGACGGCATCATCGACAAGCTGGTCACCATCAACCGCGTGGCCAAGGTGGTGAAGGGTGGCCGTCGCTTCGCCTTCGCCGCCCTGGTCGTGGTCGGCGACCAGAAGGGTCGCGTCGGCTATGGCGCGGGCAAGGCGCGCGAGGTGCCGGAGGCGATCCGCAAGGCGACGGAGCGTGCCAAGCGCGGCATGATCCGGGTGCCGATGAAGGAAGGCCGCACGCTGCACCACGACGTGGTGGGCGAGTTCGGCGCCGGCACCGTGGTGCTGCGCTCCGCGACCGCCGGCACCGGCATCATCGCGGGCGGCCCGCTGCGCGCGGTGTTCGAGACGCTGGGGATCGGGGACGTCGTGGCGAAGAGCCTCGGCAGCCGCAACCCGCACAACATGGTCAAGGCGACCTTCGCGGCGCTGCAGAAGTGCTCGAGCCCGCGTTCCGTCGCCAACCGCCGCGGCAAGAAGGTGGCCGACCTGTTCGGTCGCCGCGATGCCGCGCCGGCGGGCCAGGCACCGGAGGCGCAGGCCAATGGCTGAGACGTCCGCGGGTAAGGTCAAGGTGACCCAGGTCGGGTCGCCGATCGGCCGCAAGCCGGGCCAGAAGGAGACGCTGACCGGTCTCGGCCTGAACAGGATCCGCGCCACGCGCGAGCTGGAGGACACTCCCTCGGTGCGCGGCATGATCCGCAAGGTTGCCCACCTGGTGAAGGTGGAGGAGCTGGGCTGATGAATCTGAACGAACTGCGCGACAACGCTGGCGCGCGCCTGAAGTCGAAGCGCCTGGGTCGGGGCATCGGCTCCGGCAAGGGCAAGACGTCGGGCAAGGGCGTGAAGGGGCAGAAGGCGCGTGAGGGCGTGTCGCTGAACGGGTTCGAGGGCGGTCAGCTCCCGATCTATCGGCGCCTGCCGAAGCGCGGCTTCCACAACCTGTTCCGCAAGGAATACGCCCCGGTGAACCTGGGCACGCTGGATGCGGCGATCGCGTCGGGCAAGCTCGACGGCTCGCAGCCGATCACCGAGGCGATGCTGGTCGCGGCCGGCCTGGCCGACGGCAAGCTCGCCGGCGTGCGGCTGCTGGCCGAGGGCACGATCTCGCGGGCGGTGACGATCACCGTGTCCGGGGCGTCGGCCGCGGCGAAGGCGGCGGTGGAACAGGCCGGCGGGTCGGTGACGACCACCGTCGCGCCGAAGGCCCCGGCCGAGGGCGAAGCGGCCGCCTGACAGCCGGAAGGCTGAGGGGGCGGACGGGTCGCGGCGGCGGGGCGAAGGCGGTGCGCGTTGGGGCGCGGCGGGTCCGTGTCACGTGTCGCAGTGGCACGCGGGCCGGTGTCACGTCTCGAGGCGGGTGCGGCGGCTCCGTGTCGTGGCCGGCGAAGGCCGGCCGTCCACGGCGTCGCCCCGGGTCCTCTCGTTGGTCGTGGATGGCCGGCCTGCGCCGGCCATGACACGGGGGCAACGCCCCACGGCCCGGGGGGGCAGCGCGGCGGTGGCCCCAAGGGCCCGCGCCGGCGGTGACACGACGGGGCGCGCGCGGCCCATGACGCCGTCCTTCTTCGCCTTGCGCCGCACCGACCCGCGGCAGACAATGGAAGCGCGATCAGCGAGGGATCAACCATGGCGTCGGCTGCCGAACAGCTCGCGGCAAACCTCAATCTCGGCGTCTTCTCGAAAGCCACCGAACTCAAGAAGCGCATCTGGTTCACCCTGGGTGCGCTGATCGTCTTCCGCATCGGCACCTACATCCCGGTGCCCGGCGTCGACGCCTCGGTCATGGGCGAGATGCTGCGCCAGCACGGCGGCGGCATCCTCGGCATGTTCGACATGTTCACCGGCGGCGCACTCGGCCGCATGACGGTGTTCGCGCTCAACATCATGCCCTACATCAGCGCCAGCATCATCGTGCAGTTGATGTCGGCGGCGATCCCCTCGCTCGAAAGCCTCAAGAAGGAGGGCGAGCAGGGCCGCAAGAAACTCAACCAGTACACGCGCTACCTCACCGTGGTGATCGCGATGTTCCAGTCCTACGGCATCGCCGTCGGGCTCGAGAGCATGCAAGGCAGCTTCGGGGCCGCGGTGATCGATCCGGGCTGGTTCTTCCGCATCTCCTGCATGATCACCCTGGTGGGCGGGACGATGTTCCTGATGTGGCTGGGCGAGCAGATCACCGCCCGCGGCGTCGGCAACGGCACCAGCCTGATCATCATGGCCGGCATCGTCGCCAACCTGCCGCACGCGATGGCCTCGCTGCTGGAGCTCGGGCGCACCGGCGCGCTGTCGCCCTTCTTCATCCTGGCCTTCATCGTGATCGCCGTGGTGACGATCGCGGTGATCGTCTTCGTGGAGCGGGCGCAGCGGCGCATACCGGTGCAGTATCCGAAGCGCCAGGTCGGCAACCGCATGTTCGGCGGCGACTCGACCCACATGCCGCTGAAGATCAACACCTCGGGCGTGATCCCGCCGATCTTCGCCAGCTCCATCCTGCTGATCCCGGCGACGATCGCCGGCTTCGCCAGCAGCGGGCCGGGCTGGCTGCAGGGCATCGCCGCGCAGCTCGCCCACGGCCAGCCGCTCTACATGTTCCTCTACGCGGCGATGATCATCTTCTTCTCCTATTTCTACACCGCCGTGGTGTTCAACCCGGAGGAGACCGCCGACAACCTCAAGAAGTATGGCGGCTTCATCCCGGGCATCCGTCCCGGCAGCGCGACCGCGGAGTATTTCGACAAGGTGCTGACGCGCCTGACCACGGTCGGCGGCATCTACCTGGTGCTGATCTGCCTGCTGCCGGAGATCCTGATCAGCGACTACGGCCTGCCGTTCTATTTCGGCGGCACCTCGATCCTGATCGTCGTCTCGGTTACGATGGACACGGTGACGCAGATTCAGTCACATCTGCTCGCACACCAATATGAAGGCCTGATCCGCAAGGCTCGGGTTCGGGGACGTCGGTGATGGCCGGACCAGGTCCGGCCATGACAGGAAAGGATCGGGCTGAGACCCGAGTTTGACCATGAACTTGATTCTTCTCGGCCCCCCAGGGGCGGGCAAGGGCACGCAGGCAAAGCGCCTGCAGGACAAGTACGGCATCGCCCAGGTCTCCACCGGCGACATGCTGCGCGCGGAAGTCGCGGCGGGCACCCCGATCGGGCGCGAGGCCAAGGCGGTGATGGAGGCCGGGCAGCTCGTCTCCGACGACATCCTGGTGCGCATGCTGGGCAGCCGGCTCGAGAAGGCCGATGCCGCGAAGGGCGTGATCCTGGATGGGTTCCCCCGCACCGTGCCGCAGGCCGAGGCGCTGGACCGGCTGCTGGCCGGGAAGGGGCTGAAGCTCGACGCGGTGATCGAGCTGAAGGTCGACGACGCCGCCCTGGTCGACCGAATCAGCGGTCGCTACACCTGCGCGAAATGCGGCGCCGGCTATCACGACACGTTCCAGAAGCCGGCCAGGCCGGGAATCTGCGACGTCTGCGGCTCGCACGAGTTCACCCGCCGCGCCGACGACAACCGCGCCACGGTGGCGGCGCGGCTCGAGGCCTATCACCGCCAGACCGCGCCGCTGCTGCCGTATTATCGTGCCAAGGGCGCGCTGCAGACGGTGGACGGCATGGCGGACATCGACGAAGTGACCCGCCAGATCGACGCGATCCTGGCGCATCTCGGCTGATCCCCGTGCGGATTCAATGGCCGCTGATCACGCAGAGTTGATCAAGCGTCGTTGACTCCCGGGCGGGGGCGACTATAGTCCCGCGCTCCGATGCGGCCCCATATGGGGCGGCGTCGCGTGCGCACATTCCTGCCATTGCGTTGGCTCGATCTCCGAGCGAACGGGCGTGGAAGCGGCGCGGCGGGGCAAACCACCTGGGCGGGCGAGCGGCCGTTCGGGACAGACAGAAGGGCCTGGCAGTCGGTCAGGCGACAGGAGAGTCGAGCGTGGCGCGTATTGCCGGCGTGAACATCCCGACGAACAAGCGAGTGACGATCGGGCTTCGCTACATTTATGGCATCGGTCCCAGCAAGGCGGCCGAGATCTGCCAGAAGCTGAGCATTCCCGACGACCGCCGGGTGAACCAGCTCTCCGACGAGGAGGTGCTGCGCATCCGTGAGCTGATCGACCGCGACTATCGGGTCGAGGGCGATCTGCGGCGTGAAGTCGCGATGAACATCAAGCGCCTGATGGACCTGGGCTGCTATCGCGGCCTGCGGCACCGTCGTGGCCTGCCGGTCCGTGGCCAGCGCACGCACACCAACGCCCGCACCCGCAAGGGCAAGGCGGTGCCGATCGCCGGCAAGAAGAAGGTGACGAAGTAAGGCGTTCGCCGCCTCGGATTTTGGCTGATGGCCGCGCTGGTGCGGAGCTTTGCTTCGCCGGCGCGGCGCTCGAATTGGAACGGGATTCACGATCATGGCGAAAGCCGCCACCACCGCACGCCCCCGCCGCAAGGAACGCAAGAACATCACCTCCGGCGTGGCGCATGTGGCCGCGACGTTCAACAACACGGTGATCACCATCACCGACGCCCAGGGCAATGCGATCGCCTGGTCGTCGTCCGGCAGCCAGGGCTTCAAGGGCAGCCGCAAGTCGACGCCGTACGCCGCGCAGGTGGCTGCCGAGGATGCGGGCCGCAAGGCGCGCGAGCACGGCATGGAGACGCTGGAGATCGAGGTGAGCGGCCCCGGGTCGGGGCGTGAGAGCGCGCTGCGCGCCCTGCAGGCCGTCGGTTTCGCGGTCTCCGCGATCCGCGACATGACGCCGATTCCGCACAACGGCTGCCGCCCTCGCAAGCGCCGCCGCGTCTGACGACCGCGCCGTCGGCCGGTTGCGCCCGCGATCGGGCGCCGAGGTCGGCGGGGCAGGGGATGCGCGGCTTTGCCGGTCACTCGCCACACGCGGACGGACGGCAACGCCCGTGGCGGCGAAGCGAGGCCGGGGGCGGGCGAGGCTGAGGCGGGCAGGCGAATGGCGCCGGAGCGCAGGTCGCACACGGTGCAGGTTCAGGACAGGAACCGTCGGCTGTTCAGCGGTTCGAAAGGTGTAGTTGCATGAGGCAGAGCGCAGTCATCCAGAGAAACTGGCTCTCTCTGATCAAGCCAGAAAAGCTCGAGATCGAGCCCGGCGCGGATCCCGCGAAGGTCGCGACCATCGTCGCCGAACCGCTGGAGCGCGGCTTCGGCATGACGCTGGGCAACGCGATCCGTCGCATCCTGCTCTCCTCGCTGCAGGGCGCGGCCGTGACCGCGGTGCAGATCGACGGCGTGCTGCACGAATTCAGCTCGATCCCCGGCGTGCGTGAGGACGTCACCGACATCGTGCTGAACGTCAAGCAGCTCGCGCTGCGGATGCACGGCGAAGGTCCGAAGCGGATGACGCTGACCGCGACCGGTCCCGGCGAGGTGCGCGCCGGCCAGATCTCGGCCGGCCACGATATCGAGATCATGAACCCCGACCTGGTGATCTGCACGCTCGACGACGGCGTGAAGCTGGGCATGGAGTTCACGGTCAATCTGGGCAAGGGCTACCAGCCGGCCAGCGTCAACCGTCCGGAAGACGCGCCGATCGGCCTGATCCCGGTCGACAGCATCTACTCCCCGGTCCGCCGCGTGTCCTACCGCGTCGACCCGACGCGCGTGGGCCAGGTCACCGACTACGATAAGCTGCTGCTGACGGTGGAGACCAACGGTGCGGTGACGCCCGAGGACGCGGTGGCGCTCGCCGCCCGCATCCTGCAGGACCAGCTCCAGCTCTTCATCAACTTCGACGAGCCGCAGCAGGTTCGCACCGAGGAGCCGCAGGACGACCTGCCGTTCAACCGCAACCTGCTGCGCAAGGTCGACGAGCTCGAGCTCTCGGTCCGCAGCGCGAACTGCCTGAAGAACGACAACATCGTCTATATCGGCGACCTGGTGCAGAAGTCCGAACAGGAAATGCTGCGCACGCCGAATTTCGGGCGCAAGTCGCTGAACGAGATCAAGGAGGTGCTCTCCTCCATGGGGCTCTCGCTCGGCATGACCGTCGCCGGCTGGCCGCCGGAGAACATCGAAGACCTGGCCAAGCGGCTGGAAGAGCCGTTCTGAGCCGAAGGGGATCACACCATGCGTCACGGCGTTGCCGGCCGAAAGCTCGGCGTCACCTCCACCCACCGCATCGCCATGTTCCGCAACATGGCGCATGCGCTGATCAAGCACGAGCAGATCACCACCACGCTGCCCAAGGCGAAGGAGCTGCGGCCGGTGGTCGAGAAGCTGATCACGCTGGGCAAGAAGGGCGGCCTGGCCAACCGGCGCCGCGCCTATGCCGAACTGCGTGACGACGTGATCGTCAGCAAGCTGTTCGGCACCCTGGCGGAGCGCTATGCGGGCCGCGCCGGCGGCTACAGCCGCGTGCTGAAGGCCGGCATCCGCTACGGCGATGCGGCCGACATGGCGGTGATCGAGCTGGTCGACCGCGATCCGAACGCGAAGGGCCTGGACAGCGGCCCCGTGCAGGAGACCGCGGAGGAGGAGGAAGCGGCGAGCTGAGCCGCTTTCCACTCTGAAGGATGACGAAGGGCGGGTGCAGACCCGCCCTTTTTCGTGTCCGGCGTTCGTGCCGTGGGCTGCGGCACCTGCGCGCGGGTGATACGACGCTCGAACGGCGCCGCGGATGCCGTCGTTGCGGCAAGCAACAATGAGCCGCCCGTCCGCACGAAGGAGTTGACGATGTCCCTGTCCGACGCAGCCGCCTCGGCGCCGACGCGCGGTGATCTGCCGGCCGAGATCCCCTGCGTCGCGCCGGTCGACCCGGACGGAGACTCGGCAGGGGAGGGTGCTGCCGCGGCGGACCAGTCGGGCCTGCGAATGGTCGCGGTGAACGTCGAGACGGTGCGGGCGATGCGCGCCCGCAAGCTCGCGAAGCTGCGCTGGCGGGATGCCCCGCCGGAGGCGGCGACGGACGGCGACCCGGTCGACGCGCTGCCCGCGCAAGCGCGGGAAGAGTTCGGCATTCCGGACGACGTGCCGATATCGGCGCACCAGTATGCAGATGACGTGCGCGGGCTGGTCGAGGCGGACCGGGATGCGCTGATCCTCGACCTGGGCGCCGGGCTGCGCCACGTCTACTACGCCAATGTCGTGAACGCCGACATCTTCCGGACCGCGAGCACGGATGTGCTGTGCGTCGGCGAGGAATTGCCGTTCGCGGACGACCAGTTCGACACCATCTTCTGCTTCGCGGTGCTGGAGCACACGCTGCGTCCCTGGGACGTGGCGCGGGAGATGTGCCGCGTCCTCAAGCCGGGCGGGACGTTGATCGTCGACTGGCCGTTCCTCCAGCCGGTGCACGGCTACCCGCATCATTATTACAATGCGACGCCGCAAGGGAATGCCACCCTGCTGGAGCCCTATTGCGACATCCGTTCGGTCGAGATCGGGACGCACCACCACCCGGCGATCACGACGCGCTGGGTGCTGACCGCGTGGCGGGACGGCCTGCCGCCGGAGGTGGGGGCCCGCTTCGAGACGCTGCCGGTGGCCGACCTGATCCGCATGCCGCTCGAGGATCAGTTACAGCAGGAATGGTCCGTGTCGCTGCATCCGACGCTCAAGCGGGCGATCTGCTCCGGCTCCAAGGTGACCGCGGTGAAGCGGCCCGGTCCGCCCCGGGTCGTGGACAAGGAGCGCGCGCGGCTCGAGCGCGAGATGGCCGCGCTGCGCGAGGGCATGGAGCAGGAGCGTGCGCGGCGCGACCATGAACTCGCCGAACTGCAGGCCGGCATGGAGGCGGAGCGGGCTCGGCGCGAGCACGAGATCGCCTCGCTCCGGGTCGGGATGGAGATCATGCGGACCTCCACCTCCTGGCGCGTCACCGCCCCGCTGCGTGGGCTCGCGCGGCTGCTGGGGCGGGGCGGATAAAGCGGCGATCGACGGGCGGCCCGGAGGCTGCCGGCGGGTGAATAGGGGACCAGCCGCGCGCCGCACCCGAACGGCGCGGCGGCCGGCTTCCGGTCAGGCGGCGGCTCGGATCGCGACCGCGCGGACGTCGTCGCCGACACCCGCCTCGAACGCCGCGAAATTGGCCTCGAACCGCTTCACCAGCTCCTTGGCCATGCGGTCATAGGCGTCCTTGTCGGCCCAGGTCTGGCGCGGATCCAGCACCTCGTCCGGCACGCCCGGCACGTGTTCTGGCACCGACAGGCCGAAATGCGGGTCGCGGCGGAACTTCGCCTTGGCGAGCGAGCCGTCCAGCGCCGCGCGCAGCAGCGCGCGGGTGTGGCGGATGCTCATGCGGCTGCCGACGCCGTACTGGCCGCCGCTCCAGCCGGTGTTGACCAGCCAGCAATCGGCGCCGTCGCGCGCGATCAGGTCGGAGAGCATGCGGCCGTACACTTCCGGCCGGCGCGGCAGGAAGGGTGCGCCGAAGCAGGTGCTGAACGTCGCCTGCGGTTCCGCGCCCATCCCCTTCTCGGTGCCGGCGACGCGGGCGGTGTAGCCGGACAGGAAGTGGTACATCGCCTGGGCCGGCGTCAGCCGCGCGATCGGCGGCAGCACGCCGAACGCGTCCGCGGTCAGCATCACCACGTTGTTCGGCCGGCCGCCGCGGCCGGACAGCTCCACGTTCGGGATGAACTCGACCGGGTAGCAGGCGCGGGTGTTCTCGGTCAGGCTCTTGTCGGCGAGGTCGACGCGGCCGTGATGGTCGCCGACCACGTTCTCCAGCACGGTGCCGAACCGGTGGGAGGCGGCGTAGATCTCCGGCTCCGCTTCCTTCGAGAGGTTGATGACCTTGGCGTAGCAGCCGCCCTCGAAGTTGAAGACGCCGTTCTCGGCCCAGCCATGCTCGTCATCGCCGATCAGGCGGCGGTGCGGATCGGAGGAGAGGGTGGTCTTGCCGGTCCCGGACAGGCCGAAGAACAGGGCGACGTCGCCCTCGGGCCCGATATTGGCGCTGCAATGCATCGGCAGCACGCCGCGCTCCGGCAGCAGCCAGTTCATCACGGTGAAGATCGACTTCTTGATCTCGCCCGCATACTCGGAGCCGGCGATCACGATCAGCTTCTGCTCGAAGGACAGCGCGATCGCGGTGCTGGAGCGCACGCCGTCCACCGCGGGGTCGGCCTGGAACTGGGGCGCGTGCAGGATCACGTAGTCGGGCTGGAACCCTTCGAGTTCCTCGGCCGGCGGGCGGATGAACATGTTGCGCGCGAACAGCGCGGCCCAGGCATAGGTGGTGACCAGCCGCACCCGCACCCGGTTGGCCGGATCGGCGCCGGCGTACAGATCCTGGGTGAACAGCGTCTGGCCCTGGAGGTAGGCCTGCACCCGCGCCTTCAGCACCGCGAACTTCTCGGGCGCGTAGCGCTGGTTGATCTTGCCCCAGGCGATGTCCGCGGTGACCGAGGGCTCGTCCACCACGAACTTGTCCTGCACGGAGCGGCCGGTATGCACGCCCGTCTCGACCATCAGCGCGCCGTCCGCGGACAGCCGGCTCTCGTTGCGGCGCAGCGATTCGGCCACCAGCGCGGCGGGGGAGAGATTGGCATGCACCGGCGAGCCGGCGTGCACGCCCGTGCCAGACAACGCGTCCGCGGCAAGGCTTTTCCAGGTCTTGTGCTTGGCGTGGGCAGAGGCTGTCACCGATGAAGGCTCCTGATGATCGGCCGGCGAGGCCGGCGTGCTGTACCAAACTGATTACTAAACGGTAGCACTCCTATTCCATGTGGCGCGGCCATCGTCCAGCCCGACGCGGGGCCGCTGACCGGGGCGTGACCGGCCGCGCAGGCTGGGCTAGAAGCGCCGTTTGCCGCAGGGCGGCGCACAGCGGAGCGGTGATGTGAACAAGGCGGTTTCTCCCCAAGGGCCTGATGCCGGTCGCAACAGCCTGCGCACCGGCCCGAACGAGCGCGGCCGCTTCGGTGAGTTCGGCGGCCGGTTCGTGGCCGAGACGCTGATGCCGCTGATCCTGGAGGTCGAACGCGCCTATAACGAGGCGAAGGCGGATCCGGCATTCCAGGCCGACCTCGACCGGCACATGACGCATTATGTCGGGCGGCCCAGCCCGCTGTGGTTCGCGGAGCGGCTGACGCAGCACCTCGGCGGCGCCAAGGTCTACTTCAAGCGCGACGAGCTGAACCACACCGGCAGCCACAAGGCCAACAACTGCATGGGCCAGATCCTGCTGGCGCGGCGGATGGGCAAGACCCGGATCATCGCCGAGACCGGTGCCGGCCAGCACGGCGTCGCGACCGCCACGATGTGCGCGCTGTTCGGCCTCCCCTGCACCGTCTACATGGGCGCGACCGACGTCGAGCGGCAGGCGCCGAACGTGTTCCGCATGAAGCTGCTGGGGGCGGAGGTGAAGCCGGTCACCTCGGGCGCCGGCACGCTGAAGGACGCGATGAACGAGGCGCTGCGCGACTGGGTCGCGAACGTGCGCGACACCTATTACCTGATCGGCACCGTGGCCGGCCCGCACCCCTATCCGATGATGGTGCGCGACTTCCAGTCGGTGATCGGCGAGGAGGCGAAGCGGCAGATGCAGGAGGCCGAGGGCCGCCTGCCGGATGCCGCGGTCGCCTGCATCGGCGGCGGTTCCAACGCGATGGGGCTGTTCCACCCGTTCCTCGACGACACCTCGGTGCGGCTGATCGGCGTCGAGGCCGGCGGGCACGGGATCGAGACCGGCCAGCACGCGGCGAGCCTGACCGGCGGCCGGCCCGGCGTGCTGCACGGCAACCGCACCTATCTGCTGCAGGACGACGACGGCCAGATCATCGAGGCGCATTCGATCAGCGCCGGCCTCGACTACCCCGGCATCGGGCCGGAGCATTCCTGGCTGCACGACATCAAGCGGGTGGAGTACGTCTCCGCCACCGACCAGGAGGCGCTGGCGGCGTTCCAGCTCTGCACCCGGACCGAGGGCATCATCCCCGCGCTCGAGCCCGCGCATGCGCTGGCACACGTCACCAAGCTCGCGCCCACGATGGACAAGGACCAGATCGTCCTGATGAATCTGTGCGGCCGCGGCGACAAGGACATCTTCACCGTGGCCGGACATCTGGGGGTGAAGCTGTGATCCCTCCGGATTGCAGGCCGGCTCTCCCCCTGCCCGTGCGCGAGGGGGATGGGGGGAGGGGGCGTCACGCCCTGTCCCCGGGATCCCTCGCACCACCCCCGCCCCCTGACTCCCTCCCGCGCGGGGAGGGGGGACATTCCGCACGTTCTTCCTTCACACAGGACCCACGCGCATGAGCCGCATCGCCGCCCGCTTCGCCGACCTGAAGCGTGAGGGACGGGGCGCCCTGATCCCGTTCCTCGAGGCCTGGGATCCGGACGGCCCGACCTCGCTCGCGCTGCTGCGCGGCATGCCGGGGGCGGGCGCCGACCTGATCGAGATCGGCATGCCGTTCACCGACCCGATGGCCGACGGGCCGATCGTGCAGGCGGCCGGCAAGCGCGCGCTCGATGCCGGCGTCAAGATGGCCGACGTGTTGGGCATGGTGCGCAGCTTCCGCGCCGAGGACGATACGACGCCGATCGTGCTGATGGGCTACCTCAACCCGATCCTGTCCTATGGGCCGGAGCGGTTCTGCCAGGATGCCGCCAAAGTCGGGGTGGACGGGCTGATCGTCGTCGACCTGCCGACCGAGGAGGCGGACATGCTGCTGCCCTTCGTCACCGCGAACGGGCTCGACTTCATCCGCCTGGTCGCGCCGACCACCGACGACGCGCGGCTTTCCCACGTGCTGAGCGGCAGTTCCGGCTTCGTCTATTACGTGGCGATCACCGGCATCACCGGCACGCGCAGCGCCAGCTCCGACGACCTTGCCGGAGCGATCCCGCGGGTCCGGCGCGCGACCGATCTGCCGGTGGCGATCGGCTTCGGCGTGCGCACCCCCGCCCAGGCCGCGGAGGCCGTGCGCATCGCCGATGCCGCGGTGGTGGGATCGGCCCTGCTCGACACGCTGGCCGCCAATCTCGACGCGCAGGGACGCGCGAAGCCAGGCGCGGTCGACAAGGTGCTCGATCAGGTGCGTGCCCTCGCCGAGGGTGTCCGCAGCGCGAAGGTGACCGCATGAGCTGGCTCACGGAATACGTCCGGCCGAAGATCCGCACGCTGTTCTCGCGGCGGGAGGTGCCGGAGAACCTGTGGCACCAGTGCCCCGCCTGCCAGCAGATGATCTTCCATCGCGACCTGCTCGCGAACCTGAAGGTCTGCACGCATTGCGGCCACCACATGCGGGCGACGGTCGCCGAACGCCTCGCCTGGACCTTCGACGAGACCGGCTTCACCCGCATCGAGCTGCCCAAGGTCACCGCCGACCCGCTGCGTTTCCGTGACAGCAAGCGCTACTCGGACCGGCTGAAGGAAGCGCGCGAGAAGACTCATGCCGAGGACGCGATCGCGGTCGCGCATGGCACGATCGGCGGCGCCAAGACCGTGGTCGCGGTGATGGATTTCGACTTCATCGGTGGCTCGATGGGCGCCGCGGTGGGGGAGGGGCTGGTCGCCGCCGCGCGTCTCGCGACCCTGCAGGAGGCGCCGCTGGTCGTGTTCACCGCCTCCGGCGGCGCGCGCATGCAGGAGGGCGCGATCAGCCTGATGCAGATGCCGCGCAGCGTGCTGGCGACGCGGATCGTGAAGGATGCCGGGCTGCCCTACATCGTGGTGCTGACCGATCCCACCACCGGGGGCGTCACCGCCAGCTTCGCCATGCTGGGCGACATCCAGATCGCCGAACCCGGCGCGCTGATCGGCTTCGCCGGCGCGCGGGTGATCGAGCAGACGGTGCGCGAGAAGCTGCCCGAGGGGTTCCAGCGCGCCGAATACCTGCTCGAGCACGGCATCATCGACATGGTGGTGAAGCGCACCGAGCTGCGCGCGACGCTGGGCCGGGTGATCGGCCTGCTGCGCAGCAAGGAGCTGCCGGAGGCGGCATGAGTCCGTTCGGCGCCCGCGAGCCTCGGGACTGCGTGCGGGCCAGGGCGGCCTCTGGCGCGTCGGATTGCGCGCGGGGCAGGGCGACCACCCGCGCGCGGGGTAGCGAGGCCAGCGGCGTGCCGCATCGCGCGCATGGTGGCGCGACCCCGTGAGTGCCCGTATCGAGGGGCTGGTCGCGCGCCTGCACGGGCTGCACCCGCGGGTGATCGACCTCAGCCTCGAGCGGCTGCAGGCGCTGCTCGACAAGCTGGACAATCCCGAACGCCGCCTGCCGCCCGTGATCCATGTCGCCGGCACCAACGGCAAGGGCAGCACCTGCGCCTTCCTGCGCGCGATCGGTGAGGCCGCCGGCTGGCGCGTCCACGTCTACACCTCGCCCCATCTGGTGCGGTTCAACGAGCGCATCCGGCTCGCCGGGCACCTGGTCGACGACGCGCGGCTGGGCGATGCGCTCGAACGGCTGGAAGCAGTGAACGCCGGCGCGCCGATCACCGTGTTCGAGATGATCACCGCGGTCGCCTTCCACCTGTTCGCCGAGACCCCGGCGGAGCTGTGCGTGGTGGAGGTGGGGCTGGGCGGCCGGTTCGACGCGACCAACGTGATCGCGCCGCCGGTCGCGACCGCGATCACCTCGATCTCCCTCGATCATCGGGAGTTCCTGGGCGACACGCTGACCGCGATCGCCGGCGAAAAGGCCGGGATCATGAAGCCGGGCGTGCCGGTCGCGATCGGGCTCCAGCCGGAGGAGGTCCTGGCGGTGCTGATGGCCGAGGCGGCGCGCACCGGCGCGCGGCCCTGGTTGCGGGGCGAGGCCTGGGCCATCGCGCCGAGAGGCGCGTCTGGGACCATCGCGCCGCAAGGCGCGTCCGGGACGATCGCGCCGAGAGGCGCGTCCGGGATCGCGGGAGCGGACGGCGCCGGCGCCTCGGGCCTCCGCTACGAGGACGCCGCCGGCGTGCTCGACCTGCCACCGCCCGCGCTGATCGGGCCGCACCAGCACGACAATGCAGGCATCGCCATCGCCGCGCTGCGCGCCTCGGGGCTGCGGGTGCCGGACCACGCTTATGCCGAAGGTCTCGCCCGCGCCGAGTGGCCCGCGCGGATGCAGCGCCTGACCGGCCGCCTCGCGGCGAGGCTGCCCGCCGGCTTCGAACTCTGGCTGGATGGCGGGCACAACCCCGGCGCCGGCGTGGTGCTGGCGGAGCAGCTTCAGGCCTGGGCGGACCGGCCGGTGCATCTGGTGGTCGGGATGAAGCAGGCGAAGGACACGGCCGCGTTCCTCGCCCCGCTCTTACCGCTGGCGCGATCCGTGTGGGCGGTGGCGGAACCCGAACAGCACCTCGCATTGCCGGTCGAGGCGATCGTGGCCGCGTCCGGCGGCATCGCGCGCCCCGGCCCGCGGATCGCGGATGCCCTCGCCGCCATCGCGGCGGGCGAGGCGCCCGGGCGAGTGCTGATCTGCGGCAGCCTGTACCTGGCCGGCGAGGTGCTGAAGCTGGAGGCCTGAGCGGGTGACGCCGAAGGCCCGAGCTTGTGTCGCCTCGGCGCCCGCGCGCGGAACACCCGTGCGGGCGGGCAGGCGCCTCCCCCGCCCGCGCCGGCGAACACACCCTCACGCAAACCTGTCCCCGCCCCACGTTGCTCCACGAAGTTCGGCGGCGGTACAGCGGCGCGGCGCCCACGCACGAAATCGTGGGCCAGCATGAGGGGGAAACAGGACGCGGTCGCACCCGAGGGGAGCGGCGCTGGCCACGACTGCCGGCGCCTAAGGAGACAGACCACATGTCGGCGACGACACACGATCACGCGCATGACGATCACGACCACAAGCCCGGTTTCGTGGCGCGTTGGCTGTTCAGCACGAACCACAAGGACATCGGCACGCTCTA
>JAFKLG010000114.1 GCA_017304945.1 Rhodospirillales bacterium
CGACGGCCTCGACCCGGCGACCCCCACCGGCACGCTGCTGCGTGGAGACCGGCGCAGTGCCGCGCAGGATCGATCCGTGGCAGCGTGCCGCTGGGGATCCGCGGGTCGAGCCCGCGGATGACGGCGGGGCGAGGGATGACGTCGAGGGCAGGGGCAGGGGCAGGGGCAGGGGCAACGCCACCCCCCCCCGCCACGCGTCGCGTCACCCCCACCCGTCACACCCGCCGCAGCAACCCCGGACCCGCCGAAGCGATCGCGTGCACGCCGAAACCCAGGAACAGCACGCCCGAGGCACGCGTCACCCACAGCGCATGACGGCGGTAGAACCGCCGCACCGCGCCCGCGCCAACCAGCGCGATCAGCACCACGTCGGCGAGCAGGAACCCGACGCATGCGGCACCCAGCAGCGGGGGAAAGCTGAACCAGTCGAGCGTACGCGCCGATCCGGCCAGCAGGGCGGTGAACATGGCCACCGCCACCGGATAGGCCTTCGGGTTCGACAGGCCGAAGGCCAAGCCTCGCAGCAGCGGCCGCCGCGGATCGGTCGACAACCGCCCGCTCTCGTCCTGACGCACCCGCACGGCGCGGATCCCGAGCCAGGCGAGATAGACGCCGCAAGCCAGGCCCAGCAGATCGAACACCAGCGAGCCGAACGACCGCGCCCCGATCACCGCGGTCAGCGCCAGCGAGGCCCAGACCACGTCGCCGACGAAGTGGCCGGCCATGAACATCGCCCCGGCGCGGCGCCCCTGATGTGCGCCGATCCCGAGCACGGCGAGGAAGCCGGGGCCGGGGGTGAGCGTGTAGGCCGCGGCGGACGCCGCCGAGGCCAGCAGCAGCCCAGGCGTCACCCGCCGAACGCCTGGTCCCAGGGCTCCGGCACCATTTCATACCGGTCGCCCGCCTTCACGACATGGATGAAGCCGGGGAAGTGGACGTGCATGCCCGCGACCAACTGCCGATCGGTCGCCACCTGGTCCAGGATCCGCCGCCGCGTGGCGATCGCCTGTTCGGGGTTGGTGTCGAACTCGATCGTCACCTCGGGGCGGGGAATCTGGATGTCGGGCACGTGGGTGATGTCGCCCCAGATCAGCAGGCTGTCCTTGCCGGAGCTGATCATGTAGCCGGAATGACCCGGCGTGTGGCCGTGCAGCGGCACGGAGCGGACGCCCGGGAACACCTCCGTCTCACCGTCGAAGGTGCGGGTCACGTTGTGATACGGCGCGATCTGCTCACGCGCGCACGCGAAGTAGAGTTTCTTTTCACGATCGGTTGCGCGGGTCATCGCGGCATCGTCCTGCCAGTGCTTCGGCTCGTTCTGATGTACCACGAGTTCCGCATTCGGAAAGAACTTTCGCCCCGTTTTCGGGTCCGTCAGCCCCGCCGAGTGATCGGGATGCATGTGCGTCAGCAGCACGGTGTCGATGTCGGCCGGATCGACCCCGGCCGCCTTCAGGTTCTGCTGCAGCTTGCCCGCGGTCGGCATCAGGTAGTCGCCCGACCCGGTCTCGATCAGCGCCAGCCGGCCGGCGGAATAGACGAGGTAGCAGTTCACCGAGGTCCGCCGCGCCGGCAGGAACCGGTCGGCGAGCATCTGGGTCCCGTCCTCGACGGTGATGTTGCGCAGCACGGACATCGCGCCGTCGAGATAGCCGTCGGACAGCGCGGTCACGACGATGTCGCCGATGCGGCGGTGATAGACGCCGGGAATCTGCTGCGTGGGCACCTGGATCATGGCGTGTTCGTTCCCTCGGATGGGTCGTTGTCTCTATTGCGCGATGTAGCCGCCGTCGATCACCAGCTCCGTGCCGGTGATGAAGGCCGCCTCGTCGGAGGCGAGGAACAGCACGCCATACGCGACGTCGATCGGCTCGCCCAGCCGGCGCAGCGGCGTCTGCGGGATCTTCGCCGCCCGCCCGCCGGCGTTGGTGCCGTGCAGCATCGCCGGCATGTAGCCCGGATGCACCGAATTCACCCGCACGCCCTCGGGGCCCCAGCGCACGGCGGCGCTCTTGGTCAGCAGCCGCACCGCACCCTTCGACGCGGCATAGCCCGGATGCCCGTCGGCGCTGCCGATGAAGCCCATGATCGAGGAGATGTTGACGATCGCGCCGCGCCCGGCCTTGGCCATTTCCTGCGCGGCCAGCGTGGTGCCCAGGAACACGCCCGTGGCGTTGATCGCCATCAGCTTGTTCCAGCCCTCGAGCGACAGCTCGCTGCCGACCGCGCTGCCGCTGATGCCGGCATTGTTCACCAGGATGTCGAGCTTGCCGTAGGTCGCGAGCGTCTCGGCGATCAGCCGCTGCCAATCGGCCTCGGAGGAGACGTCGGTGCGGACGAAACGGGCACGCCCCTGGCCGGCGGCAATGTCGGCGGCGACCGCCTCTCCCCGTTCTTCCAGCACGTCGGCGATGACGACGGCTGCCCCCTGTTCGGCGAACAGCCGTGCCTCCGCCTCGCCCATGCCATGGGCGCCACCGGTGACGATCGCCACCTTGTCCTTCAAGCGCATTGCCTTCCTCCCCGCGGTTCGCTCCGATGATCGGACGCGACGCGGGACGGGGCAAGCCGCAGGCCGCCGCGCCCGAGGGCGCCGGCGCCTGCGCGCGTTCGGTCAGCGCCCGGCGGGGGTGATGACCGTCGACGTCGAATCCGTCGGATTGACCAGGTAGGAGAACCCGAAGCTCGGGTTCGCGAACTGCTGGATGTACTGGTTATACCACTTGTAGACCTCGGCGATGCCGGACTTCGGCACGTACACCACGTCGTAGGGCGCCAGGCGCACATCGGCGGCCGGGTCGTTGCCGTGCATCACGTCCTGATAGCGGGTGGACAGGAATTGCGGCCGGTCGCCGGCGCCGCGGCGGATGATGAAGATGCGGGAGTCGTCGCTGCTCAGCTTGGAGCCGCCGGCGCGCGCGAGGGCCTGGGACAGGGTGAGCGTCGGGCCGACCGTGATGAACTCGCCCGGGGTGTTCACCTCGCCGCCGACATAGACGCGGGTGGGTGCGAAGGACTTCACCACCACCGACACGCGCGGATTCTGCAGGTCGTGCGAGTAGCCGCGGCGCAGCGAGGTCGCCAGCTCCTCGATCGTGCGGCCATAGGCCACCTCGTCGGGCACCACGGTCGTGGAAATGTGACCGTCGGGGCGAACCGTGACTTCTTCGTTCAGTTCCGGGTTGAGCAGGAGACGAATCTCCAGCACGTCGCCCACCTGGATGCGATAGGGCGGCAGCGGCTCGACCGGACCGGAGGCCTGGACGGGAACCAAAGGTGCCTCTGGAAGGTTACCAGGGACGGTGGAGCAGGCGGCCAGCACCGCGAGCGCGCCCAGGGCCGGTGCGGCGGTCGGCAGCATGCGCCAGGCGGCGGTCGCCCGGAGCCTGTTGCGGAGGGCCGTCGTGCGGCCATTCGTCAGCGTGATCGCAGCCATTGTTTCTTTGTCTCCCGCTCGACCAGGTGGGGTTAAGGTTGATATGGACGCGTACCGTTCCCGCCAGCGAGCCGGGCTCGCGGTGTACCGCGTCGAGGAGCAATCGGATTTCGTGCGAATAGCCGCAGGACCGCGGCAAAAACACCCTACAAAGGCGAGCCTCACGATTGGTTTATTGCATGGTGAGGATAGTTTAGCGCGGGAGTCGACGCGCTAATACTGCAAAGGTCCGTACAAACGATAAACTGAGAGTGACGCCGCGTTCACGGCCACGAGCGCGGAACCGGCAGAGGCGGCCAGACCGCGCCCGCATTCGCTTGCTGACCCGGGGCTGAATCGGCGCTGGCAGCCGCGTTGATCACCCCGAGCGCCTGATCGATCGCGACCAGGGCGCGGCCGCGGTCACCATATCCGAGCGCGGTGAGCGCCTGGCCGACCGGCCCCGCGGCGAAGCTCGCGCGCGGCGGAACGTCATTCGCATGCGTCGGCTGGAACACGAGCTGCACCTGGGCCGCCTGCAGGTATCGACGCGCATCCTCGATCCGTCCCTCCTGCACGGCGAGACGCGCATCGGCCAGCCGTTCTCTCGTTGGAATGCGGTGCCGGCCGGTTGTCGCCACCTGCGGCGCCTGACCCGAGAAGGCCGGTGCCGACGGAGAGGCCTGCACAGGCGGCACCTGCAGCGGGATTGGCGCCGGCAGCGGCACCGGCCCGCGAGATGCGGGTCCTGGCGTGGAGGCCTCGCGCCGCAGACGCTCGATCACACCTTCGGCCTCGGAGGGGGAGGGGGCCTCACGCGAAACCGTCGCCTCCTGGATCGGCCGCGCCCCCGCCTCTGGGCGCGTCTCGGTACGGGCGCGCGGGCCGAAGCCGAATGGCTGCGTCGGCTCGGCGGTGCGGCTCGCCTGCTGCTGCGGGCGCGGCGCATCCGCCGGCGCGGCGCGGGCAGCAGCCGTCGCCTCGGACCGTGGCGCTGCCGCCGGTGCCGGCGTTGCGCCGTGCCCCGGCGTATCATTTTGCGCTGCTGTCACGCTCGGCGATGGTGCGGCAGGCGATGGTGCGGCCGGCGCCGATGGTGCGGCGTCGGGCGGCGCGGCGTCCGTCTTGCGCTCCTGCAACGAGGCGAGATCCTCTCGCGCGGCAGCAAGTTGCTTCCGCAACGATTCCATCGTCTCGGCCGCGTCGCGTACCTGGGACTGCAGCATGGCGTAAGGGGGATTGCCGTTGCCGGCCGCTCCCGTATCGCGCGCGGGCTGGCTGCCGAACGAGCCGAGGAACAGCAGCACCAATCCTGCCACCGTTGCCATGCCCGCCAGCACATACCGAATCATGACCGTCGTCTCTCGCTATCCCTGCCCATCGTCCCGTCATCTCACGCCGCGGCGCTCCATGCCCGACGCACCTGTCGCACGCTCCTCGCCGGAAACCGGCACGTCGTACGGACCCGCACGCGCGATGTGGACCCTCCACATGGCGAAGGAATGGCATCCGCAGGGCGGGGGCGTACCACGATTCACCTTCGCGCGCAGCGATTTTCGCTGACGGCTGCTCCGCTTTTCGTGAGCGATCCAGGCAATATCAGGCGCGGAAAACTGCCTCGATCACGGAACCGGAAGCACGGCCGGAATTAGATCACCGTCCCGTCAGGCGGGTTGCTGGTCTGCAATGCGCGCCACAAGTGTGGACGGGAGCAACGGGCTGTCGATCAGGAGACATCACTGATGTCGCAGGAATTTCAAGAGCAGTTGATCTCTTTTCTGCCCAAGATGCGGGTGTGGGCACTGGCGCTGACGCGCAATCGCGCGGCTGCCGAAGATCTCACCCAGGATGTGGCGACGAAGGCCCTGGTGGCGCGCGATTGCTTCGTGCCCGGCACGAACTTCTCCGCCTGGGTGCATCGTATCATGATCAACCACTTCATCAGCAGCGTGCGCAATCGGCGCGAGTTCACCGACATGGACTCGATGCCCGATCTGCCGGTGCCGGCGGCGCATGAGGATCGCACCGCGCTGCGTGAACTCGGCTGGGCGCTCAATCGCCTTCCGGCGGATCAGCGTGAGGCACTGTTCATGATCGTGCTGCAGGAGAAATCGTACGAGGACGCCGCGGAAGCGACGGGTTGCGCGATCGGCACCTTGAAGAGCCGCGTGCATCGCGCGCGCCTGCAACTCCGCACCTATCTGACGGGCGAGCAGAAGAAAGCCGCCTGACGTTCAGGCGCTGCACCAAACGGCCGGCGACACTCTCGCCGGCCGTTTGCGCGTACAGCGCCCACCACGCGTCCGTTGTCGTGCAGGTACGTGGCGCGCGGTAGCGATCCCGCGCGCACGCGAACGCGCCCGATCAGGACGCGCCGAGCAGGAACAGTCCGAAGCGATCCTCGGAATCCGTCCAGGTTTCGCGCATCTGCCAACCGGATGCGCTCGCCATGGCGGCGATGTCTTCGCGCGTGAACTTGTAGCTATTTTCTGTATGGATCGACTCCCCGGCGGCGAACGCAATGCGCGTGGAGCCCAGCCGCACCGTTTGCGCGCGGCGGCTGACCAGGTGCATTTCGATCCGGCCCTCTTGCGCGTTCCACACGGCCCGATGGTCGAAGCTCTTGGGGTCGAACTCCGCATCCGCCTCCCGATTGAGGCGCACCAGCAGGTTGCGATTGAACGCGGCGGTGACGCCGGCGGCATCGTCATAGGCCGGCACCAGAACCTGCGGTGATTTGCGCAGATCGGCGCCGAGCAGGAACAGCGCGTCGGCGCCGAGCGTGGTGCGGGCGCGGGCGAGAAAGCGGCGTGCCCCTTGCGGATCGAGATTGCCGATCGTGGAGCCCGGGAAGAAACCGAGACGCGGGCCCGTCGGCAGATCCGCGGGCAGCACGATCGGCTGCTCGAAATCCGCCTCGATCGGGGTGAAGCGCAAAGCGGGGAAGCTCTTGCGCAAACGCGCGCCCATGGCGCGCAAGGCCGTCGCGGCCACGTCGATCGCGACATAGGCGTCGAACACGGGCCGCCCGTTCGTCTCGGCGCCGAGCAGAAGGCTGGCCTTGGCTTCGTGGCTTGCGCCGTACTCGATGAGCGTGCCGCCGGGGCGGAGCCACTCGCCGGCTTTCGGGGCAACCTCCTGCAGCAGCGCCCATTCGGTGCGCGTCAGGTAGTACTCCGGCAGGGCGGTGATGGCGTAGAAGAGGCGACACCCTTCGTCGTCGTAGAATAGTTGCGGCGGCAACGTTTTTGGCGCAGCCCGCAATCCCTCGAGCGCGAGGCGCGTCACCACGGGATCCACCGCCGCGCGGGCGGGCCAACTGTCATTGGGCATGACGCATCCTTCTGTTCAGGGCTCGCGGGCGAGACGCAGTCCGGAGAACTGCCAGCGGCGGTCGGGGTGGAAGAAGTTGCGATAGGTGGGGCGCGTGTGATCCGCCGGTGTCGCGAGCGAACCTCCGCGCAGCACCATCTGGTTCACCATGAACTTGCCGTTGTACTCGCCGACGGCACCGGGCGCCGGGCGATAGCCGGGATAGGGTGCGTAGGCGCTCGCCGTCCATTGCCAGACATGCCCCGAGAGCTCTTGCAGCGCGGGCAGGGTGCTGGCGGCTTCCCATTCCGCCTCGGTCGGCAGTCGTGCGCCGGCCCAGCGCGCGAATGCGTCCGCCTCGTACCAGCTCACATGCCGCACCGGTGCGTCGGGATCGAGCGGGTGCAGGCCGGCGGGTCCGAACTGCATCCAGCGCCCATCCGCGCCCGCGTGCCAGTGCAGGGGGGAGTCCCAGCCGCCCGCCTGCGCGGCGGCCCATCCATCCGACATCCACAGCGTGGGCGTGCGGTAGCCGCCATCCTGCATGAAGGCGAGCCACTCCGCGTTGCGCACCAGCCGGGTCGCGATCGATCCGCCATGCAGCAGCACCTGGTGGCGCGGCTGCTCGTTGTCGAAGCAGAACCCCTCGCCGGTGTGGCCGATGGTCACGAGGTCGGCGGGAAGGGGCACGAACCGGGTCGGTCCGGCGGCCGTGGGCGGCGGTTGCCAGTCGGGCAGCAGCGCCGGCAGCAGCGGCGATTGCGCGAACAGGTGCAGGGCGTCGGTCACCAGCAGTTCCTGGTGCTGCTGCTCGTGTTGCAGCCCGAGTTCGACCAGCGCGCGTGCTGCCCGCGGCAAGCGGGGCCACGCCGCCTGCATCGCCGCGTCGACATGCGCCCGATAGCGTCCGACGGTTGCGCTGGAGGGGCGCGTCAGCAGCCCGCGCATCGGCCGCGGGTGCCGCGCGCCGACCGACTCGTAATAGGAGTTGAACAGGAATCCGAAGACCGGGTCGAACGCGCGGTAGTCCGGCAGGCGTGGCGTCAGCACGAAGGTCTCGAAGAACCAGGTCGTGTGTGCGCGGTGCCACTTGGCCGGGCTCGCATCCGGCATGGACTGGACGCATTGGTCCTCGTCCGAGAGCGCTGCAACCAGCGCCTCGGTCGCGGCACGCACGTCCCGGAAGCGATGCTCGAGCGGATCGACCGCCTCCTGGGGGTCACGCGGCATCCTGAACACCTCCTGTGTTGGACCGTATATGCGGCCATGTCCGACGATGGCGAGGCCTGGCCTCCCTGCCAATCCTCCCCCCCGTGCCGCGCGAAGCCGTGATGTCCGGCATCACCACCCCGGAGTCGCGAAGGACCGCGAAGCTTGCGCTCCGCGGTCCCCCAAAACGCACGCGACGCGGCAGGCTGATCAGGCGGCCTGCTTCATCGCATTCTGGTTCAGCTCCTTGTTGGAGAGCTGGTTGAGCAACTGGTCGGTCTTCTTCTCCTCCGCCAGCGTCTCCTCCATCAGCTTCACGATCTCCTGGTGGCCGGCGGCCTTGGCCCAGGCGATGACCGTGCCGTAGCGCGCCATCTCATAGTGCTCCACGGCCTGCGCGCAGGCGGCGAGGCCGGCGTCGCGGACGCTGCCCTCGGGGAACTCCTCGATGACTTCCTCGGTCTCTTCGATCAGGCCGTTGATCGCCTCGCAGGTCTGGCCACGGGCGCGCTTGCCCAGCACCTCGAAGGCCTTCTGCAGGCGCTCGATCTGGCCCTGGGTCTCGTCGCGATGCGTCATGAACGACTGCTTGAGCTGCTCGTTCTGCGCGGCCTTCGCCATCTTCGGCAGGGCCTTCGTGATCTGGCGTTCGGCGTAATAGATGTCCTGCATGAAGACCAGCAGGAGATCGGTCAGGTTTTTCGTTGCGGCCATGATGTCCTCGTCAAACGTTGCCATGAAAGCGTGCGCGGCGGCGGGGAGATCGCGCCGCGCGAGCATGCGTCGAACCGCCTGGATGGGTGCGGGGAGCCGGGTCGCCGGGCTCCCGAAGGGCGGCGGGAGCGTTCCTGCGCGGTCTCTCTGGCGGGTTCGAAACGCACGGCTCTGAAGCGCGGCGCAGCGGCCTGCGTTCGGCCGAACACACGCAAAACCGCGTGTTCGCGCCGATCGTGGGGTGAATCAGAACCTTTCGACGTGCTCTCCCCCCGCATCCCGCAGAATCTTCTCTGCATGGTCGCGCTTTTCCGGCGTGGGCGCACGAACCGCCAACTCCAGCATCCCGCGCCCCGCATCCGCATCCCGCGTCGTCTGCTCGGAACCGGTCACGGCGCTGGTGATCGCGGCCATGCCGCCGCCGGCGGCTCCGCCCGCGGCCACCGCCGCGGCCAGTGCCGGCAGCGCCGCGCCGCCGGTTGCCACCACGACGCCGGCGGCTGCCATCCCGGCCGCGGAGGCTGCCATCCCGGCGTGCAGGGCCCGTTGCTGGCGGGCGTCCTCCTCGGTGTTCACCGGGCGGGCGGCCGTCTCGGGCGTCGCCTCGCCGTCGGCCGGGTGGTTCGGCAGGCTCATGTCGGCACGGTCGAAGCCGGCCATTCCCAGTTGGGTGACGGCCGCCTGGAGCCGGTCGGAGTCGTGGAAATGGGCGCGTACCTGGTGCAGTACCGCCCCCGTCGCGACGGGCTGGGTCGTGTCTTGCGGCATCTCGGCCTCCTGTCCAATGGCGTGAACGCCAGTCGAGCCGCCGGTCCAATCCCGGCAGCTCGACTGGCGGAAGCGGGGCCGGTCAGGGTGTCGGCCGGTTCGCTCCATCCGACGCTTGCTGCGGCGGTGTCGATCCGGCCTCGGCGCCCTCCGTCTTGTCGCGCCGTGCGGATCCACCCCCGCCATGACTGCGTTGCCCGCCCTTGCGGCCCGCCTCGGCCGCCCGGGCGGGATCACGAGCAAAGTTTCCCGAGCTTCGTTGCCCGCCGATATGACCGGCGCGCGCAGCCCGCTCGCGATCCGCGGCGAAATTGCCCGGATTGGCGACATGTCGCTGCTCTGCCATCACACTCGTCCTTTCGTGACGCGGTGCCGCGCACCGCCGCTCCGTGAACGGGGTGCGACCCGGCTGGTGGCATCACAAATCGCCGCGCTTGCCGAACCATCTTTCGGCCGGCGGCCCGGGGGGAGGCGGCCAGGCGGTGCGGAAATCACGAGAGGCCACCGGCACCGTGCGCATCGCTTCGCCCCAGACCTCGCCGTTTCGGTCGGTCTCCGCAGAATGGGATCAGCTCATTTCGATTGCGGCGCGGCGACGGACGCGGCGGCGCGAAACCGCAGGCTCATGACCAAGGGCACGGCAAGCGCGTTGACGACCAGTGCCGACAGCCAGATCGCGCCTGGCCAGTCGTCACGAACGGCAAAGTAGATCGTCGAGAAGACGAGCGGCCCGAGGATCGACGCCAGGCTCATTGCGGACGCCAACACGCCCTGGAATTGTCCCTGCCGCTCGTCGTCGACGAGGCGGGTCGCCAACGACTGCAGGGCCGGCGTCCCGATCCCGGCGAGCGCCTCCACCGGCATGAGCGCAAACACGACCCAGCTCTGCGTCGCGAAGGCCATGACCGTCAGCGCACCGCAGGCCCCCCCGATGCCCATCAGGATGGCGCCGCGTTCACCCAGCAGCCGCACGGCCGGGCCGGGGAGAAACGCCTGCGCCAGCGCTTGGCAAACGCCGAAGGTTCCCAGCGAAAGACCGATCCAGAACCCGTTCCAACCGAACACGTCGTGGCCCCACAACGCCCAGCAGACGCCGTAGACTTCGCCGGTCGCGCTCAGCACGAAGAAGGTCGCGATCACGGGCAGGAGCGATCGCATCGAAAGCGCCCACCGCAGCGGCCGCATCGGGTTCAACGCTGCCAGTTCCAGCCTCCCGTGATCCGGTGCGCGCGATTCCGGAAGGATGAACAGGGCCAGCAACAGGTTGGCAGCGTTCAGGAATGCGGCAGCGAAGAACGGCAGCCGCAGCCAGTGATCGCCAAGGACGCCTCCCAGCACCGGGCCCAGGATGAAGCCGATGCCGAACATGGCGTTGAAGATGCCGAACCGCCGCGCACGGGTGTCTTCCGGCGAGATGTCGGTGATGTAGGCGGTCGCGACCGAGATGCTGGCGCTGGTCAGCCCGGCGATGGCCCGTCCAACCATCAGCAGCGTGAGCGAGGGAGCGAGCGCCATCAGCACATAATCGATGGCCGCTCCGCCCAGCGACACGAGCAGGACGGGCCGGCGCCCGAACCGGTCGCTCAGGGCGCCGAGGACAGGAGCGAACGCGAATTGCATCGCCGCATAGAGCGCGGCGAGGACACCGATGGTGAACGCCACGTTCTGCGCGTGCGTCACATCCTCGATCAGGCGCGGAAGAATCGGAAAGATCAGCCCGATGCCGATCGCATCGAGCGCGATCGTCGCGTAGATGACGAGCAGCGGCTTCGTCATCGCGGCGACCCTGCGAGCGCCTCGCCACATCGGAAGACGCCGCCGGACCGTGGCTCGGCGCCGAGCGATGCGGGAAACCGGCTGGCGCCGGTGGCGGGCGCCGTGCGCGGGCGGGAGATCTGCATTGGAAACGCTCCTGTGTCGATGTTCGACCGGAGCGTTTCCCGTCATCGAGACCCGCTCCGACGAGCACCTGACCACCCGGAGGGTGGCCGATGTCCGTCGCGGGATCCCGAGCACGAGGCCAAAGACCAGAGCTTTCGTTACCGAAAGGCCTTGGGCTTACCAAACCAAGGCTGCCTTTTCCGACCGCGTCTCGTTACCCGTCCGGCCCGCCGTTCGCAAGGGCCTGCGGCGCGCTGGCCGCCGGGCCGGGTGTCGCCGCGCGGACGCTGCACGGTGCGGTCGGCCAGCGCGGGTGCGGTCAGGTCGGCGGCGTCAGCCCAGCGCGCCGGCGATGCCGCCCCACACGCCCAGCACACAGGTCACCGCGGTCACCGCGATCACGACCCACTTGTAGGCGCCGCGCAGCCGGTGCGCCGCCGGCAGGGCGCGGACCGCGAGCGCGATCAGGAACCCCAGGACCAGCGGCAACATCAGCGCGTTCATCACCTGCACACCCACGTTGAGCGCCACCAGGTTCGGCCACACGCCCACCAGCGCCGCACCCGCGATCACGGCGAGCGCGTAGATGCCGTAGAACCAGCGCGCCTCGAACGGACGGTATTCGAGGGAATGGCGATACCCGGTGACCTCGCCCAGGCCCCAGGCGAGCGCGAGGGAGACGACGATCGCCGCGACCATGCCGGCGCCCAGGACGCCGGCCCCGAACAGCAGCTTGCCGGCGGTTTGCCCGAGGAACGGGGTCAGCGCCTGGCTCATCGCCCCGACGCTGTCGAGGGACGCGCCCGGCGTGCCGCGGCCGATCGTGGCCGCGCAGGCGATCAGCACGGCGCACATCACGAGCTGCGTCACCACGGCGCCGATCGCGGTGTCGACGCGTGCGACGGTCAGGTGCTGCGGTCCCAGCCGCTTATCGGCGATTGCGGACTGCTGGTAGAACACCATCCACGGCATGATCACGGCGCCGATATTGGCAGCGGCGAGGTACTGATAGTCGGGATTCGTCACGGGGATGCTGGCCGCGCCCGCCAGCATCGCGCCCAGCCCGGGATGCGCGGCCCAGGCGACCACGAAGAACGCCAGCTCGAACAGGCCGATGGCGATCGCCACCCGCTCCACCCGGCGATAGGAGCCGGTCAGCACCACGGCCAGCAGCCCGCCAGCGGCGAGCGGCAGGCTGAGCATCCGCGGGATGCCGAACAGCTCCCCGATCCCGGCGACACCCGCGAACTCGGTCAACAGGGCGCCCAGCGTGGCGATGCCGAGGCCGGTCACCGAGATCCAGGCCCAGACGGGGCCGAACGTTTCCCGGATCAACTCGCCATGGCCGCGGCCGGTGTAGATCGCCAGCCGCGCGGTCAGCTCCTGCACGATGTAGAGGATCGGGATCAGCAGGAGCTGCAGCAGCAGCAGGCGGTAGCCCCATTGCACCCCGCTCTGCCCGGCGGTGATGACGCTGCCGACATCGGTGTCGGCGAGCATGACGACGAGGCCTGGTCCGAACACGGCGGCGTAGCGGGCGAGGCGGGCGGCCCGGGGAGCGGCCGTGGCGACCGCAGGCGCATCGGTCATTGCGAATCCCTCTCAATCGCGCGGCCGGTGTGCGCCCGTGATTGCTCTTTGTCAACGGACACGCCCCGCGTTGATTCGCATGGCGGTTTGGCGGAGAACTCGCGTCCCGCGCCGGCTCTGCGGCGCGGCGTCCATTTGGAACAAGGCCTCATGCATTCCCTGGTCCTGCACAACAGCCTCACGCGACGGAAGGAGCGGTTCGAGCCGATCGATCCGCAACACGTGCGCATGTATGTGTGCGGACCCACGGTCTATGACCTGGTGCATATCGGGAATGCGCGGCCGGTCGTGGTCTTCGACGTGCTCGCGCGGCTGCTGCGCCGCCTGTATCCGCGCGTCACCTATGTACGGAACATCACCGACATCGACGACAAGATCAACGCGCGCGCCGCGGAGCTCGGCGTTCCGATCGCCACGCTGACCGGCCGCACCACCGAGGACTTCCATGCCGACCTGGCGGCGCTGGGGGCGCTGCCGCCGGACGTGGAGCCGCGGGCGACCGGCCACATCACCGAGATGATCGCGGTGATCGAGCGGTTGATCGCGTCCGGCCACGCCTATGCCGCGGAGGGGCACGTGCTGTTCTCGGTGCCGTCCTACCCGGCCTATGGGCGGCTGTCCGGGCGCAGCCCCGACGAACTGCTGGCCGGCGCGCGGATCGACGTGGCGCCCTACAAGAACAACCCCGGCGACTTCGTGCTGTGGAAGCCCAGCCCGCCGGAGCTGCCCGGCTGGGACAGCCCCTGGGGCCGCGGCCGGCCGGGCTGGCACATCGAGTGCTCGGCCATGGCCTGGAAGCATCTCGGGGAGAGCTTCGACATTCATGGCGGCGGCACCGACCTGATCTTCCCGCACCATGAGAACGAGGTGGCGCAGAGCCTCTGCGCTTTCCCGGGCGCCTCGTTCGCGCGCTACTGGGTGCATAACGGCATGCTGCTCGTCGACGGCGAGAAGATGTCGAAGAGCCTGGGCAACTTCATCACCCTGCGCGAGGCGCTGGCGCGGGCGCCGGGGGAGGCGATCCGGCTGCTGCTGCTGCGTACCCATTACCGCGCCACGCCCGACTTCTCGGACGCGGCGCTCACCGAGGCGAAGCGGGAGCTCGACCGGTTCTATCGCGCGCTCGAGGCCTTTCCCGATATCCATGCGGTCGATCCGCCGACGCAGGTGATGGCGGCGCTGTGCGACGACCTGAACACGCCGCTGGCGCTGTCGGCGATGCACGGGCTGGCCGATGCGGCGCTGGCGGGCGATTTCGAGGCGGCGTGCGGGCTGCGGGCCGCCGGGGACATGCTGGGGCTGCTGCAGGCCGCGCCCGAGGCGTGGTTCCGCGGCGCCGGCGACGATGCGGCGGAAATCGAGGCGGCGATTGCCGAACGGCTGGCCGCCCGGAAGGCGCGCGACTTTGCGCGGGCGGATGCGATCCGCGCCGAGCTGGCCGCGCGCGGCGTGGTTCTGGAGGACGGGCCGCGGGGCACCACCTGGCGCCGCGCGACCTGAAGGAGAACGACGGATGACGACGATCGACCGGGCCCGAGTGGCGTCTGCCCGCATGGGGACTGCCCAAATCGGAAAGACCCGCATCAGCCTCACCTCCGCCCGGCGCGCCGGCGCCGGTGCCCTGCTCGGGCTGATGCTGCTGGCCGCGCCCGCCGGTGCGCAGCCGGCACCGACGGCGCCACCCGGCGTGCCGCCCGCGCCGGGCGCGCCGATGCCGCCGGTGCCCCCGCACGGCATGCAGATGCCGCAGCCCGGCCCCGGTCCCGGCGCCGACCCGGCCTATGTGCAGGGATATCGCGACGCGCTGGAGCGGATGCATCGCGACATGGGGATCGCGCCTTCGGCCAGTCCTGATCGCGACTTCGCCGCCGGCATGATCCCGCACCACCAGGGCGCGATCGACATGGCGCGGATCGAGCTGCGCTACGGGCGCGATCCCAAGCTGCGCAAGATGGCGCAGGAGATCATCCGCGCGCAGGAGCGCGAGATCGCGGAACTGAAGCGCTGGCTGGCGGCGCATCCTCGGTGAGGCGGCAGGCGAACGCCCGCGCGCCGGTGCTTCGGGGCGCGCGATGACGGGACGTGAGGGTGGCGCGCCGCTGGAGCCGATCGGCAACGCGCCGGTGGTGATCCTGGTGCGCCCGCAATTGGCCGACAATATCGGTGCCTGCGCGCGGGCCATGGCGAATGGCGGCCTGTTCCATCTGCGCCTGGTGGCGCCGCGGGATGGCTGGCCGCAGGAGAAGGCGTGGCGCAATTCCTCGGGCGCCGACCGGATCCTGGACTGCCTGACCCTGCACGACACGGTCGCCGATGCGGTCGCCGACCTGCACCACGTGTTCGCGACCTGTCCGCGTCCGCGCCACATGGTCAAGCCGGTGCTGACCGCGCGCGGCGCCGCGAGCGAGTTGCGCAGCATCGGTGAGCGCGGGCTGCGGGCCGGCTTGCTGTTCGGGCCGGAGCGGGCGGGGCTCGACAATGACGACATGGCGCAGGCGGACGCCCTGATCCGCTATCCGCTGAACCCCGCCTTCATGTCGCTCAACCTGGCCCAGGCCGTGATGGTCATGGCCTATGAATGGTGGACCGCGGCCGAGGCAACCCCGCCGCGCGCGTTGATGACGAACGAGAGCCGCATCGCCACCAAGGGAGAGCTCGAGAACTTCCTGCGCCACCTCGTGGACCAGCTCGACGCGTGCGGCTTCCTGCGCAACCTGCCGAAGCGGCCGGGAATGGTGCGGAACATCCGCCACCTGTTCCAGCGCGGCGAGGTGACGGAACAGGAGCTCCGCACCCTGCACGGCGTGGTGACGGAGCTGGCGATCGGCCGCCGGCAGCGCGGCCGGCTGGAGCCGGACACCGTGGCGGCGGACGAGACGACCTAAGGCGCGGCCGCGGTCAGGCTTCCTGCGCGTCCGAGTGGTCGCTGTCGCTGTCTTCCGTGGACAGGGCGAGCACGAGCTGGGCGGTGGCGAGCGCCGCGCCGCTCGCGGCCGCGAACGCGACGCCGACATGCCGACCCACGAGCCGGACGATGCGTCCGCGCAGCATGGTGCGGCCGCCGAGGAAGCTGAGTTCGACCGGCGTGCCCACCTGCCAGGCCAGGGTTCCGCGCAGCCCGGCCCCGCCTTCCGACAGGTCGGCCAGGGTCAGGAACGCGACCTGCGGGCGATCGAGCCGGCGGATCTGCACCAGCGGGCCCTCCACCGGAATACGCCGGTGGGCGCGGCGTTCGAGCGGGTCGCCGTCCTGGCTGTCGGCCTCGGTCTCCAGGTCGGCTGCAAGCTCGAGCAGCAGAGCATGTATTGCGGGGTCGCGTGCGGTGCCCGCCAAGGTGCGGGCTTCCGCGGCTTTCCGCCGCAGTTCGGGTGCATTCATTCCCGGGCCTCAATTCTGTGCCGGAAATTAAAACACCTTGCCACGGTCAGGGATCACGATGCAGCGAGACTGAATGGTCAATCCGGTGCGGGAACCACCCGAACTGACCATGCCGTCCACCGATAAATCGCTGCCGATACGATCCAGGCCAATATGAAGATCGCAATCACTGCGCAGCCCAGGGTGGTGATGTCGTCGTTCAGCGCCGCGACCAGGCGCCAGCCTGGCCCGTCGAGCGACAGCCGGTCGGCCAGCATGCCGGCGGCCTCCACACCCCCGATCAGCAGGGCGACGGCGACGGAGGCGGCGGTGATCGTCAGGTTGTACCAAAGTTTCCGCAGCGGGTCGGCCAGGGCCCAGTCATAGGCGCCGACCATCAGGATGCTGTCGGCGGTGTCCACCAGCGTCATCCCGGCGGTGAACAGGGCGGGGAAGACGAGCACCTGCCAGGGATCGAGACCTTGCGCCGCCTGCGTCGCCGCGATCGCCATCAGGCCGATCTCGGTGGCGGTATCGAAGCCGAGGCCGAACAGGAAGCCCAGCGGATACATCTGCCAGCTTCGCCGGATCAGCCGCAGGGCCGGGCGCAGCAGCCGGGTGAGCAGCCCGCCCGCGGCCGCGTCGGGATGCGGCTCCGCCGCCAGCGCGCCCTGCTCCCGCACCCGGCGCATCTGGCCCCACACCTGTCGCAGGATCAGCAGGTTGGCGAACCCGATCAGCAGCAGGAACGTGGCCGAGACGGCGGAGCCGATCGTGCCGGTGACCGCGCGCACGGCATCCAGCGGCACCGCGGCGGCGGTGGCCGCGATCACGACACAGGCGAGGATCACCACCGAGGCGTGGCCGAGCGAGAAGAACAGCCCGACGCAGAGCGGGCGCCGACCGTCCTGCATCAGCTTGCGCACCACGTTGTCGATGGCGGCGATGTGGTCGGCATCGACGGCGTGGCGGAGGCCGAACACCCAGGCGAGCAGCGCGGTGCCGAGCAGCGCCGGGTGGCTCGCGAAGACGCTCCAGGCCCAGAGCCAGGCAGCGGCATTGGCCAGCAGCAGCATGCCGATCACCAGGACGATCCTGCTCTGCCAGGACGGGCCAGCGGCGCGGGCATCCTCGAGAGCAGCCATCCTCGTCCTCTTCACGCTGGCGTCATATGTTTTTTGCCATTGTTCATATCGAAGCGCAACGGGGCGGGGTGATGCGTTCGGCGGGTGAGCGCTGACCGACCCGGGGGCAGCGGCTTGCCGGGTGAGCGCTGGCGAAGGCGAGGGGAGCGGCGCGCGAGGGCGAACGCCATCACGACGCGCGCGCGGCTCGCGCGAGGACCGCCGCGCGCGGTAACCTGCGCGCCAGGGAGGGCGGCATGCAGCGCATCACGATCACCATGGACGACGACCTGCTGACGGCGGTGGACGCGCTGATGGCGCGGCGTGGCTATGCCAGCCGGTCGGAGGCGTTCCGCGACCTGGTGCGCGACATGGTGGACCGGCAGGCGGCGGCCGCGGCGGAGACGCCCTGCGTCGCCACACTCAGCTACGTGTACGACCACGCGACCCGGGCGCTGGCGCAGCGGCTGACCCAGGCGCAGCACGACCGGCACGATCTGGTGGTGGCGAACCTGCACGTGCACCTGGACCACGAGACCTGCCTGGAGATCGGCGTGCTGCGTGGCGCCGCCGGGGAGGTGACGCAGTTCGCCGACCAGCTCACGACCCAACGCGGAGTGCGGCATGCCGCGCTGCACGTCGTGCCGGTGACGGTGGACGAGGAGCGGCACACGCATGGCGGTGCCGCGGCGCCGCACACGCACCTTACGGCCTGAGCCGTCCCGCCGGGGCTCAGCCGCGCCGCCTCAGTCGAGCAGCGCCGCCGTGAGTTCGGCCGAGGCGCGGGTGAGCGGCACCCAGCCCTGCAGCAGGATCTGGGTGCTGCGGCGGTAGGCGGCGCTCTGCACTTCGAGCCCCGTCTCGCCGGCCCGCGCGATCACCGTCGCGTCCAGGATGCCGGCCGGGTTCTCGATCGCGACCGCATGTTCGGCGAAGGCGGGGCCGGGCAGCCCCAGGCCTTGTGCGACGCGATGGGCGACGCTGCCCTCGATCAGCGCCGCCGCGGCCAGGCAGCACCCGCCGGAGACGGCCATCGAGCCATGTGCGGTCTGCGGGGTGAAGTAGCGCACCGCGATCGTGCCGCCGGAGCGGGGCGGGCCGACGATGCAGACCTTGGGGATGGTCTCGCTGCGGCGAAGCTCCTCGGCCGTCATGGGGCTGCCATCGCGGCGCGCGAGGCCCATGCGCAGGCCGGCCTCGGTCCAGACCTCGCGCAGCGTCGCCATGAAGGCGGCATCGGCTTCCAGCGCGGGCGGCGCTTCATGCGCGGTCTTGCCGAAGGCGGCGGCCTCGGCGATCACCATCGGCACCGCGACGTCGACGCAGGAGACGGTGTGGCCGGCGACCGTGTCGCAGACGGCGCCGGTCGGCAGCAGGCGGCCGGTCTTGGCGCCCACCGGCGCGTGCAGGAACAGGTCGACGCTGGGGAAGGCGCCGTCCACGCCGGGAATCTCGGCCATCCCGAAGCGCCCGTCGGCCTCCCGGCTCATGCGCGCGGTCGTGACGACGCCGGTATTGGTGTTGCGGATGTCGATCTCGAACCCGCCGGCCGTCGCGGACGCGATGCCGGTGTCGAGCGCCCAGAGCGGCAGGGCGGCGGACATGTTGCCGCAGTTCACGCTCCAGTCGATCGCGGCATGTCCGGCGGCAAGCTGGGCGAGGGTGCTGACCAGGCGCGGGCGGTCTCCTGCCGTCTCGATGTCGGCGAAGAACACCTTGTTGCTGGTGGCCGGGCCGCGCCCGAGACCGGTGACCTGCCGGTTGCCGGGCCGCTCCCCGGCGAGGGGCACCCCCATCAGGTGGCGCAGCAGTTCCTCCCGCAGCACGAGGTCGCGGGGGGCGGCGCGGTCCCAGATCACCAGGCCGGTGGAGGTGCCGCCGCGCATGTGGTGCACCGGGACCTCGACGACGCCGTGACGGAGGCGGGGTTTGGGCAGATCCGACATGGGGCGAGCATGACGGTGGGCACGCGGCGCGTCCATGGCGCGGCCGGCGCGTTTCGCATACCCGTGCGGTATGGGTCAGAGCTGGCGGGCGAGCCGCTTGGCCAGGAACCAGCCGGGAATGGCGGAGACGGGCGCGCCGGGCAGCATCAGCAGCCAGCCGATCGGCGCGCCGTTGACGATCAGGTCCATGCCGATGCCCAGCATCAGCCCGCCGACGAGACAGCCCATGACGCCTGCGGAGACGCCGAGCCAGAGAATGTCGCTGCGCTGGATCATGCGGCGTCTCGTATGAGGGGACGCCGGGTTTGACAAGGGCAGGGCGGGGCGCCTATAGGCCCGCCCTCATTGCCGGGAACGTGGACGGGCCTTCGGGGCCTGCGCCCGTCGCTCGCCGTTGCGGTCATCTCGGCCGGATGGGGAGGGGCCTACCGGTGCAACAAGACGAAGAAAGGCTACGCGCCAGCTCATGACCAAGCGCGCCGAAAGCAAGTACAAGATCAACCGCCGCCTGGGCGTCAACCTGTGGGGACGCGCGAAGTCCCCGGTCGCCAAGCGGGAATATGGCCCCGGCCAGCACGGCCAGCGCCGCAAGAAGCCCACCGACTTCGGCACCCAGTTGATGGCGAAGCAGAAGCTGAAGGGCTACTACGGCAACATCAGCGAGAAGCAGTTCCACAAATACTATGTGGAAGCGGTGCGCCGGAAGGGCGACACCTCGGAGAACCTGATCGAGCTGCTGGAGCGCCGGCTGGATGCGGTGATCTACCGCCTGAAGTTCGCGATCACCCCGTTCGCCGCCCGCCAGTTCGTCTCGCACGGGCATGTGCTGGTGAACGGCAAGCGCGTGAACATCCCCTCCTACCTCGTGCGCGACAACGACACGATCGAGGTGAAGGAGAAGTCGAAGCAGCTCGCGATGGTGCTGGACGCCTCGCAGAGCCCGGAGCGCGACGTCCCCGAGTATCTCGAGGTCGACCACCGCGCCATGAAGGGCCGGTTCGCGCGCGCGCCGAAGCTGTCGGACGTGCCGTACCCGGTGCAGATGGAGCCGCATCTGGTGGTCGAGTTCTACTCGCGCTGACCCCGATTTCCTGGTTGGACTGGCAGGAGCGTCGCCCTCGGGCGGCGCTCCTTGCGTTTGGGGGTGGTGATGGCGCGGGTGGTGTCGTGCGGGGTGATCGTGACCGATGGCGCGCGCGTGCTGCTGGGGCATGCGACGCGCACGCCGCGCTGGGACATCCCGAAGGGGTTGACGGAGGCGGACGAGGATCCTCTGGCCGCGGCGCTGCGCGAACTGGCGGAGGAGACCGGCCTGGTCGCGCCCCCGCCGGCGCTGCAGCCGCTGGGCCGGCACCGGTATCTGCCGGCGAAGGACTTGGTGTTGTTCACCTGGGTGCGGCCGGACCTGCCCGACCCGGCGGCGCTGCGCTGCCGCACCAGGTTCCGCGCGCCGGACGGGGCGATGCTGCCCGAGTTCGACCGGTTCGGCGTGTTCGCGTGGGACGAGGCGCTGCAGCGGGTCAACCGCTCGATGGCGCAGGTGTTGCGCGAGCAGGTGATTCCGCGCCTCCCCCTAGTGCCGCGGTCGGGGGATGAGGGGAGGGGGTGAGCGGGGGGCTGGGCGCGCGTGGCTGGGAAGAGGGGTTCTGGTCGGGGGGCAAGTGCCGGTGGGGGTGGCCGGGTCAAGCCCGGCTATAACGGAAGGGCACGCCGCGGACGGCCCGCCCCCGGCGAGCGTACCCGTCATGGCCGGGCTCGACCCGGCCATCCCCACGGCCCCAGTCCCAGCCGTCCCGCCCCCAGCGGCCGTCACCCGCGCTTCACGTTGGTGAACAGGATCAGCCCCTTCAGCATCCCCGTCAGGTCCGCCTTGTAGGCGGTCGGCTGGTAGTAGGAACCGAGCGGCAGGAACGGCACGTCCTGGAAGGCCTGCATCTGGATGTCGCGGGCGATCCCCTTCCGCGTGGCCAGGTCGTCCGCCGCCAGCCAGCGGTCGCGCAACGCCTCCAGCTTCGGCATGTCCGGCCAGCCGTTATACGCCCGCGGACCGTTGCCCCGCAGCAGGTTGGCGCTGCCGGGAGTGCTCATGTCGTAACCACCGGTGAAGGAGGCGAACATGCTCCAGCCGCCCTTGTCGAGCGGCTGGCGGCTCACTGACCGCTGCACCACCGTGCCCCAGTCGGTCGCGACCTCGTCCACGTTCATGCCCAGCTTGCGCAGCAGGTCGGCGCCCACCGTGGCGATCGCCGCGATCCGCGGCACGTCGTTGACCGACAGATAGACCACCCGTTCGCCCTTGTAGCCCGCCTGCTCGATCTGGCGCTTGAGCGCCGCCAGGTCGGGCGCGTCGGACAGAGCCGCCATTCCGGCGTCGCTCGCCATGTCGCTGCCGGGGGCGAAGTAGCCCGACTTGGACCAGGCGGCGTTCTCACCCACCACCGCCTCCATGAACTCGCGCTGGTTGACGGCGGCGAGCACGGCGCGGCGGATCGCTGGATTGTCGAAGGGCGGAAAGAGGAAGTTGAAGCGCAGGAAGCCGATCAGCCCCTTGGTCTCGGCGACCGTCAGCCGCAGTCCGCTCTCCTGCCGCACCAGCGGCACGAGGTCCATCTGCGGCTGCTCCACCCAATCGACCTCGCCCGCGCGGAGGGCAGCGACCTGGGTCGCGGGGTCGGGCGTGGTCAGCCACTCGACACGGTCGAAATGCGCGATGCGCGGACCGGCGCAGAAGCTGGGCGTGCCGGTCGGCCGCGGCACGTAGCCCTCGAACCGCGCATAGACGTTGCGCGCGCCGGCAACCCGTTCGGACGCGAGGTAGCGATACGGACCCGACCCGACCATCTCCGTCAGCCGCGTCGTGGCGGGCGTGCGCGCCAGCCGCTCCGGCATGATGGCGGCAACCAGGTTGGTCGGATGCGCGAGCGCCTGCGGCAGCAGCGCGAAGGGCCGCTTCAGCCGGAACTGCACGGTGGTGTCGGATGGCGCCGAGATCTCGTCGGTCGCCGCCGCGAGCGCCTGGCCATAGGCGTCGTTGGTCCACCAGCGCTGCAGGCTGGCGACCACGTCGCGGCCCAGCACCGGCGTGCCGTCATGGAAGGTCAGCCCCGGGCGCAGCGTGAGCAGCCAGCGCTTGCCGCCCTCCTCGACGGTATGGCCCTCGACCATCTGCGGCTGCGCCTCGCCCGCCTCGTCCAGCGCATACAGCGTGTCGAACACCATCAGCACGTGATTGCGCGTGACGAAGGCCGCGGCCATCGGATCGAGCAGCGCCAGGTCCGCGTAGGGGATGAACTTGAGCGTGGTTGCCGATTGTGCGCGCACCACGGAAGGCAGGCTGAGCAGGGTGCCGGCAGCCTGCAGGAACATGCGTCGTCGCACGCGCGTCTCCGTCGAATATTTTGTCGGGACGACGCAAGCGACATGCCAAAGGGGGAGGCGGGCCAACCAAGGCCCGCCGCCGGATCAGGCGAGCGCGCCGCCGGACAGGTCCGCCGTCTTGCGCTGCAGGCTGGCCACCAGCGCCTGGCCACCCCCATGGCTCAGCAGGCCCCGGAAGTCGGAGCGCTGCACCGCGACGCGGCTGATCGCCCCGTCGGCGAGCACGTCCACCGCTTTCCAGCCCGCGCCGGTCCGGCGCATGACGTAGCCCAGTTCGGTCGGGCTCCCGTCGGCCGCGACGAGCCGCGTGGTCACCACCTGGTCCCCGTTGGGCAGGCTGCGCGGCGACGCGTCGAGCCGGAACGTCTGGCCGTTATAGGAATCGAAATTCGCGACGTAGTTCGCCACCGTGTAGCGACGGAACGCCCCGCGCAGGTCGTTCTGTTCGGAGGCGGACAGGCTGGCCCAGCGTGGTCCGACCGAGGTCTGCAGCACCGCATCCAGGTCGAAGGCGGTGTCGATCGGCCCCTCCAGCATCGCATAACGCTGCTGGAACGAGGTGGTGCGGCCGGCCTTCATCGCTGCCAGCAAGGCGGTGTCGAGCGCCTGGATCGGCGTGGTGGGCCCGGCCGTCTCCGCGCGGGCAAGCCCCGGCAGCGTGGCGGCAAGCAGGCCGGTGGCGGCAAGGCCGAACAGATGACGACGGGCGAGCGTGTTCGCGTGCATGGAAACCTCATGAGCCCAGGCGCGCGCGGATCCGCAAATCGGCGCGCAGAAAGGAGGGACATGCGGCACCGCCCCGAAGGCGCGGTCCGGTCACGCGAAAGAGCGTTGCGTCCCTCTGCGATGTCCTGGAGATGGGGGGTTTGCTCCGCGTCTGCCGGTGCGGCAGCGCAACCCTGCCTTGCACCTCGACGGCGCGACGGCGCGAACCCATATGGGGCTGTTCCGTCCTTCGGTTTGCGGAAGCGCCGGACGAGATCCTCGCGGCACGCCGCGGCGCCACGGCGCCGGCGGTGGTCCCCTCGCGGGGGCGCTTCGTGTATGAGAGCCGCCATGACCTCCGATCCCGTCGCCGAAATCGCCCGTCGCCGCACCTTCGCGATCATCTCGCATCCGGACGCGGGCAAGACCACGCTGACCGAACACCTGCTGCGCGCCGGCGGCGCGATCCAGCTCGCGGGCAATGTCCGCGCCAAGGGTGAGCGGCGGCGCACCCGGTCCGACTGGATGGGCATCGAGCGTGAACGCGGGATCTCGGTGGTCACCTCGGTGATGACGTTCGAGCACAAAGGCTGCGTGTTCAACCTGCTCGACACGCCGGGCCCCGAGGATTTCTCGGAGGACACCTACCGCACCCTGACCGCGGTCGACTCGGCGGTGATGGTGATCGACGCGGCCAAGGGCATCGAGGCGCGCACCCGCAAGCTGTTCGAGATCTGCCGCCTGCGCGACATCCCGATCGTCACCTTCATCAACAAGATGGACCGCGAGGCGCAGGATCCGATCGCGCTGCTGGACGAGATCGCCTCGACGCTGGCGCTCGACACCACGCCGGTCACCTGGCCCGTGGGCCGCGCGTCCGACTTCGTGGGCACCTACGACCTGCGCAAACGCGAGATGCACCTGACGCAGGATCTGCCGCAATCCGACCGGCGGCTGCAGGACGTGGCGGACGAGGTCGACCTGGTGCGCTCCGCCCTGCCCGAGTTCGACCTCGAGAGCTTCAATGCCGGGCACCTCACGCCGGTCTATTTCGGCAGCGCGATCAAGGGGATCGGCGTCAACGACCTGCTCGACGGGCTGGCCGAGTATGGCCCCCGCCCGCGCACCCAGCCGGCGGACAAGCGGCCGATCGAGGCGACCGAACCGGCGCTGACCGCGCTCGTCTTCAAGATCCAGGCGAACATGGATCCCAACCATCGCGACCGCATCGCCTTCGCGCGGGTCTGCTCCGGCCGGCTGACGCGCGGGATGCGGCTGAAGCAGGTGCGCACCGGCAAGCAGATCCCGCTGCACGCGCCGCAATTCTTCTTCGCGCGTGAGCGCGAGATCGCGGACGAGGCGTTCGCCGGCGACGTGGTCGGCATCCCCAACCACGGCACGCTGCGCATCGGCGACACGCTGACCGAGGGCGAGGACATCAACTTCGTCGGCGTTCCCTACTTCGCCCCCGAGATCCTGCGCCGCGTCCGACTGGACGACGCGATGAAGGCGAAGAAGCTGCGCCAGGCGCTGGTGGAGCTGGCTGAGGAGGGGGTGGTGCAGTTGTTCCGTCCGCAGGACGGATCGGCGCCGCTGGTCGGCGTCGTCGGCACGCTCCAGCTCGACGTTCTCCAGGCGCGGCTCGGCGCCGAATACGGCGTCGCGATCGGCTTCGAGACCTCGCCCTATGCGCTGGCGCGGTGGATCACGGCGAAGAACCGCGCGGCACTGGACAAGTTCGTGGCGGAGAATCGCAGCGCGATGGCCGACGACGTGGACGGCGATCCGGTGTTCCTGGCGAGCTCCGCCTTCATGATGCGGCGTGCCGAGGAGATGGCGCCGGACCTGACCTTCCGCGACATCAAGGATGTCCGCGCGGAGAAGGTCGCGGCCTGAGCCGACACGACGGCGCCGTTCATAAGGACCCTGAGCGCCGCTTTGCCGTGGGTGCTGGATGGGCGCGAGCGGTCGGGAGACGAGCCGCCGACCGCCCGCGGGAGCGCTATATGCGTCCCATCACCAGCAAGATGATCACGATCAACAGCACCAGTCCGAGCCCGCCGCTCGGGTAGTAGCCCCAGCCGCCGCTATACGGCCAGGTCGGCAGCGCACCGATCAGCAGGATGATCAGGATGATCAGGAGGATGGTCGACATGGCGCCGGACCCTCAGCGGTTCGTTGCGTCGCGCACGGCATCCTTGGCGCCGCCGACGGCATTCTGGACCTTGCCGGCGGCCTTCTCGGCCTTGCCCTCGGCCTCGGTCTTCGCATCGCCCGTGAGCTTGCCGAAACCTTCCTTCACAGCGCCCTTCACCTGATGGCCGACGCCCTCGATCCGGTCCTTGTCCATCTCACGATTCCTTTCAAACGTTACGACGTCACGCTGTGCCGATCCGCTCCTGCGCCGCGCGACTTTCCTGGCGTGGACTGGAGGGTCTCGCGCCCGAAACCTTGCTGCGCATGAACATCCGGCTTCAGAAGCCGTGCACGTTCCACCATATCGGTGTGGACCGTCTCGGTCGGGCACACGTTCACGTGCCGAGCGGTTCAGATGAAGGTGATGTCACGCGAAGGGGAGTGGCCGGAACGATTTGCTCTCCCGAGCTGCACCGCTTAGTGTTTTTTCTCCAAATACGGGGAAGCGGGGCATGGCGGGGCTGTATTACGAGGAATTCCATGTCGGTCAGGAGTTCGCGCATCCATGGACGCGGACCGTGTCGGAGATGGACAACACCCTGTTCTCCGCGCTGACCATGAACGTGCAGCCGCTGCACATCGACGCCGAGTTCTCCGCCAAGACGGAGTTCGGCCAGCGGATCGTCAACTCGATGTTCACCGCCGGGCTGATGGTCGGCATGACCGTCAACGACACCACGCTGGGTACGACGGTGGGCAATCTGGGCTTCACCGAGATGAAGTTCCCGAAGCCCGTGTTCCACGGCGACACGTTGCGCGCCCGGACCAAGGTGCTGGCGATGCGCGAGAGCAAGTCACGCCCGACGGTCGGCATCGTCGAGTTCGAGCACACCTGCTGGAACCAACGTGACGAGATCGTCGCGATCTGCCGCCGCCAGGCGATGATGCGCAAGCGGCCTGCCGCCTGAGTTCCGACTGACGAACGACGTGCCGTGGGTCTCGAGCCTGCCGCCTGAGTTCCTGCTGATGGACGACGTGCATTGGGTCTCGAGCCTGTCGCCTGAGTTCCTGCTGACGGAGGACCTGCCATGAGTCTCGATCGTCTGCGCCGTTTCGTCGCCGACCTCACCCGGATCGCCGATCGCGACGGGCTCACCGAGGCGGCGGTGCTGCCGGACGCGCGGCAGATGCTTGCGCGCCTGGTGGCGGAGGACGACTGGCTGCCCGACGCCTTCGCCCAGGCGGATGGCCGTTCGTATCGGCAATATCTGCTGTATGGCGATCCGTTGGACCGCTTCTCGCTGGTGAGCTTCGTCTGGGGCCCCGGGCAGCAGACGCCGGTGCATGACCACCTGATGTGGGGCCTGGTCGGGATGCTGCGCGGCGCGGAGACGGCGACCGGCTACACGCGGAACGGAGACGGACGGCTGCGGGCAGAGGGGATGGAGCGGCTGAAGCCGGGCATGGTCGGGGCGGTGTCGCCCACGCTGGGGGACATCCACCAGGTGGCGAATGCGCTGGCGGACCGGCCCTCGATCTCGATCCACTTGTACGGCGGCAACATCGGCCGCGTCCGCCGCCACGCCTTCGATCCGGAGACCGGGGCGGAAAAGGAGTTCGTGTCGGGCTACTCCGCGGGGGTGGTCCCGAACCTCTGGGGCTGACGCCCGACGTCCCAGCGCCCACTGGTCGCCGCCGGGTCGTGGAACATCGCAGTGCGGCCGCGCTCCTCCGTGTCATGGCCGGCGCAGCCCGGCCATCCACGACGTCGCGACGCCCCAAGCAGTCACCGGCGCTCGAGACCCGCGCCCGGCATAATCGCGCCGGCCGAATCCCGATCAGCCCGGCAGGTGACGCGCGATGTAGGGCGGCAGGTTGAACGCGCCGACATGGATCTCCGGCGTCCAGTACTGCGTCTGTCCCAGGATCCCCGCCGCCGCCGCACGCGCGCGGATGGTTTCAACCGGAACCGAATGCAGCGTGCCGTCCTTCGCCGACCAGCCCAACGTCATGAACCCGCCGACATAGGTCGGCACCGCCGCCACATACGCGGTGACGTGCGGGAAGAAGCGTCGCCGCCGCACACTCGTCTCGCGCAGCTCGTCGGCCTGCATGAACGGCACGCCGCACTGGTTCACCACCAGCCCGCGCGCGGTCAGGATGCGCGCGCAGTTCTCGTAGAATGCGTCGGTGAACAGCACCTCGCCCACGCCGATCGGGTCCGTCGAGTCCACGATGATCGCGTCGAACGCCGCATCCGGCGCGCGCTTCACGTAGTCGATCCCGTCGCCGACGATCACCTCTGCCCGCGGGTTCGTCCACGCATCGCCGGCGATGCCGGGCAGGAATTCCTTGGCGAGCCGGATCACCTCGCCGTCGATCTCCACCATCACCGCGCGCTGCACGCCGGGATGCTGCAGCACGCGCCGCAGCACGCCGCCATCGCCGGCGCCGATGATCAGCACGTTCGCCGCCGCGCCATGCGCCAGCAGCGGCACGTGCGTCAGCATCTCCTGATAGACGAACTCGTCGCCCTCGGTGATCTGGATCACGCCGTCCAGCACCATGACCCGGCCATGCGACGTGCTCTCGAAGATCGCGATGTCCTGGAAGTCGCTCTGCACCCGCGCAAGCTCGCGCTTCACCAGGAAGCGCTGCCCCCAGTCGGGATACAGCGTCTCGTTGATCCAGCTATCGGTCGCCATTTCCGTCTCCAGCCAGACGAATCTCCAGACAGACGAATGGGCTCGGACGGCAGGTCCGAGCCCATGGTTCACGCGGATGGCGGGCGGGTCAGACGACCAGGCCGCGCCGCTGCTCGCCCAGGTTGATCGAGGCCGGGTTGAACGCAGCCTTCAGCGCCGGAATGCCGTGATACGGGTTGCAGGCGCCGCACATGAAGATGTCGATCGCCGCGAAGTCGCGCTCCGGCCAGGTGTGGATGGAGATGTGGCTCTCCGCCAGCACCAGCACCCCGCTCACGCCGCCATTCGGCGAGAAATGGTGGAAGTGCCCGTGCAGGATCGTCGCACCCGCCGCTTCCGCCGCCTCGCGCAGCGCACGATCGATATGCGCGGGATCGGCCAGGTTGCTGGCGCCCCACAGATCGACCAGCAGATGCGTGCCGGCGAACTTCACCCCGTCCTTCTCGACGAAGTAATCCTTTTGCTCCTCGGGCTGCCCCGCAGTCTCGAGTTCGGTCTGGTTGCTGCTCGGGAGTTCCGAGACCATCCCCAGTGGGCTGAGTGCGTTCATCGCGTACCCCATTCCTACCAGCAGACGGCCTGTTGGACGGTACATGCGCTGCCGCGCCCGCGCCGTCCCCTGGGGCCAAGGCGGCGGAACATGAGGAAAGGGGGGGCGGGGCGCAAGTGGTTTTGTGCCCCTTCTCCCCCGGAAAATGCATGCCCGCGTCGCGATGCGGACAGCGTTTCGCCCCTGGATATCCCGCCAGGGCCAGCCCCGGCACCTCCACCGCGTGGCGATGGCTATGGCACGGGCGCCACCGGCCGCACCGCGTTCAGATCGCGCGGCAAGGTCCGCACCAGCCCCGCTTCCACGCCCGCGCGGGCCAGATCCGAGGTCGCGCGGACCGAGTCCGCCGTCAGCAGGCGGAACAGGTCGGTGAGCGGACCCGGCGACATGCGCGGCGCCATCCCGGTCCGCAGCGCCGCCAGGGTCGTCTCGTCGCCGGCGCGGGCGGCCGCGGTCGCATAGCGCAGCAGGATCCGCTGCTGCGCCTCGTCGAGCGATCCGGCCGGCGGAATGGTCTTCTCCACATACTCGCGCAACGCCTGCGTCGCGGCCGGCCAGTCCTGCGCCCGTTCCAGGATCGCGGCCCGCACCTCGTCGGCCTCGGGCGTCGCCAGGCTCGCCAGCGCGGCCGTGGCGGCGCCGATCGCGCCGGTCTGCGCCGAGGCGCGCGCGAACAGCATCGTGCGCCGGCCGGCGAGATCCGCCGGCAGATCGGGCGCGGCCGACATGTCGAGCGCCGCGAGCGCGCCCCTGGGGTCGCCCTCCCGCAGTCGGAGCGCGGCGAGCCGCTGCCCGAACCCGGCGCGCCCGATGCCGGTCGGCGCCGCCCCGACCAGTTTCTCGAGCAGCGGATCGGCACGTTTCGGCAGATCGAGCGCGAGCAGGCGGTCGGCCAGATGCGCCTCCAGGATCTCGCCCTCGGGGGTCGCCGGCAGCAGGTCGGCATTCGCGTCGGCCAGCGTGACCAGGTCGAGCGGGGACATCCGGTTGGCCGCATCCTCGCGCAGCATCGCGGCGAAGGTGTCGAGCAATCGCGCATGCGTGGCCGTCGCGGTCTCGGGAAAGTCCGTCTCGGTGGCGCGCAGCATCGCGAGCGCCTTGTCCCACTCGCCCGCCTGCTGCCGCAGCGTCGCGATGCGGTCGCGGATCCCGAGTTCCAGGGCGTCGCCGCGCCAGGCGTAGAGCAGCCGGTCCAGTCGTTCGGCGGCCTCGTGCGGACCGATCTCGCCGCTGGCCAGCCGGAGTTCCGTCGCCCGCACCGCCGCTCGGCCGCGGTCGCGCTGGTCGCGCCCGGCCGCCAGTCTGTCATATGCGGCGAGCGCGCCCGGCACGTCGCCCTGCGCCTGCTTCAGCAGCGCGCGCGCGAAGGCGAGGCGGGGGTCGTCCGGCCGCGCCTGCAGCAGCGCCGCCGCCGGCTTCGACTCGCCGCCCAGCACCATGGTCTCCGTGATCAGCGGCAGGATGCGGTCACGGATCGCGGCAGGGTAGGTGAGGGCGAGCCGGCCGGTGGCCGCCATCACCGAGGCGGCGCGCGGAGAGGCCTCCTGCCGCATGGCGCCGCGGATCGCCCGCCACAGCGCGATCTCGTCGGTGCCCGACAGGCGCGGGTCCGACAGCCCGCCGGACTCGTCGATCCGGCCGGAGAGCAGGGCCGCGATCCCCGAGAGACCTGCGAGTTCCGCCGACATCCCCTCCCGCGGCGCCTGGTCCGCGGCGAGCTGCAGCATGGCCCCCGCTTCGACGTCGAGGCCGAGGGCGAGCATGCTGCGGGCGGCGACCACCCGGCGCGGTCCACGCGCCTGCAGCGGGACCGCCGCGATCTCGTTCAACTGCGCGGTCAGATGCGCGGCGAGCGCCTGCGGCGGCATGTCGGGAAAATGGAAGCGCCGGGTCAGGGCGATGGTGTCCGCCAGCAGGTCGGCGCCCTCGGAGCCGGGGGACAGGGCAAGCCGGCCCGGCTCACCGGCCAGGATGAAGCCGTTCGCGCCGACCCGCAGCGCGACGCGGTCGGCGAGCGGTTCGGCGACCACGCCCTGGCCCGTCAGCAGCAGGTCGAACTCGGCACCGTGCCGCGGGGTGAGCACGGCCTGGCCGCCGCGTCGTTGCGTGCCGACCAGCAGCGTCGCGCCGGTGTCGGGGTCGGGGATGGTCACGACCTGTCCCGGCGCATCCGCGGGGAGGGTGATGCGCCCGTCCCCGTTCGACGGCACGATCGGTGCGAGCCGCGGTGGCGCGGAGACCAGCGTGATCCGCCATCCCTGGCCGGTCTGCGCCAGGGTGGGCACACGGTCGGGCGGCACCGGGAGCTGGATCAGCGTCGCCGCGGGAAACAGCATGACCGTCGCGCCGCCGAACACCCGATCCGAGCGCAGCGCCGCCATGTCGATCGGGCGTCGCTCGTCGAACACGAGGTAGCTGGTCCCGCCCCGACTGAACATCGCGGCGCCGGTGCGTGGGCCGAACGGCACGATCATCGCGGGTCCGCCGGCGCTGCTGGGCAGCGGGGCGCGACGGGCCACGATGCCGGGCGGACCATCGAGCAGCTCGCGGCCGGTCAGCCGCGGGGCCGGCAGCGGTTCCACGAAGCCGGTCTCCCCCGTGATCGCGGGGCGGGCCGGGTCGGCGGCCGCGGCCGGCGGTGGCGGCCCGGCATCGCCGGCGGCGGCGGGCGCGGCTGGCGGGGAGGTTCCGCTGGCACCGGCGTTCCCGGTGGCACCGTTGGGTGGCGGCGCGGGCGCGGAAGGCGGACCGGCCGGCGGCGGCGGGACGGATCCCTCGGCGGCGACATCGCCTGCGGATGCACGCCGCGGCGCAGCGGTGCCCGCGCGCGCGCCGGCGCCGAAGGGCTGGGTCGGGGGGAGCGAGCGGGCAGGCGGCGGTGCGGGCGGTGCGGCAGTCGGCATCGGCGGTGCGGCAGCCGGGATTGGCGATGCGGCGACGGGTGCCGGCGGCGCGGCGATCGGGATTGGCGGCGCGGAGGGTGCGGGCGGTGCGCCTGCCGGTGCCGCCGGTGCCGCCGGTACGGCTGCCGGGACGGAGGATGCGGCAGCCGGTGCGGCCATGGGCGCGGCTGGCCGTGGGTCGGGAAGTGCGGGCGGCTCCGGCACGCCGGTTGCCGGCAGTTTCCTGATCGGCCATGGCGGCAGCAGGCCGGCGGGTCCCGCGCCTGCAGGCCTCGTTCCACCTGATCCGGGTACTCCCGGGATGGACGCAGCGCGCGTCGCGCCGGGTTCCGTGCCGGAAGGCGCCATACGTCCTGGCCCGGTGCCCGCCGGCCCGACGCTCGAACGTCCCGTCCCGACGGCACCGCTGCCAGCTGCCGCGCTCCCGCCCGCCGTCGGTGTCTCGATCGCAGCCTCGGTCGCGCCTGCCCGCATGGGCGGCGTCTCGATCCCCGCCGCTACGAGCCCCACCACCCCGCTTCCCACCGCCGCGGTGGCAGGCGCCTCGGCATAGGCGAGGTCAGCCGCGCCGGCCGGTGCCGCTACGCAGAGCCATGCCACGACCTGCAAGAGCCCGACGCTGCGCGGACCGATGCGGCGACGATGCGCCGCGCCCCCCGTCACTCGAAACTGGCCAACAGCTTGTCGATGTCGGACTGGTCCATGGCGTGATGCGGCAGTTGCGGGCCGTTCAGCAGATCCGCCTCGGTTTGCTGCGACCCGTCCGCGCCGGCGCCCGCCAGCGGGTGCGACGTCGCATGCTCCCCGAACGTCGCCACGAGATGCGCCACCTTGGCTTCGATCGTCTTCAGTGTCGCGACCACCTTGGTGATCCGCTGGCCGGTGATGTCCTGGAAACTACACGCCTCGTAGATCTTCGTCGTTGCGTCCTGCAGCTTCGTCGCATCCGCGCCCGTGAGGCTCTCCGCCACCGCATCCAGCGTCTCGCAGCTCTCGAGGATGCTGTGCGTCGCCGACGCCGTGTGTGCCACGATCGCGTCCAGCTCGTCGGTCGCGAAAGGGATGTGGCTGTCGGTGATGTCGTCCACCTTCAGGGCCGCGATCTCCTGCTTGGCGCTCGCGATCGTACGCCCGAGCTCCTCCACTTCCGCGAGGAGCGAGACTTCCTTGGGATTGAGGTCCCCGCTCATGGTCGTCAACACGGCCTTGACCACCTCCGCTACCAGTTCGGGTTCGGCCTGCGGCTGGCGCGCGCGCAGGTCGGCAAGCCGTTCGCGCAGCTCCGGCGCGAACGGATCCGGCTCGCCGCGTCCGCTGTTGAAGGTCTCATGCATGGCCGAGGACCTTCTCGATCTTGTCGCGCAGCGTCTCCGCGTTGAACGGCTTGACGATGTAGTTGGAGACGCCAGCCTGCTTTGCAGCGACGACGTTCTCGGTCTTGCTTTCCGCCGTGACCATGATGAACGGCATGCCGCGCAGCTTCGCGTCGGCGCGCACCTCCTGCAGAAGCTGCAGGCCGGTCATCGGCTGCATGTTCCAGTCGCTGATCACCAGGCCGAAATTCCCGCTGCGCAGCTTGGCCAGCGCTTCCGCGCCGTCGGTCGCTTCCTCGACGTTGTGGAATTCGATCTGCTTCAGCAGGTTCCGGATGATCCGCAGCATCGTCTTGTAATCATCGACGATCAGCACGTTCATGGATTTGTCGATAGGCATGGTGCGGTCCTTTCGAGCGCCATCGGGGCTATCAGCCCGGCGGCTGCGAAGCTTTCTGGGCGGCGGCTTGCGGGGCGGCTGGCTGGGTGGCTCGTGGGGCGGGTTGCGAGGCTTGCGGGACGGCTTGGGTGGTCGAGGCTTGCGGGGCTGCGGGTTGCGAGGCTTGTGGGCTGCCGGGTAGGCCCGCGGGTGGCGTGGTGGGCCGGCCGGCCGGCGGTGAGGGCGCGGTCGCTTGCGGGATGGTGTCGGTGGAGGCGCGTGGCGCGGCGGGCCGGGACGTGGCGGCTGCGGGCGCCGGCGCATCGGCCGGGGTGGCCCCCGGCGAGCCATTGCGAGCGGCGATGGCAGCGGCCAGCGAGGCGGCGAGCGGGGTGGGCTTGATCGGGCGCGGGGCAGGCGCGGGTGCCGCCGGCGCGGAAGCCGTCGTCGCGGAGGCGATGGGCGCCGAGATGCCCGACGCAGGGGCCGCCGTCGACGTCCCCGAGGCTGCCGTCGTGGCGGCCGCGGCCGCCGCGGGCGGACTTTCGGCGGCACCCTTCCACGGGGTCGGCGTGCCGTCCCTGCTGCGTTCGGCCACGGTCGGGGCCGTCGGCACGGTCGGGCGAACCGGGGCGGTCGGCGGCACGATCGCCGTGATCCTCGGTCCGGCCGCCGTGACCGCCATCTCCGCACCGGCGGGAGAGAGGCGTGGCGCACCGGCGACGGCCTGGCTCGCCGCCGCCTTGTCTCCGGCCGCCACCGGCTTGGCCGGCAGCGCACTGCTTGGTTTCGCCGGCGCGGGCGCCCC
>JAFKLG010000115.1 GCA_017304945.1 Rhodospirillales bacterium
GGAGCTTTTGCTCACTGTCACTGATGCCGGTTTCGGCAAGCGCTCGTCTGCCTACGACTACCGGGTGACGGGAAGGGGCGGGCAGGGGATTGCCAACATCACCTTGGGCGGCCGTAATGGCACTGCTGTCGTCGCGACCTTCCCGGTGCGGCCGGGCGACGACGTGATGCTGATGACGGATGCCGGGCGGCTGATCCGCGTGCCGGCCGACCAGGTGCGCATCACCGGCCGGTCGGCGATGGGGGTCATGCTGTTCCGGGTGAACGCGGAGGAGCATGTGACGAGCGTATTTCCGGTGATCGAGGACCCCGCCACGGAGGACCCGTCGGAGGGCGCCGGGTCTGACGAGCCTCTGGCGGGCTCGGACGAGAATGGCGACCCGGAGAACGGCCGCGATGGGTAAGGCGTCCATGAAGCGACGGATCGGCGTCTATCCCGGCACCTTCGATCCGGTGACGAATGGCCATCTCGACATCATCGGCCGCGCCGCCCGCCTGCTGGACAAGCTGGTCATCGGTGTCGCGATCAATGCCGGAAAGGGACCGCTGTTTCCCCTGGAAGAGCGGGTCGAGCTGGTCCGCGCCGAGATGGCGGCGATTGCCGATCGCAGCGGCGCCGAGATCGAGGTCGAGCCGTTCGACACCTTGCTGATCGACTTCGCGCACAGGGCTGGAGCAGGCGTGATCTTCCGGGGGCTGCGCGCCGTCTCCGATTTCGACTACGAGTTCCAGATGGCCGGCATGAACTACCGGCTCGCCCCGGACGTGGAGACGGTGTTCCTGATGGCCAGCGAACGGCACCAGTTCATCTCCTCGCGCTTCGTGAAAGATATCGCGATGTTCGGGGGCGACATATCGAGCTTCGTACCCGCCTTGACCCTCGAACGTACGTTGCAGCGCGTCGGCCGCTGACCGAACGAAAGAACCACATGCATCGTCGTACCCTGATCGCCACCACTCTTTTGGGAGCTCTCATGAGCGAAACCACATCCGCGCAGCCCGCCAAGCTCGACCCCGAGAACACGCTGTACATGGACCTCAAGGACGGAAGGGTGGTGATCGAGCTGCTGCCGGAGCTGGCGCCCAAGCATGTCGCGCGGGTGAAGGAGCTGGTACGCGAGAAGTTCTACGACGGCACGCCGTTCCATCGCGTGATTCCGGGCTTCATGGCCCAGGGCGGCGATCCGACCGGCACCGGCACGGGCGGCAGCAAGCTGCCGGACCTGCCCGCCGAGTTCACCAACAAGGCGCATTTCCTGCGCGGCACGATCGGTGCTGCCCGGACGCAGAACCCGAACTCGGCGAACAGCCAGTTCTTCATCATGTTCGCCCCGGCACCGCATCTCGACGGCCAGTACACGATCTGGGGCAAGGTGGTCTCCGGCATGGAATTCGTGGACCACATCAAGCCCGGCTCCGGCTCCGGCGGGACGGTGCAGAACCCGGACAAGATCATCCACATGCAGCTCGCGGCCGACGCCAAGGGCTAGGCTTATTGACCTCTCGCCCGGCTTGGCGTTCAAGGCGGGCCGGGAGCCTGTAGCTCAGTCGGTAGAGCACGAGACTTTTAATCTTGGGGTCCTGGGTTCGAGTCCCAGCGGGCTCACCATTACCCCATCCGCCGATGCGGCCATCGCGGTGGACCGGCTGGCCCTGCCGGGCCCGGAGAGGCGCCATTCCAAGGCGCCTGCACCGGTGTTCTGACGGCGGCCACCCGCTTCCGCTCGGAAGGCGCGCAGCCGTTCCAATTCAGGCGGCCCGCACGCCGGTCAGGAACGACTGCATCTCGCTGTCCAGACCCTCGGCCTGCCGGGTCAGATCGTGCGCTGCGGATCTCACCGCCCGAGCGCCCTGACCGGTTTCCTCGGCGGCCGCACCGACATCCTGGATCGTGGCGGTGACGTCCCGTGTCCCGGCCGCGGCCTGCTGGACGTTGCGCGCGATTTCCTGCGTGGCGGCCCCTTGCTCCTCGATTGCCGCGGCGATCGCCGCGGTCGTCTGGCTGACCTCCTCGATCATGCCGGTGATGGATCCGATCGCACTCACCGCTTCCCGCGTGGCGGTCTGCATCTGGTTGATCTGCGTGCCGATCTCGTCGGTCGCCTTGGCGGTCTGGGAGGCCAGCGTCTTCACCTCGGAGGCGACGACGGCGAAGCCTTTGCCCGCGTCCCCGGCCCGTGCCGCCTCGATGGTCGCATTCAGCGCCAGCAGATTGGTCTGGCCGGCGATGTCGCTGATGATGCTCACGACCGTGCCGATCCGTTCGGCTGCTTCGGCCAGTTTCTGCACGATGCCCTGCGTCTGTGCCGCCTGGCCGCTCGCCTTGCTGGCGGCGCCGGCCGATTGGGTGACCTGGCGGGTGATCTCCGACACCGAGGAGGCAAGCTCCTCCGCCGCGGCGGCGACCGTCTGCACGTTGCCGCTGGCGCGCGATGCGGCGGAGCCGACGGATTTCGCCCCCTCCGCCGTCCGGCCCGCGGTGCCGGACATCGTTTCGGCGGTGGCCTGCAGGGCGGCGGCGGCGGACGACACCACCGAGACCATCTGACCGGCCTTGCTCTCGAACGTCCGCATCAGTTCGTCCAGGCGTTTGGCTCGGGCCGCCTTCGCGGCCTGCTCCAGCTCCTTCTCGGCGTTCGCGGCATCCGCCTCCCGCAGGCCCGTGCGGCAGGCGTCGATCGCGCGGACCATGTCCCCGATTTCGTCGTGCAGCGATGTGGTCGGGAGATCGAAGGCATAGTCGCGTTCGGCGAGCCGGCGCAGACCTTGGGAGACATGGACCACCCGCCGGGTGACGCTACTCGTCAGCCAACGCCCCATGAGCAGCGCGAGGATCGCAGCCAGCACGGTGATGCCGCCACTCATCCACAACGCCCCGCTGAAAGCCGCTCGCGCATCCTCCGCGCCCTGTTCGGCGGCGCGCTGATTGTAGTCCAGATCCTTCTGGATCGCGGCGCGGAGCGCCTGGAAGGCCGGATAGATGTCCTGCAGATAGATGGTCGCCGCTGTCGCCAGGTCGAGCCCGGGCGTGGTCAACGGAGCACTGACACGCTGGTACTCACTCCAGGCGCTCAGGATCGCCGGGTATAGAACCTGAGCTTCCTCTCCCGGATCGAGCAGGCGCTCATAATCCCGTTGCGCGCCCTCGATCTCCGCCACCGTCGCGTTCATGCGGCCGACGATCTCTGCGCGTCCCTCGGCAGAGACGAGGAGAAGCGATGCCTGGATCTGGCGGTAGCGGGCGACACCCGCGTTCAGTCGCCCCATCGTCCGCACACTGGGAAGTCGATTTTCCGCCAGTTCCGATGTGATGCCGTTCATCTGGTACGCCTGAAACGCCCCGATGCCTCCCACCAGCAGAACAGCGACAAGCAGCGCCGAAAAGGCTAGGCGGAAACGGCCGCCGATACCGAGCTTCCCCAAAAACGACATGGCATGATCCCCTCGCAAACGGAGGAATTCTGCCGAACTAATCGTGAACGATGCCCTAAGATCGCTTGGCTTTTCAAGTCGCTCGGAGAAACGCCGGGTGCCGGCCCCGGTACCAGTCCGAACCGTGGGGCCAGCCACCTCGTTGGCGCGCGCCTGCTCGCCGCACCAGGGGATCCGTGCGGCGATCGGAGCGGCCGATCCGCACCCACGCGGACGGACTCAGCCCGGGGTCAGGTGCCGCAGAAGGTCCGCAGCACCCGCTGATCCGGCAGCGGCGGCTTGGCGTAGCGCTCGAGGCCGGGGCGCTCCTCGAACGGACGCGTCACGACGGCCAGCATCGCCTCGAACGGCCCGTAGTCCTGGTGGGACACCGCCGCTTCGAGCGCTTCTTCCACCAGATGGTTGCGCGGAATGTAGGCCGGGTTCACCGCCTCCATCGCCGCGCGGCGCTCCTCCGCCGTGCCCGCATCACGCCCGAGCCGCGTGCGCCATGCCGTCGCCCAGCCGTCATAGGCCGAGGGGTCGGTGAATTCCGCACGCACCCCGGAATCCGTTGCGGGATCGGCGGCGGCCGCGGCGAGCTTGCGGAAGGTCAGGGTGAAGTCCGCCGCGTTGTCCTTCATGCGGGAGAGCAGGTCCTGGATCAGCGCGCGATCCTCGTCCTCGGCGCTCTGCAGGCCGATCTTCCGGCGCAGGCCGCCCAGATAGGCGGCCTCGAAGCGCGGGCCGAACCCGGCGAGGCATTCCTTGGCGATCTCCACGGCAGCGTCCGTCTCCGGAGCGAGCAGCGGCAGCATCGCCTCCGCCAGCCGCGTGACGTTCCAATGCGCGATGCCGGGCTGGTTGGCGTAGGCATAGCGCCCCAGCTCGTCGATCGAGCTGAACACGGTGCGCGGATCGTAGGCATCCATGAACGCGCAGGGACCATAGTCGATGGTTTCGCCGGAAACCGCGGCGTTGTCGGTGTTCATCACGCCATGGATGAAGCCCACCAGGAGCCATTGCGCGACGAGCGTGGCCTGACGCGCGATCACGCCTTCGAGCAGGGCGCGGTACGGTGATGCGGCCTGCCTTGCCGCGGGGTCATGCCGGTCGATCGTATAGTCGGCCAGCAGGCGGACCGCTTCCTCGTCCTGTTGGGAGGCGAAATACTGGAAGGTTCCGACACGGATGTGGCTCGCGGCCACGCGCGTCAGGACGGCGCCGGGCAGGGCGGTTTCGCGATAGACCGGCTGTCCCGTGGTGACCGCGGCGAGGGCGCGGGTGGTCGGGATGCCGAACCCGGCCATCGCCTCGCTGATCAGGTACTCGCGCAGCACGGGGCCGAGTGCCGCACGCCCATCGCCGTTGCGGGAGAACGGGGTGGGGCCGCTGCCCTTGAGCTGGATGTCCCGGCGTGCGCCGTCGCGACCCACGACCTCACCCAGCAGCAGCGCGCGGCCATCGCCGAGCTGCGGGGAGAAGTAGCCGAACTGGTGGCCGGCATAGGCGAGCGCGATCGGATCGGCATCCGCCGGCACCGCGTTGCCGGCGAGGACGGCGATACCCTCGGGGCTGGCGAGCGCATCCGGGTCGAGGCCCAGCTCGCGGGCGACCGCCTCGTTGATGCGCACCAGGCCGGGCTTGGCGACCGGGGTCGGAGCGAGCCGCGCATAGAAGCGATCCGGCAAGCGCGTGTAGGTGTTGTTGAAGCCGAACGCGATCATCCAGTGCGGTCCTTTCGGAACAGCGGCCGTGGCGCGTGACCGCGAGGCGCGTCCCTGGGAGATCGCGTTTCCGGCGGGTGGTCGCAAGGGGCGGGGCGGCGATGCGTCGCTGGAACGGACGCTCCCGGCGCATGCGGCAAGAAATTATTCGTTGACGACAAGTTTATTTTCCTATAACCATTCGTTCACCGCATGGGAGACATGCGTCTGCCCCGTCTTCGTCGGAACGACCTCGGTGATCGCCGCAGCCGCGTACGATCGCCGGCCCCGCACACGCAGCTTCGTCGCTGCCGAACACCCTCTCACGACCGACCCAAGCGTTGCGCCGCCGCATTGGCGTGCGCCCGGCCGCCTGCGTGCGCCGGCCCCTCCAGGAGACACCACGATGCGCTTTCGTACTCCGACCTTCGTCGCCCGTCTCGAGCCCGCGATCGCCCCCGCCGCCCGTCCGCCCGCAGGTGGATCTCGCGCGATCGACAGCGGCGACCGGACGCTGGGTGGCGGCTATCGCACGATCGGCGGTGGCTACCGCACGATCGGCGGCGGTTACCGCACGATCGGCGGCGGCTATCGCGTGATCGCCTGAGTCCACCGGCCGGCACTGGCGTGTGCCGGCCTCTCGCTCCCGTTCCTGCCGGAGAGTTCCGCATGTTCGTCACGCCGTCGAGCGGCCCGGCCGCACGGTTCATGAGCTACACCGACCTCGCCATGCCGCCGCGTCCGGCGCGGCGGGACGCCGGAGGATCGCTGCCCATCCGTGCCGCCCGTTACTGCGAGGCGGTGACCAGCGCCTGCGCCTTCGGCTGGTGGCTGTATGCGCCCATGGACGCCTGGTTGCTGTGGGACGGAAACACGATCTTTTATTCGCTGGACGGCGAGGAGTACGCGCCGCTCGACGATTCCTGTGCCTTCCCGGGGATGTGCGCCACGCTCGAGGCGAAGGCGCCGGTCGGGATCGAGCCGGTCGGCAGTGCGCTCTTCACCGCCATGCAGGAGCCCGGTGTCGTCCAGGTCTCGTTGGGCGTCATCGCTGCGACGGCGCCTGGCTGGTCGTTGCTGTTGCGTCGCCCGGTGAACCTGCCGCTGTTCGGCGGCTATGACGTGCTCGAGGGCATCGTCGAGACCGATACCTGGCGCGCGCCGCTGTTCACCAATCTCCGGCTGACAAGGACGCATGCCCCGGTTCGGCTGCATGCGCGGGCGCCGCTGGTGCAGGCGCAGCCGGTGCCGCAATGGCTCTACCAGCCGGCGGTGATGGACGACATGCGGGCCGGCACGCTGGCCGACATGACGGAAGCGGATTGGGCGGAGTGGCAGGCGCGGTTCGTCGAGCCAAGCAGCCGACCGCTGCGGGCGAAGGGGGAGTATGCGGTGGCGTCGCGCAAGCGGCAGCGATCCGGCGGCTGCCCGAAGGGGCACACCGCACCGGTGACCTGATGCCCCGCACCCGGGCAGGGCTGGACGTGGCTGCGAGGCGGCGGAACGAGCGTGTGCCGGAGGTCGGCGGCGGCGGATCTCCGCGCTGATCCACGGCCTGACCTGTCACCCGATCGGCGAGGGGGCAGCGCCGGACTCGTCGCTCGTCTCCGGACCGCCGATTCCCGATGGCGGAGTGGCGGGAGGCGTCGTCGGCATGGCCGGCGCGTCCTCGGCCGCTGCGTTCACCCCCGCGTCGGCCGTCTCGGCGCCGGTCGCGTCTTGGGTCGCCCCATCCGATGGGCCGCGCATTCCGCTCAGCCAGCCAGCGGCCTGCTCGGCGCGCCCGAGTGCCGAGTCGACCGCCGCCATGGTGGCGGACAGGTCCTCGGTCTGATCGCGCTGCCACGCGCGCATCCCCCACAACCACACGGCCACGAGCCCCTGCACACGGGCCTCGCCGCGCAAGCAGCCGGTTCCGGCGCCGGCTGCGCCCAGCAGCCAGCGCATACTGCGGCGTGTTTCGCAGGAGAGCAGAACCGAGGTGGCGGGATTGAAAGGCAGCGCGCTCAGCAGCGCGAGCACACCCCCGCGTTCGACCTGCAGCGCATCGAAGCGCCGCATCAGCAGATCGAACAGCCGGTCGCGCACCGACCCATCCGCGCTCGCGCCCTCCAGCGCCGCCTGGTCCAGCAGCGTGCCGAAGCGATGCAGCACGTGCAGCCGGGTCGGGAACCGTGCCCGCACCTGCGGCAGCGGGAGGTCCGCGGCCAGCGCGGCCGCCGGCACGCTCACGCGATTCCAGCCGCGCTCTTCCGCCATGCGGAAGACCGCCGAGACCACCGCTCGGTCCAACTCCTGATCGCTCACGTGGCCATGTCCTCGGTTAGAGCGTGATCGGCGGAGGGGTGTCCGCCGAAGCCGTGAATCACGCGATCAAACAAGCAGCCAGAGCGTCCCGGCGAGCGAAGGCGAGCCGGACAGGCTCTAGCCCGCGAGCTCACGGGACCGTTGCGTGGCCGCCGCAATGGCGCGGGTCATCGAGTCCGGCCAGGCAGCGGCATCCATCAGAACATGGAGCGCCGCGGCCGTGGTGCCACCCGGGCTGGTGACCGCCTGGCGGAGAGACGCCGCATCCTCGGGGCTGGCGGCGAGCAGCGCGCCCGATCCGGCCACGGTCTGGCGGGCGAGCAGGCGGGCCAGATCGGGTGGAATCCCTTCCCGCACCGCCGCCTGCTCCAGCAGCTCCGCCAGCAGGAACACATAGGCGGGGCCGCTGCCGGACACGGCGGTGACCGGGTCGAGCAGAGCCTCGTCCTCCACCCAGGCAACTTGCCCGATCGCCTGCAGGAGCCGGTCGCAGAGTGCGTTCTGCGCCGCGCTGACCGCGCCGGTCGGGCACGCAACCGTGATGCCCTGCCGGATCGCGGCCGGCGTGTTGGGCATCGCCCGCACGATGGCCGCGTCGTCTCCGAGCAGCCGGCGCATCCCTGCGGTGGTGCGTCCGGCCATGATGGACAGGAAGACCGCACTGCCGGCGAACCGCCGATAGGCGGGCAGGGTGTCCGCCGCGTTCTGCGGCTTGACCGCCAGCACCACGGCGGCCGGGGCGAATCCCTCCGGGAGCGCCTCAGGCCCGGGCACGACCGTCAGGTCGGGCCCGTCGAGGATCGCCGCGCCCGGTGCGGGGTCGACGGCAAAGGAGGGGGCGAGCCCGTTCTCCCGCCATCCCGCCAGCATCGCGCCGCCCATCCGCCCGCAGCCAACCAGCAGGATGGGCGGCAGGCGACCCGCCGTCATGCCTCACCGACGCATTCGAGCATCGCCGCCTGCAACGCGTCCGCCGGCGTCCGGCCGCCCCAGAGCACGAACTGGAACGCCGGGAAGAAGCGCTCGCATTCCGTGATCGCGATGTCGATCATGTCTTCCAGGCTTTCGGCCGAGGCGCCCGGCGCGCCCCGCAACAGCACCGCATGGCGGAAGACCGGCATGCCGTCGTCGCTGTCCAGGCCGAAATGCCCGATCCACAGCCGCTCATTGGCCAGCGCCAGCAACTCGTAGAGCATGCCTCGGCGCTTCTCCGGCACCTTCAGGTCGAAGGTGCAGGTGAAGTGCATGGCGCTGATTTCGTGCGACCAGTTGAAGAACAACCCGTAGTCGCACCAGCGACCCGGCGCCTCGGCCGCCATTTCGGACTCGCTGCGGCGGTCGAACGCCCAGTCGTTCGCGCTGACGATCTGCTCCATCACGTCGAGGGGATTGGCGGCTTGTTCGTAGGTGGTGGTCAGCGAGGCTGACATACGGGGTCTCCCATCGCTAGGAAGGCCGGGCGTGGCGTCCGCCCCGCGCAGGTGCCCCAACATCTTGCGGAGTCGCGCGGTGCTCGCCACGAGAAAAGCCTATAGACGTGTCGCGCTTCGCCGCAAGCGTCAGTTTTCCGGCCGCGGTGCGGTCTCCAGCGCCGCGAGCCGCGCTTCCATCACCGAGAGCCGCGCTTCCAGGGCCGCCAGCTTCACGGCCGCGTTCTCCTGCTCCTCCCGCGCGTTGGCCGCCATTTCGGCCACCGCGTCGAGTTCCTCCCGGCGCAGCAGGTCGAGCTTGCGGATCGCGTCGTCGATGCGTGCACGGACGAGCGACTCGGCTTCTTCCCGCAGGCCGGCGAGGGCGGAAATCGCGCCGCCGGCCACCCCGGCCAGGTCGTCGAAGATGCGTGGGCGATCACTCATGGCCGGAAGCCTCCTTCTTTCGCTGACCGCCTTCCGCGGCCGGCGCGGTATCCCTATAACGTGCCGCCATGATACTGGTCACGGGCGGTGCCGGCTTCATCGGCTCCAATCTGCAGGCGGCGCTGGCGCGGCGCGGGCATGAGACTGTCGTGGTCGACTGGCTCGGCCAGGACGGCAAGTGGCGCAACCTCGCGAACCATCCGCCGGCCCGGCTGATCCCGCCGTCGGAACTGGAAAGCTTCCTCGAGAGCCGCCCGCCGCTGGAAATGGTGTTCCACCTCGGCGCGGTCAGCGAGACCACCGCGGTGGATGGGGACCACACCTGGGCCACCAACGTCGAGCTCAGCCGCATGCTGTGGGAGTGGTGTGCCGACCGTCGGGTGCGCTTGGTCTATGCCTCCTCCGCGGCGACGTACGGGGACGGCAGCGGCGGGTTCGAGGACGATTTCAGCCTGCCCGCGCTCGAGAAGCTCCGGCCGCTGAACCTGTACGGATGGACCAAGCACGCCTTCGACCTGCTGGTCGCGCGCACGCTGGCGAGCCGTCAGCCCCGCCCGCCGCAATGGGCCGGGCTCAAGTTCTTCAACGTCTATGGCCCGAACGAGTACCACAAGGGCCGCATGATCTCGGTCGTGAAGGTGAAGTACGACGAGGTCGCCGCGGGGGGACCGGCGCGGCTGTTCCGTGCCGACCAGCCGGGGATGCAGGACGGCGAGCAGCAGCGCGACTTCATCTGGGTCGGGGACGTGGTCGACGTGATGCTGTGGCTGCTGGACAAGCCGTCGGTGTCCGGCCTGTTCAATCTCGGCACCGGCAGGGCGCGGACCTATCTCGACCTCGCCCATGCGGTCTGCGACGCCGCCGGCAAGCCACGCCAGGTCGAGTTCATCGACATGCCGTCCTCTCTCAAGGGCCAATACCAGTCCTTCACCCAGGCGCCGATGGAGCGCCTGCGCAGCGCCGGCTATGCCGGCCAGTTCACCCCGCTCGAGGAAGGCATCCGCCGCTACGTCCAGGACCATCTCGCGCAGCACGATCCGTACGTATGACGTCGCATTCCTTCGCCGCGTGCGCCGGCGCTGAGCGGTTCGGCGCTGATCGGGCCGGCCGCCCGTGATCCCCGTCTTGCTGTTCCCGCAGTTCGATCCGGTCATCGTCCAGTTCGGGCCGTTCGGCATCCGCTGGTACGCGCTCGCCTACATCGCCGGCCTGGTGGCGGGCTGGCGGATCATGCGCCGGCTGGTCACCCGCGCCCCCGCCGTCGCCGCGCCTGCCCAGGTGGACGATTTCCTCACCTGGGCGACCCTCGGCGTCGTGCTCGGTGGGCGCCTCGGCTACGTGCTGTTCTACCAGCCAGCCACCTATTTCGCTCATCCCGCCATGATCTTCGCCGTCTGGGAGGGCGGCATGAGCTTCCATGGCGGCATGCTGGGCGTCGCCATCGCCACCGCCTGGTTCTGTCGGCGCAATGCCATTCCCTTGCTAGGCTTCGCCGACCGGATCGCGGTGGTCGCCCCGATCGGCCTCGGCTTCGGGCGGATCGCCAACTTCATCAACGGGGAACTCTGGGGGCGGCCCGCCTCGCCGGACCTGCCCTGGGCGATGATCTTCCCCCGCGCGGGCATGATCCCGCGCCACCCGAGCCAGATCTACCAGGCCCTGCTCGAGGGGCTGCTGCTGTTCACCCTGATGTGGATCGTCTCCCGCCGCGAGTCGCTGCGCGCGCGCTTCGGCCTGCTGACGGGCATCTTTCTCTGCGGCTACGCGGTCGCGCGCATCATCGGGGAGTGCTTCCGCGAACCCGACGCGTTCCTCGGGTTCCTGGCGTTCGGCACCACCATGGGCCAGATCCTGTCGGTCCCGATGTTCATCGCCGGGCTGTGGCTGATCCTGCGGGCCCGATGACCGAACGGCTGGACGTGTTCATGGCGCGGGCCAACGCGGCCTATTACGCGCGCCACGACCCGTTCGCCGACTTCACCACTGCCCCGGAGATCAGCCAGGTCTTCGGCGAGATCATGGGTCTCTGGGCCGCGGTGTGCTGGCAATTGCTGGGCAGTCCAACCGAAGTGCTGCTGGTGGAGGCCGGGCCGGGCCGCGGCACGCTGATGGCCGATGCCTTGCGGGCGATCGGCCAGGCCACGCCCGCCTTCCGCGCCGCGCTGCAGGTGCACCTGATCGAGACCTCGCCGCGACTGCGCGCCGCGCAGGCCGAACGCGTGCCGGACGCGACCTGGCACGACGCGCTCGACACGGTACCGGCCGCGCCGATGCTGCTGATCGCCAACGAGTTCCTCGACGCGCTGCCGATCCGCCAGTTCGTTCGCCGGGCTGGCGGGTGGACCGAACGCCATGTCGCCGAAGGCCGCTTCGTGGAAGAGCCGGCGGACCCCGCCGACATCCCGCCAGGCTGGGGCAGCCCGCCGGACGGGACCGTTCGCGAGCACGCGCCGCACGCGCTCGCCTTCGTGGAGTCGGTCGCCAGCCGCCTCGTCGCCCATCCCGGCGCCGCGCTGTTCGCGGATTACGGGCCGGCGGAGGACCTCCCGGGCGAAAGCCTGCAGGCGATCGCGAACGGCAAGCCCGCCGATGCGCTCGCGTCACCCGGGGAAGCCGATCTGACCGCGCATGTCCCCTTCGCCGCGCTCGCCCAGCGTGCTCGCGATGCCGGTGCGCGGGTCCATGGCCCCGATCCGCAGGGAATGGTCCTCGCGCGGTTGGGCCTGTTCCAGCGCAGCAACCGGCTCGCCCGCTCCTTGTCCCCGGCGCAGGCCTTCTCCGTCATGGAGACGGCGCGGCGCCTGGGCGAACCCGACCAGATGGGGCGGCTGTTCAAGATGCTCGCCATCACGCATCCCGACCTGATCAACTGCCCCGGCTTCGATTCCTAGATCCCCGAGTCTCGTGAGACCGACATGATCGACAAGCTGCACGCCGCGAGCCTCGTGGTTCCGCACGGTTTCATGACCCGCCTCGGCGGTGTCTCCAGCGGGCCCTATGCAAGCCTGAACTGCAGCCTCTCGGGGCAGGATTCCCGTGAGTCGGTGCTCGAGAACCGCGCCCGCGCCGCGCGTGCGATCGGTGCCGACCCGGCCGGGCTCGTGGGTGTCACGCAGGTGCATGGACCGGACGTGGTGCACGTGACGCAGGCCTGGGTGCCGGGGGAGGGACCGCGCGCCGACGCCATGGTGACCGACCGGCCCGGGTTCAGCCTGGGGATCATCACCGCCGATTGCGGCCCGGTGCTGTTCGCCGATGCCGACGCCGGGGTGATCGGCGCCGCCCATGCCGGCTGGCGCGGCGCCGTGGCGGGCGTGCTCGAGGCGACCGTCGCCGCGATGATCGCGCTCGGGGCTGCCCCGGGGCGGATCGTCGCGGCGATCGGGCCCTGCATCGGCCAGGCCTCCTATGAGGTCGGCCCCGATCTGCGGGAGGCGGTGCTCGCCGCCGATCCTGGCGAAGCGGGCCTGTTCGCCCCCGGCCAGCGCGAGGATCGCTGGCAGTTCGACCTTCGCGGCTACTGCCGCGCCCGCCTGGCCCGCGCCGGGATCGGCGGCATCGAGGATGCGGAGGCTGACACGGCCGCGGAGGAGGACCGGTTCTTCAGCCATCGCCGGCGGACGCTGCGCGGCGGCGGACCGATCGGCCACCAGATCTCCGTCATTTCGCTGGGCTGACTCGCCCAGGAGCGGCCTCCCGTCGGGCACAGTTGCGCGTGCTGATGCCTCGTCCCGTCGCGGCCAGAGCAGCCATGCCCGCGGCGCAATCCCTTTCTGCTGCCGGATCAAGGGAAGGGTTGCCTATACTGACCGGTAGTCGAGGGAAGGAAACGTCCATGCTTGCCGCCGGTCTGGCGAAACTATCCTCCGGCCGGGTGCACTATGCCTGGATCGTGCTGGTGGTGGTGTTCACCGCGATGCTCGCGGGCGTCGGCGTGCGCGCCGCGCCGGGCGTGATGATCGTGCCGCTGCAGCATGCCTTCGGCTGGGACGTCAGCACCATCTCGGGCGCCATCTCGCTCAACATCATCCTGCTCGGCATCACCGGCCCGTTCCTGACCGGGCTGATGCAGGTGTTCGGGCTCAAGCGCACCATGCTGCTGTGCCTCGCGATCCTCGGCACCGGCACTGGCCTCTCCACGTTCATGACTGCCCCCTGGCAGCTCTTCCTCACCTGGGGGCTGATGGTCGGCATCGGCGCAGGCGCCGGGGCGGTCGGCATGGCCGCCGCCGTCGCGAATCGCTGGTTCGTGCGGCGCACCGGTCTGGCCATGGGGCTGCTGACGGCGGCCAACGCGGCCGGGCAGCTCGTCTTCCTCCCGATCCTCGCGCTGCTGGTCGAGCGGTTCGGCTGGCGCGGCGTCTCCGTCACCGTGACACTCGGCATCGCCGCGGTGATCCCGCTGGTGCTGCTGCTTCTGCCCGAGGATCCTGCGAAGGTCGGCACCTCCGCCTATGGCGCGACCGCCACCGCCACGCCGGTGGCCCCGGTTGCCGGCAATCCGTTCATGGTCGCGATCACCACGCTCCGCCGCGCCGCGGGATCGGTCGATTTCTGGCTGCTCTGCCTGACCTTCGGCATCTGCGGCTTCTCGACCAACGGGCTGATCAACACGCATCTGATCGCCTACTGCGCCGATCACGGCATCGCCGAGGTGAACGGGGCCTCCATCCTGGCGGTCATCGGTCTGTTCAGCCTGGTCGGATAGGCCACCTCTGGCTGGTTTTGCGACCGCTACAGCCCTCGGATCCTGCTGTTCTGGTATTACGGCCTGCGCGGACTGTCCCTCGTGGTGGTGCCGTTCACCAACTTCGACCCGATCAGCCTGGCGATCTTCTCGATCTTCTATGGGCTGGACTGGGTGGCGACCGGGCCGGCCACCTTCGCGCTGACCAATGAGATCTTCGGCCGGCGCGACACCCCGGTGGTGGTGTCGTGGATCTTCGCCGCCCACCAGGTCGGCGGCGCGCTGGCGGCATTCGGCGCGGGCGCGGTGCGCAGCTTCGCCGGCAGCTACCTGCTCGCCTTCCTGGCCAGCGGGATTGCCTGCCTCGCCGCGGCGCTGCTGGTGCTGCGGGTGACGCCGCGCGCGGCGTTGGTCGCCGCGCCCGCCGCCGAGTAGCCCGCCGACTACTCGCTCCCTTCCTCGGTTCCCAGCAGCCCGCGAAGCTTCGCCGCCAGTGCGGCGAAGCCGGGGCTGCGCGGGGTGCGGGGACGCGGCAGGTCCACGGTCACGTCGGCCGCAAGCTGGCCCGGCCGTGGCGTGAACACCAGGATCCGGTCCGCCAGGAACACCGCCTCGTCGATCGAGTGCGTCACGAACAGCACCGTGGTGCGCTGCGCCGCCCAGATCTCCAGCAGCTCGTGCTGCAACCGCGCGCGGGTCTGCGCGTCGAGCGCGCCGAACGGTTCGTCCATCAGCAGCGCGCGCGGCTTCGTGGTGAGCGCGCGGGCGATCCCGACGCGCTGGCGCATGCCGCCCGACAGCTCGTGCGGGTAGCGCGTGGCGAAGCTGGACAGGCCGGTGAGCGCCAGCATCTCCGCCGCGCGTTCCCGCCGCTGCTTCGCGCCCACGCCGCGCGCCTTCATGTTGAACGCGACGTTCTGCGCGACCGTCATCCAGGGGAACAGCCCGTGGTCCTGGAAGACGATCGCCGTCGCGGGGGAGGGGCCCGAGAGCTCCCGGCCCGCCACCACGATCTGCCCCGAGCTGGGCTCCTCGAGCCCGCCGATCATCTGCAGCAGCGTGCTCTTGCCGCAGCCCGACAGGCCCAGCAGGCAGACGAACTCGCCCTCGGCGCAGGCCAGCGAGACGCCGCGCAGCGCCTCCACCGACCCGGTGCGGCCTTCATAGATCTTGCCCACGTCGAGGCATTCGATGAAGGCGGCGCTCATCGGCCCTGCACCGTCAGGCCCTCCTGCCAGGAACACGCGATCCGGCGAAGCCGCTGCACGGCGAAGTCCGCCAGCAGGCCGATCGCCCCGATCACGATGATGCCGGCGAAGATCAGCTCCGGCCGGAACGTCATCTGCGCGTTCAGGATCATGTAGCCGAGGCCCGACTTCACGGCGATCATCTCGGCGGTGACCACGGTCAGCCAGCCGCCGCCGACCGCCAGCCGCAGGCCGGTGAAGATGCTGGGCAGCGCGGCGGGCCAGACGATGTCGCGCAGGATCAGCGCCTCCCCGGCGCCGGCCGCCGCGGCCACCTTCAGCAGCGTGCGCTCGATGGTGCGCACGCCGAAGATCGTGTTCAGCAGCAGCGGCCACAGCCCGGCCAGGAAGATCAGCACGATCGCCGGCGTATCGCCGATGCCGAAGAACAGCATGGCCATCGGGATCAGCGAGATCGGCGGCACCGAACGGAAGGTCTGGATGGACCAGTCGAACAGCCGGTCGAGCCAGGCGAAGCGGCCGATCAGCAGCCCCATCGGCACGCCCACCACGAAGGCGAGGCCGATGCCGATCACGACGCGGGAGAGGCTGGCGAGCGTGTTGTGCACGATGTCGCCGCCGTAGAGGACGAACGCGTTTGCCACCCGGACGGGGGCGGGCAGCAGGACGGGCGGATAGATCTGCGCCATCACCGCCGCCTGCCACGCCAGGATCAGTCCGATCAGGGGCAGCAGGCCGGTGAGGCGGCCGAGGGGGGACGCGGACATGAAGCGGCGGGTCAGACGAACCGCGTGTCGATGAACTCGTCCCATTTGGGCTCCGAGTCCATCATCTTGTCCTCGATCATCATCTTGGCGAGCGCCTTGAGCCCGTCCTGGAAGGCGGGGCCGCTATCGGCGGAGAAGAACAGGTTCTTCACGCTCGCCTCGGCGATTTCCTTGCTCATGTTGAACTGCTTGACCGTGGTGTCGATCGCGATCTGCGGGTTGTCGCGCATGATGTTGGTCGCCTTCACATGCGCCTTCACCAGGGTGCGGATCAGGTCGGGATCCTTGCGGATCAGCGGCACCGAGGCGACGAAGCCGAGATTGGTCTTGCCCATGGGCGTGTCGTAGGGGACCCAGAGCTTGTGCCCGAACCCGTTCAGTTCCGCGAAGGTGGCGTAGGGCTCGAAGCAGCAGATCGCATCCAGGTCGCCGCGGGCGAGCGGCGTCGGCTGGTCCTGGTTGTCGAGGAACAGCAACTGCACCTTGTCGGCGATCCCCTCGTGCCGGAGCTTCCAGTTGAGGCTGACCAGCCCGATGGAGCCGTTCTGCACGCCGATCTTCTTGCCGGCGAGGTCCTTCACCGTCTCGATGCCCTTGCGGGCGACCAGCATCCAGCCGCCGTCGCAGCCATCGGCCAGCACCGACATCGGGAAGCCCTTGGTGGCGAGCTGCATGGTCGCGGACAAGCCACCATTGCCTACGTCGACGGCACCGGTGGCGACTGCCTGCATCCGCTGCACCAGGCTGGGGAAGGTGACGATCTCCGCGTCGATGCCCTCGGGCTTCAGCATGTCGGGCATCAGGAACATCGCGTTGGTCGTGGTGGTGAAGGCGGTGCCGAGCTTGATCTTGCGCAGGCTCTGGCCGAGCGACTGGCGTGCGACGAGGGCCGGCGCGGCGAGCGCGGCGGCGAGGAACGGACGGCGGGAGATCATGTGGGTCTCTTTTTGGTGGCGATGATGCGGGAGTGCGCATGCAATCGCTTTGCCACGAGGTTGCGGGAGCGCCGATCTTTATCGGTTTGACCCGCCTCCATGGGCAGGGCAGCCCTCGCGATGATTGGCGGCGGTGTGTTGGGCACGCGGCGCGGCACGGTGCCGGTGGGGATGGCCGGGTCGAGCCCGGCCATGACGATGGACGCTCGTGGCCGGAAGCGTCCTCGTGGATCGAAGCGTCAGCGCGCCGGCGGCGGCGTGAGATAGCCGGGCGGCGGGCTCATCGTCGGCGGTACGCTGGTGCTCGGTGCCCCAGTATAGGGGTATGCCGGCGCCGTCGCCGGAGGCGCGCCGGTCGGCGGCGGCGTCAGGTTCGCCCCCGGCATTCCTGCCGGCGGCGCCGTGGTCACGGGTGCGCCCGTCACTGGCGCGCTCGTCACCGGCGGCGCACTGCCGGGCGGCCCCAGCGGGGTCTGCTCGACCGAGACCGGGGCCGCGGTGCCGGAGGTCAGCCAGGCCCTCAGCGCCTGCCGCACCTGGTACTCGAACTCGACGTTCATGGCGTCCATCATCGCCTTGACCATCTCGTACAAGGTGCGCCGCAGGTCATCGATGCCGGTGTGCTGGCGCGCGATTCGCGCCTCCGCATACCCGGCGCGCTGGCCGTCCGCGGCATAGATGTCCAGCACCACTGCCATCGACCCGTCCAGGACGTCCCGCCGCCGCGTCAGCGAGGCGTCGACGATCGAGAATACCGCGCGGCCGGTGGTGCCGAAGGCCTGCAACCGGTCCTCGGCCATGGCGCGCAGCGCGTCGACGGGGCGGACCGGGGCGTACTGGGTCACGTCCGGCGCCACGCCCGACGGCACGAAGCGCTGCTGGATGTCGATGCTCGCAACGTTCAGCCGGATCGGCGGCAGGTAGGCGTAGCGCAGGGGCGGGAAGTTCTCAGGCTCGCCGCCGCAAGCGGCAAGCGCGAGCGGCAGCAGCAGGGCCGCGCGACGGGTCAGGCCAGCAGGGGAAGGGCCGGTTAGGGGCATGCGAGGTCTGGCTCCGATCGGTGGGTCAGGCGCGGTCCGGCGTGGCGTCGGGCTTGCCGTGGACGTCGGCGCGGGGGAAGCGGAAGTCGTGGTTGCAGAACTCGCACGTCATCACGATGTCGCCCTCCACGCTCATGTGGTCCAGGTCGTCGTCCGAGAACCCCTCGAGGATCCCGGCCAACCGCGCGCGGGAACAGCGACAGCCATAGGACAGGGCGCGGGCGCGGTCCACCGCCACGCCTTCGGTATGGAACAGGCGGTAGAGCAGCCGCTCCGGTGCCAGATCGTCATCCAGCAATTCCTCGTCCGTCACGGTCGCGGCGAGCGCCGTGGCGGTGCGCCAGCTTTCTTCCTGCGCCGCCTCGTCGAGATCCGGGTCGACGCCACCCGCACCGGCGATCTTCTCGAGCACCAGCGCGGCGGCCCGCCACCCGCCCGGCCCCTGCTCGCACGCCAGGTGCACCATGCAGCGCAACTGCTCGGACGTCTCGAAGTAGTGCAGCACCATCTCCGCCAGATTCCCGCCCTCGAGCTTGACGATGCCCTGGTGGCGGTTCTGCTCCGGCCCCTGGTCGACGGTCAGCGCCAGATACCCGTCGCCGAGCAACTCGTTCGCCGCCGGTGAGTCGCCCTCCGCGAGCAGCGGGGCGAGCTTCTCCGACTCCGCCCGCGCGTAGCCACGCAGCGCCCCGGTCTCGGTGCAGTCGGCGAGCAGCATGGAGACGGGCCCGTCCCCCTTGGCCTGCAGGCTGAACGAGCCGCGGAACTTCAGGGCGGTGGACAACGCCGCCACCAGTGCGAGCGCCTGGCCCGCCAGCCGGGTGACACTCGGGTGGTTGTCGTGCCGCGTCAGCAGCGCGTCGGCGAGCGGACCCAGCCGCACCAGCCGCCCGCGCACCGGGCGGTTCGGGAGGAAGAACGGGGTGACGCCACGCGGCACGACGAGGTCGGGGACGGGCGGACGGCCGCCGTCGAGGAAAGCGGGTGTTTGAGCCATCGCCGCAAGATAGGCATGGCATCGTCCGGGGGCTACCGTGCGCGGATGGAACACGCCGTGAGCCTGCGTTCGTTGCAGGAGGATGATGCCGAAGCGGTGGCCGCCCTGGTCCGCCGCGCCTTCGCCGCCCAGTCCGTCGCGACGGATCCCCCCGCCTCCGCGCTGCGCCTGACCGCCGCGGACGTGCGCGCCCATCTGGCGGCGGGGGGCGGCGGCAGCGTCGCATTCATGGCGGGCAGCGTGGCCGCCTCGGCGATGTGGTCCGAACAGCAGGGCGGGCTCTACGTCGCCCGGCTCGCGGTCGACCCCGCCTGGCGGCGGCACGGTCTGGCCCGCGCGCTCCTCCGCGCCGCCGAGGCAGCGGCCCGCAGCCGGCTCCTGCCGCGCCTGCATCTGGGCACGCGGCTCGTGTTGGCGGACAACCGCGCGCTGTTCGAGTCGTGCGGCTTCGTGGAGATCGCGCGGCACGCCCATCCGGGCTACGCCGAACCGACCTGGGCAGAGTTCGAGAAGCCGGTCGGGCCGGATGCCTCCTGAGGCAATGGCCGGGTTCCGATCCGCCCCGCCACGGACACGCCCGCCGCCGATGCAAGGCTTGATCCCGCCAGGCGCGGTTCCGAGGCAGGGCGAACTCCTCTAGCGTCGTCCATGCGGGCGGAAAACGTCGGCGCAGGAGGGACGGACCACGTGCGGGCATGGAGCATACTCGGCGCGATGGCGCTCGCGCGGATCGGCTTCGGCTACCAGTTCCAGACGGTCGCGACGCTCGCCCCCGACCTGGTTCCCCGGTTCAACCTCACTTACGCGGCGCTCGGCACCCTGATCGGCGCCTACATGCTGCTGGGCGCCTTCGCCGCGCTGCCGCTGGGACTCGCGGCGCGGCGCCTGGGCGACCGCATCGTGCTGGGCGCCGGCCTGTCGCTGATGATCGTGGGCGCGCTGGTCAGTGCGTATGGCGGCGGCGCGGACGGGATCGGCACCGGCCGCAGCATCGCCGGGGTGGGCGCGGTCGCCATGATCGTGCTGCAGGGCAAGATCATCGCCGACTGGTTCGAGGGCCGCCGCTTCATGCTGGCGATCAGCGTCTCGGTCTGCTCCTACCCGGTGGGGGTCGGGCTCGCGCAGCTCGTCCTGCCGCTGATCGATGCCTGGCGCGGCTGGCAGGGCGGCTTCCTCTCCGGCGCGCTGCTCGTCGCCCTGGCGCTGGTGCTGTTTCTCGCGAGCTACCGCACGCCCCCGCATGCAAGCGCGCCGCGTCGCTTCTCGCTGCCCAGCGGGCGCGAGTGCCTGCTGCTGTCGGTCGCCGGCCTGTGCTGGACGGCCTATACGGCGGGCTACGCGGCCTACACGTCCTACGTTCCTGCGACGATGGCGCTGCGGGGCAGCGGGCTCGCGCTGACCGCGCTGGTGATGACGATCGCCACCTGGGGCAACGTGCCGGCAACGATGTTCGGTGGCGGGCTGGCGGCGCGGTTCGGCGGGTTCCGCATCTTCCTGGTCGGCACCACGGCGCTGGTGGTCGGGATGGCGGGCACCGCCTGGGTGAATGCCCCGATCGCCTGGGCGATCCTGGTCGGGATCGTGGGATCGGTGCATCCGGGCGTGATCATGGCGGTCGGCACGCTGTCGGCCCGGCCGGAGAACCGGGCGATCGGGATGGGGGTGTTCTACTCACTCTATTATCTGGGGGGCGCCTTCGCGCCGGCCGCCTGCGGGGTGGCCGCCGACCTCTACGGCAGCCCGGCAGGGGGGCTGCTGGGAGCCGCCGCGATCTCCGCCCTGGCGATCCCGATGTACCTGCTGCACCGCGCGCTGGCGCGGCACGAGACGATGCTCGCGCGCGCCTGACGCCCGCCCCCGGGGACCGGAGGCTGGCCGCGGAGGCGAGGCAGTCGACGAGACGCGGCTACCGCCGCAGCGCCAGGACCCGCTCCTCCGCCTCCGCTGCCTCCATCGCCAGCGCACGGCGCGCAACGTCCTGCGAAAATCCGGCGCGGGCCAGGATCGCCAGTTCCTTCTGGCGCTGCGCAAGATCGGCCTCGCCGGTGCGGAAGGGCCCGAGACGCCGACGGCGGGCGAGGGTCAGGGCCGCCCCGAGTTCCGCTTCCGGATCGTCCGGGGCGGCGGCCTGCGCCAGCTCCGACGGCACGCCCTTGGCGGCCAGGGTCGCCGCGATCGCCCGTCGGGACCGTCCGGCCCGCACCAGGCTGCGCGCACGGCTCTCGGCGAACGCGGCATCGCTGACCGCGCCGGCGCTCACCAGCCGGCCGACGACGCGATCCGCGGCGGCGCGGGCGGCCCTCACCGCATCGGCAATCGCCTCCGGCTCGCCTTCGGCGGCGCGTGACCAGCGGTCGATGCGACGGAACAGGACGCGGCGGAGATTGGCCTCGGTGGTGGCGTAGCGCGCGAGATGCGCGAGCGCGGCGTCGTGCAGCGCCGCGTCATCCGGGGGTGCGGTCATGGGGCGAGAATATCCAAGACAGCGCGTCACGTCTTGCTGCGGTCCACGCATGATCTGCGGACGACGCTGGCCTGCGCGGTTTGACAGCGACACCCTCCGCCGCCAATGATCGCCGCTTCCTTTGGACCCGTCCGCGAGCGGTCGCGGGCGGGCGATCCATTTGGAACGCACCACCGAGAGGGTCAGAACCCCCGATGATCTCCGCCCTGTTGCCGAACTACGCCCGAGCCGACCTCGCCTTCGAGCGGGGAGAAGGCGCCTGGTTGTGGACGGTGGACGGGCGACGATTCCTCGATTTCGGATCGGGCATCGCCACCGCCTCGCTGGGCCATGGGCATCCGCATCTCTCCAAGGCCATCGCCGAACAGGCGGCCAAGGTGATGCACGTGTCCAACCTCTACCGGATCCCGCAGGCCGAGAAGCTCGCCGCGCGGCTGGTCGAGGCGACGTTCGCCGACAGCGTCTTCTTCTGCAACTCGGGCGCTGAGGCGAACGAGGGCATGATCAAGATGATGCGCCGCGCGATGTCGGATTCCGGCAAGCCGGAGCGGTTCCGCTTCATCACTTTCGAGGGCGCGTTCCACGGCCGCACGCTGGCGACGCTCGCCGCCACCGGCAATGCGAAATACCTGGAAGGCTTCGGGCCCGTGGTCGAGGGCTTCGATCAGGTGCCGTTCAACAACATGAACGCCGTGCGCAACGCGATCGGCGCCGCCACCTGCGGCATCATCGTCGAGCCGGTGCAGGGCGAGGGCGGCGTGCGTCCCGCCGACATGCAGTTCCTGCGCGACCTGCGGGCCGTGTGCGACGAGTACGGCCTGATCCTCGGCATGGACGAGGTGCAGACCGGCATGGGCCGGACCGGCAAGCTGTTCGCACATGAGTGGGCCGGCATCACGCCGGACGTCATGTCTGCGGCGAAGGGCATCGGCGGCGGTTTCCCGCTGGGCGCCGTGCTCGCCAAGGAGCAGTTCGCCAAGGCGCTGAAGCCCGGCACGCACGGCACCACCTTCGGCGGCAATCCGCTCGCCTGCGCCGCCGGCAACGCGGTGCTGGACGTGATCCTGGCGCCCGGTTTCCTGGAAGGCGTGCAGCGCAAGGGCGCGATGATGCGCGCGGGTCTCGAGCAGATCGCCCGTGACTTCCCGACCGTGTTCGAAGACGTCCGCGGCCTCGGACTCCTGCTCGGCCTGAAATGCGCCATGCCGCAAGGCGAGGTGCAGGCCGCCTGCGTCGCCCAGGGCCTGATGGCCATCACCGCGGGCGACAACGTGCTGCGCCTTGCGCCGCCGCTGGTGGTGACGGAGTCCGATATCGAGCAGGGCCTCGCCATGCTGCGCCGCGCCGCCGAGGCGTGCACCGGCAAGACCCAGGCAGCCGCACAGTGAGCGCGTCGCTGCGGCAGCCGCGGAACACCGCGGGCCGGGACGAGGGCGTGCGCCACTTCCTCGACCTGAAGGATTTCGATCCGGCGACGTTGCGCCAGATGCTGGACGTCGCCTCGGGCTTCAAGCGCGCGGGGGGTGTCACCTCCCGTCCGCTCGCCGGCAAGATGCTGGCGCTGATCTTCGAGAAGCCCTCGACCCGCACGCGCGTGTCGTTCGAGGTCGGCATGAAGCAGTTGGGCGGCGACGTGGTCGTGCTGTCCGCGCGCGACATGCAGAGCGGCCGCGGCGAGAGCCCGGCGGATACGGCGCGCGTGCTGTCGCGCTACGTCGATGCGATCATGCTGCGCACCGACGACGTTTCGAAGCTGCACGAGCTGGCCGAATACGCGACCGTGCCGGTGATCAACGGGCTGACCGACACGTCGCACCCCTGCCAGCTCATGGCCGACGTGCTGACGTTCGAGGAGCATCGTGGCCCGATTGCCGGCCAGGTCGTCGCCTGGTGCGGTGACGGCAACAACGTGGCGCGAAGCTGGATCGAGGCTGCGGTGCGCTTCGGCTTCACCCTGCGCCTGGCGACACCGGACGCGCTGCAGCCGCCGAAGGAGCTGCTCGACTGGGCACGTGCGCAGGGCGGCAAGATCGAGGTGACGAACGACCCCGAGAAGGCGGTGGCCGGCGCGCGCTGCGTGGTGACGGACACCTGGGTGTCGATGTCGGACGACCCGAACACCGCGCGGCATAACCTGCTCGCGCCGTATCGCGTCACCTCGGCGCTGATGGGCAAGGCCGCGGCGGACGCGATCTTCATGCACTGCCTGCCGGCGCATCGCGGGGAGGAGGTCACCGAGGAGGTGATCGACGGCCCGCAATCGGTGGTGTTCGACGAGGCCGAGAACCGCCTGCACGCGCAGAAGGGCGTGCTGGCCTGGGTGATGGGCGCCGCGCGCTGACACCGAGATGGGCTGGTACGGTCGTGCTTCACGGCCGTACCAGTGGGTCGTGCCGTGCGTCGTGGCCGCGGGCGCTTGCGTCCGGGGTGTGTGTCGGCGCTGCGGGTAGCGCGTGCGCGTCCGTGCTACGCGTCGGGGGTGCGGGTGGGGATCGCCGGGTCAGGGCCCGGCGATGACGGGAGCCATCGGTGTCGGCGCCCCCAGCGTCATCCGCGGGCTCGACCCGCGGATCCCCATCGGCACCAACCCGCCAGACCACAGCCTCATCCCGCCGCAGCCCCCGCCAACCGCATCCAGTGCCTGCCCCGCCTGATCGACAAGGCGCCGCACCGCGATCGCACGCCTGGCGCGCCGTCAGATGAAGTGCATGCCGCCGTTCACCTGGATCGTCTGCCCGGTCATGTAGGCGTTACCGATCACCATCAGCACCGCCTCGGCACACTCCTCCGGTGTGCCCAGGCGCCGCATCGGAATGCGGGCGGCGCTGTCCTCGGTGCGGGCGCTGATCATGTCCGTGTCGATCAGCGTCGGCGCAACCGCATTCACGGTGACACCCTCGCGCGCGAGCCGGGCCGCATAGCCGCGGGTCAGTCCCTCCATCCCGGCCTTGGACGCGTTGTAGTGCACGCCGACGATCCCGCTGCCGCGCGCGGCGCCGGAACTGACGTTGACGATGCGGCCCCAGCCCTGCGCCCGCATGTGCGGCAGCACGGCCTGGGTGCACAAGAAAGCGGACTTCAGGTTCACCGCCAGCGTGTGGTCGAAATCGGCCTCGGTCAGGTCGTCCAGGCCGCGCATCAGCGCGATGCCGGCATTGTTCACCAGCACGTCGATCGGGCCGAGTTCCGCGGCGACCGTCGCCGTCAGCCGCGCGACCTGGTCGGATTGCGCGACGTCGGCACCGACGGCGATGGCGCGGCCGCCCCTGGCGCCGATCGCGGAGACGACCGCCTGGGCGGCGTCCTTCTCCACCCGGTAGTTCACCGCAACCGCCGCACCGGCCTCACCGAGGGCCAACGCAATGGCGCGGCCGATTCCGCGGGACGCGCCGGTGACCAGCGCCACGCGCTGGCTGAGGTCGAGGGAGAATGCCATGGCCGAGCTCCGTGGAGGCGGGAAGCAGGAGCGGCGTGTCCGCCGCGCGGTGGATGGGTCAGCGTCGTCCGTAGGTGCGGAACCGCTCCTTCGCGGCCGCCATCTCGGCCTCGGTGAGCAGCCGCGGCGTGCCGGCGGAGCGGGCGAGCAGGTATTGCCGGCACAATTGTTCCAGCAGCAACGACCGGCTCAGGGCCTGCGCCGCCGTCGTCCCAAGCACGATCATGCCGTGGTTCGCGAGCAGGCAGGCGGTGCGATCGCGCAGCGCCTCCACCGCGAGCGCCGCCAGAGCCGGCGTGCCGAAGGTGACATACGGCGCGCAGCGCACCTCCGACCCGCCGAACTGCACCACCATGTAGTGGAAGGCGGGCAGGGCTTCGCCCAGGCAGGCAAGCGCGGTGCATGCATCGGCGTGCGTGTGCACGATGAAGCCCGTCGCCGGTGCGGCCTGGTAGATGCCCGCATGCATCGCCCATTCGCTGGAGGGCGTCGCCGCGTTCGCCACTTTCCCGTCCAGCGCCATCACCGCGAGATCGGCCGTGGCGAGCGGCTCCTCCGGCGTGCCGCCGGACGGGGTGATCACCATCCCGTCCGGCACGCATGCGCTGACATTGCCCGAACTGCCCTGGATCAGCCCCGCGCCGCCGAGGGCCGTGTAGAGCGAAAGCACCTCGGCGGCGGCACTCACATCAGGAAGACGCCTTTCCCGTCGGCTTGCTTGTCGAACAGCTTGTAGGCCTCGTCGGCCTGGTCCAGCGACCAGCGATGCGTGAACAGCTTGTCCACGTCGATCCGCCGGTCGACGCAGTAGCGCGCGCATTCCGCCTGGATGACGTTCGAGAAGGTCCAGGACGCCACCAGCGTGAGCTGGCGGCGCAGCAGATGCGGGCTGACGTCGATATGCACGTCGCCGCCTTCCCCCACGAAGCACATCGTGCCCCACACCTTGGTCGACCGGATCGCGTTCAGCCGCGCGCCGGGGTTGGAGGAGGTGTCGAGCGTCAGGTCGGCGTAGCGCCCGTGGGTGAGGTCCTTGATCGCGCCCACCGGGTCGTTGGAGCCGGGATCGACCGTCGCATCGGCGCCGAACTCCTTCGCCCGCTCCAGCCGCTGCGGGTTGACGTCGAGCGCGATCACGCGCGCGCCCATCGCGGTCGCGAATTGCGTCGCCGCGAGCCCGACCGGACCCTGGCCGAAGATCGCGATGGTGTCGCGGCCCGAGACGTTCATGCGCCGCAGCGCGCCGTAGGCGGTGCCCGACCCGCAGGCGATCGCCGCACCGGCGGAGAAGCTGAGCTCCTCCGGCAGCGGCACCAGCGTGTCGGCCGGCACGGTCATGTATTTCGCGTGCCCGCCATGCGCGTTGTTGCCGTACACCTTGACCGGCACTTCCTGGCAGAGCTGCTGCCAGCCGGAGCGGCAGTGCTCGCATTGGGTGCAGCCGGTGTAGTGATGCACCATGACCCGCTCGCCGATCTTCGCCTGCGCCGGCAGCACCCCGGGGCCGATCGCGACGACGACGCCACAGGGCTCATGGCCCACGATCGTGGGGTTCGGATTGGGCGGCAGGCCGGTGCTCTGGGAGGTGGCGTTCTTCGGCCGGCGGTATTGGTGCAGGTCGGAGCCGCACATGCCGGACGCCTTCATCTCCAGCACCACCTCGCCCTGGCCGGGCGTCGGATCGGGAAAGGTCATCAGCTCGAGACCGCGATCGCCGGTGAAGACCACGCCTTGCATCGTCCGTTCCCTCCTGTGGTGAGTGGCGCTTGTCCATGCGCGCCGGGGATGGTGCGCGGCCACGCCGTGGCTCGCAAGCCGGGGGATGGATCCGCACGCCGGCGCCGTCGTGACGGTGGTCACGCCGTCAGGCCGAACTGCTCATCCAGCCGGTCCAGCGCGCGGCGATTGACCAGCGAGCGGTTCTGCATCTCGCAGTGCTCGCCCGCGCCTTCGGCTGCGGTGAAGCGCAGCAGCGCTTTCGGGCAGCGCAACGCGTCGAAGAGCGTGCCGGCGCCGGCCGCGAGCAGGTCTGGCCCGGCCCATCGAACAGCAGGCTGTGGTATCCGCGCCGGGATGCCGCCACCGCCGCGGCGAAATAGAGGTCGGGGATCGTCGCGTCGTAGCCATTGGTGAGGATGATCAGCGGGCGGGTCTCGGTCTCGTGCCCGCGGGCCGGGATGAAGCAGGCGGGCAGCTCGAACGCTTCGAACGGAATGCGGAGCGGCGCGATCGGATGCCGGCCGAGCGCAAGGGCGCGAGCGAAGGCGGTGCGCTGCTGGCGAGCGGCGGCCAATAGCCGCGGATCGACCGGCGCCCCGTAGAGCGGGTGGAGGGACGCGCCATAGAAGACGCTGGCCCGCAGGAGGAGATCGCGCGCGCTGCCGACATGTCCCCTGACAAGCGCCGTCTCGGCCTCGTCATGCAAGCGCGTGGCCGCCGCCACCCAGGCGGCGTGGTAGCGACCGTCGTCTCCGTCGCCGATCGCGGTCGCGACCGCGCGGACCTCGCCGTAATCCGCGCCGCCCGCCGGGATGTAGCCGAGTGGCCAGGTGCCGAAGGTGTCGTGCAGCTTGTCAGCGAAGAGCGTCATGCCGTGCCTCTCCGCATGCCCTGCCTCTCCGATCGTGGGGAGCCGGGCGGCCGGCTCAGGCCGCGCTCAATCCGACATTGTCGAGCAGCCGCACCGTCCCGAGACGGCCCGCGGCGATCAGGCGCGCGTCGGGCGCCGCGGTGGCGATCGGGGCCAGGGACGGCCCGTCGACCAAAGCGAGGTAGTCGGGCGTGAAACCGTCGGCGCGCAGCCGCGCGGCGCCCTGGGTCAGCAGCGCCTCTGCGTCCTCGCCCGCCGTCAGCCCGCGCACACAGTCCTGCAGCACGGCGAACAGGCGCGGCGCGCGGCGACGCTCCTCGGGCGAGAGGAAGCGGTTGCGGGAGGAGAGCGCGAGCCCGTCCGGCTCCCGCACCGTCTCGACCGGTACGATCTCCAGCGGTAGCAGCAGGTCCGCGACCATGCGACGGATCACCTGCAACTGCTGCCAGTCCTTCTCCCCGAAATAGGCGCGGTCGGCGCCGACCTGGCCGAACAGCTTGGCGCACACCGTCGCAACGCCGCGGAAATGCCCCGGCCGCGCATCGCCTTCCCAGCGCAGGGCCGGCCCCTCCAGGCTGATCGTGGTGACCGCGTCGGGCGGGTACATCGTCGCCACGTCGGGCAGCCAGGCGACGGCGCAGCCCTCTGCCTCCAGCGCCGCCAGGTCTCCCGCCTCGTCGCGCGGATAGCGCCCCAGGTCCTCGCTGGCGGCGAACTGCAGCGGGTTGACGAAGATCGAGGCGACCGTCGCGGCGCCGGAGGCGACCGACCGGCGCACCAGCATGCGGTGTCCCTCGTGCAGCGCGCCCATGGTCGGCACCAGGCCGATCGCCTCATGGGTGCGGCGGAGCGCGGCGCAGGCGGCGCGCAGGTCGGGGAGGGTGCGGGCGACGATCATGCGCAGACCTTGGTGCAGCGGGGCGAAGCCGGCAACATGCGCGCGGACTGCGGTGGCGGAGAGATCGAGGAATGAAACTGCAAGGACAAGTGGCGCTGGTGACCGGCGGATCGCGCGGCATCGGCCGTGCCACGGCACTGATGTTCGCGGAGGAGGGCGCCGACATCGCGTTCTGCCATCTCGACGACGGCGCCGAGGCCGATCGCACTGCCGCCGCGATCACGGCACTGGGCCGGCGCGCCATGCACCGGTCGGTGGACGTCGCCGACACCGCCGCCACACGCGGCTTCGCGGCGGAGGTGAGCTCCGCCTTCGGCCCGATCGACATCCTGTTCAACAACGCCGGCATGAACATCCGCAAGCCGTTCGAGGCCTACACGGAGGCCGAGTTCCAGCGGATCTTCGACGTGCATGTGAAGGGCATGTTCTTCATGGCCCAGGCGGTCTACCCGGCCATGGTGGCGCGGGGACGCGGCTGCATCATCAACGTGGCCTCGCAGCGCGGCCTCAAGGGCGCGGTCAACGCGGCCCCCTATTCGGCGGCCAAGGCGGCGATCATGGGGTTCACCCGCGCGCTGGCCTGGGAGGCGACGCCCAAGGGCGTGCGGGTGAATGCGATCGCCCCCGGGCCGATCGAAACCGACCTGACCGCGACCATGACGCCGGCCGACAAGCAGGCCTTCATCGACGCGCTGCCGATCGGCCGATTCGGCCGGCCGGAGGAGATCGCGGCGACGGCCCTGCTGCTCGCCAGCCCCGAAGGCGGGTTCTACGTGGGCGCCACGCTGTCCCCGAACGGCGGGGACGTGATGTATTGACGCCACGTCCGCCGCAGGTGGCCGTATTTTCACGTAGCGCATGCGTGCGCGGCCTGTCCTTCCCGCAGCGGCTGGAGTAAGTGCGCCCGGCATGGCGGAACGGGATCACGGCAGGGCAGCCGCACGCGCCTGGATGCGGCGGGAACAGGCCCAGGGCAGGCGGGCGGCGCAGCCCGTGATCGCCTTCGCCGTCCTGGGCACGATCCTCGCGATCGCCCAGGCCGGGTGTGCCGCCCTGGTCCTCGCCGACGCATTGCGCGGCGCCTCCTCCGATCTCTGGGGCCTGCTGGCCGGGTTCGCCGTCCTGGCGCTGCTCCGAGCCGGCCTCGTCTATGCGGGGGAGCGTGCCGCCTTCGCGGCAGGCGCCGCCGCTCGCCGCCGGCTGCGCACCGACGCGCTGAGCCGCCTGCTCGCCGCCGGTCCGGCCTTGCTGCGCGCGCATCATTCGGCGGACCTGACCGCCGTCGTGGTCGACCGGATCGAGGCGGTCGACGGGCTGTTCGCTCGCTGGATGCCCGCCGCCACGGTGGCCGTGGTCGCGCCCATTCCCGTGCTGATCGCCGCCGCCTGGGCCGATCGTGTGGCGGGGCTGGTCCTGCTGCTGTGCGGCCTCGCGGTGCCGGTGATCATGGCCGCGGCCGGGATCGGCGCTGCGGTGGCCTCCCGCCGGCAGTTCCTGGCGCTCAGCCGCCTGCAGGCCCGCTTCGTCGACCGCATCCGCGGCATTGCGACGATCGTGCTCTACGGCCGCGCCGACTCCGAAGCCGCCGCTCTCTCCCAGGCCGCCGAGGAGCTCGGGCGCCGCACCATGCGCGTGCTGCGGGTGGCGTTCCTGTCTTCCGCCGGGCTGGACGTGGCGACCGCCGTCGCCCTGGTGGTGCTTGCGGTGCGCTATGGCATGGCGCTGCTGGCCGGTGACCTCGCGAGCCCGGCGACCGCGCTGTTCGTCCTGTTGCTGGTGCCGGAGTTCTTCGCGCCTCTGCGCAGCTTCGCCGCCGCCTATCAGGACCGGCTGCACGCGACCGGCGCGGCCGAGGCGTTGATCGATCTGCCGCCGCTGCCCGAACCGGCGCCGGCACGGGAGATCCGCACCGTCGCCGCCCAGGGCGTGACCATCGCGTTCGAGGATGTCAGCCTGACCTGGGACAAGGCGCGCGGCCCGGCCCTGGACGGGCTGAGTTTCCGTGTGCCGGCCGGGGAGACGCTGATCCTCGCCGGCCCGTCGGGTGCCGGGAAGTCGAGCGTGATCGAGATCCTGCTGGGCTTCGTCCGTCCCGATTCCGGGCGGGTGACCATCAACGGCGCCGACATCACCGACCTGGTGCCGCAGGCGCTGTCGCGGCTGACCGCCTGGATCGGCCAGCGGCCGGTGCTGTTCGCGGGCTCGATCCGCGACAACATCCGCTTCGCCCGGCCCGAGGCGAGCGACGCAGAGGTCGAGGAAGCCGCCGCCGCCGCCCGGGTCGACCGCTTCGCCGCAACCCTTCCCCAGGGGCTGGACACGCGGATCGGGGAGGGCGGCTACGGCCTCTCCGGCGGCCAGGCCCAGCGCGTGGCGATCGCGCGCGCCTACCTGAAGAACGCGCCACTGCTGCTGATGGACGAGCCGACCGCGCATCTCGATCCCGCCACCGAGGCCGAGGTGCTCGATTCGCTGCGCCGCCTCGCGCTGGGCCGCACCGTGATCCTGGCGAGCCACGCCGCGGCCGCCCATGCCTTCGGTGGCCGCCGGCTCGACCTCCGCGCCGGCCGCGCCGCCGCCACCGCGCGGGGCGCCGCATGAGGCGAGTCCGGCGATGATCCGCGTCCTGCTCCGCATCCTCGGGCTCTGGCGCAGCCGTGCGGGCTGGCTCGCCGCCGGGCTGGTGCTCTCCATCGCCGCGCTCGCCGCCGGGGTCGGTCTGATGGCCGATTCGGGCGTGACGATCGCGACCGCGGTGGCCAGCGGCGTGCTGTTCGCGCCGGTCGCGCTGCGTGGTCTCGGCACGGCGCGCGTCGTGCTGCGCTACGCCGAACGGCTGGCGACGCATGCCGCGACGTTCCGCGCGCTCGCCGACCTGCGCGTCTGGTTCTTCCGGCGGCTCGCCCACAGCTCCGCCGGCGGTCTCGGCTTCCGCCAGGCGGGCGACGTGCTGGCGCGGATGGTGGGTGATATCGAGGCGCTGGACGGCCTCTACATCCGGATCCTCGTGCCGCTCGCCGGGGCCATCCTGCTGTTGCCGGCGCTGCTGATCCTGATCGGCTGGCGCACGCCCGGGCTGGCCATCGCGGTCGGGCTGCTGTTCGCGCTCGCTGCCTTCCTGCTGCCCTGGATCGCCGCCCGCGCGGCGTCGGGGGCGGGGACGCGGCTCGCCGATGCGTCGGGCGGGCTGCGGGTCGCCGTCCTGGACGGGCTGACCGGATTGCGCGAGGTCCGCGCCTTCGCGGCCGAGGGGCGTACGCTCGCCGCGGTCCAGGCGCGCGAGGCGGCCCTGCTCGCTGCCCAGCACGATCTCGCGCGCCGCACCGCGCTCGCCGGTGCCGGCGCGTTCCTTTGCGCCCAGGCGGCCGTACTGGCGGTGCTGATCGCCGCCGGTGCCAACCCGGCCGGCGCGGTCGCTGCCGCCTTCCTGGTGGTCGCGGCGTTCGAGGCGGTGGGCGGCCTGCCGCGCGCCGGGGCGCTTGCCGGCCATGCCGCCGCCGCGGCGCGCCGGGTGCTGGCGATCACCGATGCGCCCGATCCGGTGCCGGATCCGGCCTCCCCGGCGGCGATGCCCGCCAGTGCCGCGATCCGCTGCGAAGGCGTGCATTTCCGCTGGCTCCCAGACCGGCCGCCAGTCTTCGACGGCCTGACGCTCGACATCCCCCAAGGCAGCCGGGTCGCGCTGCTCGGTCCCTCTGGCGCCGGCAAGTCGACGCTCGCCGCCCTGCTGCTCAAGGTCGCGGCGCCGCAGCAGGGCAGGGTGCTGCTGGGCGGCACCGACCTGGCCGACCTGCCGGCGGGCCCGGTCCGGTCGCGCATCGCCTGGCTGAGCCAGACCACCCACCTGTTCGACGACACGATCCGCCGCAACCTGCTGCTGGCACGGCCCGATGCCGACGAGGCAGCGCTCTGGGCGGCGCTGGATGCGGCCCAGATCGGCGAGATGGTGCGCGCACTGCCCGACCAGCTCGAGACCTGGGTGGGGGAGGGCGGGCATCGCTTCTCCGGCGGTCAGGGGCGCCGCCTGGCGCTGGCGCGTGCACTGCTGGCCGAGGCGCCGATCCTGATCCTGGACGAGCCAGCGGCCGGCCTCGACGCCGACACCGAACGCGACTTCCTGACCACGCTGAACGGGGTGGCGGAGGGGCGGACCGTGATCCTGATCGCGCACCGCTTGACGGGCGTGGAGCGGCTGGACCGGATCTGGCGGCTCTCGGGGGGCAAGGCGGTCGCTGCCGCGGCCTGACGCCTCCCGGCAGCTGGCGGCCTCCTACCCGCGCGACTCGGCTTCGCCGGCGCTACGCTGTGGCGCCCCGACCGAGGAGTGCGCGCCATGGCCTATGATCGCGACCTGATCGGCTACGCCGACACGCCGCCCCACCCGCACTGGCCCGGGGGCGCCCGGATCGCCCTGAACTTCGTCATGAACTACGAGGAAGGGTCCGAGGCGTCGATCCAGGACGGGGAAGGATTCTCCGAGGTCGCCCTGACCGAGAGCCCCACGCCGGACCCGGAGATGCGCGGGCGCGACCTCGCGGCCGAAGGCATGTTCGCCTATGGCAGCCGGGTCGGGTTCTGGCGACTGATGCGGCTGTTTGCGGAGCGTAGCCTGCCGCTGACCGTGTTCGGCTGCGCCCTGGCGCTCGAGCGCAACCCGCGTGCCGCCGCGGCGATCGCCGCCGCCGGCCACGACGTGTGCTGCCACGGCTGGCGCTGGGTGAAGCACTACACGCTCGATGAGGCGACCGAACGCGCGCAGATCGCCCGTGCGGTTGCGAGTTTGCGGCAGAGCATCGGCACCCGGCCGCTTGGCTGGTATTGCCGCTACGGGCCTAGCGTGAACACGCGCCGGCTGCTGATGGAGGAGGGTGGATTCCTCTATGACAGCGATGCTTACGACGATGAGCTCCCATACTGGGTGAAGCCCGACGGTACCCCGCATTTGGTGATCCCGTACACGCTGACCAACAACGACACGAAGTTCGTCCGCGCGGCGATTGGCACCGGGGACGACTTCTTCGGTTGGCTCCGTGACGGGTTCGACATGCTCTACGCCGAGGGGGCGACCCAGCCGAAGATGATGTCGGTGGGGATGCATCTGCGCATTCTCGGCCACCCCGCCCGAGCGGCCGGGTTGCAGCGGTTCCTGGATTATGTGACCGCGAAGCCTGGGGTCTGGATCACCCGGCGGGAGGACATTGCGCGGCATTGGATCGCGACGCATCCGGCTGCGTGAGCCGGCAGGCTGGCGGCGGCGGAATCCACGAGGGTCGGCCGGATCGGGGTTTCTCCCATCCCTCGGACCTCGCATGGCATTGGCGCCGGATGGATGGTTGCCGGGGTAGGGGAGGCTCAATGGTTGCCCCCAGGTCGGGGGCGTCTCCGGAAATTCGGGGCGCCGGACGGTCGCGCGGGCTCCGCGGGAACCATCGGGTTGGACGTGAGCATCGCGCCTCCTCGCCCCAAGGTCGGCGGATGGGGTCCGGGGACAAGGTCGGCCCCCTACGTCACCGTCCTCGGGCCGGATGGGTCCACAGTGAGAGGCGGCTTCGGAGGCTCTCCGCGGACGGAAGAGTCGCGGATTTCCGCCGATCTTTGGCCGGAGGACCGCTGCGCGGGCGAAGAGGCTGGCGCGGAGAAATCAGCGGCGGTGAAGATTTTTGAAAATACCCTGTTGACCCCTCCCGCTGGGGGGACTAAATCCCCGCCCACCCCGACGGACGGTGGGCTTGAACTTCCTCCGCCGGCTGGTTATCTTCATCGGTCTATCGCCACCCTGCGGGGTGTGTGCCGGGATTGAGGAAGGTGTTCTTTACTGGACCATGTATGGTCGTGATTGGCCTGCTTGAGGGC
>JAFKLG010000116.1 GCA_017304945.1 Rhodospirillales bacterium
ACCGATTTCTCCTGGTACACCAAGCGCGCGATCCTGGCGGCGATCTTCACCGCCACGATGCTCTACTGGCTCAACGACGCCGGCGAGGACGACACCGCAACCCTCGCCTTCCTCGACCGCCGCCTCGCCGCGCTCGGGCGCACCGCCCGCCTCCGCCATCGGGCGGAAGCGGTCCTGGGGCGGTTCCGGCCCGCCGCCTGAGCCGCCGCCGCGCTCGCCCGCCCCCGCCGCCCCCGCCGCCCCGCCGCGCCGCCTGAGCCGCCGCCGCTGCCCGCTCGCCCCACCGCGTCCTCAACTGGCGCGGCGGGGTGGGTGGCGGACGCAGGGCACCGCGTCGCGCCGATTGGAGCGGAGCGGCGTCGCGCGAGTGGTCCTATGATTTCCCCCTGATACGCCCAGAATGATCGGACCAATCTCCAGGCTCAGGAGCCGGCCCGATGACCGACAGCCCGCAAACCGACAGCCCCCAGCCCGACAGCGCCCTCGCGGGAACCAGCGGCGATCGCTACCCGATCACCCCGCGCAATCGGGTGCGCCGCAAGCCGGATCGCGGCCGGTTCGACAAGGCCACCGTCTACGACATCCTCGACGGCGCCATGGTCGCCCATATCGCCTACGTCATCGACGGCCAGCCCTACTGCACGCCCACCGGCCTGTGGCGCGAAGGGGATCGGCTGTACTGGCACGGCTCCTCCGCCAGCCGGATGATCCGCGCCCAGGCGCAGGGATTGCCGGTCTGCGTGACGGTCACCCATCTCGACGCCATCGTCCTCGCCCGCAGCGGCTTCCATCACTCGGTCAACTATCGCTCCGTGATGGCCTACGGCACCACGCGGCGGGTCGACGACCCGGCGGAGAAGACGGCGGCGCTCGACGGGTTCATCGACCGGTTCTTCCCTGGCCGCTCCCGCGAGATCCGCCAGGCGACCGCGCAGGAGATCAAGGCGACCACCTTCATCGCCATGGACATCGAGGAGGCGTCGGGGAAGATCCGCTCGACCCATGTTTCGGACGACGAGGCCGACTACACGCTTCCGGTCTGGGCCGCACGGATCCCGGTGACGCAGGTCGTGGGCGAGGCGGAACCCTGCCCGCGACAGCTTCCGGACATTCCGGTGCCGCCCGGCATGCAGATCTACCGCCCCGGCCGCCGCCTCGACGAGGTGCTGCAGGAGGCCGCGCGAATGGTCTATGCCGAGGGGTAGGGTTCGTCCAAGCGGATCAGACCGATCGAGCCACGCCGTCACGCTGGACCAGCGGGCTGGGGGCGGTCCGCGCGACGGGGCGGCGGGTGACCGCCGCTACCCGCGCATCGCCGACCGGACGGAGCGCAGCAGCGCGGCGCCCGAGTAGGGCTTGGTCACCACCGCGTCTCCCGGAGTCAGCACGGTGGGGGCCAGTGCGTCGGTCATGCCGGTGACGTAGACGACCGACAGCCGCGGGTGCCGCAGCCGCGCCCGCCGCGCCAGCTCCGTCCCCGACATGACGGGCATCGCGTAGTCCACCAGCAGCACGCTGACACGGCCATCGGCCAGCAGCGCCAGCGCCTCCGCCCCGCTCGCGGCCTCGCGCACCTTGTAGCCGGCCTCGTGCAGCATCTCGACGGCGATCCGCCGCACGTCCGGCTCGTCATCGACGACCAGCACGGTCCCCCAATGCGGTTCGGCCCGTTCGGGCGCCGCGGCCCGCCCGCTCTCCTCCTCCGCCGGCAGTTCCGCGCGGGGCAGGAACACCTCCACCGTGGTGCCTTTGCCCAACTGGCTCCTCAGCCGCGCCGTGCCGCCGAACTGGGCGGCCAGCCCGTAGACCTGGGCGAGGCCGAGGCCGCTGCCCTTGCCGACGTCCTTGGTGGTGAAGAAGGGCTCGAACGCGTGCTCCAGCACGTCGGGCGGCATCCCCGACCCGTTGTCGGCAACCCGGATCACCACGTAGTCGTCGCGCGGCAGTTCCGCCGGCAAGGCCGGGTCCCGCGCCGGGACGTTCTCGGTCGAGATGCGGATCCAGCCGCCCTCCGGCATCGCGTCGCGCGCGTTGATCGCGAGGTTGAGCAGCATGAGTTCGAGCTGGGTGGGATCGCTGCGCGACGGCCACAGCGCCGGGTCCAGCGTCATCTCCACCTGCACGAGGCCGCCCAGGCTGCGCTGCAGCAGCTCCGCCATGCCGCTGATCACGGCATTCGCGTCCACCGCCTGGGGCGAGAGGTTCTGCCGCCGCGCATAGGCGAGCAACTGCTGGGTCAGCTCGCCGCCACGTCGCGCCGCGCGCATCGCCGCGGCGGCTCGCCGCTCCGCCCGATCGTCCGGGGCGGTGGCGTGCAGCATCTCCAGGTTGCCCAGGATCGCGGTGAGCAGGTTGTTGAAATCATGCGCGATGCCGCCGGTGAGCTGGCCGATCGCCTCCATCTTCTGGGCCTGGCGAAGCTGCGCCTCGATCCGGCGCATCTCGGTCAGGTCGATCGCGGTGAGCAGGATGTTCTGCACGCTGGCGTCGTCGTCGAGCAGCGGCACCAGGAAGCACCGCCGGGTCGCCTCGCCCGCCGGCAGTTCGGCCGTGTATTCGTACTCGACCTTGGCGCGCAGTTCGACCACCCGGCGGCAATGCTCCATGGTGAGCGCGGCATGTTCGGGTGACAGCGCCTCCTCCAGCGAGCGTCCGATCACCGCCTCCCGCGTGTAGCCGGCATGGCGCACCCAGGACGGGTTCACGTCCTCGATCCGCACCCGGCCATCGGCGGTGACGCTGAGGAAGGCGAGATCCACCGGGGCATTGGCGAAGATCGCCGCGTTCCGCTCGCGGGAGCGCTGCAGGGCGGCGACGGTGTCGCGCAGCGCCTGGGTGCGTTGCGCCACCCGGCGTTCCAGCGCCTCCTCGGCGCGCTTGCGGTCGGTGATGTCGATGTTGATGCCGATCATGCGGCCCGGCGCCCCGGCGGCGTTGGGCAGGACGTTGCCACGCGTGAGCAGCCAGCGCACGCCGCCATCCGGGTGCTGGATGCGGAACTCGAACCCGAACGGGGCGATGACCCGGCTGTTCGCCTGGGCGGCCGCATCGGCCGCGGCGCGGTCGTCCGGATGCAGCGCGGTCAGCCAGAGCCCGTACGGATCATCGGTTCGACCCTCCGCCTCCGGCCGGCCCATCAGGACGAACATCTGGGAGGACCAGACGATGCGGCCGGTCTCCAGGTCCCAGTCCCAGGTCCCTATGCCGGCGGCCTCCTGCGCGAGACGGAGATGCGCCTCGCTCGCCCGCAGGGTCTCTTCGGCGCGGCGGCGCTCGCTGATATCGCGCCAGTAGACCGTCACCCCGTCCTTGAACGGCGTGACCGTGGCCCGCACCCATACCCCGTTGATCGGCGATGGCGCCTCGAACGTCAGCACCCGCTGCTCCGCGCGGCAGGCGCGGATCGCTTCCTCGTTGCGGGTGCCGCGCAGCGACGGGAAACTGTCCCAGAGCACCTGGCCGCGCACCTCCTCGAAGGAGGAACGCCAGAATGCGAGCGCGCGGCGGTTGGCATAGGTCACCCGCCACGCGCTATCGAGCGCGTAGAACGCCTCTCCCATGCTCTCCAGGATCGCGCGTGCGTCGTCTGACAGATCCGCCCCGGATCCGGCGAGCCCCTCGGTGCTCTCGAGAGCGATCGGCCCCTCTCCTGCGCAAGTCCCGGCCATGTCACGCGAAGGCCGGTGGGACACACGTTAGAAGTGCCGGCTCCGGGAGGAAATCCGCCACATTATTCATCACGGTATAGTGTGCCCGGTGCGGCTTCGACGCGCCGCCCACGGCCCGCGCGCGGTGGCCGTGGCGACGCGGCGGCTGCGATCGCCGCGGGTCAGCGCACCGAGGTGATGGCGTTGCGGTTCTGCGCCCAGGCGGCCGGTGTGGAAGCGGGATCGATCGGGCGGGACTTGCCGTAGCTGATCGTCTCGATGCGTGAGCGGTCGATGCCGTGCGCGACCAGGTAGTCGCGATCCGCATTGGCGCGTCGCTGCCCGAGGGCGAGGTTGTATTCCTCGGTGCCGCGCTCGTCGCAATTGCCGGCCACCCAGATGCGGACGGCCGGGTTCTGTTGCAGCCACTGCGCCTGCTTGTCGAGCGTTTCCCGCGCCTGGGCGTTGGGCGTGCTCTGGTCGGTGTCGAAGAAGATGCGGTCGCCGGCGGACTGCACCAGATCCTCCTGCGAGCCGGGAGCCGCGCGGCCGGCCGCGCCGGCGCCGGCGCCGTAGGCGCCACCGGCACCATACGCTCCGGCGCCATTCGCACCCGCGGCGCCCGCGCCGGCGCCGGCACCGGCACCATTGGCGCTGCCGTTGTCGGAAGAGCAGGCGGCCAACAGCATGAGGCCGGCGAGGCAGGCGGCGATCCTGGGAGACATGACGAGAATCCTTGCGCTGAAGCGGCGAATCGGCGGGCCGGAAGCGCGCGCCTTATACGACCGATTTCCGCCGCGCCGCCATCCGCCGCGACGACCGCTCCGCATCTCGGGTCAACTGCTGCCGATCAGGATGCCGGTCGCGAACACGAGCGCGCCGCCGAACGCCACCTGGAACGCGGCCGAGATCGGCGGTGTGTCCATGTAGCGCCAGCGCACCCAGGAGATCACCGCCAGTTCCAGGATCACCACGGCGATCGCGACCACGGTCGCCGTCCAGAAATTCGGGATGAGGTAGGGGAGCGTGTGGCCGATGCCGCCCGCGGTGGTCATCAGCCCGCAAATGCCGCCGCGGATCAGCGGCGCGCCGCGGCCGGTGAGGCTGCCATTGTCCGACAGCGCCTCGGCGAAGCCCATCGAAATGCCGGCGCCGATCGAGGACGCGAGGCCGACCACGAAGGCTTCCCACGTATTGCCGCTGGCGAAGGCCGCGGCGAACACCGGGGCGAGGGTGGAGACCGACCCGTCCATCAGCCCGGCGAGACCCGGCTGGATGAAGCGCAGCACGAAGGCATGGCGGGCGTGCTGGTCCTCGCGCTCCTTCACGTTCTCGGGCAGGTTCTTCGCCCGCAGCCCTTCCGCCATGTGCTCGTGCGCGACCTCCGCCTCGGCGAGGTCGCCCAGCAGCTTGCGGATCGAGACGTCGGTGCTGCGTTCGGCGGCGCGGCGGTAGAAGTGGGAGGTCTCCTCCTCCATCGTCTCGGCGAGGTTGCGCACGGCCTCGAGGTTCAGCGGATAGACCTGCCAGACCGGCTTGTGCTGGATGAAGCCGCGCACGTCCTGGCGTCGGATCAGCGGGATGTGCTCACCGAACTTCTCCCGATAGAGCTCGAGCAGGCGGCGGCGATGCTCGTTCTCCTCCGCCGCCATGGCGGAGAACATGGCGGCGCTGCCAGGATATTCGCTGCGGAGACCTTCGGCGATGTCGAGATAGATTCGGCCGTCCTCTTCCTCATTGGCGATGGCCAGGGCAAGGACCTCTCGTTCCGAGAGTTCGGAGAAGTTGCGCATGGCGCCAATGTGGCCGAACCGTGTGAAGCGTCAAGTTATGTTCGTAATGATGCAAACGCCTCTCAGGATCACACTCGGCCGGACGCTGTCATTCGTAGTACTCCCAGGTCGGGACGGGCCGGATCATTTCGCCGAGATTTGGCAACTTGTAGTAGCTGCTGGCGACCCCACCGAGTTCGCGATGCGGCTCGATCCCACGCTTCTCCGCGTCGGAGAACCAGTGCGGCATCGAGGTCGCCGGGCAGTAATGCGTCACGCAGGCCATGCGGCTGCGACCCAGCGGCGGCGTGCGCGGATGGCTGCGATGCACGAGATCGGCCGTCCAGAAGAACACGTCGCCCTTGCGCGCGAGCAGCCGGTGATAGGGAAGCTGCCGCTCCTCGCAGGCGCGCTCGAGCTGCGCGCCATAGGCGTCGCCGGGGGTCTCGCCGTCATGATGCTTGCGGCCGTTGGCGAAGATCCAATGCGGCAGCCGGTGGCTGCGGTCGTAGAAGGCGAGCTCCCCGGTGCCTTCGACGATGTCCTCGAGCGCGATCCAGGTCGCCGCCAGCAGCATCGGCGAGTCGACCACGACATGCGCGGTGTCCTGGTGCCAGCCGTGGCCGTTGCTCTGCTGGAACAGCACCTGCTGGAAGGCGAGCGGCTTCGCCTGGAATACGAGCGAGAGGAAGCGGGCGATGCGGGGATGCAGGCAGACCTCGCGGGCGCTGCGCAGGTTCACGTAGGGATCGAAGATGCTGTTGTGCGTGTCCGGCTTCGCCCCCATCAGGCGCTTCTGCCGGCCGTGCTCGAAATCGGTGCTGACGAAGTAGCCGGGCTTCTCGTGCAGCGCGCGCACGTCCGACACCAGCGCGTCGATGGTCGCCGCGTCGATCGCCTTGTTCCACACCAGCCAGCCATGGTCGATGAAATGCGCGAGGTCGCCGGCTTCCGTGTCGGTCACCGCGCCGGTGGCGTAGAGGCCGCGTAGCCGGTCCATTGCGTCCGGCGTGTCGGTCCACAGGGTCGGCAGGCGGAGGGTCGGGTCGAATCCGGCGGGCATCGGGGTCTCACGCGGGCCGTTGTCCGTCCTTCATACCCGCAGGCGCCGTGCCCGACAGCCGCTTTCGCGCGGCACGCCGGCTCATGCGCCGGTCGAGGTGTCCGCGCGACGTCGCAGCTCCGCGCGGCAGGCCGCCGCATCGGCGCGGCAGCCGCCCGCCAGCCACCACGCGCGCACCTCGCGCAGCAGGGCCCCGACGCGAGGGCCGGGTGGCAGGCCCGCGGCGACGGCATCGCGCCCCGACAGCGGGAACACCGGCCGCGGCATCGCGCGCAGTCGGTCGCGCAGTGCGCGCCAGGGAGCGCTGCCGTCGCCCGCCAGCCAGCTCCGGTCCAGCAGGGTGGCGGTGGGCGTGTCGGCGAGCAGCCGGCGCAGCGCGTCGTCGTCCATCTCGGGCCGTGGCGATGGGCCGGCGCGGGCCGCCGTCACCCGGTCCCGCTCGGCGGTCGCGAGCTTGAGCCGGGTCGCGGCCGCGAGCGGATCGCCTTCGAGCAGCGCGGCGAAGCGCAGCAGCGGGTCGGGGGGCGCGCCGGCCGCGACCAGCCGCTCCACCCCGGCCGGATCCGCGCCTTCCGGCAGCACGGCTGCGAGCACGCCGAGGTCGCGCATGAGGGCGAGCGAGGCGCGGGGATCGGGGGCGGCGAGGATGCGCGAGAGTTCGTTCCACACCCGCTCGACCGACAGGCGGTGGAGGTCGGGCACCGCGGCGCGCAGCGCGGCGGCGAGCGCCGGATCGGGCGGCGTCGTCGCGTAGCGCGCGTAGAACCGGAAATAGCGCAGCACGCGCAGCCGGTCCTCGGCGATGCGGGCGACCGGGTCGCCGACGAAGTTCAGGCGGCCGGCGCGCAGGTCGGCGATGCCGCCGAAGAAGTCCCAGACGGCGCCGTCGCGGGTCATCGACATGGCGTTGATCGTGAAGTCCCGCCGCGCGGCATCGGCGCGCCAATCGTCGGTGAAGGCGACCACGGCGTGGCGCCCGTCGGTCTCCACGTCCCGCCGGAGGGTGGTCACCTCGAAGCCCTGGCCATCCCGCACCGCGGTGATCGTGCCGTGCGCGATTCCGGTCGGCACCGCCTTGATTCCGGCCGCGGCGAGCGCGGCGCTCACCGCCTCGGGGGAGAGTGGGGTGGCGATATCGACATCCGCCACCGGCTGGCCGGCGAGCGCGTCGCGCACCGCCCCGCCCACCACGCGGCTGCCGGGCAGCGCATCCAGCACCGCGGCGAGCGCCGGGGCGCGCAGAAACCCGGGTGGCGGATCGAGATGCAGCGCGGGCGCGTCGCTCATCTTGGGGCGCCATGGCCGGGCACGATGGCGCCGTCTTCGAGATGCGGCGGGACGTAGGTCGCGCCTGGTGGCAGCGTGTCGTCTCCGCTCATCCAGGCCAGCGACACGGCGAGAACCAGCAGCGCGAGGCAGGCGGCGATCATCAGGCCGCGCGACGGTCCGCGCGGCAGCGCCAGGCGCCAGGCCAGGAACAGCGCGAAGGGCAGCAGGAACAGGGCGAATTCGACCAGCCGCAGCACGCAACGATCCTTATTTGACGTATGTCGACGGCGCGTCCGGCCGCCCACGCCCGCGCCGGTCCCCAGGCGGCGGGACCCTTCGCCGGCATCATTCCATCGCGCGCAGCAGCCGCGCCAGATGCACCAGGATCGCCGCCGTCGCGCCCCAGATGTAGTGGTCTGGATGTGGCCAGACCCAGTATTCCCGCCAATGGCCGCGAATGTGCTGCCGCTGGCGCTGCGGTGCGTCGGGATCGAGCAGCACGGAGACCGGCAGCTCGAACACCGCCTCCACCTCGGCGGGGGAGGGACGATACGCGAGGCCGGCCGGCAGCGTGCCGATCACCGGCGTGATGCGGTAGCCGGTGCCGGTCACGAAATCCCCCAGCCGGCCGACGATCTCGACCTGCCTCGGGTCCAGCGCGATCTCCTCCTCCGCCTCGCGCAGCGCGGCGGCCTCGGGGCTGGCGTCGCCGGGATCGATGCGGCCGCCCGGGAAGCTCACCTGGCCGGCATGCTTCTTCAGGTGGGAGGTCCGCTTGGTCAGCAGGATGCCGGGCGGGCGGCCCAGCACGACCGGAACCAGCACGGCGGCCGGAATGGGCGGCATGGCGGCCTCGGCCAGCACGTCGTCGCCATGCGCCACGGGGCCCTGTGACGCCGTATCGGGTGCCGCCGTATCGGGTGCCGCGGCACCCGGTGCCCCACCTTGTCCCACGGGGCTGTCCGGCACCACGCCCTGGAGCATGGCCAGGCGCCGCTGCAACTCCTCCGCCGTCATGCGCGGGCCGGCCCGGCGCGCCGCCGGTGGAACGCCGTCGATCCGCTCACCCGTCGCCGGGGGGGAGTTCGCCCAGCGAAAAGAAATGTCCCTGGCTCCACACGCCCAGCATGCGCCGACAGCCGACCCATTCGGGCACGGCGAGGGCAACCAGCTCGTAATAGACGGCCCGATTGATGCGCGCCTCGATCCCCAGATGCCCGGCGCCGGGACGCACCAGCAGATAGGGGGTCGGCTCGCAGGTCAGGATGTCGTGCGCGACGCGGATCGGATTGTCCGGCCCGGCCGTGATCACCTGGTCCACGTTGGTGCGGAAGGAGAGCACCTGGTTGCGGCCCTCGCCGGTCCAGTCGAGCTCGACCGCGACGAAGGGCGCGTCCTCCACCTCGATCCGGCCGCGTTCGGCCGGGGTCTGCAACCACCAGCTCCCATCCTCCTCCCGACGCAGCACCGAGGCGAACAGGCACACCAGCTCCTTCCGCTGGATCGGGCTGCCCCGATACAGCCAACTCCCGTCCCGTCGGATCACGAAGGGCAGGTCGCCGCACTCGACGGGACGTCGTGGCGGACGCCCCTCGGGCCGGAATCCGCAGGTCGGATCGTGCGGCCGACCGCGGTGCAGAGCCGTCATGGGCATCGCTGGACCGCCGTCGCTCACATCAGGGTCTCCCGTAAGAACACGAGCCGGCAAGACGGGTGACGTCTTGGCCGCGCGACAATGAATCGTTGTCGCCAGCCGGCGATATAGGAAGCATCCCCCGGCGGGCGAAAGTGCCTATATGAGTTCAAGGCCAGCATTTTCTGGCCGCGACGCCTCTCCGGGGCGTGATCATGGCCCATGCGCCACAGGCGGGCGCGACGTGGAGGCGAGATGAACCCGACCACCGATCCGACACAGCAGGCGGGCGCGATCCTCTCCCAGGTCGAGGCGCTGGGTGAGCGCGTCGGCCGCGTGCGCGAGGCGATCGGCCGCGTGATCTTCGGCCAGGACGAAGTGGTGGAGCAGGTGCTGGTCACCGTGCTCTCCGGCGGCCACGTGCTGCTGGTCGGCGTCCCCGGCCTGGGCAAGAGCCGCCTGGTGGAGGCGCTGGGCACCGTCCTCGGCCTCGGCACCAAGCGGGTGCAGTTCACCCCCGACCTGATGCCGGCCGACATCATCGGCAGCGAGGTGCTGGACGAAAGCGAGGGCCGCCGCAGCTTCCGCTTTGTGCCCGGACCGGTGTTCTGCCAGTTGCTGATGGCCGACGAGATCAACCGCGCGAGCCCGCGCACGCAGTCCGCCCTGCTGCAGGCGATGCAGGAGCAACGCGTCGCCGTCGGCGGCCAGGACCACGCGCTGCCGCGGCCGTTCCACGTGCTGGCGACGCAGAACCCGATCGAGCAGGAGGGCACCTACCCGCTGCCCGAGGCACAGCTCGACCGGTTCCTGCTGGAGGTGGTGGTCGGCTACCCCGACCTCGCCGCCGAACGCACCATGCTGCTGGCGACGACCGGCACCGCCGAGGCGCCGCCACAGCAGGCGATGACCGCGGACGAGCTGATCGCCGCGCAGGCGCTGATCCGCCGCGTGCCGGTGGGGGAGCGGGTGGTCGACGCGATCCTCGACCTGGTGCGCAACGGCCGGCCCGAGATCAGCGAGGACGAGCTGGTGCGGCGCCACGTCGCCTGGGGACCCGGCCCGCGCGCCGCGCAGGCGCTGATGCTGGCGACCCGCGCGCGGGCGCTGCTGGAGGGGCGGCTGGCCCCCTCGGTGGACGACGTCGCCGCCCTGGCGCGCCCGGTGCTGCGGCATCGCATGGCGCTCAATTTCTCCGCCCGCGCGGACGGGGTGGTGCTGGCCGACGTGATCGACCGGCTGGTGGATCGTCTTGGCTGAGGTCGGCCGCTCCGCGGGGGCCGGCCCCATCGGCACCCAGCCCGGCAGCACCCAGGCCGGCAGCACCCAGCTTGGCGGCACTGCCGCTGGCGCCCCCGCCGCCGCGCGCCGCGCCGAGGCGATCGGGGTGCGCCTGCCGCCGCTGCTGGTCGCCGCCGACCGCGTCGCCGCCACCGTGGCGCAAGGCGTGCACGGCCGCCGCCGGGTCGGCCAGGGCGACAGTTTCTGGCAGTTCCGCCGCTTCGTCGCCGGCGATTCCGTCACCCGCATCGACTGGCGCCAATCCGCCAAGTCCGGCCGCCCGGTGCCGGAAGGCTGGTTCGTCCGCGAGACGGAGTGGGAAGCCGCACAGACGGTGTTCCTGTGGCGGGATGGCTCCGCCTCCATGCGCTGGCGCTCGCGCGGCGTGGATCTCGAGAAGCGGGACCGCGCCAGCGTGCTGCTGCTGGCGCTCGCCTCGCTGCTGCTGCGCGGGGGGGAGCGGGTGCAGCTCCTGCGCCCCGGTGCCCGCCCGGTCGCCGGCCGCTTCGGGCTCGATCGTCTGGCGGCGGATCTCGGCCTGCCCGACGACGAGGACGGGCTGCCGCCCTCCGTGCCGCTGCCCCGCCACGCCTCCGTCGTGCTGTTCGGCGACTTCCTCTCCCCGCTCGAGGAGATCCAGGCCCTGCTGGCCCGCTTCGCCGCGGTGCCGGTCACCGGCTACCTGCTGCAGGTGCTCGACCCGGCCGAGGCGCTGCTCCCCTATGCCGGCCGCATCCGCTTCCGCGGCGTCGAACGCGACGGGGAGGCGCTGATCCCGCGGGTCGAGAACGTGCGCGACGCCTACGCGAAGCGGCTGCAGGCGCAACAGGCGGGGCTGGCGACGCTATGCGCCGCCGCCGGTTTCGGCTTCGGCATCCACCGCACCGATCACGCGCCGGAATCCGCCTTGCTGACCCTGTATGCCGGGCTGGGGCAGCGATGACGCGCGCGCAAATCTCCTGCACCCGTCCCGCTGCGGAACGACACCCGCGCCGGTTGATCTTCCCCGTATGATCGCGCCCGCATGATCTTCACCGCGCCCTGGGTGCTCGCGGCACTCGCCGTCCTGCCGTTGCTCTGGTGGCTGCTGCGCGTCACCCCGCCCGCCCCCCGCGCCGAGACCTTCCCCGCCATCCGCCTGCTGCTCGGCCTGCGCGCCACGGAGGAGACTCCCGCCCGCACCCCCTGGTGGCTGCTGCTGCTGCGCGTCGCCGCCGCCGCGCTGGTGATCCTGGCGCTGTCCGGGCCGGTGCTGGACGCCGGCGCGCGGCTGGCCGGCAGCGGTCCCGTCCTGCTGGTGGTCGACAACGGCTGGGCCGCGGCGCCCGACTGGCCGAAACGCATGCAGGCGGCCGAGGGCGTGCTGGACCGCGCCGCCCGCGCGGGCCGCCGCGTCGCTCTGCTTGCCACGGCGCCCGACGGCACCGGCACCGCGCCGCAGGCGACGCCGGCCATGGCGGTGCCGGACCTGCGCGCCCGCCTCGCGGCCTTGCACCCGGAGCCCTGGCCCCCCGACCGCGCCGCCGCCGCCGAGGCGCTGCGCCGCTGGAAGGCCGAAGGCGCCAGCGTCGTCTACCTCACCGACGGGCTGACCCACGGGGCGGACTTCCCCCGCTTCGCCGATGCCGTCACCGCCATCGGCCCGGTCACCGAGTTCTGTTGCGACACCCAGCCCGCCCGCGTGCTGCTGCCCCCGACCAACGAGGCGGACAAGCTCGTCGCCCGTGTGGCGCAGGCCCCCCGGCTGGCGCCCAGCCAGGCGGTGGTGCTCGCGCAGAGCGGCGACGGCCGCAGCCTGGCCCGCGCGGTGATCGACCTGCCGGCCGGGGCGGGCACCGGCTCCGCCGCCCTGGCGCTGCCGCCGGAACTGCGCAACCGGCTGAGCCGGCTGGTGCTGGAAGGACCGCCCTCCGCCGGCGCCGTGCTGCTGCTGGACGAGCGCTGGCGGCGGCGCCCGGTCGGGCTGGTCGCCGGCGAGCAGACCACCGCCGACACGCCGTTCTCCGGCCCGCTCTACTTCCTGCGCCGCGCCCTGCAGCCCTTCACCGAGTTGCGGGAGGCGGACGTCCCGACGCTGCTCTCCCGCGACCTCTCGGTGCTGATCCTCGCCGACCGCCCGCTGCCCCCCGGCCCCGAACGCGACGCGATCGCCGCCTGGGTGGAGAAGGGCGGGCTGCTGATCCGCTTCGCCGGCCCGCGCATGGCGGAGGCGACCGGCGGCACCGGGGCGGACCGCGAGGACACGCTGCTGCCGGTCCACCTCCTCGGCGGCGACCGTCAGTTGGGCGGCGCGCTGTCCTGGAACGAGCCGGCCAGCCTGGCCCCATTCCCCGCCGGCTCCCCCTTCGCCGGCCTGACCTCGGAAGAGGCGCCCAAGGAGGTGAAGGTCACGCGTCAGGTCCTGGCGGAACCCACCGCCGACCTGGCCAGCCATACCTGGGCGACGCTCGCCGACGGCACGCCGCTGGTCACCGAGGCCACCCGCGGCGCCGGGCGGATCGTGCTGTTCCACACCACCGCCAATGCGGACTGGTCCAACCTGCCGCTCTCCGGACTGTTCGTGGACATGCTGCGCCGCCTCGTCGCACTCTCGGCCGGCGTCGCATCGGCGGCGGACGGCACCGTGCTGAGCCCGGCCGAGACGCTGGACGGGTTTGGCCAGATGTCGCTCCCACCCCCCGCCGCCACCGGCCTCGCCGCCAACGCGTTCGGCACCACGCCGGCCTCGCCGCGCCACCCGCCCGGGCTCTACGGGCCGGAGAACGGCCGCCACGCGCTCAACCTCGGGGCCAGCCTCCCGCTGCCCGAGGCGGCGCCGCTGCTCTCCGGCGCCCGCGTCGAGCCGCTCGACGCCGCCGTCCCCGAACGCGCCCTCGGCCCGCCGCTGCTGGTGGTCGCGATCCTGCTGCTCGCCCTCGACCTGCTGATCTCGCTCTCGCTGCGCGGCCTGCTGCGCGCCCGCGTGGCCGGCGCCGCGCTGGCCCTGGGCCTGCTCGCCGCCGGTCCCGTGCAGGCGCTGGAGACCAACCCCAACCCCGCGCTCGCCACCCGGCTCGGCTACATCCTGACCGGCGATGCCCAGGTCGACGCGGTCTCCAAGGCCGGGCTCGAGGGCCTGTCCGAATACGTGAACCGCCGCACCGCCGCGGTGCTGGTGGAGCCCGATCCCGTCACCCCCGGCAGCACCGATCTCAGCTTCTATCCGCTGCTCTACTGGCCGATCACCGCCGACGCGCAGCCGCTGAACGAGGTCCAGGCCGCCGCGCTGAACGACTACATGAGCCGCGGCGGCATCGTGCTGATCGACACCCGCGACTCGGGATCCGGCGCCGGCTTCGCCCCCGGCACGGACTCGGCGCTGCGGCGGGTCGGACAGGGGCTGCTGGTGCCCCCGCTCGCGCCGCTGACCACCGAGCACGTGCTGGCGCGGTCGTTCTACCTGCTGTCCGACTTTCCCGGCCGGTTCACCGGCGACACCGTCTGGGTGCAGCGCGACCAGGACCGCACCAACGACAGCGTCAGCCCGGTGATCGTCGGCGGCAACGACTGGGCCGCCGCCTGGGCGGTGGATGCCTCCGGCCGCAACCCGTACGCGGTGATCCCCGGCGGCCAGCGCCAGCGCACGCTCGCCTACCGCTTCGGCGTGAACCTCGTGATGTACGCGCTGACCGGCAACTACAAGGGCGACCAGGTCCACGTCCCCGCCATCCTCCAGCGGCTCGGGCAGTAGCCACCGGCCGCGACGCGACCGTCATCTTTCGCGACTTGTGTCTTCACGCATCCGTGTGTTTGCCTCCCGGCACGATTGTCGTTGGGCAGACCGCGAGAGGGCGGATGAGCAACCTGATCCTGACCACCGGGCAGACCGTCGCCGCCATCACCCTGGGCGGCAGCGACACCGCGACGGTCAACCTCGGCGCCGTCGCCGATCAGTTCCACCTCGCCGGCGGGCAGGCGACGGTCTACGGGCTGGCCGAGGCGACCGAGATCACCCAGGGCGGCCTGCTCACGGTTGCCAGCGGCGGCATCGCCCAGCAGACCACCGTGCAGACCGGCGGCCAGGCCATCCTGCGGACGGGTGGCAGCGCCGCCGGTGCGCTGCTGGCGCAGCAGGACGGCACCGTCGCGGTCCAAGGCACCGCCGCGCAGGTCCAGGCCGGCGATTTCGGCCTCGCCCTGGTGGAGGCCGGCGGCACGGTCGCAAGCAGCACCATCGCGGCCGAAGGCGTGTTGGTCGCGTTCCAGGGCGCCACGCTGAACGCCTTGCAGGTCGATGCCGGCGGCTGGGCCGTGCTGCTGCCCGGCAGCACCCTCACCGCGGCCGCGACCGGCGCGGGGCAGGTCGTCACCACCGGCGTCGCCATGCTGCAGGCGGACGGCACCATGACCGCCGCCAGCACCCTCCTGGCCGAGGCGATCGGCGCGGGCGCGAACGCGTTCGTCCTCTCGGGCGGCCTCGCCCTGGGCGGCACCGTCGCGGCCGGCGGCACCCAGCGCCTGTTCCAGGGCGGCACCGCGAGCGGCGTGCGGCTCGCCGGCGGGGTCCAGGTGGTGGACGACGACGCGATCGCCATGGACACGCGGATCGAGCAGGGCGGGGTGGAATACGTCTTCGCCGGCGGCACCGCCATCGCCTCCGTCGCCGCGAATGGCGGCATCGCCATCGTCGACGCCGGCGGCCTGAGCACCGGGCTGGTGATCGGCGCCGACGGGCTGGCCTATGTCGATGGCCTCGCCAACGCCACCACGGTGATGAGCGGCGGCATCGAGGACATCGTGTTCTCCGGGTCGGTGCTGAACGACACGATCGCGGTGGGCGGCATCTCCTTCATGTTCGGCACCTCCCACCACACCCAGGTCGAGGGCCTCGACGTGGTCGAGGGAACCGCCCTGGACTACGTGGTCAGGGCCGGCGGCACCCTGCTGAGCGGCTATCCCACCGCGCTGACCAACCCGAACGCGGCCCCCAGCCCGTTCACCGACGGGACGGTCGCCGCGGGCGGGCTCGAGGTCGTGTTCGCCGGCGCCGTGGACGACGGCAGCACCATCGAGGCCGGCGGTACGCTCGTCATCCTGCCGGGCGCCACGGTGCAGAACCTCGCCCTCGCCCAGGGCGCGACCGCGGTGACCTCGGGCGTCGTGATCTTCGCGCCCCCGGGCACCATCGAACTCGCGGGCACCGTGAGCGGCCTCAGCCTCAACGCCGGCATGGTCGCCTGGGCCATGGCCGGCGGCGTCGAGAGCGGGGTGACCATCGGCAACGGCGCGCTCGACACGATCGCGGCGGGCGGCACGCTGCTGGGCGGATCGGTGACCGCTGGCGGCAGCCTGTCCGTGACCAGCGGCGGGCTCGCCACCGCACTCGCGATCGGACCCGGCGGTTGGGCCGAGGTGCTGAGCGGGGCCACGCTCGCCGGCCTCACGCTCGACGGCGCCGGCACGCTGGTGCTGGGGGAGGGCGCGCTCACCACCGGCACCATCGATCTCGCCGCCACCGGCACAGGCACCAGCACTGGCGCCGAACTCGACCTGCTCGGCAGCTCTGCGGGGGGCGCCGTGATCGCGGGGTTCGACGCCGGCGACACGCTGCTGTTCCAGGCGATCGGCGGCACCCCGACCGTCAGCCTCACCGCCGGGAACACGCTGCAGGTTGCCGGCGACGGCACCATCGCCACGGTGCGGCTCGATCCGAACCAGGACTACAGCCACAGCCACTTCCAGGTGGTCCGCACCGCCGCGGGCGCCGCGGTGACGATCGAGGCGACCCCCACCCCGCAGGCGGTCGGGACCCCGACCGGAACCGGCGTCACCCCGGCCCATATCCCGCTCTACCTCCTGCCGTTCAGCGGCGGCTACAAGATCGGCATCCAGGTGAGCCTGGACGGCGGTGCCACCTATCGGATGTACGAGTTCGACACCGGCGGCACCGGCTTCTACGCCGCCTACGATCCGGCCACCTGGGGCGCCACCACGCCGCAAAGCCAGGCGCCGGTGATCAACTCCTACGCCAGCGGCAATACCTACGCGACCCAGCCCGTCACCGCCGACGTCACCTTCCAGACGACCAACGGCGGCACGATCGCACTCGCAGACGCCACGATCGGAATGATCCTGAGCGCGCAGAACCCCGGATCCTTCACCACCCAGCAGTGGAACACGACCCTCACCGGGATGACCGCGACGCCGCCGTTGCAGACCACGACCTGGGGCGATTTCGGCATGTCGCTGCATTCCGGCCTCGGGCTCGCGGCATTGCTGCCGCAACTCGGTGACGGGCTCTCCGACGGGTTCATCGTGACCGTCGGCGCCTGGCCGAACGGCCAGCTGGGGCAGATCGGGGACGTGCAGGTCGGGCTGAGCGCCGCCGATATCGCGAGCTTCACGACGGTCACCCCGATGCAGGGGCAGAGCCTGGTCGACCTGTTCCCGAACTCGGGTCAGCCGACCTATGGCGAGGCCCAGATCAGCGGCGAGTTCGTCCTCAATGACGGCACCGCCCCGCCGTTCAGCACCGTCACCGGCTACGTCGTCGACACCGGCTCTCCGACCGGCCGGATCTACGAGGGCACGACCCTGACCGCCGAGGATCTCGCCCCGTATGTGCAGGGGCGGCAGATCGACAACCGCACCACCGTGACCATGAGCGGCAGTGCCGCGCCGGGCGCCGCTGCCGGGTGGTCGCTCAGCTTCACCGGCGGCGACCAGCCCGGGCTCAACCAGCTCAATACCGGACAGAGTGCCTCCCCGACCGCGGCCGGGTCGGTCAACACGGGCCTGATCCCGTTCTTCGGCTACCGGGTGATGTTCGATCTGGCCGACGGGCTGTTCGGGGTCCAGCCGCTCGCCTGCTTCGCCGCCGGCACGCGGATCGCGACGGAGCGGGGCGAGGTCGCGGTCGAGCGGCTGGTCGTCGGCGACCGCGTCCGCACCATCGGCGGCGGGATGCGTCCGGTGCGCTGGATCGGCCATCGCGCCATCGACTGCCGCTGCCACCCCGACCCGACCGCCGTCCGGCCGGTGCGCATCCGCGCCCATGCGTTCGGAGCGGGGATGCCGGCACGCGACCTGTATCTCTCGCCCGACCACGCCGTGTTCCTGGAGGGCGCGCTGATCCCGATCCGGCATCTGGTCGATGGCGGGCTGGTCGCGCAGGTCGCGCATTCCCGGGTCACCTACTTCCACGTCGAGCTCGACGGCCACGACGTGCTGCTGGCGGACGGGTTGCCCGCCGAAAGTTACCTGGAGGTCGGCGGTCGCAGCGCCTTCGCCAACGCGGGTGCCGTGGTGCAGGCGGTGCCTCGCTTCGATGGCGCGCCGATCGGGCTGTGGGAGGCGTTCGGCTACGCCCCGCTCACCATCACCGGCCCCATCGTGGAGCGGATCCGACGGCGCCTCGCGATGGCGCGGCGCCAGCCGGGCCGCGTCGGAGCGGCACGCCGCCGAACGGCCCGAGGGCCCTGATCCCGCTTGGTTTTTCACGACGGGCGACCCCGCTCCGCCTGGCGCTGGCACGTCACGACTGCGTGCGAGGTTCGTTTTCGAGAATGAGGCTTGGACATGCCGCCGGAAACATGCGCTGACTGGGCCTTCTCCGGGAGCGCGTGTCTGTGGACGTCATTGGAGACGTGACGGTTCTCCTCGTCGAGGACGATCCGTTCATTGCCGACCTCCTGGAGAGTGCCCTGACCGACGAGAGCTTCAAGGTGTTGCTCCGCACGCGGGGCGAAGACGCGCTCGAGGATGTCGACGCGGACGCAACGCGGTTCCAGGTCCTCGTCACCGATATCCAGCTCGGCACCGGCCTCGACGGCTGGGCGCTCGCACGCCGCGCGCGGGAACGCCTGCCGGACCTCCCGGTGGTCTACATGAGCGGCGAGAAGGACCGGGACTGGGCCGCCTATGGCGTGCCGCACAGCATCATGATCCCGAAGCCGTTCGTGCCGGCGCAGTTGATCACCGCGATCGCGTCGCTGCTCAACCGCGCCGTGGGTGACTGAGCGGCACAGGGCGGAGCGGGCATCGGTGCCGGCCCGCGCGCCGTCCGAGGGATCGGCACGGCCCTGGACCCGGCAGGCCGCAACGCGGTTGACAGGAGTGCGCGGCGCCCCTACGCCGCCCGCCTTCCAACGCGAAAGCCCGCCCCCATGTCCCGCCGCAAGCCCCGCGGCCGTCCGCTCGACGGCTGGCTGATCATCGACAAGCCGCAGGGGCTGACCAGCACCGACGTGGTCAATCGCGTGAAGCGGATCTTCGACGCGCAGAAGGCGGGCCATGGCGGCACCCTCGATCCGCTCGCGACCGGCGTGCTGCCGATCGCCTTCGGCGCCGCCACCAAGACCGTGCCCTATGTCATGGACGGCACCAAGCTCTACCGCTTCACGCTGCGGATGGGCGAGGCGCGGGACAGCGACGACGCCGACGGGACGGTGACCGAGACCTCCGCCGAACGCCCGACCGACGCGCGCATCCGTTCGGAGCTGGCCGCCTTCCAGGGTGAGATCATGCAGGTGCCCCCCGCGTTCTCCGCGGTGAAGGTGGCCGGCGAGCGCGCCTACGACATGGCGCGGGAGGGTCGCGCCCCGGTGCTGGAGCCGCGTGTCGCGCGCGTCGACCGGTTCGAGCTGGTCGAACGGCCGGACGCCGACCACGCGATCTTCGAGGTCGCCTCGGGCAAGGGTGTCTACATGCGCAGCCTCGCCCGCGATCTCGCCCGCGCCTGCGGCACGGTGGGCCACGTGGCGGCGTTGCGCCGCATGCGGGTGGGTCCGTTCCAGGAGACGGCGGCGATTCCGCTGGACAAATTGCGCGAGGCGGACGATACCGCGCCCGCTTCCCCGGACCTTCTGCTTCCGGTCGCGACCGCGCTGGCCGACATCCCGGCGCTGGCCCTGACCGAGACGGAGGCCGCCGATCTGCGGCATGGCCAGGCAATCAGCCTGGTGGCGCTGATGGGTCGGATTCCAGGCAAGGCCGACCCAAGCGGTGGGACGGTGCGCGCCATGGCGGGGGGCCGCGTGATCGGGCTGTGCCGTCTGGAAGACGGATTGCTGAAACCCGAACGAGTTCTCTGAACGCGCTCCGGCGTGACCGGAGCGGGACTCGGCAGCCAGGCGCGCGACGTTCAACCCCTTGATGGAAGGACATGCGATGTCGATCACGGCCGAACGCCGTACGGCGCTCATTGGCGAATACGCAACCGCTCCCAGCGATACCGGGAGCCCGGAAGTCCAGGTTGCGATCCTCTCCGAACGCATCGGCAACCTCACCGAACATTTGAAGACCCACGCGAAGGATTTCCACTCGCGCCGGGGCCTGCTGATGCTCGTGGGCCGCCGCCGGCGGCTGCTCGACTACCTGAAGAAGAAGGATCAGGGCCGTTACGAGGCGCTGATCGGGCGGCTCAACCTCCGCCGCTGACCGGCGCGCGGCCAAAAGTGCTGGTTTCGGGCGCAATGCGCCCCATCTGGTGCGGAGGCCGCGTTTCGGCCGCGCGCCCGCGCGATGCGGGTGCGACGCGGGAATGCCCGCGTTGATGGGCATGCGCCGGCTGGTCGGCGTCATGTCACGGAACAGGTCGGCTGATGCCGGCCGAACTCGAGGGGGCGGGTCACGGCCCCCGCAACGCCGCGACATGCGGCGGATTGGCAGACCGCCGGTCCGGTACGCTCCGAGAGGTGCGGGAACCGCGACGGCGTTTCCGGCCACATGGCCCGCGGCTGCGCAGAGCCCCAATTTCCCCTGTGCGCAGCCCGCCATCCATGCGACCCGAGACGCCGCCTCCCCGCCGCAAGGGACGCACGGATCGTTCGGGGATGGCAGCCGCCCATGCCGCGCATCGAAGGAAGACTGCGCGTATGTTCAACTACTTCCGTAAAGAGCTCGACTGGGGTGGACGCAAGCTCGTCCTGGAGACCGGCAAGATCGCCCGCCAGGCCGACGGCTCCGTCCTGGCGCGCTACGGCGACACCATCGTGCTCTGCACCGCGGTCGGCGTGAAGACGGCCAAGCCCGGCCAGGACTTCTTCCCGCTCACGGTGAATTACCAGGAAAAGGCCTTCGCCGCGGGCAAGATCCCCGGCGGGTTCTTCAAGCGGGAGGGTCGCCCCTCCGAGGCCGAGGTGCTCAAGAGCCGCCTGATCGACCGGCCGATCCGCCCGCTGTTCCCCGAGGGGTTCCGCAACGAGGTCCAGGTGGTCGCCACCGTGGTCAGCCACGACCTGGAGAACGACCCCGACATCGTCGCGATGATCGGCTGCTCCGCGGCGCTGACCCTGTCCGGCATCCCGTTCTTCGGCCCGGTCGCCGCCGCCCGCGTCGGCTACAAGGACGGCCAGTACATCCTCAACCCGACCTCCGACCACATGAAGGACACCGCGCTCGACCTGGTGGTCGCCGGGACCTCCGAGGGCGTGCTGATGGTCGAGTCCGAGGCGCAGGAGCTGCCCGAGGACGTGATGCTGGGCGCCGTCACCTTCGGCCACAAGGCGTTCCAGCCGGTGATCCAGGCGATCATCGAGCTCGCCGAATACGCCGCCAAGGACCCCTGGCCGCTGCCGGAGCCGTCCGAGGAGGAGAAGGCCCTTGAGGCCCGCATCGACGCGCTCGGTCGCGCCTCCATCGCCGAGGGCTACAAGGAGCAGGTGAAGCAGGAGCGCTACGCCAAGGTCGGCGCCGCCAAGAAGGCGGTGGTCGAGGCGCTCGCCGCCGAGGGGCTGGAGACCGGCCGCGCCGGCGCGATCCTGCATGACCTCGAGGCGGATATCGTCCGCAACGCGATCCTCGACACCGGCATGCGCATCGACGGCCGCGACACCAAGACGGTCCGCCCGATCGTGGCCGAGGTCGGCATTCTGCCGCGCGCCCATGGTTCCGCCCTGTTCACCCGCGGCGAGACCCAGGCCTTCGTGGTCGCCACCCTCGGCACCGGCCAGGACGAGCAGGTGATCGACGCGCTCGAGGGCGAGTATCGCGAGAACTTCATGCTGCACTACAACTTCCCCCCCTACTCGGTGGGTGAAGCGGGCCGCATGGGCTCCCCCGGCCGGCGTGAGATCGGCCACGGCAAGCTGGCCTGGCGCGCCGTGCATCCGCTGCTGCCGTCGAAGGACCAGTTCCCCTACACGATGCGCGTCGTCTCCGAGATCACCGAGTCGAACGGCTCGTCCTCGATGGCGACCGTGTGCGGCACCTCGCTCGCGCTGATGGACGCCGGCGTGCCGCTGAAGCGGCCGGTGGCCGGCATCGCCATGGGGCTGATCAAGGAAGACAAGGGCTTCGCGGTCCTGACCGACATCCTGGGCGACGAGGACCATCTCGGCGACATGGACTTCAAGGTCGCCGGTACCGAGGTCGGCGTCACCAGCCTGCAGATGGATATCAAGATCACCTCCATCACGCCGGAGATCATGCAGATCGCGCTGGGCCAGGCCCGTGACGGGCGGCTGCACATCCTGGGCGAGATGGCCAAGGCGCTGACCGGCGCGCGGCAGGACGTGGCCGACACCGCGCCGCGCATCACCGTGATCAACGTGCCGAAGGAGAAGATCCGCGAAGTGATCGGCACCGGCGGCAAGGTGATCCGCGAGATCGTCGAGCAGACCAAGTGCAAGATCGACATCAACGACGACGGCACGATCAAGATCGCCTCCACCGACGCGCTGCAGACCCAGCAGGCGATCGACTGGATCCGCGGCATCGTGGCGGAGCCGGAGATCGGCGTGATCTACACCGGCAAGGTCGTGAAGACCGCCGATTTCGGCGCCTTCGTGAACTTCCTGGGCTCCCGCGACGGGCTCGTGCACATCAGCGAGCTGCAGCAGGGCCGGGTCGGCAAGACCACCGACGTGGTCAATGTCGGTGACGCGGTGAAGGTGAAGGTCATCGGCTTCGACGAGCGCGGCAAGGTGAAGCTGTCGATGCGGGTGGTCGACCAGGCGACCGGCGCCGACATCACCGAACAGGTCGGCGCCAAGCCCCAACGGGGTGAGGGTCGCGAGGGCGGCGAGCGCGGGGATCGTCGGGACCGGGGGGATCGTGGTGACCGCCGCGACCGCCGCGACCAGGCGCCGATGCCGGAGGGCTCCGACCAGCCCGTCGTCGGGGAGTAAGGCGGGGCGGATATCGCCCCAAGCCTGACGGACACACCCTGTCACCGGAGGGAAACACTTGAATCCGGTGACAGGCAGCGTATCGGTTACGCGCCGAGCACGGAGCGCTCGGCGCGCGGCGGTTCACACGAAGGATCAGGGCGAATGCGCGCCATCAATGCGATCCGAATGGGAGGAGTCGAGGTTCTGCCGCTAATCGAAGGCGGCAAGGGCGTCTCGATCTCGAACGGGTTGTCCTCGGGCAACTGGGCCGCCGCGGGCGGCGTGGGCACCTTCAGCGCCGTCAATGCGGACAGCTACGACGACCAGGGCCATCCCATTCCGCAGATCTATCACGGCCGCACCCGCCGGGATCGGCATGAGGAGCTGGTCGGCTACGCGGTGAAGGGGGCGCTCGCCCAAGCCCGCCGCGCCTGGGACCTGGCCGGCGGCAAGGGCCGGATCCACGCCAACATCCTGTGGGAGATGGGCGGCGCCGAACGCATCATCACCGAGGTGCTGGAGCAGGCCCGCGGCCTGATTCATGGCATCACCTGCGGCGCCGGCATGCCGTATCGCCTGTCGGACATCGCGGCGCGGTTCAACGTCCACTACTACCCGATCGTCTCCTCCGCCCGCGCCTTCAACGCGCTGTGGCGGCGCGCCTACCACAAGGCCGCCTCGCTGCTGGGCGGCGTGGTGTATGAGGATCCGTGGCTGGCCGGCGGGCATAACGGCCTGTCCAACGGCGAGGATCCGACCCGGCCCGAAAATCCATTCCCCCGCGTGCTCGCCCTGCGCAAGCAGATGCGCGAGTTCGGTCTGCACGAGACCCCGATCATCATGGCCGGCGGCGTCTGGTGGCTGGAGGAGTGGGAGGACTGGATCGACAATCCCGATCTCGGCCCGATCGCGTTCCAGTTCGGCACGCGTCCGCTGCTGACCAAGGAGAGCCCGATCGGCGATGCCTGGAAGCAGCGGCTGCTGACCCTGCATGAGGGCGACGTGTTCCTGAACCGGTTCAGCCCGACCGGCTTCTACTCCTCGGCGGTGAACAACGGCTTCATCCAGGAGCTGCGGGAGCGTAACGAGCGGCAGGTCGCGTTCAGCACCGACCCGATCGGCGAGCACATTGCCGAATACGGCGTGGGGCCGCGCAAGCGCATCGTCTATCTCACCCCGGCCGATCTGGAGCGGGCCCGCTCCTGGGAGGCCCTCGGCTTCATCGAGGCGCTGCGCACGCCCGACTCCACGCTGATTTTCGTCACCCCGGCGAAGGCGCAGGAGATCCTGGCCGACCAGCAGGCCTGCATGGGCTGCCTCAGCTCCTGCCGCTTCTCCAACTGGGCGCAGCACGAGCCGGACTACTCCAACGGCAAGAAGGCCGATCCGCGCAGCTTCTGCATCCAGAAGACGCTGCAGGATATCGCCCATCGCAGCGACGATCCCTCGGCGGTCGAGCACAACCTGATGTTCAGCGGCCACAACGCGTTCCGCTTCGCCAAGGATCCGTTCTACTCGAACGGCTTCATCCCGACCGTCAAGCAGCTCGTCGAGCGCATCCTGACCGGCCGCTGACCGAGCGGGGCGCGGCGATGCGGCTGCTGCTGATCAATCCGAACATCACCGAGGCCACCACGGCGGCGATGGCCGAGGAGGCGCGCCGCCACGCCTCCCCCGGCACCGAGGTGGTGGCGGTCAGCGCCGCGTTCGGCCCGCAATACGTGGAGAACCGCGCCGAGGCGGCGATCGCCGCGCATGCCGTGCTGCAGGCGCTGGCGGAGCATGGCCCCGGCTGTGACGGCGCGATCGTCTCGGCCTTCGGCGATCCGGGCCTGGCGGCCGCGCGCGAGTTCGCCGACGTCCCGGTGTTCGGCATCGCCGAATCCGCCATGCTGACCGCCTGGACGCTGGCGCGGCGCTATTCGATCGTGTGTCTGACCCAGCGGCTGCGACGCTGGTACGTCGAATGCGCCGAGGAGCATGGGCTGGCTGGCCGGCTCGTCTCGGTGCGCGCGCTCGACGTGCCGATCCCCGACATCACCCGCGCCAAGGACCAGTTCCGCGACCGGCTGCTGGCCGAGTGCCAGGCCGCGGTGCGCGAGGACGGCGCCGAGGCGATCATCCTGGGGGGCGGGCCCATCGCCGGCCTCGCCCGCGAGGTTGCGGGCGAGATTCCGGTCCCCACCCTGGACGGCGTTGCCTGTGCCGTGCGGCTGGCCGAGGCGGTGATCGGCCTGCATCCGCGCAAGGCGACGGTGGGCAGCTTCGCCCGCCCGGCGCCGAAACCCGCCAAGGGCCTGGCACCCGCGCTGCTGGCGCGGATCACCGGCACGCCCCCGTCTCGCTGACGCCTCCGGCGACCCGCGCCTCGCCTGCGGCCAGCCGCCCGTGCCTCGTGTGCGGCGGCCGGCCGGGATCAGTCGGGCTTGAAGGTCGGCATCGCCGTCAGCGCTTCCTTGGTGGCATTCGGCAACATGAGGCTGATGCCGTCGTTCTTCCGCTCGATCTGGAGGTCCTTGTAGGGGACCGCGACGAGCTTGTTGCCGATCCCGAGGAAGCCGCCGACCGAGAGCACCGCGACCACCACCTGGTCGCCCGATGCGTTCAGCAGCAGGTCGTCCACGGTTCCGACCGACTGGTTCTGGCTGTTGTGGACGGTGCCGCCCATGATCTTCGCGACCCGGTAGCCCTCGCGCATGCGGACGGTGTCGACCTTCAGCGCCGCATCGTCCTTGGTCGGCATGTTCTGCACGGGGGCCGGCGTGAGCGCTGGAGCGGTCGGCGCGGGGGTCTGCGCCAGGGCGGGCGAGACCAGCAGCGTCAGCAGCGCGAGCGTCATCGTTCTCATGCGAGAGCTTCCTCATCCAACCGAGGAATGACAACGCTTCGGTCGTGCGGATGGCGCGCCGGCAGCCGGTCACGATCCCGTCGCTACACGGTCGGAATGGTTACCCCGATCATGTCGCCTTCCCGCACGATCGCGGCCAGGCGGTCCTCGCTCCAGCCGTCGGTCCCGGCGGGGCGCAGCGGCAGCACCATCCAGCGGTAATCGGCGGTGGAGTCCACGACCCGCAGCTTCACCTCGGCGGGGATGACGGTCTGCCACTCCTCCGCCAGCATCGTACGCGGATCGCGTACGGCGCGCGCGCGATACGCGGCGGATTTGTACCAGAACGGCGGGTAGCCCAGCACGGCGCGCGGGTAGCAACTGCACAGGGTGCAGACCACCAGGTTGTGCAGCTCCGGCGTGTTCTCGAGCACGCCCAGCGGGGGCATGCCCCGCATCGGGATGCCGATCGCCTCGGCCGCCTTGGCGCCATCGGCCAGCATCAGGGCGCGGTAGGCCGGGTCGGTCCAGGCCTTCGCCACCATCCGCGCCCCCTGGCCGGGGCTCGCGCGGTCGGTGATGGCGATGCGCTCGCTGATCTCCGAGGGGGAGGCGATGCCCTTCTGCGCGAGCAGGCCGCGCACCGCTTCCAGCAGCCGCTCGCTTTGGGTCTCCAGCAGGTCGCTCATGCCGGCTCCAACCAATGTTCGTAGAGTTCGACCAGGAGTTCGTCCCCCGGATGGTCCTCCCGCCAGATCGCATCCTGGTCGAACAGCACGTGATACAGCGCGCGCCGTTCGGCGGGACGCGCGAAGGCGAGGTCCTCGGGGTTGGGGAAGTCGCCCAGATGGCGCACCACCGTCCCCCGCGCGCCGCGCAGGTACCAGGGCGTGCGGATATGCACCGGCCCGCGCGTCTCCGGCCAGTCGAGGCGGACGCGTACCGCGCTGCCGGGGGCGAGCGTCATGGCGACCCCAGGGCGGCGCGCAGCTCCGCCTCGGTGATCACGCCCTTGCGCAGCAGGTTGTCGGTGATGGAGCGGATCCAGCGGCGGTAGTAGCTGAGCCGATGGTACTCCGCCTCGGGGATCGCCTCGATGCCGCGGCGCAACTCGTCCACCGACATCACCTGCTTGGCGCCGAGGATTTGCCGGATCGCATCGACCTCCTTGTCGAAATCGGTCAGCGCATGCGGCTCCACGTCCACCGGCTCGCAGAGGAACTTGGGGACGCCGCCCAGGTCGTGATGGGCGCGGGGCAGTTCATCGTTGTCCATGCCGGGAGCGTAGCGCATCCCCCGCGGAGGGTGGAAGCGCATCCCCCGTCCAGCGCTGCGCCGCCAGGAAGTCGAGGATCGCCGCCGCGAACGCGGTGGGATGCTGGTCGGGCAGGGGCACCATGCCGCCCTCGATCGGCACGAGCTGCGCCCCGGGGATGGCGGCGGCGATGCGCGCGGCGGAGGGGTGGGCATGCGGGTCCGCCAGCGGGTCGATCACCAGGGTCGGGCAGGTGACCCGGGGGAGCCGGGTTTCCATGTGGTAGCGGTTCACCACCCGATGGCCTTCCACCGCCAGGTCCCCGGCCTTCAATGCGTCGACGACGAAGCGCTCGAGCAGGTCGGGCCGGTCGGGCGGGTAGAAGGACGCCCGCGCCTGCCACAGGGCACCGAGATGTTGCCCGTGCGGCCCGCGCTCGACCTCGTCGACCACGCGGCGGCCGGCATGATGGGCGCGGCGCGGCGCATCCACCATGGGACAGGCGGAGAGTACCAGGGCGGGCAGGCGCTCCGGCGCGCGCGCCGCCATCTCGAGCGCGATGACCGCCCCGGTGTGGTGTCCGACCACGACGGCCCGATCGATGCCGCGCGCGTCCAGCAGGTCCAGGGCCGCCGCCGCCCAGGCCTCGATCGAGGGTGGCCCGTCCGGCAGCGGATCGGAGTCGCCGAAGCCCGGCGTGTCCAATGCGATGGCGCGGACGTGGCGTCCCAGCAGCGGGAGGAGATCGCGGTACTCGTCCCAGGAGCGCGGGGTCTGGTGCAGCAGCAGCACGGCCGGACCACTGCCCGCCTCGGCCACGTGACGGCGGCCGGAGCGGGTGCGCACGAAGTGGCGCTCGATGGTCGTCATGCGGGCGCAGCCGCCGCGCGCAGCCGCGGCTCGACCGTCGCGGCGGCCGGCGGGACGGTGGCCGGGGTCACAGGTCCAGCACCAGCTTGGGCGTCTTCGCGCGGGAGCAGCAGAGCGCCATCTGGTCGTTCGCCGCGTGCTCCTCCTCCGTGAGGTAGGAGTCGCGGTGGTCCGGCACGCCCTCCAGCACGGTGCAGATGCAGGTGCCGCAGACCCCCTCCTCGCAGGAGACGGCGACCTGCACGCCCACCGCCTTCAGCGCCGCCACGATGGACTGACCGGCGGCGACCGGGACGGTGCGGCCGCTGCCCGCCAGCACGACCTCGAACGCGTCGCCCGACAGGTCGACCTCGGCGCCGAAATACTCGCGGTGGATGCGGTCCTCGGGGTAGCCGCGCGTGCGCGCGGCGGCGATCAGCCAGTCCATGAACCCGGTCGGGCCGCAGATGTAGAGATGCGCGCCGCCGGCGGGATCGGGCAGGTCGCGCGCCGGGTCGAGGCGCTGGGCCGCAGCCTCGTCGTCGAAATGCAGCGTGACGTGGCGCGCGTACGGCGCTGCCGCCAGCTCCTCGAGAAAGGCGGCCTTGCCGCGGCTGCGCGCGCAGTAGTGCAGCGCGAACGGGCGGCCGGCGGCGTCGAGGTGGTGCGCCATCGCGAGCAGCGGGGTGATGCCGATGCCGCCGCCCAGCAGCACGGAGGTCGCGTTCCCGGCCGCGAGCGGGAAGTTGTTGCGCGGGACGCCGATGCGGATGCGGTCGCCCTCGCGGAATCCGGCATGGATCGCGGCCGACCCGCCGCGCGAGGCGGGATCGAGCAGGATGCCCAGCCGGTAGCGGTCGGTCCGCGCCGGGTCGCTGCACAGCGAGTACTGCCGCACGAGGTCAGGGCCGACCAGCACGTCCACATGCGCGCCGGGCTCGAAGCGCGGCAGGGCGCCGCCATCGGCCGCGACCAGTTCCAGCACGATGATGCCGTCGGCCTGCACCTGGCGGCGGACGATCTGCACGTCGAGGACTGCGTCGGACATCTCGCTCACTCCGGCCGCGGTTCGGCTTCGGCGAGGAACGCGTCCTCGGGCAGGCCGACGCCCGTATCGTCCGACCCGGCCTCGCCGGCATCCGGCGCCGCGGCGACGATGCGGACCATGCGGCGACCGAACGAGTCGGACCATTGCTGGACCACCACCACCTCGTGCCCGCGGAACCGGTACCGCTGCCAGAGCGCCGGCCCCGTCATCCGAACATCGTCTCCTGCAGGTGGCGCCAGGCGGGGGTCGCGTCGGCGCCGCGATCCAGCATCAGCACGGTGCTGAACCGGTCGTTGAAGCTGCCGTTCAGGTGCTGGCGTTCGACGTAGCTCATCAGCGCGACCCCCTCGCCCGCATGGATCAGCGTCTCCTGGCTGATCTCCATCACCAGGCCGGGGCGGCTGCCCCACATCGAGGGCAGGCCGGCGCGGAACATGTCGAGCGTGATCAGCTTCCCGCCCGCCGTGATCATCGTGTAGTCGGGCGCGAAATGGCTGAGCACCAGAGCGGGATCCTGCGCGCCCTCGGCGCGGAACCAGCGCTGCAGGACGCGATGCAGGCCATCGATCTCGGCGAGCGCGCGGTCGGTGAAGCTCATGGCACGCTCCTCAGATGCGCATCAGGACGGAGGTGTGGCCGACGCTCTCGGCCCAGCCGGGGGCGAGCGGTGCGACGAACACGTTCTCGGTGCGCGTGCGGGCGATCTTCCACTGCCCGTCGACCAGGCGGAACTTGTTGTAGAGCCGGCTCGAGCGCAGCAGGGAGGACCCGTCGGAGAAGATCCACGGCTGCATGTGCACCCAGTGGCCGGTCGCCTCCGAACCTTCGACGACGATGTGTTCGGTGGTGAGGTAGTGCACGTTCAGCAGCAGGGCCGGATCGCGCTTCTGGCCCCAGAACTTCTCGAAATGCTGGCGGATGGCGGCGCGCCCGACCGAACGGCCGAACTGGTTGTCGTAGTAGGGGCCGACGCCTTCCCAGATCCCGTCCTCGGTGTAGAGGTCGACGATGCGGTCGATCCGCTCCGCGTCGTTCTCCACGCCCGCCTCGGGGCAGGGCGTGTCGCACAGGAACATGTAGCGGGCCTGCACGCGGCGGATCTCCGCCTCGGCGCGCAGCACCGTCACCTCGGCGGCAAGCGCCTTCACCTGCGCCGACAGCTCCTCGATCGTCATCGCGTGTCCTCCGTTCATCGTTGGATGGGTCATCGCATGTAGAGTCCGCCGTTCACGTCCCAGGTCGCGCCGGTGGTGAACGCGGCCTCGGGCGAAGCGAGCTGCACCACGAGCGATGCCACGAAACGCGGGTCGCCGATCTCGCCCACCGGGATCGCCGCGCGCATCGCCCCCATCCGTTCGGCGGGCACGGTTCGATGCACCATGGGCGTGTCGAGCGGTCCCGGCGCGACCGCGTTCACGGTGACGCCGCCGGCGGCGAGGTCGCGCGCGAACACCTTGGTCAGCGTCATGATGGCGCCCTTCGACGCCGCGTAGTGCGCGCCGGTCGCGGTGCCACCGTTCTGGCCGGCGAGCGAGGCCATGTTGACGATCCGCCCATGGCCCTGGGCGCGGAAATGCGTGCCGAACACCTGGCAGCCGAGGAAGGTGCCGCGCACGTTCACCGCCATGACGGCGTCGAACTCCTCGGGCGGAATCTCCATCACCGGCCGCGCCACCGTCATCGCGGCGTTGTTGACCAGCACATGCGCGGCGCCCCAGCGCGCCAGGAGCGCGGCGAGCGCGTGTTCGAACGCGGGCTTCTCGCGCACGTCGAGCGCGAGGCCGAAGGCTGTGTCAGCGGAGGGGTCGAGGTGCGCCGCGACGGTATTGGCGGCCGCGGCGTCGAGATCCGTCACGGCGACCCGGTAGCCGGCGCCGTGCAGCGCGGCGGCGATGCAGGCGCCGACGCCGCTGGCGGCCCCGGTGACCAGGGCGACGCGCCGTTGCGTGCCGTCGGCCGGCGCGCCCGTCGCCGTGGCGCCCGTGTCGGTCACAGGATGTAGCCGATGCCGCCCAGCGCGGCGGTCGCGTTGATCAGGCGGATCACCTTGCGCTCGATGCGCAGCCCATCGGCAGTGCGCACGAACAGGAACTCGATATCGGCGGCATAGCTGCGCTCGCGCTCACGCCGGAACTCCGTCAGCAATTGGGCGCAGCGCAGCTCACATCCTTCGGCATCGGAGCGGAGCACGCGGAAGCGCGACAGCAGCCGCACGGTGCGCGGCACGGGCGAGGCGGAAACGGACTGGCCGCTGGTCAGCCGGTCGACCCGCTTCGCCCGCATCATCCCGTCGTCATAGGCGTAGTTCAGCGTGTTCTCGAAATCGGTCGCGCCGGGCTCGATCGGCACGACATAGCGCGAGGTCGGCGTCCACAGAGCGAGCCACGCGTCGTAGTCGGCACTGTCCAGCAGGTCGCCTTCCAGCCAGGCGAACTGCATGGCTTCCTCGAGCGAGATGGCGGCGTCGATGCGGGTCATGGTGGTGGTCATGTCAGGCCTCCATCAGCTTCTTCCATTGGCGGTAGGCGGCGCGCATGCCGGTCTCGGCGCTCACGTCGCTGCGCCGCCCGCCTTCCGGCAGCATCTCCTCATGGCTCAAGCCGCGATTGAGCAGGATCCACAGGTCGCGCCCGCCGGCGGCGCCGTGCTGCACGCGGTCCCACACCTCGGCGTCGTCCGGCGTGCCGAAGCCCATCGGACCCTGGAAGAACTCGTGGATGCGCAGCCGCGCGCGATTGGCTGCCGCCGGTCCCCCCTGCATGCCGAGGGCGACGTGACGGATCTCGGTCTCGTCGACGGAGATCGGCTGCAGCACGCGGAAGAACGCGGCGGAGCAGCCGAGATTGGGGAACAGGTTCAGGTTGAACCCGCAGCCGCCCACCGCGCGCACGATGCGCCGCACCTGTTGTTCGGGATGGTCGTGCCGCAATTCGGCGGCCAGTGCCTCGAACTTCTCGGGGATCGGGGCGTCCAGGTCCGCCTCGAGGTCCACCAGCTCCGGCATCATCACCATGACGCTGTGGCCATTGCCGAGATCCTCGACATAGCCGCCCTTGCGCATGATGTCCCAGGAATCGACGGTCTCGCGATCGGCGGCCGAGAGGAAGGATTTGTGCACCAGCGGGAAGTGATAGGCGTCGGTGGTGTTCTCGAGCTGGATCTTCCAGTTTCCAGGGAAACGGAACTTGTGTTCGCCCTGGGTGATCAGCGGGAAACCGGCGCCCTGCTTCATGAACAGGTCGATCCACTTCTTCGCGCCGCCGAGGAAATCCGTCAGCGGCTCCATGTCGGGCTTGCAGGTGGCGAAGATCAGGCCGTTGTACTCCTCGACGCGCAGCGAGCGCAGTCCGAGCTGCGGCTTGTCGAGCTGGCCGTCGTAGCCGGCTTCGAACGGGACGCCGCGCAGGGAGCCGTCGAGCGCGTAGGCCCAGCCGTGATAGGGGCAGACGAAGGAGCTGGTCTTGCCCTTCGCCACCTCGCAGACGGTCGCGGCGCGGTGACGGCAGCGATTGACGTGGACGTGGACCTCACCCTTGCGGTCGCGCACGACGATCACCGGCTGCAGGCCGACATGCGCGGTCTTGAAGTCGCCGGGCTTGGCGATCTCGCTCGCATGCGCGACCCAGACCCAGGTGTTCTCGAACACCTTGGTCATCTCCTGCTCGAACAGCGCGCGATCCGTGTAGAGCGTGGTGCGCGCGCGGTCGCTCTGCACCAGCACGTCGAGGGCCGATCCGGTCGGCAGGTTGGTATCCATCACTTGCGTCCTTTCTCGTTCGTGCCGGGCGCGTCAGGCGCCGCCCAGATAGGTGGCGATCAGGCGTGGGTCGTGGATCAGCTCCGCGGCCGGTCCGTGGTGGACCAGCTCACCGGTTTCGAGCACGTAGCCGACATCCGCGGTCTGCAGTGCGGCGCGCGCGTTCTGCTCGACCAGCAGGATGGAGACGCCCGCCTCCCGCAATCCGGCGATCATCGCGAAGATCTGCCGCACCACGAACGGCGCCAGCCCCAGGCTCGGTTCATCGAGCATGAGCAATTTCGGTTCGCTCATCAGCGCGCGTCCGAGCGCGAGCATCTGCTGCTCGCCGCCGGAGAGGGTTTTCGCGAGCTGGGCGCGACGTTCCTTGAGGCGAGGGAAACGGGTGAACACGTCCTCGAGCCGACGTTGTCGTTCGGGTCGGCCGAGACGGCGGCAGAAGGACCCGAGTTGCAGGTTGTCGAAGACGGACATGTCGCCGAAGAGTTCGCGGCGTTCCGGCACGAGGCAGAGACCGCGTTCGACGCGATCCTCCACGTCGAGTTCACGCAGGTCGGTGCCGCCATAGGTGATCCGGCCACGGGCGCGATGCAGGCCCATGATGGCGCCCAGCATGGAGGTCTTGCCGGCGCCGTTCGGGCCGATGACGGTGGCGATCTGCCCGGGCTCCACGACGAGCGACACGTCGCGCACCGCCTCGATGCGGCCGTAGGAGACGCCCAGCGCCTCGATCACCAGCAGCGACATCAGGCGACGCCTCCGAGATAGGCTTCCTGCACGCGCGGGTCGTTGCGGACGAAATCGGGCTTGCCCTCGCAGATCTTGGACCCGAAATCCATCACCACGATGCGGTCCACCAGGCCCATGACGAATTCCATGTCGTGCTCGACCAGCAGCACGGTCAGGTGCTCCTCCCGCAGCGAGCGCAGCAGGTCGGCGAGGGCGAGCTTCTCCTGGCGGCGCAAGCCGGCCGCGGGTTCGTCGAGCACCAGCAGCACCGGATCGGCGGCCAGTGCGCGGGCAATTTCCAGCACGCGTTGGTTCCCGAGAGGAAGATTGCCGGCACGTTCGTATGGCCGGTCGGCCAAGCCGACGCGCCGCAGCAGCGCCATGGCTTCGGCGCGGGCGCGCCGTTCTTCCTGGCACCGCAGGGTGAGCGCACCGGCGAGGAGGCCCGCGTGCAGTCGGGGATGCGCGCCCAGCAGCACGTTGTCGAGCAGCGTCATGCGTGGACGCAGCTTCAGGTGCTGGAAGGTGCGCGCGACACCGGCCCGCGCGATCCGGCGCTGGGCGGTGCGCGTCACGTCCTGGCCGCGGAACACGATGCGGCCGCTACTCACCGGCAGGGCGCCGGTGATCATGTTGAACATCGTGCTCTTGCCGGCGCCGTTGGGGCCGATCAGCGCGACGATCTCGCCGGTGCGCACCTCGAAGCTGACGTCCTTCACCGCGACCAGCCCGCCGAAGCTGCGCTGCACGTCG
>JAFKLG010000135.1 GCA_017304945.1 Rhodospirillales bacterium
GACACCGATCGACCGAAGCCGATGACGAGATGTTTCCCTTGATCCGAAGGGTACCGAACGCATGAACGAACTGATGAAGATCCTGGGCCAGACGGGCCAGGCGCTGACCTTCGACCAGATCAAGATCCAGATCGCCAGCCCGGAGCAGATCCGCTCCTGGTCCTATGGCGAGATCAAGAAGCCCGAGACGATCAACTACCGCACCTTCAAGCCGGAGCGGGACGGGCTGTTCTGCGCTCGCATCTTCGGTCCGATCAAGGACTACGAGTGCCTGTGCGGCAAGTACAAGCGGATGAAGTTCCGCGGCATCATCTGCGAGAAGTGCGGCGTCGAGGTGACCCTGGCCAAGGTCCGCCGCGAGCGGATGGGCCATATCGAGCTCGCCTCGCCGGTCGCACATATCTGGTTCCTCAAGTCCCTGCCCAGCCGGATCGGCCTGATGGTCGACCTGACGCTGAAGGAACTCGAGAAGATCCTGTATTTCGAGAGCTACGTGGTGCTGGAGCCCGGCACGACGGACCTCAAGATGCACCAGCTGCTGACCGAGGATCAGCTCCTCGCCAAGCAGGACGAGTTCGGTGAGGACCAGTTCGAGGTCGGCATCGGCGCCGAGGCGATCAAGAAGGTGCTGGGCCGCATCGAGCTCGACGCCGAGAAGGTGAAGCTGCGCGGCGAGCTGAAGGAGACCACCTCCGAGGCCAAGCGCAAGAAGCTGGTGAAGCGCCTCAAGCTGATCGAGGCGTTCGGCGAGTCCGGCTCGCGGCCCGAGTGGATGATCCTGGACGTCGTGCCGGTGATCCCGCCCGAACTGCGCCCGCTGGTGCCGCTGGACGGTGGTCGCTTCGCGACCTCGGACCTGAACGACCTCTACCGTCGCGTGATCAACCGCAACAACCGCCTGAAGCGGCTGATCGAGCTGCGCGCGCCCGACATCATCGTGCGCAACGAGAAGCGCATGCTGCAGGAGAGCGTGGACGCGCTGTTCGACAACGGCCGCCGCGGCCGCGCCATCACGGGCGCCAACAAGCGGCCGCTGAAGTCGCTGTCCGACATGCTGAAGGGCAAGCAGGGCCGGTTCCGCCAGAACCTGCTGGGCAAGCGCGTCGACTACTCGGGCCGGTCGGTGATCGTGGTCGGGCCGGAACTGAAGCTGCACCAGTGCGGGCTGCCGAAGAAGATGGCGCTCGAGCTGTTCAAGCCGTTCATCTACTCGAAGCTCGAGAAGTACGGTCACGCCACCACCATCAAGGCCGCCAAGCGGATGGTGGAGAAGGAGCGTCCCGAGGTGTGGGACATCCTGGAAGAGGTGATCCGCGAGCACCCGGTGATGCTCAACCGCGCGCCCACCCTCCACCGGCTCGGCATCCAGGCCTTCGAGCCGGTGCTGATCGAAGGCAAGGCGATCCAGCTCCACCCGCTGGTCTGCACCGCCTTCAATGCCGACTTCGACGGCGACCAGATGGCGGTGCACGTGCCGCTGTCGCTGGAAGCGCAGCTCGAAGGCCGCGTGCTGATGATGTCGACCAACAACATCCTCAGCCCTGCCAACGGCAAGCCGATCATCGTGCCGTCGCAGGACATCGTTCTCGGGCTCTACTACCTCTCGCTCGAGACGCCGGCGTTCCGCGACCAGCCGGACGACAAGGCGCCGGCCTTCGGCACGTTGGGTGAGATCGAGCACGCGCTGCACGCCAAGGCGGTGAGCCTGCACGACAAGATCAAGGCGCGGTTCGAGACGATCGACGCGGGCGGCAACCCGATCCGCCAGGTCGTCACCACAACGCCGGGCCGCATGATGATCGCGCAGATCCTGCCGAAGCATCCGGCGGTGCCGTTCGCCCTGATCAACAAGCAGCTCACGAAGAAGAACGTCTCCGACGTGATCGACGCGGTGTATCGCCACTGCGGCCAGAAGGAGTGCGTGATCTTCGCCGACCGGCTGATGGGCCTGGGCTTCACCCAGGCGGCCAAGGCTGGCCTGTCCTTCGGCAAGGACGACCTGATCATCCCCGCCGAGAAGGAGGAGCTGATCCGGCGCACCCAGGCCGAGGTGAAGGAGTTCGAGCAGCAGTACCAGGACGGGCTGATCACCGCGGGCGAGCGCTACAACAAGGTGGTCGACGCCTGGTCGCGCTGCACCGACGAAGTGGCCGGCGCGATGATGAAGGAGATCAGCAAGCAGGAGGCGGGCGTTCCCACCAATTCGGTGTGGATGATGTCGCACTCCGGCGCGCGTGGGTCGCCAGCCCAGATGCGCCAGCTTGCCGGCATGCGCGGCCTGATGGCCAAGCCCTCGGGCGAGATCATCGAGCAGCCGATCATCGCGAACTTCAAGGAAGGCCTGTCGGTTCTCGAGTACTTCAACTCCACCCACGGCGCCCGCAAGGGTCTCGCGGACACGGCGTTGAAGACGGCGAACTCGGGCTACCTGACCCGCCGACTGGTCGACGTGGCGCAGGATTGCATCATCGTCGAGGAGGATTGCGGCACCGATCGCGGCCTCACCGTGCGTGCGGTGATGGATGGCGGCGAGGTCGTGTCCTCCCTGTCGGAACGCATCCTGGGCCGCACCTCGGCCGAGGACGTGCTCGACCCGACCAGCAACGCGGTGATCATCCCGGCGAATACGCTGATCGAGGAAGAGCAGGCCGAACGGATCGAGAAGGCCGGCGTCGAGGCGGTGAAGATCCGCTCCGTGCTGACCTGCGACTCCCGCGTCGGCGTCTGCGGCCATTGCTACGGGCGCGACCTCGCGCGTGGCACGCCGGTGAACATCGGCGAGGCGGTGGGCGTGATCGCCGCGCAGTCGATCGGTGAGCCGGGCACCCAGCTCACCATGCGCACCTTCCACATCGGCGGCGCCGCGCAGCGTGGCGCGGAGCAGTCGAGCGTGGAGGCGAGCCATGAAGGCACCGTCGCGGTGAAAAACCGCAACGTGGTCATGAACTCGCAGGGCGTGCCGGTGGTGATGTCGCGTAACTGCGAGATCGTGCTGGTCGACGACAAGCAGCGTGAGCGGGCCCGCTTCCGCGTGCCCTACGGCGCGCGGCTGCTGGTGGACGAAGGCCAGGCGGTCTCCCGCGCGCAGAAGCTGGCGGAGTGGGATCCGTACACCCTGCCGATCATCACGGAGCGCGCCGGTAAGGTCGAATACATCGACCTGATCGACAGCATCACGCTGGTCGAGCGGATGGACGAGGTCACCGGCCTCACTTCCAAGGTCGTGGTCGACTACAAGCAGGGCGCGAAGAGCATCGACCTGCGTCCGCGGCTGCAGCTCAAGGACGAGAAGGGCGAGGTGCTGCGGCTGCCGAACGGCACCGATGCACGCTACTTCCTGGCGCCGGACTCGATCCTCTCGGTCGAGAACGGGGCGCAGGTGGCGGCGGGTGACGTGCTGGCGCGCATCCCGCGCGAGGGCAGCAAGACGCGCGACATCACCGGCGGTCTGCCGCGGGTGGCCGAGTTGTTCGAGGCCCGCCGGCCGAAGGACCACGCGGTCATCGCCGAGACCGACGGGCGTGTGGAGTTCGGGAAGGACTACAAGGCGAAGCGCCGCATCATCGTGAAGAACGACGAGACCGGCGAGGAGACCGAGTACCTGATCCCGAAGGGCAAGCACGTCTCGGTGCAGGAAGGCGACTTCGTGCGCCGCGGCGATCCGCTGGTCGACGGCCCGCGCGTGCCGCACGACATCCTCAAGGTGCTGGGGGTCGAGGCCCTGTCGGACTACCTGGTGAACGAGATCCAGGACGTCTATCGACTGCAGGGCGTGAAGATCAACGACAAGCACATCGAGGTCATCGTTCGGCAGATGCTGCAGAAGGTGGAGATCCTCGAGCCGGGCGACACCACGTTCCTCACCGGGGAGCAGGTGGACCGCACGGAGTTCGACCAGGTCAACGGCAAGCTGATGAAGGACGAGCGGCCGGCGGTGGGGATGCCGGTGCTCCAGGGCATCACCAAGGCTTCGCTGCAGACCAACAGCTTCATCAGCGCCGCCTCCTTCCAGGAGACGACGCGCGTGCTGACCGAGGCCGCGACCGCCGGCAAGACGGACAGCCTGATGGGGCTGAAGGAGAACGTGATCGTGGGTCGTCTGATCCCGGCCGGCACGGGGGCGGTGATGAACCGCCTGCGCGCCATCGCCGCGGGCCGCGACCAGCGCACGCTGGGGCAGGGCACGCCCCAGATCACGGAGGTCAAGGCGGCCGAGTAACGCCGCGCGGGAGCTTGGTGGCCGGCCGCATGCCGGCCACCAACGCTCGCACGTCCTGCCCGCCCTTCCTCGTCATGGCCGGCCTCGAGCCGGCCATCCCCACCGACTCCTCCCTCACGTCATGGCCGGCCCTGAGCCGGCCATCCCCGCCGACTCCTCCCTCATGTCATGGCCGGCCTTGAGCCGGCCATCCCCGCCGAC
>JAFKLG010000117.1 GCA_017304945.1 Rhodospirillales bacterium
AGTCGGCCTCGGACGGCGAGGCCGCCCAGCGCCCCTTCCACTCGGGCTTGGCGAGGTCGAGCAGGGAGGCCGGCAACTGGCTCCCGCTCAGCTTGCGCTTGTCGTAGGCGAACACCGTGCTGCGCGCGGCGATGCCGATCCAGTGACCGGTGGAGGGGCGGAACTGGGCCGGCACCTGGCGCAGCGTGTCCTCGGGCAGCGGCGCGAACAGGCCGGCCTGTTCGACACGCGCCATCGCGGGCGAGTTCTCGGTGATGAACACGTCGGCCGGGGAGGATGTGCCCTCCTGCACGAGCTGGTTGCCCATCGCGGTGTCGCCGCCGTTGCGGGTGACCACCTTGATCCCGGTGTCGCGGGTGAAGCCCTCCACCCACTCCTTGGCGAGGCTGACATGCTGGGCATTGTAGAGGGTGATCTCCGTCTCGGCCGCGCGGGCCACGAACGGGGCGGCGAGACTGGTGGCGCCCAGCGTGGCGCCGGCGATCAGCACCTGTCTGCGTTTCATGCGACGGACCTCGCGGCAAGGCGCGGACCGGGATGGTCCGACGCGGCGCGGGTCGGATAGACGAATTGCGAGCGCCTCGCAATCGCGCAGGCGACGGATTGCCGGTTTTTCATCCCCGCACGGGTCGGTCGCGTGCGGCGGCGGGCGGCTCCCGGCGCGAGGGCGGACTGGGGCGGAGGGCTGCCCCTATGAAGGCCGACCCCCGCCTCGCATCCCGCCACACATCACGACCCAGGCCGCGTCACCACACGCCCGGTGACGCGGAGGGCCGGTTGGATGGCGCGGCTCAGGCCGCCGCCGGACGGTTGACCATGCTGTGCTCGAAGAGCTGCAGCATCTCGCGGCAGAAGGCCGGCAGGTCGTCCGGCTTGCGGGACGTGACCAGCCGCCCGTCCACGATCACCTCCTGGTCCTGCCAGTGCGCGCCGGCATTCGAGAGATCGGAGCGCAGCGAGGGCCAGGAGGTCATGCTCCGGCCGCGCACGCCATCCGCCTCGATCAAGGTCCACGGACCATGGCAGATCGCCGCGATCGGCTTGTCGTTCTGCACGAAGTGACGCACGAAGGCGACCGCCTGCGGGTTGATGCGCAGCGTGTCCGGGTTGGCGACGCCGCCCGGCAGCACCAGGGCGTCGAACGCCTCCGGCTTCGCCGTCGCCAGATCCTGGTCGGCCGGCAGCTTGTCGCCCTTCTCCGCGTGGTTCATGCCCTGGATCTGCCCGCCGCCGGGGGCGACCACGACCACCTGGGCCTGCGCGTCCTTGAGCGCCTTCACCGGCTCCGTCAGCTCCACCTGCTCGAACCCGTCGGTGGCGAGGACGGCAATCTTGCGTCCCTTGAGTAGGGCCATGTGTCTCTCCTGTCTGGCTGGATGCGGACTCAACAGCCGCTGTCGCCTCGGGTTGCCGGGTGCCGGCAAATCGCTCCGCCGCCTTGCCCTCCACGCGCGGCTTCCCCAGCATGCGGCCGACCGAACGGGGAGAGACGGATGCTGGCGGGCGAAGCGGTGGTGGCGATCTGGAACGGCATCGCGCCGGAGATGCGGGAGTCGTTCTACGACTGGCACGTCAACGAGCACATGCCCGAACGCGTCGGCATTCCCGGCTTCCGCCGCGGCCGGCGCTATGTCGCCGCCGATGGGGCGACGCATCCCGAATTCTTCACGCTCTACGAAGCCGACGCGATGCCGGTCCTGCAGGGACAGGACTACGCCAACCGGCTGAACGACCCGACGCCGGGGACGCGCGCCAACACGTCACAATTCCAGGACACGTTCCGCGCCCTCTCGCGCGTCGTCGTGAGTCACGGGCCCGGCATGGGCGGCGCGCTGCTGACCGTGCGCTTCGACTGCGACGCGCAGCACCTGCCGGCGGTCCGCGCGCTGGTGCGCGCCGCGGCGGAGGCACGGCGGGTGACCGGCGCGCATCTCTGCCAGGGCGATGCCGCGGCGTCGGCGGTGCGCACCACGGAGACGCGCGGCCGCAGCGACATCCAGGAGCCGCCCGCCTGCTTCGTGCTGGTCGAGGCGACCGATCCCGAGGCGCTGGAGCACATCATGCTGGACCGCGGCCTGGCGGGCGCCGGCGCGACGGGCCCGTTCCTGCGTGGGCTCTACCGGCTGGAATACGTGCGCATGAAGACCGGCTTCGGGGCGTAGCAACCGGCGCGGCGCCCCGGGAGGCACCCCCCGGGGGCACCCCGCCGGGGGGCGCCCCCCCCTTACGGCAGGACCGACGCCCCCGACCGACTCCCCGCCCCGCTCGCCCTGGGCGTCAGTGCTCGATCCAGATATCCTCGAACCGATAGCCGTTGTAGGAGCTGTTCGACATCGGCGTGTAGCCATGCACGGTCGGCTGCCAGCAGGTGCCGCCCCGCGTGTGCAGGATGATCGGCCGCGCCACGTCGTCCTGCAGCTTCTGGTCGATCTCCCACACCAGCTTCTTGCGCTTCTCGACATCCGTCTCGGCGGATTGCTGGTCGAACAGCTTCTCGATCTCCGGGTTGCAGTACTGCGAGTAGTTCCGCTCCGACTTGCAGGCGAAGTTCTCATAGAAGGCCTGGTCCGGATCGTCGATCGAGTTGCCGGTCAGGTTCAGCCCGACCGAGTAGTCCTTGCGCGCGACCTTGGAGAACCACTGGCTGGTCTCCACCGGGTCGAGTTCGCCGTCGATGTAGATCTCCTTCAGATGGTCGATCAGGATCACCGCGGGATCCCGGTAGCTCGGGATGTTGCGGGTAGAGACCGTGACCTTCAGCCGCTTGTTCGGCCCGTAGCCCAGTTTCTCCATGATCGCCCGCGCCTGCGCGCGGTTCTTCTGCACGTCCGGATCGTAGCCCAGCATGTGCTGCATCTGGTCCTTCGGCATGCCCCACACGCCCTCGGGCTGCGGCAACAGCGCGCCGCCGATATCCGCCTGGCCCTCGAACAGGATCTCGACGAAGGCCTTGCGGTCGATCGTCAGCGCCATCGCGCGGCGGATGTCGGGGTTGTCGAAGGGCGGCTTCTCGCGGTTGACGATCAGGTTCTCGTTCACGTTCTGCGGGCCGAAATGGCAGACGGCCTTGGGCAGGTTCGCCTTGATGTCGCGCAGCAGCGGCGGGGTGACCTCCATCGGGAATGTCATGTCGAGCTTGCCCGCCATGAAGGCCAGCATCGCCGTGGACCGGTTGGTGATGATCGGCATCTCGATCCCGTCCAGGTATGGCCGCCCCTTCTTCCAGTAGTTCGGGTTCTTCACCAGGCGGATCATCTCGTTCTGCTTGAACTCGGCCAACATGAACGGCCCGGTGCCGATCGGCTTCGTACGCATCTGCGCCGGGCTGACATGGCACGGGTACATCGCGCTGTAGCCCGAGGCGAGCATCGCCAGGATCGACGGCTGCGGGCGGCCGAGCTGCAGGGTGACTTCGTGGTCGCCCTTCACGACGACGTCCTTGAGGTTCTGGTACCAGAGCTTGCGCGGGTTCTTGCGGAAGTGCTGCTCGCCCTTGTCCTGGATCAGGTCGAAGGTGCACTTCACGTCGCGGGCGGTGAACGGCTTGCCGTCATGCCATTTCACCCCCTCCCGCAGCTTGAACGTGAGCTGGGTCTTGTCGTCGTTCCACGACCAGGCGGTCGCGAGCTCCGGCTCGATGCTCGCGTCGCTGTTCTGCGGCACATCCTGCTTGTAGATCACCAGGTTGTTGAAGATGCTCATGAAGGGGACGTTGGTCGAATACGTCGCCTCCTCCTGCACCGAGGCCGAGGCCGGGCTGTCGCGCTGGTACATGTGCAGCACCCCGCCGGGGCGTGGCTCCTGGGCCAGCACGGGAACGGCAAGCAGTGCGGAAAGACAGACAGAGGCGGCGGTTGCGCGGAGCGTGCGGCGCAGCATGAAGCGTTTCTCCCAGATCGTCCCGCCATTCATCGCGGCGGCTGGATGTTTCTTAGCCGCTCCGGACGCCGGAGGCGAGACGGATCGCGCGCCGGCCCGCTCACGTCCGCGAATCGCGCGCCCCGGTCGCCGCGGTGCGCCGGCCGGCGATCGCGCCCGGCGCGCTCACGCCCATGCCATGCAGCGATCCGCCGTCTCGTTCGTTCTGGTGGCTCGAGAGGAGGACCAGATGCCGAACGACATGCCCCCTGCGCGGTCTCGGATCGAGGATTATGCCTTCGTGGGGGACTGCAAGACCGGCGCATTGATCGGCCGCGACGGCGCCGTGGACTGGCTGTGCTGGCCGCGCTTCGATTCCGCCGCCTGCTTTGCCGCCTTGCTGGGCAATGCCGATCACGGGCACTGGAAACTGGCGCCCAGCGGGCCGGCCAGGGTCACGCGCCACTACGAACCGGGCACCCTGGTCCTGCGCACCCGCTTCGACACCGAGGAGGGCGCCGCCGAACTGGTCGACTTCATGCCGCTCGAGGCCGACGGCTCCCATCTGGTGCGCATCGTGCGCGGCCTGCACGGGCGGGTCGCCATGAGCAGCGAACTGATCCTGCGCTTCGAATACGGCGCCGCCGTGCCCTGGGTCGAGCGGCTCGCGGACGGCACCGTCCGCGCGATCTGCGGTCCCGAGATGGTGCTGCTGCGCAGCCCGGTGCAGCATCACGGCGAGGACCGCACCACCGTCGCGAGCTTCACCGTCAGCGAAGGCGACGCGATCCCGCTGGTGCTGACGCATGCCTCCTCGCACCGCCCGCTGCCCGCGCCGCTCGACGCGCCGGCGGCGCTCGCCACCACCATCGCGGCCTGGCGGGCCTGGTCGGACCGCTGCACCGATGCCGGCCCGCTGACCGACGTGGTGAAGCACTCGCTGCTGGTGCTGAAGGGGCTCACCTACGCGCCGACCGGCGGGATCGTCGCCGCGCTCACCACCTCGCTGCCCGAGCAGAGCGGCGGCGTGCGGAACTGGGATTACCGGTATTGCTGGCTGCGGGATGCCACCTTCACGCTGATCGCGCTGGGCGGCGCCGGCTACGCGGAGGAGGCGATGGCCTGGCGCGACTGGCTGCTGCGCGCGATCGCCGGCAGCCCCGAACAGGTGCAGATCATGTATGGCATCGGCGGCGAGCGACGGCTCGCGGAGTGGGAAGCCGATTGGCTGCCCGGCTTCGAGGGGGCGCGCCCGGTGCGGATCGGCAACGCCGCCGCCACCCAGTTGCAGCTCGACGTGTTCGGGGAGATGGCGGACGCCATCTTCCAGGCCCGCATGCAGGGCATGCCGGCGAGCGCCCGCTCGCGCGCGATCGGCCTCGCGCTGCTCGACCACCTCGAGCGCAACTGGCAAGAGCCCGACGAGGGGATCTGGGAGGTGCGCGGTCCCCGCCAGCACTTCACCCATTCCAAGGTGATGGCCTGGGTGGCGTTCGACCGCGCCGTCAAGTCCGTCGAGCGGCTCGGTTTCGGCGGTCCGGTGGAGCACTGGGCGGCGCTGCGCGACCAGATCCACGCCGAGATCTGCGCCAAGGCGTTCGATCCGGCGCTGAATGCCTTCGTCCAGGCCTACGGCTCCAAGGCGCTGGATGCGAGCGTGCTGCTGATGCCGCTGGTGGGCTTCCTGCCGGTCGACGATCCGCGCATGCAGGGCACGCTGCGGGCGATCGAGACCCGGCTGATGTCGCACGGACTGATCTTCCGCTACGACACCGGCCACACCGAGGACGGCTTGCCGCCCGGCGAGGGCGCCTTCATCGCCTGCAGCCTGTGGTACATCGACAACCTGATCCTGGCCGGCCGCCGCGCCGAAGCGTGGGAGATGTTCGAGCGCATCCTGGCGTTGCGCAACGACGTGGGTCTGCTGGCGGAGGAGTACGATCCACGCGCGGGCCGGCAGATGGGCAACGTGCCGCAGGCGTTCAGCCATGTGGCGCTGGTGAACACCGCCCTGGCGCTGGTGCGTCCGCAGGGGGGCCAGACCCCGTCCCACGCGCCTGCGCTCGCCGGCAGGGTCCAGCAGCGTGCTTGATCGCGTGATCCACGGCTCCGGCGGGCACGCCTCCGCCGGTCGCGCTATGGCAGGCTGCGGCGGCGCGACGAAGATCACCCGGAGCCATGGCGCGCTGACGGTGCCCCCGACCGGCGCAGCGCCGGATCGCCGCAGCGTCGGATCGCCGCGAAGACTTTCTCGGCGCGGCGCGTATCACCGGCATTGCGAAGCACCGGGGGTTCGGCAATGTCGGGATCGGGAAGGCCATGGAACGATGCGCGTGGCGTGATGCGCAGCAGCAAGCTCGTCTGGATCGTTTCTCTTCTCGTCGGATGTGCCGGGACGGCGGCTTGGCCACAGCAGGGCAGAGCCGCTTCGGTGCGAGAGGCCTGCGCAGCCGATTACCAGAAGCTCTGTGCGGGCACACAGCCGGGCGGCGGACGAGTGGCCGCCTGTTTCAAGCAGAATGCCGACCAGCTTTCGCAGCAATGCCGGTCGGCACTGTCGGCCGCGAAGTCCGCCAAGCAATAGGCGCCGCTCGCGGAGCCGAGGCGCCCTGCCCTCCCCGAGATCGAGAAGGTTTTCACCGTGTACCGGTTCGGATCGGCCGTGAAGCACGGCCCTTTCTATCGGGTGGCTCCGCATTGGGATCGATCGTCCTGACACGATCCCAAACCCGCGCCGCATGTGATGCGGGCGGTGGCAGCCCAGGCACCGGCAGCGGTCGCAAACGGCACTCCGTTCGCGGCCGCCTGTGACGGCCCGTTCACGAACCTGCTCAGGCCGAACCCACGTCCGCCGGGTGGTGCAAGGAACCGTCGGACGTCGCATGTCGGCGAGCCTCCTTTGCGGCCGCTGCAACGACGAGCCGCAGCGGCCGGGCCAAGCTCAGGGCACCGTCGACGTCCACGTGTTCGACGCGCCATTGGGCCCTGTGACGGTGACGTTGCGGGTGCAGCTTCCGCCTGCGCAATTCAGGCTGCCATTGCGGGCCGCGGTGCCGCCATTCGTGCCGGTCACCGTGCTGCTGGAGGACCACTGCCCGGGGCCAGAATGGGTGACGGACTGCGTGCCCGAAACCGAGCGACCCCAGGGGCCTGTCATGCTGCCGCCACGGGAGCAAGTCCCGCCACCGCACCCGCCCCAGCTCGAACCCGTATAGGTGCCGCGCCAGGTGTGAAGCGTGCCATGTCGCTGCCAGTTCGCGGAGGCTTCGGTCCCCGAAGCGAGCAGCAGGACGGTGGCCGCGCAGATGATGGGGATCGAGGTGACCTTCACAATGGCTCTCCGCTGTCGTTTGCCGACGCGGGGTGATCCCGGTCGGGAGTGACCTGCCGGTTCAGCGCCGGCACGGCATGGTGGTTTTCGGTGCTGCATGACTGCCTCATCGTCGACAGGGCCGACGAGTGGTCCCTGCGGACTGGAACGGTCGGGGCAGAGCAGAATCTTCGGGAAAAAATTCTCGTCCAGTTCCGAAGACAGCGAACCCGGACGCCGTATCATCCCGCGTGGCCGCAACGCAGCAGGGCGAAGGACGGATTGGATGGCGGGTGGGGCGGAGCGGCGCTGACGATGGTCGCCGAATCCGATGACGACGGCCTCATGCGTCAGGTCGCGGCAGGTAACGAGACCGCATTCCGAATCCTCGCAGCACGGCACCTCCCTGCCATGCTGCGGCTCGCACGGCGATTGCTGGGTACAGTCGATGCCGAGGACGCGGCGCAGGAGGCGCTCGTGCGCATCTGGTCCAATGCCGGTCAGTGGCAGCCGGAGCGTTCGCGGCTCAGCACATGGATCCACACCATCGTCTACCGCCTCTGCCTCGATCGCCTGCGGCAAATCCGTACGGTCGCGCTGGACGAGGCCTACGAGGCCGAGGATGAGTCGCCGGGTGCCGAGGAGCAGGTGGCTCTGGCCAGCGACCTGCGCCGCCTCGGGATCGCCATGGAACACCTTCCGCCGCGGCAGCGCGCGGCACTGACGCTGTTCTACTACGACGAGATGAGCGGTTCGGATGCGGCCGCCGTGATGGATCTGAGCCTGAAGGCCTACTGGTCGCTGCTGCACCGGGCACGCCAAGCGCTGCAGGCGGAATTGGCGCCCGCGCCATCCACGTCGCGAAAGGGATAGAAAAATGGCTGCGCGCATGTCGGAGGCAGGATTTCGGCGCTTGCTCGAGACGTTCGGTGCCGACTTCCACCGTTGGCCCGCCGACCGGATCGCCGCCGCCGAAGCGCTGTGCGCAGCGTCTGCGACCGCGCGGGCAGCGCGGGAACGGGCCGCGAGGCTCGACGCACTTCTTGCTGAAGACCGCGCTGCCGAGACGGTGCCGCCGGCACGGATCCAAGCGATCACCGATGCCGCTCTTGTCCGTATTGCCGCTCAGGACCGCGAACTCGACGTCGACGCCATCCCGATCTGGCAATGGCTGTTCACGCGGCCCGTCGGGGCCGTGATCGCCACGGCAATGCTGGCGGGCATCGTCCTGGGGCTTCTTGTGCCCGCGGGCCCGCCCCAGGGTGCGCTGGCAGCGAGCGCCCTGTTTGGCACGGGCGCTCGTTCTCTCGTGGGGATCCTGTGAGATGTCCATAGCCGTCGGTCAGCCGCGCTGGCGCCACATGCGGTGGGTGATTGGGATCTCGTTGGCCCTCAACCTCTTCCTGCTCGCCTTCCTTGGCGTGCAAGGCTATCGCTGGCGCGTTGCCGAACGGCAGATCGTGTCGGGCGGCCTGGTCGAGATCGCGATCGACCAGGTGTCCTCCAAGCTTTCGCCGGAGGACGCTCGCATTCTCCGCTCTGCCTTCATGTCGCACTCGGGCGAGCTGGCGACATTGCAGCGGCAGTGGCTCCTCGCCGTTGAGGAAACCCGCCGCGACATCGGCGCTCAGCCCTTCGATGCCGCGAAGTTCAAGGCTGATCTCCAGGCCGTCAGGGAGGCCCGCTCCCGTATCTCGCCGGTGATCGAGGCGCTTCTGTTGGAAGCCATTCCTCGGATGTCGGAGGCGGGACGACAGGCGATCAGCCGCTACCGATTGCTGCCTCCGCATTAGCGCTGGACCCGAGACACATGGCCATCAGCATGCCGTCTCGCGCGGCGCGCTACTTCGCCAGCAGCCCCTGCACCCGGCGCGCCAGCGCATTCAGCTCGAACGGCTTGTCGATGACCTCGCTGCCGGGCGGCAGCTCCGTCCCCGCATAGCCGGTGATGAACAGCACCGGCACGCCGGGATGCCGCTCCCGCACCGCTTCCGCCACCTGGCGGCCATTCATCCCGTTCGGCAGCCCGACATCGGTCACCAGCAGGTCGACCGGGGCGCCGCCGTCGACGATGCTGAGCGCGGCCGGTCCATCCGCCGCCTCCAGCACGCGGTAGCCGAGTTCGCCCAGCCGCGCCGCCATCGCCTCGCGCGCGATGGTCTCGTCGTCGACCAGCAGGATCGCCTGGCCGGGTTGCGCAACTTTCGGATCCGGGGTCTCCGCGGGCAGCACGGACGGCGCCACCTTCAAGTGCTGCGGCAGGCAGATGGACACCGTCGTCCCATGGCCGGGCACGCTCTCCAGCCGCACCAGCCCGCCGGATTGCTGCACGAAGCCGTAGACCTGGCTCAGCCCGAGGCCGGTGCCGTGCCCCAGCAGCTTGGTGGTGAAGAACGGCTCGAAGGCGCGCTCGAGTACGTCGGGCGGCATTCCGGTCCCGGTGTCCGTGACCGAGATCATCACGTAGTCGCCCGGCTGCGCCGCCTGCTCCTGCGCCAGGTCGGCCGCCTCGAAGGTCACGTCCGCGGTGCCCATGATCAGGTGCCCGCCATCCGGCATCGCGTCGCGCGCATTGATGCACAGGTTGAGCAGCGCGCTCTCGAGCTCGTTCGGATCGCACAGCACGCGGGCGCGGCCGTCGCGCAGATGCAGGTCGAGCTGCACGGCGGGCCCGACGGTGCGGCGGATCAGGTCCGCCATGCCCGCCACCAGCGCGTCGGCGTCCACCAGCTTGGGCTCCAGCCGCTGGCGCCGCGCGAAGGCGAGCAGCCGGCGCGTCAGGCCGGCGGCGCGTTCCAACGCCTGCTGCGCCGGGCGCAGGAAGCGCAGCGTGTCGTCCGTGCGCCCTTCCGCCGCCCGCCGCCCCGCCATCTCGAGGCTGCCCGCGATTCCCTGCAGCATGTTGTTGAAGTCGTGCGCGATGCCGCCGGTGAGCTGACCCACCGCCTCCATCTTCTGCATGTGCCGCAGCGCGCCCTCGGCGCGTTCGCGCTCCGCCATCTCGGTCTGCAGGCTGTCGAGCGCGCGGCTGAGATCGGCGGTGCGGGCGGCGACCTCGGCCTCCAGCTCCTCCCGGTGCACCGCGAGCATCTGCCGCGCGCGCACCTGGTCGTCGATCTCGGTCGAGGTGCCGAACCATTCGATCACCCGGCCGGCCCCGTCCCGCACCGGGGTGGCGCGGGTCTGGAACCACGAATACTCACCGCGCGCCGCGTGATAGGTGCGATGCTCGACGTCGTAGCGCCCATCCCGTTCCGCCACCGCCCAGGCGGCCATGGTGGCTTCGCGATCGGCCGGATGGATCGCATCCAGCCAGCCGAGGCCGAGGCTGCGGGCTTCCGGCAGGCCGGTGTAGTCGATCCACTGGGAGCTGCCCCAGATCCGCTCCCCCGAACTGTGCGAGCGGAACACGAGCTGCGGGATGCCCTCGACCAGTGCGCGCAGCCGCGCCTCGCTGTCCTGCACCGCCTGTTCGGCGCGCTTGCGGTCGGTGACGTCGAGCACGAGTTCCACGCCCACGCCCTGGTCCAGCATGCGGCCCGCCGACAGGCCCCACCAGCGGGAGCCGTCCTTGCGGATGTATTCCCGCTCGAGCGGTGTGCGCTGCCCGGTCTCGGCGAGCTGGTCCAGCGCGGTCATTGTCGCCGGCATCCACTCGGGCGGCGTGATCGCCTCCCACGTCACCTGCCCCGCGGCGACTTCCTCCCCCGTGAAGCCGGACATGCGCAGGAACACTTCGTTGCCGTCGAAGATCCGGCGCCGCGCGTCGAAGAACAGCACCCCCACCGTCTCGATCTCGGCGATGCGGCGGAAGCGGTCCTCGCTCCGGCGCAACCGCGCCTCGCGCTCCCGCAGGTCGGCCGTCGCCGCCAGGCGCTGCACCGCGGCGGCGATCATGTTGGCGTAGGTGCTGAGGAACGCCGTGTCGCTCTCGGTGAACACGCGCGGCGTGCGGCTGTCGACCTGCAGCACGCCATACGCACGCTGCCCATCGCGGCCGATGATCGCCACGTTCGCCACCGCCTTCACGCCGTGCTCGATCAGGAAGGCGGGGAACTCGAACTGCGTGTCGTGGTCGATATCGCTCGAGATCATCGGCTCGCCGGTCTGCAGCGCGTGGCCTTCCGACGTGCCGCGCGCGGCGGTCACCGTGACCACGCCGACCACGCCCGGGTTCCACCCGATTCCGGCGCGGACCAGCAGGCTCTTCCCGTCCGGCTGCACCTCCATGACCTTGGCGAGATCGGTGCCGAGCGCCCCGCTCACGAGCCGGCAGGCTTCGGTGAGGATGTCGTCGAGATGGTCGGCGCGGAGGGCGAGTTCCCCGAATCGCGCCAGCGCGGATTGCTGCCGCAGCAGCGCGTCACTGTCGCCCTCGTGTCCAGGCACGGCCGTCCTCACCCTTGCTCTCGCAGGAGGATAAGGACCGTCCTCGGCCCGCCCTGCGTCGAGCGTTACAACGCGGCGGCCGGGACACTCGTTGCGGCCTTCGTCCTTCGGCGAACGCATCGCGGATAAAAGCGTGCGTGAGCCGGCGCGGTGGGCCGCGCGCTTGTCGCCCCGCCGCCCGCCGGCCACAGTTCGCACCGGCCGCCGGATCGCCGATCCGGCCCGCCACGAAGCGGGGAGGACATGATGGATCTCACGGGCACGATCGCCCTCGTCACCGGCGGCAACGGCGGCCTCGGCCGGCGCATCTGCCACGCCCTGGCGCGCGAAGGCGCCCATCTCGCCGTGACCTGTGCGCAGAACCGCGCCGAGGCCGAGGCGGTCGCCCAGGACCTGGCCGCCACGCATGGCGTGCAGGCGGCCGCCTTCGTCTGCGACGTCACCGACGATGCCGCGGTCGCGCGGCTGGTGCAGGACGTGACGCAGCGCTTCGGCCGGATCGACATCCTGGTGAACGACGCGGCCTACAACAAGGCGATCCCGTTCCAGGACCTCGACTCCCTGACGCTCGACGTCTGGGAGAAGATCATGGCGGTGAATCTCACCGGGCCGATGCGGCTCTCCAAGGCGGTCGCGCCGGTGATGAAGGCGCAGGGGCGCGGGCGCATCGTCAACGTCGCCTCGGTGGCCGGCCTCTCGCCCACCGGCTCCTCGATCGCCTACGCGGTCTCCAAGGCCGGGCTGATCCACCTCACCCGCTGCATGGCGGTCGCGCTGGCGCCGGAGACGCTGGTGAACTGCGTCGCCCCCGGCCTGCTCGAGGGCACGCGCGCGACCGCGAACCTGCGCCCCGAGCAGATCGAGCGGTCGGCCGCGGGCGCATTGCTGAAGAAGGCGGCCGACAAGGACGATTGCGCGGACATGGTGGTGACGATGTGCCGCACGGAAACCATGACCGGGCAGACCGTGGTGATCGACGCCGGCCGCATCTTCCACTGAACAGGACCGGCTCCACTGAACAGAACGAAAGCTCCATTGACGCTCACGTCTTCGTGTGCAGCAAAGTCGTTTCCGTTTTGCCGGTGGATTATGATTGCCTTCACGCCCCCGACCCGGTAACGAGCGCGCCCGCCGGCCGGAGCGCGCCTCCGGACCGGAGCAAGAACGACACGCACGCGGCGGCGATCCCGCAAGCCGCGATGCAGCAGGGGGATGGGCTTCATGTCGGTGACGATGGATCGTCGCGTCCGCGCGCAGCCGCGCGGCGAATCGATGTATTTCGGGATGGCGGTCCTGTGCGCCGCGATCGCCTTCGCCGGCTTCGCGCCGACCTACTGGATGCCGGTGACCCAGGGGCGTTTCGCCGGCAACCCGATCGTGCACGTGCACGGCGTGGTGTTCTCGGCCTGGTCGCTCTTCCTGGTCTACCAGACCTGGCTCGCCACCTCGGGCCACGTCATGCGGCACCGGCGCATGGGGCTGGTCGGCGTCGCCTTCGCCACCGCCATGACGATCTTCGGCGTGCTCGCCGGGGTCAACATGATGCGGTTGGGCGTCGCCAGCGGCCAGGCGGAGGCCGCGCGCGCCTTCGGCTTCGTCCCGCTCAGCAGCATCGCCTTCTTCGCCGTGGTGGTGACGATCGCGATCGTGCGGGCGCGCGAGCGGGAGGTGCACAAGCGGCTGATGCTGCTCGCCTCGGTCTCGATCGTGGATGCGGCGATCGCCCGCATGTTCTTCGTGCTGCTGGCGCCGCCCGGCGCACCCGGCACGATCCCGCCGGTGATGGCCGATGTCGGACCCGGCCTCGTCACCTGCGCGCTGCTGCTGATCCCGATGGCGCAGGACTGGCGGCTGCATGGACGGCCGCACGCCGCCTATGTCTGGGGCGGCCTGTCGCTGCTCGCGCTCAAGCTGCTGCAGGTGCCGATCGCCGCCTCCGCCGCCTGGCAGGCGGCCGCCGGGGAGATCCTCGCCATCGCCGGCTGATCAGGTGCGCTCGAGCACCGACAGCACCATCGATTCGGTGAGGATCTGCGGCAGCACCACCGGCGCGCCGCCCTTCGGCGGGTAGTAGACATAGAGCGGCACGCCGTCCCGCCCGTTCTGCCGCAGGTACTCGGTGATCGCCGGGTCCTGCCGAGTCCAGTCGCCCTTCAGGTAGACGACCTGGCGCTGCAGGAAGGCGTCCTGCACCGCCTCGCTGGAGATCGCGACCCGCTCGTTCACCAGGCAGGTGACGCACCAGGCCGCCGTCATGTTGACGAACACCGGCTTGCCCTCGGTCCGCGCGGCGGCGAGCTTCGCGCTCGAGAACGCTTCGGCCTTGGCCCCGTCCTCCCGCGCCGCCTCGACCGGCGTCGCCGCGATCCCCGCGAGCACCGCCGCCGCCAGCAGCACCGCCGCCGCGGCGGTGGCATGGCCGAAGCGGCGGTTGCGCCCGGCCGCCTGCTGGCTGAGCCCCAGCACCCAGGCGGCGAAGCCCAGCAGCACGGCTCCGGCCGCGGTGCCCAGCACGCCGGACGGGCCGGCCTCCTGGCTCACCACCCAGAGCAGCCACACCGCGGCGCCGTACATCGGGAAGGCGAGCGCCTGCTTCAGCACCTCCATCCAGCGTCCCGGCCGCGGCACCAGCCGCGCGACGCCGGGGATGGCGGCGAGCGCGACATAGGGCGCGGCCAGCCCCAGCCCCATGCAGGCGAACACCGCCAGCGTCACCGGGGCCGGGGCGGCGAGCCCGGCGGCGATCGCCACCCCCATGAACGGGGCGGTGCAGGGCGTCGCCACCAGCACCGCGAGCAGGCCGGTGAAGAAGCTGCCGAGATGGCTGTGCCGGCCGGCGATGCGGCCGCCCGCGCCGTTCAGCCCGAAGCCCAGGCCGACCTGGAACACGCCCGACAGGTTCAGCCCGACCGCGAACAGCAGCCAGGCCATCGCGGCGACGAACACCGGCGACTGGAACTGGAACCCCCAGCCCGCCGCCATGCCCGCCGCCCGCGCGACCAGCAGCGCGACGGCGAGCGCCAGGAAGGTGACCAGCACGCCGGCGGTATAGGAGACCGCGTGGGCGCGCGCCGCCCCGTGCGCCGCGCCGCGCGCGAAGCCCACCGCCTTCATCGCCAGCACCGGGAACACGCAGGGCATTAGGTTCAGGATCGCGCCGCCGAGGAAGGCGAGCAACAGCAGCCGCGGCAGCGGCGGACCCGCCGGCCCCGGCGCCGGTCCGGGATTGGCGTGCAGCACGACGTCGGTCTGCAGGCCGGAGCGGTCGCGCACCGAGAGGATGCCGTCGAGCCCGGCATCGGGGGAGAACCCGGCCGCCGGCTTGAGCGCGAGGACGAATCCGCCCTCCCGCACCGAGAGCGGCTGGGCCGCGTCGTCGTGGATCCGGTCCGACTGCGCCGGGATGAACCAGGCGTCGAGCACGGTGGCGGGCGAGAGTTCGGGCCCCTGGACGAACAGCGCCCCGTTCGCCGCGACGGTCGCGGCCCAGGGCGAGGCGCGCGGCACGCTGCGGTCATGCGCCTGGAACAGCGCCGCCTCCGCGTTCGGGGCCGGCACGCCGGCCGGCAGGTCGAGCCGGAACGTGCCTTCCTCGGGGATGCAGACGTCCTTGCAGACGAGCCAGGACGCGTGGGCGGTGACCGGGAAGGGGCCGCCCCCCTTGGGCGGCGTGACGGTGACGGGCAGCAGCACCTCGCCGGTATAGGCGTAGGTCATCAGCGGCCCCTCGGGCACGCGGCGCGGCGTGGGCCAGTCGATCCCGGACGCCGTCGCCCCGGGCGGCAGGTCGAGCTTCAGCTCCGGCGCGACGCCGGCGTCGCCGGGATTCTGCCAGTAGGTGTGCCAGCCCTCGGCGAGTTTCAGCCGCAGCGCGACCCGGAACGGGGTGCCGCCCTGGACGGCGTCGGTATCGGACACCAGCGTTGCGACCGCCCGCGGCGAGGAGACCGCCGCGCTCTCCAGCGCGAGCGCGGGATGCAGGCCGAGGAGCAGCAGGAGGAAGCCGACCAGCCACGCAACGCCCCGCCTCCCCTTGCGGGAGGGGGGAGGAGGGAGGGGGCCGCCCCTCGTGCGATCCCGCGTGTCATGGCCTGCGCCGGCCATGACACAGGAGCCTTCGCCGCCCAGTGCACCGGGAGCGTCCTGAACCATCCGCAGCGGAACCCGCATCGTCTCTCCAGAGCATGCCGCGCTGGCCGCAGCATATGGTCCATCCCCCGGCAAAGGGCCAGTCCGTCCTCGCTCTCGAATGCCCCCTCCCCCCGCACCGGCCTCCCCGCGGCGGCACTCGCCGTGGCGCCGCCGGCGATCCCCCTGCCCCCTCGACACACGCCGCCCGCCCCATGACAACCCAGCGCATGACCACCCTCCCCGACCTGCCCGTGACCGAGGCCCTGCCGCGCCTGCATGCCGCACTCGATGCCGGCCGCAACGCCGTGCTGGTCGCGCCGCCCGGGGCAGGCAAGACCACGCTGGTGCCGCTCGCGCTGCTCGACGCACCCTGGCGCGGCGACCAGCGCATCCTGATGCTCGAGCCACGCCGCCTCGCCACCCGCGCCGCCGCCACCCGCATGGCGTCCCTGCGCGGGGAGGCGGTCGGCGGCACGATCGGCTTCCGCACCCGGCTCGAAGGCGCCGGTTCCGCCGCCACCCGCGTCGAGGTCGTCACCGAGGGGCTGCTGGTCCGCCGCCTGCAATCCGATCCCGGCCTCGACGGCATCGCCGCGGTGATCCTCGACGAGGTGCACGAGCGCTCGCTCGAATCCGACCTGGCGCTGGCGCTGTGCCTGGACCTGCAGCGCATGTTGCGGCCGGAATTGCGGCTGCTCGCCATGTCCGCCACCGCCGACGGCGCCCGACTCTCCGGCCTGATGGACGCCGAGGTGGTGGAGAGCGCCGGCCGCATGTTCCCCGTGACCGTGCAGCACGCGGCGCGCGACATCGCCACCGCCCGCGACCTGCCCGATGCCATGGCCCGCGCGATCCGCGCCGCGCTGGCGGAGCATGCCGGCGATATCCTGGCCTTCCTGCCCGGCATGGCCGAGATCCGCCGCACCCAGGCCGCGCTCGATCGCTGTGGCGCACTGGTGCTGCCGCTGCATGGGGAGCTGCCGCCCGCCGACCAGGACCGCGCGCTGCGCCCCGCGGAGGGACGGCGCGTCGTGCTGGCGACCTCGATCGCCGAGACCTCGCTGACCGTGCCCGGCGTCCGCATCGTGGTGGATGGCGGCTTCCGCCGCGCGCCCCGGCTCGATCAGGCGACCGGCCTGACGCGGCTCGCCACCCTGCGCATCTCCCGGGCCGCGGCGGAGCAGCGGGCCGGCCGCGCCGGGCGGGAGGCGCCGGGTGTGGCGATCCGCCTCTGGACCCAGGCCCTGCATCGCGGCATGCCGCCGTTCGACCGGCCGGAGATCCTGGAGGCGGAGCTGTCCGGCCTGGCGCTCGACTGCGCCGCCTGGGGCACACCGCCCGCCGACCTGCCGTTCCAGGATCGGCCGCCCGCCGGTGCGCTGGCCGCCGCCGGCGCCCTGCTGCGCGAACTCGGCGCCCTCGACCAGGCCGGCCGCATCACCGCCGACGGCCGCCGCATGGCCCAACTCGGGGCGCATCCCCGGCTTGCCGCGATGCTGCTCGCGGCGGATGGGGCGGCGGAGCAGGCGATGGCCGCCGACCTCGCCGCGCTGCTGGAGGAGCGCGACCCGCTGCGCAGTCCGGAAGCGCCCTGCGACATCGCGCTCCGCCTCGCCGCCATCGCGCATGGCGATCCCGAGGCCGACCGCGCCGCCCTCGCCCGCATCCGCCGCGCCGCCGACCAGTACCGGCGGCGCATCGGCCGGGAGCGCAGCACCGCCCGCCCAACCTCGTCCCCCCTCCCCTTGCGGGAGGGGGCCAGGGGGAGGGGGACCCCCACGCCCGAAGAGCCTCCCGAACGATCCCCCCACATCCCCGACCCCGGCCGGCTCCTCGCCGCCGCCTTCCCCGACCGCATCGCCCAGCGCCGCGGCGAACCCGGCTCCTTCCGCCTCTCCGGCGGCGGCGGCGCCAAGCTGCCGCGCCTGGATCCGCTGGCGAACGCACCCCTGCTCGTGATCGCCGCGCTCGAAATGAAGGCCTCCGCGCGCATCCGCCTCGCCGCCCCGCTCGACGCCGAGGCGCTGCCCCCGGCACTCGAAGCGCGCGTCACCGAACAGGTGGAAGGCGGTCTCGACCCCGCGACCGGCTCCGTCCTCGCCCGCCGCCGGCGCCGCCTGGGCGCGCTGATCCTGTCGGACCGCACCGAACCCGCCGATCCGGAGGCGATCGCCCAGGCGCTCGCCAGCGCCGCCGCCGGCGACCTGCGCACGCTGCCCTGGACCGATGCCGCCCGCCAGTTGCAGGCGCGGGTCGCCTGGATGCGGCAGGCCGATCCCGATGGCGGCTGGCCGGACCTGTCCGACGCCAGCCTCGCCGCCACCGCCGCGGACTGGCTCGCGCCCCATCTCCTCGGCTACGTGAAACTCGCCGACCTGCAGCGCCTCGACCTGCTGGCGCTGCTGCGCGGCGCATTGCCCTGGCCGCTGCCGGCGACGCTCGACCAGGCGCTGCCCACGCATCTGTCGCTGCCGGGGGGCCGCGCCGCGATCGACTACACCCAGCCGGTGCCGCAGGCCGAGGCGCGCGCGCAGGCCTTCTATGGGGTGACCGAGACCCCGCGTCTCGCCGGCGGGCGCGTGCCGCTCCGCCTCGCCCTGCTCTCCCCGGCCGGCCGGCCGGTCGCGGTCACCGCCGACCTCGCGCAGTTCTGGACCGGCGGCTGGGCGGATGTCCGCCGCGACATGCGCGGGCGCTACCCGAAGCACCGCTGGCCGGAGAACCCGGCCCGTCCCGAGGAAGGCTGACCGGGGCCGCGCGCAAGAAAACTGATCGACCCGATTCTTGTTGCGCGGGCGAGGGCATGCCATGTCCCTCCGTCACGTCGCTCCTGGTGCATGGGTCTCCCGAATGTCCGCGCTCCCCGCCCTCCGCCTCTCCCGGATGCAGGTTCCCCCCGCGCGGCCGCGCCGCCCCGATGCGCAGCGCCCGATCCCGATGGCGACCCGCGCGCGCCGGCTGCGCGGCGTGTTCCTCGGCCTCGCGCTGCTGATGACCGCCTGCACCGCCGGCCCGAACGGTGCCGCCGCGCGCTCCGCGCCCGAGAGCTTCGCCCCGCTGGTCAAGAAGGTGCTGCCCTCGGTGGTGAACATCGCCGTCACCGAGACCGTGTCGGGGAACGACGTGGTGGGCGAGCTGCCCCCCGAACTGCGCGACACGCCGCTGGGCCGCGAGTTCCGGCGCCGCTTCGGCAACCGGCGGGAACAGATGATGGGCGCCGGATCCGGCTTCATCATCGACCCGTCCGGCGTGATCGTGACCAACAACCACGTGGTCGGCCACGCCGACAAGATCGTGGTGTCGATGTCCGACGGACGCCAGCTTCCGGCCACCGTGATCGGCCGTGACGACCTGACCGACATCGCCGTCATCAAGGTGAACGCGGGCGGCACCCTGCCGGCGGTGACCTGGGGCGACTCCCGCCGCGTCGAGGTGGGCGACTGGGTGCTGGCCGCCGGCAATCCGTTCGGTCTCGGCGGGTCGGTGACCGCGGGCATCGTCTCCGCCCAGGGGCGCGACCTCGGCGCCGGGCCGTTCGACAACTTCCTGCAGCTCGACGCACCGATCAATCCGGGCAACTCGGGTGGCCCGATCTTCAACATGGACGGCCAGGTGATCGGCGTGTCCACCGCGATCGTCTCCCCCTCCGGCGGGTCGGTCGGCATCGGCTTCGCCATCCCCTCCGAGATCGTCGGCCGCATCGTCACCCAGCTCGCCGCCTCCGGCAGCATCGAGCGCGGCTGGCTCGGCGTCTCCGTCGAGGAGCGGGACGGGCGCGTGGTGATCGCGACGATCGATCGCTCCGGCCCCGCCGCCCGCGCCGGTGTGCGCGCCTCCGACGTGGTGCTGGCGATCAACGGGGAGCGGGTGGAGACGTCGCGCGGCCTGATCCGCAGCGTCGCCGCCGTGGCGCCCGGCAATACGGTGAAGCTGACGGTGCGGCGGCAGGGGCGCGAGATCGACATTCCTGTTACCGTGGGACGACGCCCCCAGGAATCGGCGGGCTGAAGACGGAGGGGATTGGGGATGCGCATCCTGGTGGTCGAGGATGACAAGGACGTGGCCGGGTTCGTGGTGCGCGGCCTGAAGGAAGCCGGCCACGTCGTCGAGCACGCGGACAACGGCCGCGACGGGCTGTTCATGGCGGCGAGCGAGAGCTTCGATGCGGTGATCCTCGATCGCATGCTGCCGGGCGGCATCGACGGGCTGAAGATCCTGGAAACCCTGCGCGGCCAGAAGAACGCCACGCCGGTGCTGATCCTCTCGGCGCTCGCCGACGTGGATGAGCGGGTGAAGGGGCTGAAGGCCGGCGGCGACGACTACCTGACCAAGCCCTTTGCCTTCGCCGAACTGCTCGCCCGCGTCGAGGCGCTGGCCCGCCGCGGCAAGGGCGAGGGCCCGGTCACCAAGCTGGTGGTCGAGGATCTCGAGCTCGACCTGCTGTCGCGCCAGGTGAAGCGGGCCGGGCAGAAGGTGGACCTGCAGCCGCGCGAGTTCCGCCTGCTGGAATACCTGATGCGGCACGCCGGCCAGGTGGTGACCCGCACCATGCTGCTGGAAGGCGTGTGGGACTATCATTTCGACCCGCAGACCAACGTGATCGACGTGCACGTCTCCCGCCTGCGCCAGAAGGTGGACAAGCCGTTCCCCACCCCGCTGATCCACACGGTGCGCAACGCCGGCTACATGCTGCGGGCCGAACAGGTGTGAGTTCCCGCCCGGGGGACGGGACGGCGCGGGACGAAGCGGATCGTCCCTCTCCTGGCGGGAGGCAACCAGGCGACGCCGGCGCCGTCGGGGCTCCCGACGACGGGAACCCGACGCGCCCTGGCGATTCCGAGCGCCCCGCGGACCCCGACCGTTCGGAGCACGATCGCGCGGACCACGATCGCGCGGAGCACGACCGCGCGGATCACGAACGCTCCGATCACGACCGTCCGGATCACGACCGTCCGGATCACGACCGTTCGGACCACGACCGTTCGGGGCGCGTGCCGATGTTCCGCTCCGCCGGGTTCCGCTTTGCGGCGATCTACGCGGTCCTGCTCGCGGTCAGCGCGGCCGCCAGCGCCTATTATGTCTGGTGGGCGACGGCCGGACTGCTGGACCGCCAGGTGGAGGCGGCGATCGGCACCGACTGGCAGGGGCTCGCCGAACGCTGGGCCGAACGCGACGTGCCCGGCCTGATGCAGACCATCGACGACCGGCTGATGCAGAACGTCGACGACGACGCGATCTACCTGCTGGTCGATTCCCGGCTCAACCGCATCGCCGGCAATCTCGAGCGCTGGCCGTCCACCGTGCAGGTGTCGGGTCCGTTCTACGAGCTCCAGGTGTCGCGCGCCGGCATCCGCTCGCTCGCGATGGTGCGCAGCTACGACCTGCCGGGCGGCTACCACCTGCTGATCGGCCGCGACGTGCAGGTGCGGGCCCAGCTCCGCCGGCTGCTGACCGATGCGCTGCTGTGGGCGCTGGTGATCCTGCTCGCGCTCGCCTCGATCGGCGCGATGGTCGTGCGCAGCCTGTTCCGGCGCGCGATCGCCAACGTCTCGGTCACGGCGGCCGCGATCGCGGCAGGCGATCTCGGCCAGCGCGTGCGCCTCTCCGGCCGCGGCGACGAGTTCGACCAGCTCGCCGAGGTCATCAACGACATGCTGGACCGGATCGGCCGGCTGATGGACGGGGTGCGGCAGGTCTCCAACGCGATCGCCCACGACCTGCGCACGCCGATCACCCGCGCCCGCACCCGGCTCGAGGACGCCGCGCTGCATGCCGAAACCGCGGCCGACCTGCAGGCGGCGATCGAGCGGGCGACGCAGGACCTGGACGGGATCGTGGCGGTGTTCCAGGCGCTGCTGCGGATCGCCGAGATCGAGGCCGGCTCGCGCCGCGCCGCCTTCACCCGCGTCGACCTGGCCCCGCTGCTCGCGGATCTCGCGGAACTCTACGGCGCGGTCGCCGAGGAGAAGGACGTCGCGCTGGAGATCGACCTCCCCGGCGCGCTGCCCACCTTCGGCGATGCGACACTGATCCAGCAGGCGGTCGCCAACCTGCTCGACAACGCGGTGAAGTTCTCCCCGCCGGCGGGCACCGTCCGCCTCTCGGCCGTGCCGGCGCCGACCGGCCCGACGATCCGGGTGGCCGACCAGGGGCCGGGCATCCCGGCCGCCGACCGGGAGCACGCCACCCAGCGCTTCTTCCGCGGCGAGGCGGCACGCCACACCCCAGGCTCCGGGCTCGGCCTGACGCTGGTCCAGGCCGTGGCGCACCTGCATGGCGGCACGTTGCGGCTGGAGGAGAACCCCGGCGGGGGGCTGCTGGCCGTGCTCTCGCTGCCACTCCCGGAAGAAGGCGAACGGCCTAACCGCGATGTCACTCGCGCACCACTGGCTTGAGAGGCGGGAGCGCGGATACTCAGGAGTATGGCCGTTTCTGCTTCGACCTCCATGCTGGCCGCGCTCGCCTGCTGCCTTGCCCTCGCCGTCCCGGTCGGGGTGCCCGCGCAGGACGCGCCGGAACGGGTGACCAGCGACACCCCGGAGTTCTGCCTGCACCTGCTGGACCAGGTCAGCTCGATGGTGCGCGAGGCGTCGACCCCGCCCTCGGCCGAGGTGACCAACCTCTCCGCGGAGGGGCAGAAGATGTGCGCGCACGGCCAGACCAAGGGCGGCATCATGCGGCTGCGCCGCGCCCTGGTCCTGATGCGCGGCGGGGTGAGCAACCGATAGGGCGGGCCGGTCGCGGGGAGCCGAACAGTGCACCGCCACCCCGGCCGGTCGCGCATCGCCCCACCCCGGCCGCCACGACCCTGCCGCGTGCAGCATCGGCCCCACCCAGCCGCCACGACCCTGCCGCCCCTGATGCGTATCGCGCCGCCCATGCTATCCTGGCCGGATGGCCGACCGTTCCGCTCCGCTCGATCCCGCCGACGATCCCTCGCCTGACGAGCTGATTGCCGCACGCCCCTTCCTCTCCCGCCACGCGATGGACGGGCTGGTGCTGGAAGGCGTGCCACTTGCACGCATTGCGCACGCAATCGGCACGCCGACCTGGGTCTACGGCGCCGCCACCATGCGGGCCCGCTGCCGCAGCCTTCTCGACGCCCTGCGAGGCACCGGACTCGACGTGCACGCACATTACGCGGTGAAGGCGAACGACCACCTCGCCGTGCTGTCGCTGTTCGCGGCCGAGGGGCTGGGCGCCGACGTGGTCAGCGAGGGTGAGCTCCGTCGCGCGCGGGCCGCCGGGGTGCCGGCCGAGCAGATCGTCTTCTCGGGCGTGGGCAAGAGCGTGCCGGCGCTGCGGCTCGCGATCGCCGAGGACATCGAGCAGATCAACGCCGAAAGCGCCGAGGAGCTCGAGATGATCTCGGCCCTCGCCAGCGCCATGGGACACACCGCGCGGGTGGCGCTGCGGGTCAACCCCGACGTGGACGCGGGGACGCACGAAAAGATCTCCACCGGCCGCGCGCAGGACAAGTTCGGCATCCCGTATGCCGATGCGGCGGCGCTCTATGCCCGCGCGGCCACGCTGCCCGGCATCCGGCCGGTCGGGCTCGCCGCCCATATCGGCAGCCAGGTCGAGACCCTCGCGCCCTATCGCGCCGCCTTCGGCCGCCTCGCCGAGCTGGTCCACACCCTCCGCGCCACCGGCCACGCCGTCGAAACCGTCGATTGCGGCGGCGGGCTCGGCATTCCCTACCGCAACCAGCCGGTGCCGCGGCCGGAGGGGCTGGCCGGCGCGTTGCGCGGCGCATTCCACAACCTCGACGTCCGGGTGCTGGTGGAGCCGGGCCGCTGGCTGGTCGGGCCGGCCGGACTGCTGCTCGCCTCCGTCATCCTGGTGAAGCAGACCGAGGGCACGCGGTTCGTGGTGCTGGATGCGGGCATGAACGACTTGGTCCGGCCGGCAATGTATGATGCGTGGCACGGGATCATACCAATTTCCGCAGTGGACCTGGTCGGACCGCTGGAACCGGCGGATGTGGTTGGACCAATCTGCGAATCCTCCGACACGTTCGCGCGACAGCGGCGCCTGCCTCCGCTGGCCCCAAACGCCTGCGTGGCGATCCTCGACGCCGGCGCGTATGGTGCGGTCATGAGCTCGCCATACAACGCCCGCCCGCGCGCGGCCGAAGTGATGGTCGACGGCGACCGCTGGACGGTGATCCGGGCGCGGCAGGCGCTGGATGCGCTCTGGGCCGACGAGCGGGTGCCGACCGCCACCGACACCGATCCCGGCACCGCCGCTGATCCCGGCACGGCTGCGCCGCGGACGCCCGCCCCGGCATGAGCGACGGGGCGGCGCGCCAGGTGCTGCACCGCCTCGCCGAACGGCGCGCGCTGGCGCGGGCCGCCATCCTGTTCGAGCGTGTCTGGCCGGTGCTGTGGCCGCCGCTCGCGGTGATCGGCGTGTTCCTGTGGCTGGCGCTGCTCGACATTCCCCGCAGGCTGCCGCCCTTCGTGCATCTCGGCCTGCTGCTCCTGACCGGCGGTCTCGCGCTGGGGCTGCTGGTGCGCGGGCTGCGCGGCGTGCGGGTGCCCGACGACGCGCAGGCCGACCGGCGGCTCGAGCGTGCGTCCGGCCTGCGGCATCGGCCGCTCTCGGTGCTGAGCGACCGGCCAGCCAGCGAGGATGCGGCGGGGTCGGCGTTGTGGGCCGCGCATGTCGCCCGAGCCGCGGGACAGATTCGGCGCCTGCGCATCGGCGTGCCGCGTCCGGGCCTGGCGCGGCGCGACCCGCGCGCGTTCCGCGCCGGGCTGATCCTGGCGCTGATCGCCGCCCTGGTGATCGCGGGGCCGGACGCCCCGTCCCGCATCGCCGCCGCCTTCGAGCCCACCCTGCCCCGCGGCCCCGCCGCGCCGGGCACCGAGGTGCAGGCCTGGATCACGCCGCCCGCCTATACGCGCCTCGCCCCCATCTTCCTCAAGCCCGAGGGGGGTGCGGTCAGCGTGCCGGCCGGGGCGCAGTTCACCGCCAGCGTGACCGGCGGCAGCGGCACGCCCAGCCTGGTCCTCGACGGCCATGCCAGCGCCTTCGCCGCGCTCGATGCCGGCAGCTTCCAGGCGGAGCGCGCGCTGACCCAGGGCGGCCGGCTCGCGGTGCGACGCGACGGGCGCGATCTCGCCGCCTGGGACCTGACCGTCGTCGCCGACCGGCCGCCCGAAGCGCACTGGAGCGAGCCGCCCGGCCGCGCCGCGGCCAGCCAGCAGACCCGCCTGCCCTGGGACGTGCGCGACGATTACGGGGTCACCGGCCTGCAGGCGGAGTTCCGGCTGGAGGCGCGGCCCGACGCGTCGCCGCTGACCGCGTCGATTCCGCTCGCCGGCGGCACCGCGAAGGCCGCGCATGGCGTGAGCCAGCAGGACCTCACCGCGCATCCCTGGGCCGGCTTGCCGGTGATCGGCACGCTGGTTGCCCGCGACGCCACGGGCCAGACCGGCCGCAGCGCGCCCGCGACGTTCGTGTTGCCGGAGCGGCCGTTCCGCAACGAGGTCGCGCGCGCGCTGATCGCGCTGCGCAAGGGGTTGAGCCTGCGGCCCGACGACCGGGAGAGCGCGCTGACGGGGCTCGACACGCTGCTGATGACGCCGCAGGCCTTCGGCACCGACAGCGGCGCCTACCTCAACCTCTCCGCGATCTACTTCCTGCTGCTGGTGGACAAGACCGCCGGGGCGATCGAGCAGGCGCAGGACCGCATGTGGCAGCTCGCGCTGCACATGGAGGAGGGCCAGACCGAACAGACCGCGCGGGCGCTGGAAGCGGCGCGGCAGGCGGCGCGGGAGGCGCTGGAGCAGGCGACGCGCGATCCGTCCGAGGCGAACCGGCAGGCGCTGGACCAGAAGCTGAAGGAGCTCGAGCAGGCGATCCAGCGGCACATGCAGGCGATGCTCGAGGATGCGCAGCGGCGCAACGAGGCGTTGCCGTACGATCCGGACGCGCGGCAGCTCTCCAACCGCGACCTGGAGCGGATGGCGGAGCAGGCGCGCGAGGCGGCGCGGCAGGGCCGGATGCAGGATGCGCAGCAGCGCATGGCGGAGCTCGAGCGGATGCTCGACCAGCTCCGCGGCGCGCGCGCCGACTCCGCGCAGCAGCAACAGCAACAACAGCAGCGCAATGCGCAGCGCCAGCGCGGGCGGCAGCAGATGGGCGCGCTGCAGGACATGATCGGGCGGGAGGGCGGCTTGCTCGACCACGCCGACCGGCGCACCGAGGAGACGATGCGGCTACGACCGAACCAGCCGCCGGCGCCGAACCCCAACGCCGCGCCCACCGAGGCGGCCGATCCGAACGCGGAGCGGCAGGCGGACCAGCGCGTGCAGCAGGCGCTGCGCCGGGCGCTGGGCGAGCTGATGCAGCAGTTCGGCGACCTGACCGGCGAGATCCCGCCGAGCCTGGGAGAGGCCGACCAGGCGATGCGGGAGTCCGCGCAGCAGCTCGCGGAAGGCAAGGACAAGGCGGCCGGCGACTCCCAGCGGGCGGCGATCGCCGCCCTGCAGAAGGGGGGCCGCGAGATGAGCCAGTCCATGCAGAAGCAGTTCGGCTCCGGCCAGCCGGGCGAGGACGGCGACTCCGACCAGGACGGGCAGCAGAGCGGCATGGGTCTGTCGCTGCAGGACGGGCAGAACGACCGTGACGGCCGCGGGGCCCCGCTTCCCGGTGCGCCGGACCGCGCCAACCCGGGCGGGCGCGACCCGTTCGGGCGGCAGTACAACCAGGGCCGCGCGGAGGCGGGCGACGTGGTGGTGCCCGAGGAGCGGGAGCGCCAGCGCACCCAGGCGATCCAGGAGGAGCTGCGCCGGCGCGGCGCGGAGCGTGAGCGGCCGCAGCAGGAGCTGGACTACATCGACCGGCTGCTGAAGCAGTTCTGACGGGATGGGCTTTCGCCGGGAGCGGAATCCGGTTATGAAGCGCTGGTTGGACCCGTAGCTCAGTTGGATAGAGCGTCGCCCTCCGAAGGCGAAGGTCGTGCGTTCGAGTCGCGCCGGGTCCGCCAATGTTTTCAAACATCCAGCATGCCTTCTGCCGAGCGCTCCGGAACTGCCGGAAGCGCAGCGGAAGCGAAGCATCGCGAAATGTGGTTCGGCCGGACCGGGTCATCGCGGGGCAACTCACCCGATCGGACCGCCTGCGAAGGCCTTCCATCGCGACGCGGATCCAGGTGCCCGATCGCAGCCGGCAGGCGCGCCGATGCAGGTTCGCAAGAAGGGGATTGCCGCGAGGCGTCTTCCCTCTGCCAACGCTGAAATCTGTGCTGCGGGTGAGAAGTCGCAGCTCGAGCTGCAGAAGGTCTTCGGCGCAAATCTGAGGGCCGCCCGGATGGAAGCCGGCCTCAATCAACCTGAAGTCGCCCAAATGACTGGTCTTGCGCAACAGTACTTGTCACTGATCGAGGGCGGTGAGCAGAATCTCACAATGAGGACCATGGCTATCCTCGCGAAGGTTGTCGACTGCGACTTGGTCGAGCTCCTCAAGCACAGCGTCGAAGCATCGCGCTCGCCCGAATAGCCACGCCCACCTCCGCTTGCCGGGGCGTGAAGCCGATCCCGGTTTTGCCGCAAGCATGGCGTGCCGCTGCTGGACCTGAACGGCTCCCGCATCAACCCTCCGGCCTGCCCTCGCCCGGGCGAAGCGCGCGTTCCGCGGCCCGTATCGCCTCCTCCAGCTCTCGCAGCGCGACAAGATTGATGGAGCCCGTAGTCTCGGCCTGAGCCAGCAGTTCCCGAGCACGCGCAACCAGGGCCGCTCGGTATGGGTCGGGATCGTCCTTCGGCATGCGGCCGAAACGTCCGCCCCGGCTCCTGGTGCGAACGAAGCGCCCTGAATCTGCCCTGCGAACCATGCTCGGGTCCGCGGCCGCCGCTTCCCGGGGCAAGACCACGTGTTCGCTGGGGATAGGAAGCATGCCACCCAAGATCGTCACCCGCCCCGACACGGACACTCTCTGGATCGTCGGCACCATCAAGCCAGCGTGGGCCACGGAGGGCCGACCCGTTCGCCAGCGTGCTGGCTCTGACGACGCCCCAACCGCAGCAGAGGAAGCGTTCTGCGCGATGAGGAATGAACGCCAGTAGGCTCATGCCGGCTACCAACAACCACGCGGCTGAGCGCGGGTGATCTACGATCCAAGCCACGGAAGTCTCGGTGCGCGCTCCGCTGTCGCACAACTCTTCCCACGGCCAATTCCGATATTCAGGACAGGGATTATGGTCGCTGATCGCACGAGAATCTCATGAGTCCCAAGCGCTACGTACTGGTGATCACCGGGTCCGCACCGATTCCGATTGTAGCGGCACGCAGGGGAACCAAATCTGTACTCTTCAGCGCTTCGGGGTAATTCCGCTCCTAAGCGATTTGCGCATCGATGATCTACAACTCCGAGCACGCGGTGCAGTTCACGCCTGATCTCGAGCGTGAGAAATTCCGCGACGGGAAATTCGATAATCTCTTCGCTGCAGGGGCAGAACCGACCCATGCTGATCCGGATCGGATACGACATAACTTACGAATGCGTGCAGGTCACGCCTATGATGCTTATGCTTAGCGTGCATCACACGCGAATAGGCGACCTTGTGCGCCCTGATCACCTGGTTGCCGAGCCAGCCGTGCCGGTGCGCTACTATCGGGACAGCTTCGGCAACTGGTGCACGCGGATCGTGGCGCCCGCGGGTCGGCTCCGCCTCACAACCGACACGCTGATCCGGGACAACGGTCAGCCGGAACCGCGCTTCCCGAATGCGCAGCAGCACCCGGTCGAGCACCTACCCGACGAGACGCTCGTCTACTTGCTGGGCAGTCGCTACTGCGAAACTGATCGATTGTCGGATTTCGCCTGGAAAACCTTCGGGCATCTGAGTGGCTGGGGTCGCGTGCAGGCCATCTGCGACTTCGTGCACCAGCATGTAGCGTTCGGCTATCAGCACGCGCGTAACACCCGGACTGCATTCGAGACATTCCAGGAGCGGGTTGGTGTCTGCCGCGACTTCGGACACCTGGCGCTGACACTCTGTCGATGTACCAACATCCCGGCGCGCTACTGCACCGGCTATCTCGGCGACATCGGCGTACCGCCGGATCCCAATCCGATGGATTTTTCGGGCTGGTTCGAGGTTTGGCTCGACAACCAGTGGCACACGTTCGACGCGCGCCACAACGAGCCGCGCATCGGCCGAGTCCTGATCGCCACGGGACGCGATGCCGCCGACGTCGCGATCAGCAACACGTTCGGCCCCAATACGCTGGTCTCCTTCACAGTGCGCACCGAGCAAGTCGCCGACGCGGCCTGACCCCAGGGCGACAGCGGCCCGAGAGAGGCTCCTAAGCGCCCACTCAGTCCGGCCTGACCCGTCGGCGTTCCACGGTCGGGCAGCGGCTGCTCTGGCAGGACGCCGGGACGTGATCCGCTTCCTTAGAACCTTTAGCGCCCGTCCAGGTTGAACCTCTCAAACCCTGGAGCGACCGATCATGTTCATGCACAATAAGCGGCTCATGTACACCGTTCGCGTCGGCACGCCCGATCCGCGCATGGCGAACCTGATCCTGGAGCAGTTCGGCGGCGCGGACGGTGAGCTGGCCGCCGCGATGCGGTATTTCACGCAGGGCCTGGGCGAGATTGATCCAGGCCGCAAGGATCTTCTGCTCGACATTGCCACCGAGGAACTGAGCCACCTGGAGGTCGTCGGCAGCATCGTGGTGATGCTGAACAAGGGCGTGAAGGCGCAGATCAACGAGGGTGCGGAGCAAGCCGAGCTGCTGGCCAACATCACCGGCGGCACCGACAGCCACACCACCGCCCTGCTATACGGCGGGGGCCCCTCACTGACGAACTCGGCTGGCGTGCCCTGGACTGCGGCCTACGTCGACTCGCGGGGTGAGCCGAGCGCCGACTTCCGCTCGAACATCGCCGCCGAGGCCCGGGCGAAGATCATCTACGAGCGGCTGATCAACCTGTGCGACGACCCCGGGGTGAATGACGCCCTGGGTTTTCTGATGACGAGGGAGATCGCGCACCAGAAGTCCTTCGAGAAGGCGCTCTACGCGATGGAGGCGAACTTCCCGCCGGGCAAGCTGCCCGGCCAGAAGGAGTTCACGAACACCTACTTCAACATGTCCCAGGGCGAAGGAGACATGCGCGGACCGTGGAATCAGGGCGAGCAGTGGGAGTTCGTAGAGGATCGTGAGCGCCAGGCTGCCGTGGATGGCGGTGACGGATCGGCGACGGTGAAGCTCAGCCGCAAAGACCAGAGCCTGGAAAAGAAGCTGGCGCAGCGCACGGCCTCCGACCCGGACAGTGACCCGACCACCGGGGCCGAACTGGGTGCGGCCGGCGGAGAGATGCCGGACTGAGGACCGGAAGGCGAGTGCATACGGGACGCGCTGCTCGGGTGAGGCAAATGCCTATGCTGGCCGAAGCGGCGCACTCCGAGATCGAGCGTAAGCGGCTCCGATGCCACAACGCGGCTGAGGCTGCCGGCCTCGCGACGGCTTCCGAGCACAGGCTGTGACACCAATGCGGTTTTGCCCGACGGCCGTCCGACAGGGATTCGTTAATCGCTGTCCTCGAGTTCCGCACAGCGGCCGGCAACCGGCCGACTGGCGGCAGCTTCGATTTCCAGCGTTTCGCTGTGATCTTGGTCCATACGTCGCAGAATCTTCTGGACGCAACACAGACCCTGCTCAGCGACGCGGGGCAAGAGGTCGCCACCTCCCAGCAGCCGCAGTGCCAGCATCTCGCGCCATCAGACGCGCTGAAACATATTGAGGCCACGGCGTCGCAATCAGAAGTGGAATCCTTCTCTGTGTCTCCTACCCCTCGCCTTGCTTCCTCTGTGTTGAATCCATGGCGGCCGCCCAAGCGCACAGACCTCACCGGCGATCGCACCGCCCGTGCGGCGGGGATGCCCGGCTCGAGGCCGGGCATGACGGGGAGGGAGCGCTGCCGCCCAAGCGCACAGACCTTACCGGCGATCGCACCGCCCGTTCGGCGGCCACCAGCTCGCTGTCCACGATCGGAGAGACAAAATCGGAGGGGCGTCTCAAGGTGCTGGTGACCTGCCTTGTTTTCCCGGAGGGCCAGCCGAATGGTATTTCGCTGGCCAGGATGGCGCTCCACCATCGTCCAGAGCTTCTGTGCGCTCATGCGAGGCTGCCGCCGCCGATCCCAGCGCCCTCGGCACCTCTCTCATGCCTGGATGGTGATGCGGTGAGTGGTGCCGCGCCATCGCGCGGCACCACAGCCCTACTTCGAGAGATGCTCGCGGATGCCGTCGGTCATCTGCTTGATGGCAGCTTCAGTGGAGGGAACATGCCGCAGCGCGTTCAACAGGACGAAGTCGTGAATCGTGCCGTTGTAGCGAACCGCTGCAACCTCGACGCCGGCCTCCTTGAGCTTGCGGGCGTAGGCCTCGCCCTCATCGCGCAGGGGATCGTTTTCAGCGGTGATCACCAGCGCCGGCGGCAGGCCCTTCAGTTCGTCGTTGCTGGCGCGGAGCGGCGAAACGTACGGGTTGTCACGGGTCTTGGCGTCAGGAGCATAGAGGTCCCAGCCATATTTCATGAAGTCACGCGCGAGGAAGTGGCCTTCACCGTATTCGTGATAGGAGGCCGTGTCGACGCTCGCGTCGGTCGCAGGGATCATCAACACCTGGTAGGAGATCTTCGGCCCGTTGCGGTCCTTCGCCATGAGCGAAACCGCGGCGGTCATGTCGCCGCCGACGGAGTTGCCCGCGACCGCAATACGGCTGCCGTCGGCACCGAATTCATCGGCGTGATTGGCGGCCCAGGTCAGCGCCGCATAGGATTCGTCGAGCTGGACGGGGAACTTCGCTTGCGGCAGCGGGGTGTATTCGACGAAGACGCCGATCTGTCCCGATCCGACAACCAGGTCACGCAGTAGCCGCTGGTGGTTGCTGAAGTTGCCGACAATCCAGACGCCGCCGTGGATGAAAAACAGGATGCCCGGCTTGGCGGCCACATGGTCCGGCTTCATGATGTAGATCTTCACGGTCTTGCCGTCCTGCGTGATCGTCCGTTCGGTGGTCGTCACGCCCGACATGTCGACGGGAGACTTGTTTTGAAGGCCGGTGAGGATGTCCTGTGGTTGGGGCTGCGGGAGCTTCCAAAACGGGCTCGGGTCCTTGTTCAGCTCGACCAGGAACGAGCGAACGGTGGGATCCAGACGCGTATCCGTGGCGACGTCCTGGGCATGGGCAGTCTGCGTCATGATAGTGGCTCCAAGCAGAAAGGCGGCTAGTTTGGTGTGGCAGGACATGCGGAATTCCTGACTGACTGTTGCAAGAGCCAGGCATGCCCGGCTGCCCACTGAAACGATTGAGGAGTTATTTCCTGCGTCGCCCCAGCGGCGGACCTCTATTTGCTTTCTGGGTAACGCCGAGTGAATCATTCGAAGGTATTAGGGCGTTGAACATTCCGGCGTTATGTGTCGGAAATCGAGTGCAATCACCAGCCATGCTGCGCCAAG
>JAFKLG010000118.1 GCA_017304945.1 Rhodospirillales bacterium
ACGCGGATCACATCGCCGGCGTGGATGAGGTGCGGGCGCGGATCAAGGTGCCGGTGGTCGGCGCCGCGGCGTATGCGCATCGCCTGCCCAAGCTGGACCAGGCGGTGAAGGAGGGTGACACGGTCGCGCTCGGCAACGCCCGCGCGCAGGTGATCGAGACGCCCGGCCACACCCGCGGGCAGATCAACTTCTTCTTCCCGGATGGCGCCGTGCTGCTGTCCGGCGACACGCTGTTCAGCCTGGGCTGCGGCCGCATCATCGAGGGCACGCCCGCCGAGATGTACGCGAGCCTGCGCAAGCTCGCCGCCCTACCCGGCGATACGCTGGTCTGCTGCGGCCATGAATACACCGAGAGCAACGCGCGCTTCGCCCTGCATGTCGACCCCGACAACGCCGCGCTGCAGACCCGCGCGGCGGAGGCACGCGCCCAGCGCGCGGCCGGCAAGCCGACCGTGCCGTCCCGCCTGTCCGACGAGCTGGCGGCCAATCCGTTCCTGCTGGCGCCGGACGAGGCAAGCTTCGCCGCCCGCCGCGCGGCCAAGGACACGTTCTAGTCCGGACGCGCCGCCGCGCCCGCCGCGATCGCGGGCGGGCGTGACGCGCGGCCGCACGACACGTCATCGACATACCGGCGCGAAACCACCGTCGTCGGTTCGTTCAGGGGAGGTTTTCGCGTGAAACTGTTCTACTCGGCCACGAGCCCGTACGTGCGCAAGGTCATGGCCTGCGCCATCACCCGGGGCCTCGACGGCCGCATCGAGAAAGTCCCGACCAATCCGCACCAGTCGCCGCCCGAGCTGCTGGCGGCCAATCCGCTGTCCAAGGTGCCGTGCCTGGTGACGGATGACGGGCTCGCGCTGTTCGACAGCCCGGTGATCTGCGAATACCTCGACAGCCGGGGGGAGGCGCTGCCGCTGTTCCCCTCGCATGGCGCCGCACGCTGGCGGGCGCTGAAGTTCCAGGCCATGGCGGACGGCATCCTCGACGCCGCCGTCACCGGCCGCGGCGAACTCGGGAAGCCGAAGGAAGCCGCGCGCGACGCCACGATCGCGCGGTTCAAGGCGGCCATCAGCAACACGCTGGACGCGCTGGAGGCCGATCCGCCGCATCGGCTCGTCGATATCGGCTCGATCGCGGTGGCCTGCGCACTGGGCTATCTCGACTTCCGCTACGGCTCCGACCCGTGGCGGGAGCGCTGCCCGAAGCTCGCCGCCTGGTATGAGGCCTTCGCGCAGAACCCCGGCATCGCGCAGACGGTGCCGCAGGGGTGATCGGGACGGCGCGGCCGGGCTTCGACGGATGATCGACCTGCGGGATCCGGGACTGGATCCCGCCACCGTCATCCGCGCCCTGGCGCTGCAGCCGCATCCCGAGGGCGGGCACTACCGCGAGACGTGGCGCGACCCTGCGCCCGAGGGTGGGCGCGGGGCGGGCACTGCCATCCTGTTCCTGCTGGCCGCCGGGGAACGCAGCCACTGGCACCGCGTGGACGCCGCCGAACTCTGGCTGTGGCAGGCCGGCGCGCCGCTGCTGCTGGAGCGGGCAGCGGCGCCGGCACTCCGCCTCGGCCCCGAGATGGCGGCGGGCGAGGTGCTGCAGGGCGTCGTCGCGGCGGATCAGTGGCAGGCGGCGCGCAGCCTCGGGGCGTGGACGCTGTGCAGTTGCATCGTTGCCCCGGCCTTCGCGTTCAGCGGCTTCACCCTCGCCCCGCCCGGCTGGGAGCCGGGCTGAGGCCTACGCGGCTTCGGCGAACGCCTCCGCCGATAACGCTTTACCGGATCAGGCCGGTGAGCGGGCTCGACGGGTCGGCGCCCATGCGGCGCGGCATCCGGCCGGCGCGGTAGGCGAGGCGGCCCGCCTCCACCGCGTGCTTCATCGCCTGCGCCATCAGGATCGGGTCCTTGGCATGCGCGATCGCGGAGTTGAGCAGCACGGCGGTACAGCCCAGTTCCATCGCGATCGCGGCGTCCGAGGCGGTGCCGACGCCGGCATCCACCAGGAACGGCACCTTCACCTGCTCCATCATCATCGACAGGATCGCCGGGTTCTGCAGGCCCAGCCCCGAACCGATGGGCGCGCCGAGCGGCATGATGGCGACGCAGCCCATGTCCTCCAGCCGCTTGGCGGCCAGCGGGTCGTCGGCGCAGTAGACCATCACCTCGAACCCGTCCTTGATCAGCGCTTCCGCCGCCTCGAACGTGCCCTGCATGTCGGGATACAGCAGCGGCGGCGGCCCCAGCACCTCGAGCTTCACCAGGTTCCAGCCGCCGGCCTCCCGCGCCAGCCGCAGCGTGCGCACCGCCTCGCTCGCGGTGAAGCAGCCGGCCGTGTTCGGCAGATAGGTGAACTTCTTCGGATCGACATAGTCCTGCAGCATCGGCGCCTTGGTGTCCGACAGGTTCACCCGCCGCACCGCCACGGTGACGATCTCCGCCCCGCTCGCCGCGATCGCGGCGCCGGTCTCTTCCAGGTCCTTGTAGCGGCCCGTGCCCACGATCAGGCGGGAACGGAAGGTACGGCCCGCCACCGTCCAGGTGTCGTCGGCCGCCGCGGTCATTCCGTCCATCTCAGCCTCCCCCGATGAAATGCACGATCTCCAGCCGATCGCCGCTGGCCAGCCAGGTGTCGGCGTAGCGGGAGCGCGGGACGATCTCCTCGTTCCGCTCCACCGCCACCTTGCGGGTATCCAAACCGAGTGTCTGGAGCAGGCCGGCGACGGACAACGGTCCGGCGGCGGGGCCTTCGAACACCCGGCTCTCCCCGTTCAGGGTCAGGGTCACGGAGCTCTGCATGACCCAAGTATGGGGGCGGCCCCAGCGACCGGCAATCTCGCACGCCGCTTCGCTGCCCGGTCTCAGCCAAGCTGCCCGCGCATGGCGCCGGATCGGCCCCGGCGCGGGTCCGTGCACGACGCCGCCGATTGGACCCGGCGCGGGTCCTATGCTACGGCCCGAAGCCATGAGCCATTCCGACTCACGACCGTTGGTTGCCGTCCTCAACGGCCCCAACCTCAATATGCTCGGCCTGCGCCAGCCGCATATCTACGGCCACGCGACGCTCGACGACGTGGAGCAGCTCTGCGCGGAAACGGCCGAGCAGTTGGGGCTGGCGATCGATTTTCGGCAGACGAACGGGGAAGGCGAGATCGTCACCTGGGTGCAGGAATGCCGTGGCCGCGCGGCGGGGATCGTCATCAACCCGGCCGGCTACACCACGACCTCGATCGCACTGCTCGACGCCTTGCTCGCGAGCGAACTGCCGGTGATCGAGGTCCACATCAGCAACATCCATCGTCGCGAAGAATTCCGCCAGCACTCCTACGTGTCCAAGGCGGCGGTCGGCGTGATCTGCGGGCTGGGTATCCGCGGCTACGCGCTGGCACTGACGGCGATGGCGGACCTTCTGGAGGATAGCCGGTGACCCGCATTCCGTTCGACCCCGATGCCATCCGCGCGCTCGCCGCGGTGCTGACCGAGACCGGTCTCTCGGAAATCGAGATCGCCGACAAGGACAGCCGCATCCGCGTCGCCCGCGCCATGGGGGCGCCCGCCACCGCGACCGTCGCCCTGGCCGCACCGGCCGCCGCCAGCGCGACGGCAACGGCGCCCGCCGTCGCCACCGTGGATCCGGATGCGTCGCACCCGGGTGCGATCACCAGCCCGATGGTGGGGGTCGCCTATCTCTCGCCGGAACCGGGTGCGCCCGCCTTCGTCACCGTCGGCCAGACCGTGACCGCCGGGCAGACGGTGATGCTGATCGAGGCGATGAAGACCTTCAACCAGATCAAGGCGCCGAAATCCGGTACCGTCGCGCGCATCCTGGTGCAGAACAGCGCGCCGGTGGAATACGGCGAAGTCCTGATGGTCGTGGAATAAGGACCGCTCCTTGTTCCAGAAGATCCTGATCGCCAACCGGGGCGAGATCGCGCTGCGCATCCAGCGCGCCTGCCGCGAACTGGGCATCGGCACCGTCGCCGTGCACTCCACCGCGGACGCCGAGGCGATGCATGTCCGCCTGGCCGACGAGAGCGTGTGCATCGGCCCGCCGGCGGCCAAGGACAGCTACCTCAACATCCCGGCCATCCTGTCGGCCGCGGCGATCACCGGCGCCGACGCAATCCATCCCGGCTACGGCTTCCTGTCGGAGAATGCCGGGTTCGCCGAGATGGTGGAGGCGCACGGGCTCACCTTCATCGGTCCGTCCGCGTCGCATATCCGCATGATGGGCGACAAGATCGCCGCCAAGAGCGCGATGGCGTCGCTGGGCGTGCCGCTGGTGCCGGGCTCCGACGGCGCATTGCCGGATCTCGAGACGGCGCGGGCCGTCGCGGACAAGATCATGTATCCGGTGCTGATCAAGGCCGCGGCCGGCGGCGGCGGGCGCGGGATGAAGGTGGCGCAGGCGCCCTCCGAACTGGAGGACGCGTTTCGCGTCGCCCGCACCGAGGCGCGCACGGCCTTCGGCAACGATGCCGTGTACATGGAGAAGTATCTCGATCGCCCGCGGCACATCGAGCTGCAGGTGTTCGCCGACTCGCACGGCAACGTCGTGCATTTCGGCGAGCGCGACTGCAGCCTGCAGCGCCGCCACCAGAAGCTGCTGGAAGAGGCGGGCTCCCCCGCGATCAGCGCGGCGCAGCGGGACGCGCTGGGTGCGACCGCAACGGCGGCGTTGGCCAAGCTGGGCTACCGCAATGCCGGAACGCTGGAGTTCCTCTACCAGGACGGGCAGTTCGCCTTCATCGAGATGAACACCCGGCTGCAGGTCGAGCATCCGGTCACCGAGATGGTGTGCAACGTCGACCTGGTGCGGGAGCAGATCCGCATCGCGGCCGGCGCTGCGCTGGGCTACGGGCAGGAGGACATCAGCTTCCACGGCCATGCGATCGAGTGCCGCATCACGGCCGAGGATCCGCACACCTTCATGCCGACCCCGGGGCGCGTGACGGCGTTCCATGCGCCGGGCGGCCTCGGCGTGCGGGTGGATTCGGCGCTCTATGCCGGGTATTTCGTGCCGCCGTTCTACGACAGCATGGTGGCCAAGCTGATCGTACACGCGCCCACCCGGCTGGACGCGATCAATCGCCTGCGTCGCGCGCTGGACGAGTTCGCGGTGTTGGGCATCCAGACCACGATCCCGCTGCACCGCCGGATCGTCGACGACCGTTCGTTCCAGGAAGGCGACTACACGATCCACTGGCTGGAGCGCTTCGTCGCCGGCTGACCGGCGGGCGGCCGGCAGGCTGCCGCGATGGGGGGCCCGTGTCCTGACGGCACGCTGCCCCGGGTGCGACGGTACGCTGCCCCGGTGCGCGACGGCACGCTGCCCCCGTGTCATGGCCGGCGAAGGCCGGCCATCCACGACTTCGTCCCGCACGCGGTTGGAGAAAGACATGGATGGCCGGCCTGCGCCGGCCATGACACAGAGGGCCATCCGGCCATGACACGGGGCGGCGTCCGGCCATGACACCGGACCGCCCCGCGCACCTGGCGCGCAGCGCTACAGCGCCAGTTCTCCCTGCCGGTCTGGCCGGCGCGCGCCGTCCGCGGTGGCGCGGACCGACCCGTCCGCGAATTGCAGCGTCAGCCGCGCTCCGGGCTTCACCGCCCCGGCGCTGGTGAGCGGGTGGCCCGCCGGGTCGGTGACCAGTGCATAGCCTCGCGCCAGCACCGCGAGCGGCGAGACGGATTCGAGCCGCGCCGCCGCCCCCTCCAGCCGCGCACGGGCTTCACGGATCCCGCCGCGCACCGGCGCGTCGGAGAGACGACCGAGCACGCGGTTGGCCTGGTTGTGAATGCGCCCCACGGCGTGCCGGAGGCAGGCGAGCAGCTTGTGGCCGGCGAGGTCCACCGCGGATCGCCGGCCGGCCACCAGGTTCGGCAGTGCGAGCACCAGCCGCACGCCCCGTTCCTCCACCCGCTGGCGCTGGGCCCGCAGCAGCGCGGGCAAGTCGGGCAGCCGCCGCTCCACCGTCACCAGCGCCGCGCGGCGCCGCTCCAGGAGGTTGGGCAGCGCCAGCCCCAGCCGCTCCGCCCGATCGTCCAGCCGCTGCCGCGCGCCACCCACCAGCGCCGGCAGGTCCGGCAGGCCGCGTTCCGCGCGGGACAGGCGCAGGCGTCGCTCCTGCACCACGCGGTTCAGGCCGCCCACCAGCCGCGCCGCCTTGTGTTCGAGGTCCGCGACCAGGTCCGCCCGCGCCGGCACCGCCATCTCGGCGGCGGCGGTCGGGGTGGGGGCGCGGCGGTCAGCGGCGAAGTCGATCAGCGTCGTGTCGGTCTCGTGCCCGACCGCCGAGATCAGCGGGATCGGGCAGGACGCGGCGGCGCGGACCACGATCTCCTCGTTGAACGCCATCAGGTCTTCCAGGCTGCCGCCGCCACGCGCCACGATCAGCACGTCCGGCCGCGGATGCGCGTGGCAGAACCCGTTGATGGCCGCGGCGATCTTCTCCGCCGCGCCCTCCCCCTGCACCGGCACCGGCCAGAGCAGGAGCGTGCGCGGGAAACGCCGCGCGATCGTGGTGCGGATGTCCTGGATCACCGCGCCGCGCTCGCTGCTGACCACCCCGATCACCTTCGGCAGCAACGGCAGCGGACGCTTGCGGGCCGCGTCGAACAGCCCCTCGGCGGCGAGCCGCTGGCGCAGCATCTCGATCCGCGCGAGCAGCGCGCCGGCGCCGGCATACTCCATCCGCTCGATGATGAGCTGGTAGGAGGAGCGTTCCCCGTAAGCCGAGATCCGACCGGTGGCGATCACCTCGACGCCGTTCTCGGGCGTCATGGCCAGCCGGGACACGGCGGACTTCCACACCACGCCGGCGATCTTGGCGCCCTCATCCTTCAGCGAGAGATAGACGTGGCCGGACGGATAGCGCTTGAGTTCGGTGATCTCGCCGCGCACGCGGATGCGGCCGAACGTGCCCTCCAGCGTGCGCTTCACCGCCCCCGAGATCTCGGAGACGGTGTATTCGGGCACATTCGAAGCAAGCGGCGCGCGCGGATCGTCCATCGCCCCAGCCTATGCTACAGCCGGCCGCGCTGGAACCACGGAGGGTCGCGATGCGGGTGCTGGTCGTCGGGTCGGGAGGCCGCGAGCACGCGCTGTGCTGGGCGATCGTCGCCAGTCCGCTGCTGACGAAACTGTGGTGCGCGCCCGGCAATCCCGGCATCGCCCAGGTCGCCACCTGCGTGCCGATCGGCGCGCTCGACATCGCCTCGCTGGTCGCCTTCGCGCAGGACAACCAGGTGGACCTGGTCGTGCCGGGGCCGGAGGCGCCGCTGGTCGCCGGCATCACCGATGCGATGGAGGCGGCCGGCATCGCCTGCTGCGGCCCGACCGCCGTGGCGGCGCAGCTCGAGGGCAGCAAGACCTTCACCAAGGACGTCGCCGACGCCGCGGGCATTCCGACGGCGCTGTGGGAGCGGTTCGAGGACGCCGCGGAGGCGCGCGCCTTCATCCGCCGGCGTGGCGCACCGATCGTGGTGAAGGCGGACGGGCTCGCCGCCGGCAAGGGCGTCGTCGTCGCGATGACCGAGGAGGAGGCGCTCGCCGCGGTCGACGCCATGATGGAGACGCGCGTGTTCGGCGAGGCCGGCGCGGCCGTGGTGATCGAGGAGTACCTGACCGGCGACGAGATCTCCCTGTTCGCGCTGTGCGATGGGGAGACGGCGCTGCCACTCGGCTCCGCCCAAGACCACAAGCGGGTGGGCGACGGCGATCTCGGCGCGAACACCGGCGGCATGGGCGCCTATGCGCCTGCCCCGATGTTCTCCGCGGAGTTGGCCGAGGCGTGCCTGGCGCGCGTGATCCAGCCGGCGCTGCGGGAGATGGCCCGCCGTGGCGCGCCGTTTCGCGGCATCCTGTTCGCCGGGCTGATGCTGACACCGGACGGGCCGAAGCTGATCGAGTTCAACGTCCGCTTCGGCGATCCCGAGTGTCAGGTGCTGCTGCTGCGGCTGAAATCCGACCTGCTCGCGGCGCTGCAGGCGGCGTGTGACGGGGAGCTGCGGAATTTCGACCTGCGCTGGCACGACACGGCGGCGCTGGGCGTGGTGATGGCGGCGCGCGGCTACCCCGAGGCGCCGGAGCGGGGCAGCGTGATCCGCGGCCTCGATGCGGCGGCGGCGGTGCCGGGGGTGCAGATCTTCCACGCGGGGACGGAGGCGGATGCGGATGGCACGCTGCGCGCGGCGGGTGGCCGGGTGCTGACCGTGTGTGCGACGGGCGAGACGCTGCGCCAGGCCTATGACTCCGCCTATGCGGCGGTGGGACGGATCGACTGGCCCGAGGGCTTCTGCCGCCACGACATCGGCGGCCGCGCGCTCGGCCGGGGGTGACGGGCGCACGCGGGCGCAAGGCGCCGCGCCGCTGTCGGAGCCCGCGTCACGGCCGGCGCAGGCCCTCGTCTCATGGTCGGGTTTTCTCTACGCGTTAGGGTCGGCGCCCCCTCGTCACGGCCGATCCGGGACCCCGGTGTCGTGGTCGGCGAAGGCCCACCATCCACGACTTCATGCGGCACCGAACGTCGTGGATGGCCGCCCTGCGGCGGCGATGACACAGGGGCGGACGGCGGCGGCGATGGCCAGGGCGGCACTGCCACTCACGACGATGGCCACTCCGCGGCGGCCATGACACTGGACGTCGCTACGCGGTCCGCGTGCAGCGGGAAACCATGCTGTCGATCACCAGGGCCGCGACGCCGCAGACGATCGCCGCGTCGGCGACGTTGAACACGTACCACGACAGGTCGCCCCAGGGCGTCGCGACATGCGCGTGGATGAAGTCGACCACCGCGCCGAAGCGCAGCCGGTCGATCACGTTGCCCACCGCGCCGCCGGCGATCGCGCCCAGCGCCGTCGCCACCACGGCCGACTCCGCCCGTCGCAGCCACACCCCCAGGGCCACCACCACGCACAAGGCGACGACGGTCAGGATCACCGCGCCCCAGGCGCCGAACCCGTTCATCAGGCCGAACGTCACACCCCGGTTCCACACCATGGTCAGGTTCAGCACCGGCAACAGCACCACCTGACCCAAGGACGGCAGGTCGAGGACGTTCAGGATCCACCATTTGGAGGCCTGGTCCGCGACCAGCACCACCAGCGCGGCGACGATCCCCAGCCCGGTCAAGGCGTTGCGGCTCATGCGGCGCGGCAGACCAGGCCCGATTCGACCGCATCGGCGCAGCGCAGGCACAGCGTGGGATGCGCGGCGACGGACCCGACCTCGGTCAGCACCCTCCAGCAGCGCGCGCATTTCTCGCCGGCCGCCGGGGTGATCTCCGCCAATTCGTCGCCCTCACCGGCGACCGCATGCACCGTGGAGACGATCGCCACCTCGGCCCATTCCGCCGGGCTCAGCAGTTCCGCCTCGTCCGGCGCGAGCTTCAGCGTCACGGCAGCCTGCAGCGAAGCGCCGATCCGCTTGGCGTTGCGCGCCTCCTCGAGCGGCACGGTGATCCGCCGGCGCACCGCACGGATCGTCTCCCATTTCGCCGCCAGCTTCTCGTCCCGCCAATCCGCCGGCATCTCCGGGAAGAGCTGCAGGTGCACGCTGGTGTCCTCACCGAAGCGGGCGGTCCAGGCTTCCTCGGCGGTGAAGCACAGCACCGGCGCCAGCCAGATGGTGAGGCAACGGTGCAGATGGTCGAGCACCGTGCGGGCGGCGCGGCGACGCAGGCTGTCGGGCCGGTCGCAGTAGATCGCGTCCTTGCGGATGTCGAAGTAGAACGCGCTCAGATCCACCGCACAGAAATTGTGCAGTTCGGGGTAGACGCCGGTCCAGTCGTAGCTGGTCACTGCGGCGCGGAACTTGGCATCGAGATCGGTCAGCCGGTGCAGGATCCAGCGCTCGAGCTCCGGCATCTCCGCGACCGGCACCGCCTCGGACTCGGCGAAGCCGTCCAGGCTGCCCAGCACCCAGCGCAGCGTGTTGCGCAGGCGCCGGTACAGCTCCGCCTGCTGCTTCAGGATCTCGCCGCCGATCCGCAGGTCCTCGCTCGTATCCGACGACATCACCCACAACCGCAGGATGTCGGCGCCGTATTTCTCGGCCACCTCGTCCGGGGCGACGACGTTGCCCAGCGACTTCGACATCTTGCGGCCCTGCTCGTCCATGACGAAGCCATGGGTGAGGATCGCCTTGAACGGGGCGCGGCCCCGTGTGCCCACCGCTTCCAGCAGCGAGGAGTGGAACCAGCCGCGGTGCTGGTCGGAACCTTCCAGATAGAGATCCGCCGGCCAGGGCAGGCCGCGATCCTCCAGCACGAAGGCATGGGTCGAGCCCGACTCGAACCACACGTCGACGATGTCCATCACCTGCTCATAGTCGTCCGGATTCCGGCCGTTGCCGAGGAACCGCGATGGCGGCGAGGAGTACCACGCGTCGGCGCCCTCGGTGCGGAACGCCTCGACGATGCGGGCGACCACGTCCGGGTCGCGCAACGGCTCCCCGCTGCGCTTCTCGACGAACACGGTGATCGGCACGCCCCAGGCGCGCTGGCGGCTGATGCACCAGTCGGGCCGCGCGGCGACCATCGAGCCGATGCGGTTGCGCCCCTGGTCGGGCACGAACTGCGTCGCATCGATCGCCGCCAGCGCCTTGGCGCGGATCTGCTCCGGCCCGTCCATGCGGATGAACCATTGCGGCGTGGCGCGGAAGATCAGCGGCGCCTTCGACCGCCAGGAATGCGGGTAGGAGTGGCGGATCGTGCCGCGCGCCAGCAGCGCACCGGCCTCGGTCAGCGCCGTGCAGACCGGATCGGCCGCCTTGTAGACATGCGCGCCGGCGAACAGCGGCACCCATGCGTTGAACGTGCCGTCGTCGCCCACCGTCTCGGGGATCGGCAGGTCGTTCGCGCGGCCGAGGTTGAAGTCGTCCTCACCATGGCCGGGCGCGATATGGACGAAGCCGGTGCCGGCCTCGGTGGTGACGAAGTCCGCCAGCAGCAGCGGCGTGTCTTGGTCGTAGCCACGCCCGCGCAGCGGATGCGCCAGCACCGAACCGGCCAGCGCCTCTCCCTTGTAGACATGCAGCAAATGATGCGCGGAGATGCCGGTGTCCTGGCAGACCTGCGGCAGCAGCGGCAGCGCGACCAGCAGCTTCTCACCCACGCGCGCGAGCGAGCCCTCGGTCACGCCGTCCACGTGCAGCAGCGCGTAGTCGAACTCGGGGCCGGCGGCGACGGCGCGGTTGCCCGGCATGGTCCAGGGCGTGGTGGTCCAGATCACCACCGAGGCGCCGACCAGCTCCTCGGTCGGCGCGCTCAGCACCGGGAACCGCACCCAGATCGTGGTCGAGGTGTGGTCGTGGTACTCGATCTCCGCCTCGGCCAGCGCGGTCTTTTCGACCGGCGACCACATCACCGGCCGCAGGCCGCGATACAGCGCGCCGTTCAGCAGGAACTTGCAGATCTCGTTGGCGATCGCCGCCTCGGACGGCAGGTCCATGGTGGCGTAGCGTTCGGCCCAGGCGCCCTCGACGCCGAGGCGTCGGAACTCCTTCGCCTGCACGCCCATCCAGTGGGTCGCGTAGGCGCGGCACTCGGCGCGGAAGTCGAGGATCGGGACGCTGTCCTTGTCCTTCTTCTTCGCGCGGTAATCCTCCTCGATCTTCCACTCGATCGGCAGGCCGTGGCAGTCCCAGCCGGGGATGTAGTTGGCGTCGAACCCGGCCATCTGGCGGGTGCGGTTGATCACGTCCTTCAGGATCTTGTTCAGCGCGGTGCCGATGTGCAGGTGCCCGTTCGCATAGGGCGGGCCGTCATGCAGGATGAACGGCGGCCGGCCGGCGGAGGCCGCCCGCAGCTTGCCCCACAGATCCATGGCGTCCCAGCGCGCCAGGATCCCCGGCTCCTTCTTCGGCAGGTCGCCGCGCATCGGGAAGCTGGTCTGGGGCAGGAAAACGGTGTCGCGGTAGTCGCGCGCGGCAGCGGGTGCGTCGTTCATGGCATGTCCGAGCGGCCGTGGCCGCGGTGGGAGTGGGTCAGGCAGAGGGGCCCGGGGCTCGACGAGCCGGCGAACCGGTCATTCGTTCCTGCCTATACACCCAGGGCGCGGTGCGAAACCATGTGGAGCGCGGAAAGGTGACGGTCAACCCCGCGCGGGCGACATCGAGCCGGCAGCAAAACAACGTCAAAAAATTGCCGTCAAATGAGACATTGCGTCAAAAGTAGCGTCAAAGCCGCTTGCGGCTCAGCAACGGGGATGGTTTCCTCCCTGCGAGCCTGCAATGTTGCCCACCGCACAACAGACCCCGGCACTTGCCTTCTCCCTGCTCGGCCGGTTCGAGCTGCGGTTGGATGGGCGTGAGCTGAGATCATTGCCGCGAAAGGCTCGCGCATTGCTCGCGTATCTCGCCATGCAGGAGGGGAAACCGGTCCCGCGCGAGGCGCTGGCCGACCTGCTGTGGACCGATCGCGGGGTCGAACAGGCGCGCCACAGCCTGCGGCAGACGCTGCTGGTCCTGCGGCGGGAGCTGGGCGCCAAGGCGCATGCGGCGATGCGGTCCGACGAGCGCATGCTCTCCCTCGACCCTGCGGCCGTCAGCGTGGACGCGCTGCAGTTCCGCGGCATGGGTGGCGCGACCGATCGCACGGCCCTGGAAGCGGCGGCAGCGTTGTATCGCGGACCGCTGATGGAGGGGCTGCCCGCCGTCTCCCGCGACTTCGACGCCTGGCTGGAGACCACGCGGGAGGCCTTCGCCGACGGCGCGATCGACATGCTGGGACGGCTCGCCGATGCCTGCGCGGCGACCCGGGACTGGGACCAGGCGATCCAGAGCCTCGAGCGCATGCTGGCGCTCGACCCGCTGCGGGAGGACGTGCATCGCCGCCTGATCGAGATGTGCGGCCGCGCGGGCCGGCGCAGCGAGGCGCTGCGCCACTACAAGGCCTGCGTGGACCTGCTGCGGCGGGAGCTGAACGTGGCGCCGGCCCCGGAGACCGAGGCGCTGGTGCGACGGATCCAGGCGGAGCGGGCCTCTCCGGAGGTCGCTCCCCTGCTCGCCGCCGCCCGGCCGACCCAGGACGAAGGTCCACCCTCGATCGCCGTTCTTCCGTTCCGAAATCTCGGACCTGACGCCGTTCCGACCTATCTGAGTGAAGGGTTGGTCACGGACACGGTGGCGATGCTGTCGGCGGTTCGAGAGCCGGTCGTCATCTCCGCCAGTTCCTCGCTTGCGTTTCGTGACCGGCCGTTCGACCTGAACGCGGTACGGACTGAACTCGGCATTCGCTACGCCGTCTCAGGGACGATTCGACGGGCCGGAGACCGCATGCGGATCTTCGTCGAACTCGCCGATGCGGTGAACGCGAACGTTCTCTGGGCACGATCCTACGATGCCGAGAACATGCATCTCTTCGATGCGCAGGACAGCATCGTCGGGCAGATCGTCAACACCCTCGTGCCGCGCATGCAGAGCGCCGAACTGGCGCGAACCCGCGCGAAGCGGCCTGAAAGCCTGACCGCATACGATCTGGTGCTGCAGGCCCGAGACCTGGTGTTGCGGCTGGAACCAGCCACCTTCGAGCGGGCCGGCGAGTTGCTTCGGCAAGCGATCGCGCTCGATCCGGGCTATGCGGCGGGGCATGCTGCGCTCGCTGCCTGGTACAGCCTGCGCATCGGGCAAGGATGGGCGGCCGATCCAGACCGAGAGGCGCGCGCCCTCGATTCGAGTGCTCAGGCGGCACTCGCCTGCGACCGTTTCAACGCCCAGGCGCTTGCGCTGCTCGGACACAACCGGACCATTCTCGACCTCGAGCACGATCGGGCGCAGGAACTCTTCAGCCGCGCAATCGATGCGGCGCCGAACGACGCATCGGTCTGGACCTGGAGCAGCCCAACGGCGGCGTTCATCGGAGATGGACCCGAAGCCGTACGGCGGGCAGAACGGGCGCTGCGGCTCTCCCCGCTGGACCCGTTCCTGTTCCGAATTCACCATTTTCTCTGCATTGCCCATTACACCAGCGGCACTTACGAAGACGCCGTTCATTGGGGCATGCTCTCGCTGCGTGATGCGCCCCATTACACGTCCAGCCTCCGCGCCACGGCGGCGGCGCTCGCCGCCTTGGGACGCTTGGCTGAGGCGCAGGAAATTGCGCGCCGTGCGATCGACCTGCAGCCGGAATTCCGGGTCAGTTCCATCCTGCAGCGCCATCCCTACCGCGACCCTGCGATGCGGCGTCGCTATGCGCAGGACCTCAGCAGTGCGGGCCTGCTCGCCTAGGCTTCAAGAGAAACGAAGGGGGATTAATGAGCGGCTTTGGTGACGGTGGAATGACTCCACCGACTCAACCCATGCGGACGCTGGACGGCGGGATCGTCGTCGCGAACGTCGGTAACACGATTCCATTGTCGGAGCCGCTCGACGCAAATGTCACCACGCCGGGCTGGCCGATCCTGCCCTTCAAGGCCTTCCCGGAGCCCGCATGGGATCCCGTCCTACGCGCCCAACTGCTGCTCGCGGAGTTTGCGGCGACGCCTTGGCAATCGAAGGTGTCCCTGCCGCCGCCGGACACCACTCCACAGATGCTGCAGAGCGAGATCGACGACCTGATCGTCAAGCAGCGGACCCTGCGCGGTGAACGGAATTCCGAAATCCTGGCACAGTCACAAGATCTCACGCAGTACTGGGCCGATCTGCTCATGGTGACGCCGGCCGCGAAGCCCGCGACCTGGGAACTCCTGTCGGGCGCCATGGCGATCGGCCATATGGTCGGGATGGTCTTCAAGGCCAAGTTCAACCGGGCGCGCCCGGTCCAGCTCTACCCTGCGCTCATGCCGTCGCTACTGACACCACCGCACCCCTCCTATCCCAACAACCATGCTCTGCAGTCCTATCTGATCTCCGAATGCCTCATCCTGAAGTTGGAGGCGTTCGCGCAGCCACTGCGTGAGCTGGCCGACCGCGTCGGCGTCAACCGTGAGGTCGCCGGGTTCCACTTTCCGTCGGATCGACGGGCCAGCAAGAAGCTCGTGGAGCAGATCCTGCCGATCTTGAAGGCTGGCCCGTATTTCAAGGCCCTGCTCGACCGCGTGGGCCAGGAGTGGGAGGTCGTCACGCCCATTCCACACAACACGCCGTGGATCGATGCGCTCGCGCCCGATATCGGCGCGCCGGGCACATCGCGATGACCCAGATCCTGCTGAAGGATCTCGCCAGCCGACACGGGTTGACGGGAGAGGAAGTCGACGGGCTTGCGCAGCGCAACCCGGCGAGCGCGGCAGACGTATACCGATGCCTGGCGAACCCCGCGCTCACGGTGACCGGCTGGTCCGCGGATCGGCGCAGCGCAGTCGCCCGCGCGCTTGCCTGGCGCATTCGCCGGCCACATCGCCAACGGACCAGGCTGCCGCCCCTCCGGCCGCATCACGGTCCCCGCCCCGAGGACGACCGCAGCCAGCCTCCGCCCAGCCTGTCCCACGCCGACCAGGAGGCCGGGACCCCCTGCGCGCCTGGCGCACTGGCCTCGGAAGGGCGGATCGCGCTGACGCTGCCATCCTGGCCCGTCAAGCAGCAAGGCGCGCGTGGAACATGTGTCGCCTTCGCGACCACCGCCTGCTGCGAATTCGCGCTCGCGGCGGCAGGCGAGCCCGCCCCGAACCTCTCGGAGCAATTCCTGTTCTGGGCGACCAAGACCAAGACTGCGGATCCGAACCACGACCTCGACTGGAGTTGGCTCGGGTATTGCGCCCAAGCGGCGGAGGCCGAGGGCATCTGCACCGAGGCGGAATTTCGCTACGATCCGGACAAGCTGGCTCAGGTCGCCGGTCCGACGCCCCCCGCCGCGGTCATCGCGGCAGCCAGGAAGACCCGCTTCAAGACGGCGCGCTACGTCTACAAGCCGAAAGGCGGTGCGGCCTTGGTCCTGTCGGCGTTGAAGCAGGGCGTGCCGGCGGCGATCAGCCTGCCGGTGTTCAAGGCCCCCCCGCCGCACGAGGACGGAACCACCAACTGGACCGCATCGCGCGCCTGGGCGCATGGGGTCGTATCGACTCCACCGTCCGACTGGGTCCGCGCGGGCGGCCACTCGGTCTGTATCGTTGGCTTTGAGCCTGACCCTTCCGAACCGTTGGGAGGCTATTTCGTCTGTCGCAACAGTTGGGGCACGCTGTTTGCGATGGAGGCGCCGAGTTTCGGGGAGCCGAAGGTGCCGCAGCCCGGGTTCGCGCTCATCAGCGCGACCCATGTCGAGGCCTGCTGCTGGGAGTTCCTGCAGATCGGCGGAGTCGCGTGAGGGCAGTTGATTTTTGCTGGTGGGAGGAAATCGATCTGTTATATTCGATAAGTAAACACGCGTTGAAATTGGGGAGAAAGTGATGACCAATACCACGACGCTAGCAACGGCGGCCGGGATCTCTGTCACGGAGCCCGAGGAAGTGCGGGACGTAAGGCGCGTGACACTTGGGGATATGGGGCGGCAATTCACGGTCCGTTTCGAAGCACCCAAGGAAACGATCAACGCCGATAAGGTGGTTACCGGCAACATGGGCCGCCAGTTCAGGGCATGAACGGTCGGCGGGGTCCGTGATGGCCCCGCCGCGCTCCACGGACTTGCGGCATGATCGCGTTCAAGCGACTGGTTCGATCAGGCTTGGCTCCGCAGAGGGCGACGAGGGATGCTGCTGGCATCCTCCCCGTTCGCGCCGTCCGGCATTGTGAGCCTGTGACGAGTGCCTCTGCCTTCGGTTGGTATGTATTCCCTCCCATCGACTTCTCTATCGTCTTCGATGGAGCGGATTTTCTATGGACCTACGAGAACGCTGGGTCGTGGTTCCCACTTCGGACTGCGCAATACCCCGGGTTCAGCAGCGAGTTTGACGCCCTGGCACCGCCCGAATCGAAAGGGTTTGCGCCCCCGTTCCTCGCCGTCACGGAAGACCCTGGCATCCTCCAGATCTGGACGGGTCTGATTGTCAGTACAGCGCCGGGATGGAGTGTCTTGTTGCGCGCGCCGGCAAACGTTCCGCGCAGTCCGGGTTACGAACAACTCGAAGGGATCATCGAAACGGACAGGTGGTTTGGACCCTTATTCACCAATATACGTGTGAACAGGCCGGACATCCCAATCAATTTCGTACCCCACCGTCCCTTTTTGCAGGTTCAACCTCTGCGCCGGGAGTACTACGACGAGGACTTCCTTAAGCTTATGCGGGTGGATGAGGGACTCTCCGCCCTGACCCCGGCAGAGTGGGGTCTCTACTACGACAGTATCGTACGGCCGAACCTCAATCCAAACCGCAAGCTTGGGGAGTATGCTGTGGCCGCACGCAAGCGCCGAGCGCTTGAGCGACAGAACGACGATGAGTAAACGTGTCGCCGCCAGCCTTATGCTCCTCCAAGGAGCAATGTTCGCTGCCGAGACGGCGATCATTCACCACATCGCACCGCAAGTGTCTGTTGAGCAACTGGTTGCACTTCGGAGTGCAGGAGGCCTAGCCTTTGTGGCAGTGATGTCCCGCCGCCAGGGCAGGTCGGTGATGAATACATCTCAGCTTCCCCTTCAGCTCACCCGGGGTGCAGTTGCGACTGCTTATCTCTGGGTAATGATGTTTACTTTCGGGCGATTGCCCTATGCGGATGCGACAGCGATTTCGTATTCTCAGGCCGCCTATATCACTCTGTTCTCCGCGATCTTCCTTGGAGAGCGGGTCGGTATCACTCGATGGATGGCGACGGCTCTCGGAATGGGCGGTGCAATGATGGTAATACGCCCGACCTTTGCTGGTTTGGATTCGGCGTACTTCATTGCGGTCATCGGAACGAGCCTGAATGGCTTAGCATTTGTGTTGAACAAGTATCTTCAACGGCCAGGAGGGGACTCACACCAAACTACAATGATATATATAAACCTTATGCCGACCCTCTTGTATTTGCCCGTCGCGTCGTCACAGCACTTGCCGATGTCTGCTGAATGGCCGTGGCTTGCCGCGATTGCGCTCGTCGGGCCGACCGGCATGTATGTCGGGCTAATTGCGCTGCGTTACGCCGAAGCATCTGCGCTGGGGCCTTACACTCTAGTGCGTTTGGTCATGAGCGCCGCTATCGGCGCTCTCGTGTTTCAAGAACAGGTGCTCCCGATGACCCTTGCAGGAGGAAGTGCAATTCTTGCCGGGTGTGCACTCGCAACCATGCGCTTCAGAAATATCGAAGACAGACCGGCTCCGGTCACCTCCTTGAAATTGCTCCGGAGCCTGAGTTGGCGTCAGACGACACGAGCATTCACCCTCAACACGGGACTCAGACGGGCAAGCTCAGATCATTCAGAACCCATTGATATCGGGGATAGCCGCGAGCGCTTATGAGTTCATTGAAGGTCGACTTCGATATCGCGGTGATAGGGGGTGGCTTCACGGGAGCGGTGATCTCGGCCGCTCTCGCGGAGAGAGGACGAAATGTCCTTCTAGTAGAAAAGGACTCTGCTTACCGCGACAAGAATCGTGGCGAGCTTATCCACTCCTGGGGTGTATCTGAGGCGCAGCTCTTGAACGCGGTAGAGACTGTAGTTGCGTCTGGAGGGGTCCTGCTGCAGCGCTGGAAAAGCGGCCGCGGCGTTCGTGACCTGGTGGCGAGCACACCTAGTGGATTAGGTTGCATCGGCATACATCATCCGGATCTCCAGAATGGCTTGCTTTCTAGGGCCAAGTCGGTCGGGGTCTCCGTCGTTCGTCCTGCACGGGTGATCGCGGTTAAAAATTCGATCCCATGCACGGTTCTTGTCGATGATCACCGAGCAAGACGTAAGTACCGTGTTCACTGGGTTGTGGGAGCCGATGGGAGAAATTCCGGTGTCCGACGCTGGATTGGACACGACGTTCGAGCCCTGTCGAGGAGCCTCAGGATCACCGGCGCACTGCTTCGTTGCCTAGATCTTCCCGGAAACACGATCAGCGCTCCGTCAAATCCAGAGCAGAAGCTGGCCGCCACAATGATCCCGGTAGGCAGAGATCGTTTTCGGGCCTATATGATATCTAACCCTACCGATTTGCGAATCGACGCAAAGCCCTCGTTCGCAACTTTTTGCGCCGGCCTAATCACCTCTGGTGTCCCGGCAGCTTCACTCTCGCACGCACGCCTTGCGGGCCCAATTGGTTCCTTCTCACTTCCAGACGCCTGGGTAGAGCGAGCAGCGGTTGGACGGGTCGCGCTGGTTGGTGATGCGGCGGCGGTAAGCGACCCTTGTTTCGGCGCGGGCTTGTCCCTCGCACTTCGGGACGTTCGCATCCTATCCGAACTACTGGGCTCGGACGAGAGCCTCGACAATGCCGCCGACATCTACAGCTTGAGGCAGTTTGAGTATCGAAAGCAGCTTAGACGCCTCCATGGCTGGGTGCGTCACCTGACATTCGGGACCGGGATTGCGGCCGATGAAGCGAGACGGCGAGCGCTCCCGTTGCTTGCCGCTGACCCCTGTCGCAGGCCCGATCTCATCGGCCTCGGTCCAGATGCGCCGAATGACAGCGTCGCCTTCCGACGCTTCTACGGGATCGACGAGATCTTTCGGACCGCAGAGATGTCGCTTCAAGCTTCAGCCACCTGAGTCGCGGGTCGCCGGCGCCTCCCAACTCGACGTCCTGCAAGCACGAGACTTCCGAAGGCGCTCGTCACCTCGGGGACTCAGCCGCCAACCCCGCACAGGCCACCCTCTACCCCACCCCCTCCAGCCGCCGTCGCGCCTCCGCCGCATCCACCGCGATCTGCGCCTTCAGCGCATCCAGGCCGGAGAACTTCATCTCCGGCCGCAGATACGCATGCAGCGCGACCGTCAGCTCCTGCCCGTAGAGATCACCGGAGAAGTCGAAGAGATTGACCTCCAGCCGGCTCTCTGGCCCCGCATTCACCGTCGGCCGCCGCCCGATATTGGCCGCGCCCCGGTACTGCGCGCCGGACGGCAGCCGCACCGTCACCGCGTAGACCCCGCGCGCCGGCTCCAGATGCCGGCCCAGCGCGATGTTCGCGGTGGGAAAGCCGATCGTGCGGCCGCGCGCATCCCCGTGCATCACCTCCCCGCGAATGGCCCAGGGCCGGCCCAGCTCCGCCGTCGCCCGCTCCGGATAGCCATCCTGCAGCGCGCGGCGAATGCGGGTGGAGGACAACGGGCCCTCGGCATCCATCAGCGGCGGCACCAGCGTCACGCCCATCCCCAGCGCCTCGGCGCGGGCGGCCAGGAACGCGGTGTCGCCGCCGCGCCGATGGCCGAACGCGAAGTCCTGGCCGGAGGCGAGGTGCCGCGCCTCGAGCCCGCGATGCAGCACGGCGGAGACGAAGTCCTCGGCCGGCATCAGGCTGAACTCGGGGTGGAACGGCAGCTCGTACAGCAGGTCCACGCCGAGCCCGGCCAGCGCATCGGCGCGTTCGGCGGACAGGGTCAGCCGGAACGGCGGGTCGTCGGGGCGGAACACCTCCCGCGGGTGCGGCTCGAAGGTCAGCACCGCCAGCGGGGCGTCGGGGCGGGCAACGTGCGCCGCCCGCAGCACGGCGGCGTGCCCCAGATGCACGCCGTCGAAATTCCCCAGCGCGACCGTCGCGCCGCGCGCGTCGCGCGGCAGCTCGCGCCAGTCATGGAAGATACGCATCAGCCGCGCGATGGGACCTGAACATAGGCTTCGCCCTCGATCACGACCGTCTCCTTGACCATGCAAACCGTGCGCAAGGTCGCCCGCTTCTTTTCCGGGGTCAACGCGGTCACCTCCACCGTCGCCGTCACCGTGTCGCCGATATGGACGGGCGCGGCGAAGCGCAGGCTCTGCTTCAGGTAGAGCGTGCCCGGGCCCGGCAGCCGCGTGCCGAGCAGGGCGGAGATCAGCCCGGCCGAGAGCATGCCGTGCGCGATCCGCCCGCCGAAGATGCTCTGCGCGGCAGCTTCGGCGTTGATGTGGACCGGGTTGGTGTCCAGGCTCACCGCCGCATACATCAAGATGTCGGCTTCGGTGATCGTCTTGGCCAGCGAGGCGCTTTGGCCAATCGTGAGGTCTTCGAACGCAAATCCGTCTTGCATCGTTCCAGGCTCCGTCGGGAACACTCAGTCTGACCCGCAGAATGCTGCGAACCGGATAACGGCGGCATTCACGTCTGCCCGACGGCAATCGGACCGGCGCGCGGCCGCTCGACGTTCCCCGGATGACATTTGGCACTTTTCCCTTGCCATTGCGACGGCGAAGCACCACCCGTATTCGTAACGTCAAGTGAGCTGTCCCGATGGCCGACACCGTATCCGCCGCAAGCGCCTGGATCGTCTCCGAGGCGCGGCTGAGCTTCCTGGCGCCGCACGACCTCCCGGCCGTGGCGGACGATGGGGCCGCGCGGGTGGCGGGCGCGCTCGCCAGCGCCGACTCGCTGCCGAGCCTGATCGTGAATTTCACGACGTTGACGCCGGATGCGAATGGCTGGCTGGCGGACCCGACCGGCGGTCCCGCCTCCATCTCCGGTTACGCCACCGCCTTCCCCAACGACTCCGCCCCCGTCATCGTCGGCGCGCTCGGGTCGAGCTGAGCGCGCGAGGGGCCGGCGGCGGGCGCGGCCGTCGCCGGTTGGCCCGGACCGGGTCGACCTGCACGCGCCTCTGCCCCACATGAGTCACCCTGCTGGGGGCGGCCTCGTGTAGCAGGGCGTGGCGCGTTCTCCAGTCCGAGGCGGCTCCTGCGCGTTGCGCCGACAGGCTTGCCGCGCCGCCGCGACCCTCGCGCATGGGGTGCCGCCGAAGCCACTGACCCGCGCCTGCGCTCCGTGATGGTGGGGCGCACCCAAGGCGGCTCCGACGACGCCGGCCGTGCCGCCGACCTGCCGCATCGCCTCCGCGAAGATCGGCGGTCTGGTCATGCAAGGCGGCGATCCAGGCTGACGCGCATGGCCAACGGCTGTTCGCGCGGCCCACGCGGCCATGGCATCCGCGGCAAAGCCGGCCCAGGATGACGTCGAGACAGGCGAATTGGCGTCAGGAACGGCTCGGCCGCTGGGCCGAACGTTCCGGATCTGGATAGGACATCCCTCATGCCTTCGGTTCTGATTTCCGGCGCGAGCATTGCGGGCCCTGCTCTTGCTTATTGGCTTGGAAGATCTGGTTTTGAGGTCACCGTCCTGGAACGCGCTCCGGCCCCTCGTACGGGCGGACAGGCCATCGATGTCAGGGGGCCCGCGCTGGACGTCATCAAGCGCATGGCTCTGCTGGCTGACGTGCAATCGGCGCGCACACACCACAAGGGCATGTCCGTCCTAGATGCGAGTGGTCGAGAACTCTTCCGCACGACCGAACGGACAGCGACGGCCGGTCGCTTTGATTCCGGCGACATCGAAATTTTCCGCGATGATCTCTCTCGCCTTCTCGTCAATGCTGGAGACGGCACTGCCGACTACCGTTATGGCGATACGATAACGGAACTACGGCAAGACGACGCCGCGGTACACGTGACCTTTGCGACGGCTCCGCCTCGCGCCTTCGACATCGTGGTTGGCGCAGACGGATTGCATTCCCGCACCCGACGGCTTGCAGTCGCCGCGGAGGAAACTCAGGCGCTGATACCGGTTGGGGTCGGCTTTGCCATCTTCACGACGCCCAACATCCTCAACCTCGAGGACTGGCAATTGTCTTTTCGTGACGAGACCTCTGGGTTCGCCATCTATCCGACTCTCGATAACGCCAAACTGCGCACCAGCCTCGGTTTTGAGCTCATGCCGGAGGACATGCCGCACGGTGACTTTGGCGCGGAGGTCGCGCTGATCCGCAGCCGCTGTGCGCACATGCAGGGCGCGATTCCCACGCTGCTCGACAATCTGACCGAGCAAAGCGACCTCTGGTTCGGCCCGCTCGCGCAGATCAGGCTGGACGGTTGGTCCAAGGGACGCATCGCCCTGGTGGGGGATGCTGCCTATTGTCCCTCCCCGCTCACCGGTCAGGGAACGAGCCTGGCGCTGGTCGGCGCCTATGTGTTGGCGAAGGAGTTGGAGCGCTCCCCGGAGACGCCCGCTGATGCTTTCATGCGTTACGAAGCTCGGATGCGGCCCTTCGTCAGGCTCAATCAGGACCTGCTCTCGCTGGAGGGTCCCAAGCCCGTGCCCGACGACATATTCGATCACGCCAAGAATGCCATAGACCTCAGTGACTACGGTCATCCTGCGGCGCTCTGAAAAGAGCAGGGCATCAGATAATAAAGCTCCAACGCTCCGATGCTGACAGGCTCCAGGGCCGGCGTCCCGGCATTGCGGAGTGGTGAGGCGCAGCGGCTGGCGGCGTGCTCCCCGAGGAATTCAGGGTCGCACGCCGCATCACCCACGCCGCCGATACGTCGTTGGTGGCGGCCAATGCCTCGACCTGGGCGCGCGCCTCCCCCGCCCGGGGTTGGCGCCCCCGCGCTCAGATCGCCATGTAGCCGCCATCCACGTTGTAGCACGCGCCGGTGACGTAGCTGCTGCGGTCGCAGCTCAGGAACAGGACCATCTCGGCGATGTCCTGCGGCTGGCCCATGCGGCCCACCGGAATGCGGCCGATCAACTCGTCCCCGCGCCGCCGCATCGTGTCCTCGGTCATCCGGGTCTCGATGTAGCCAGGGCAGACCGCGTTCACCCGGATGTTGTCCTTCGCGTATTCCAGCGCCGCGGTCTTGGTGAACCCGAGCACGCCGTGCTTCGCGGCAACGTAGGCGGAGGAGGTGTAGAGCCCGACCAACCCCGCGATCGACCCCGTGTTGACGATCACCCCGCCGCCCTGCGCCAGCATCTGGACGATCTCGTGCTTCATGCAGAGCCACACGCCCTTGAGGTTGACCGCGAGCATGCGGTCGACCGAGGCATCCGGCCACTCATGCGTGCGCTTGCCGCTGGCTTCGACCTGGTAGCCAGCGATCCCGGCATTGTTGAACGCGACGTCCAGCCGGCCATAGGCGGACACCACGCCCTTCACCATGGACTCGACCGCCGCGGGGTCGGTGACGTCGCCCGACAGCGACATCGCCTGGCCGCCCGCCTCGTTCACCAGGGCGACGGTCTGCCGCGCGGCATCCTCCATCGCGTCCGCCACCGCGACGCGGGCGCCCTCCCGCGCGAAGGCAAGGGCTGTGGCGCGGCCGATTCCGCCGCCCCCGCCGGTGATCAGGGCCGACTTTCCCGCGAGCAATCCGCTCATTGGTTTCCTCCTATTCTCGAATGAAAGGCACGCTACCCGGTGGTAGTCTTTCAATCCAGTCCCGGTAGCGGTAGCATGTCCGCTGGTAAGGAATTGCGGAGCGATGAGAGAGGAAATCCTGGCTTACAAGCGTGAGCGCATCCTCGAGGAGGCGGTGAAGCTGTTCTACGAACGCGGCTTCACCGGCACCACGCTGGACGACATCGCGGCCGAGTTGGGGGTCACCAAGCCCTTCATTTACACGCATTTCCGCAGCAAGGTGGAACTGCTGGCCGCGCTGTGCCGGCCGACGATCGAGCTGTCGCTGGCCGCGGTGCAGGGCGCCGCGGAGGGCGCCGGCTCGCCGACCGAACGGCTGCATCGGGCGATCGTGGACTTCACCAACGTGATCCTGTCGCGCCAGGCCAACATCGCCATCTATTTCCGAGAAGAAAAAAATCTCACGAAGGAGGCCCTGGACGACATCAACGCTCTCCGCAAGCAATTCGACCGGGTGCTGTCCCAGTTGCTGCAGGAGGGTGTGGCCGCCGGCGAGTTCCTGGTGACCGACGTCGACCTCACCTCGCTGGCGATCGGCGGCATGATCAGTTGGGCCTACACTTGGCACCGGCCCGGCGGCCGGCTCGGCCTGGTCGATCTGTCGGAGCGGATGGCCGAACTGACGCTGCAGATGGTCGGGGCGCATCGCGCGGCGGGCGTGAAGGCGGCTTGAGCGGCCGCCCCTGACCGCGGCGGCGAGGTCAACCCTCGGGCCCGCGCCGCGTTTGCGACTCTGGGGCGCGGGCGGCAACCTGGACCCGCGACCCGCCCCCGGGGCAAAAGGGTCGATCAACAGAATGGACGCAAAGGCATGAACCAATCCGATATCGAGCGCGTGCAGACCTATCTGCGGCGTCTGCTGGGCTCCGACCGGATCAGCCTGCTGCGTCCGGCCAAGCCGGGGCTCTCGGTCGAGGTGACGGTGGACGACGAGGTGATCGGCACCGCGTACAAGGACACCGACGAGGGCGAGACGTCCTACTCCCTCACCCTGACGATCCTCGAGGAAGACCTGCCGCCGGCGCCCAAGACCGCAACGCCCGCCGGCGCCACCCGCCGGAGCCGCTGACCGCCGGAGTCGCCCTCAGCCGACCGGCGGCGGCGGCCACAGCGCCTTGCGCAGCCCGGCCGCCATCATGTCGATCGCGACGTCGGCGGCGCGGATCATCCGGCCCATGCTCATGAACCCGTGCGGCTGGTCGGAGAAGTGCAGGTGCGTGACCCGCACGCCCTCCCGCTCCAGCCGGCGCGCATAGGCCACGCCCTCGTCGCAGAGTGGGTCGAAGGCGCAGGTCAGCACCAGCGCCGTCGCCGTCCCGGCCAGGTCCGCCGCCCGCAACGGGGAGGCGCGCCAGTCCCGCCTATCCTCGTCGCCGCGCATGTAGTGGTCGATGAACCACTTCATGGTCGGCGTGGTCAGCGGCACCCCGGTCGGGAAGCCCTGGGCCGAGACGGTGGTCATCATCATGTCCGTCGCCGGGTAGATCAGGAGCTGGTAGGCGAGCGGCGGCAGCGCGCCGTCCCGCGCCATCAGCGCCATCACCGCGGCGATGTTGCCGCCTGCCGAATCGCCGCCCACCGCGACTCGCGCCGGGTCGACGCCGAGTGACTCGGCGTTGTCGACCGTCCAGCGCGTGGCGGCGGCGGAGTCGTCGATGGCGGCCGGGAACTTGTGTTCCGGCGCCATGCGGTAGTCCACCGACACCACCCGGCACTTCGCGGCATTGGCGAAGCGGCGGCACGCGCCGTCATGCGAATCGAGGCCGCCCAGCAGCCAGCCGCCGCCATGGTAGTAGACGAGTGCCGGCAGGACCTCCGACGCCGCGGTCCCCGCCGGGCGATAGAGGCGCACCGGAATGTCGCCATGCGGGCCGGGCACCATCGCGTCGCGCGTCTCCGCCACTTCTTCCGGGGCGGGCTGCAGCACCTTGCGGCTGTTGGCATAGGCCTCCCGCGCCTCGGCGGGCGAGAGCTGTTCGAAGGGTGGCCGGCCTGCGGCCCGCATCATCTCGATGACGGCGCGGGCGTCGGGATCTAGCGGCATGACGGCTCCATGGGAGAGACAGGATCAACCGAGGAAGGTGAGGATCGCCTCGGCCACGGCGGCGGGCTGGTCGAGTTCGGCGAGGTGGCCGGCGCGCGGGATCACCTGGGTGGCGGACGGTCCGGCAATGCCCTTGGCGAAGACCTCCGCATACCCGTGCGGCATGATGCGGTCCTGCTCGCCCCAGAGCAACAGCGTGGGCGCCGTGATCAGCCGCAGCCGCTTCTCGATCCGCGTGTTGCCGAGGGGCCAGAAGATGCGGGCGGCGGCCTCCGAGGCGCGGGTCTGCTCGATCGGCCACTCGATCGAGTTGGCGCCTTCCGGCGCGGTCTTCAGCGCGGTCCAGATCTCCGGGTCGGCGCACATCAGCCCCGGCACGGCGTCGGCCCGCTGCGCCCACGGGTCGGTGGGCGGATCGTTGTCGAGGAACAGGCCGAACGGGGCAATCAGCGCCAGCTTGCGCACGCTCTGCGGCCACAGCGCCGCCATCTCCGCCGCGAGCGAGCCACCGACCGAACTGCCGACCAGGTCGGCGCCCATCAGGTCGGCCTTCTCGAGCAGCTCGTGCACCGCGAGCAGCCAGTCGAGATGCGAGTCGAGGACGGAGTGGCCGCGATCCCCGCCCGGAAAACCGGGGAGCGAGGGGACGATCACGGTCCGCTGCTTCGCCAGCTCGTCGAGGAAGGGGATCCAGCGTGGCAGCCCGCCGAGGCCGGCCAAGAAGCCGATCTTCGGGCCGCTGCCCTTGCGCCAGATGCGCGTCGGAAAACCGTTGACCTCGACCGTCAACGTCTCGGGTTCGCTCACGTCTCGCTCCCTGTCGTGCTGTGACGGCGGCGGCCGCGCGGGCCGCCGCTGCGCCTCGTGTCCTGGGTTCGGATCAGTGGTGCGTGGCCGATCCCGGTGGACCGGCCCGCCGGCTCATTCCGCCGCGAGGCGCGGGCCGAAGGCGGGGATTTCCGCGCGTTCGGCCGCCCCCATCGGCTGCGGCCACCAGCGGTCGTCCCACTGGGCGTGCACGTCCTTCAGCTTCGGCATCACCTGTTCGGCGAACAACCGCGTGTTGTACCGGCACAGCTCCTTGTTCATGTTGCCGAACTGCAGCAGCAGCATGAGGTGGCCGACATTCAGGTTGGTGGCGACCTCGCGGAGCTGCTCCACCACCTCGTCGGGCGAACCGACGATGACGTAGCCGTTGTCGACGATCGCATCCATCTCGCGCGCCACCGAGGACATCCGCTCCCCGGTCGACTTGCCGCGCACGTTGGAGTCGGCCGCCTTCTTCACCTGGCTCTCGATGCCGGCGCGCTGGCTGCCCTCACTGGTGTAGCCGGGCGGGGTCGCCCAGCGGGCGTCGACATGCAGGCAGCGACCGTAGAAATACTCCGCGGCCTCGCCGTACAGGTCCATGGCATGCTGGCGGGATTCGCCGACGCCAACGAACTGCAGGAAGCCGGCGTGATAGGGATTCCGGTCCTTGCCGAGCCGGTCCATCTCGGCCCAGAACCCGTCCATGGTGGCGCGTCCGGCCTTGTAGCCGTAGTAGGACAGGTAGCAGTAGACGTAGTCCATCTCGGCGCACCAGCGCCACGTCTCGACCGACCCGCCGCCCGGCACCCAGATCGGCGGATGCGGCCGCTGGATCGGGCGCGGCCAGATGTTGATGTAGCGCTGCTGGTTGAAGCGACCGTTGAAGGCGAACGTGTCCTTCTCGGTCCAGGCGCGCACCACCAGGTCGTGCGCTTCCATGTAGCGCTGCCGCAACTGGCTGGGGTTGGTGCCGTAGGCGTAGCACGTGTCCATCGGCGTGCCGACCGGGAAGCCCGCGATCAGCCGCCCGCCGGAGATGCAGTCGATCATCGCGAACTCTTCCGCGACGCGGGTCGGCGGATTGTACAGCGCGAGCGAATTGCCCATCACGCAGATCGCCGTGTCGCTGGTACGCCGGGCGAGAGAGGAGGCGATCAGGTTGGGCGAGGGCATCAGGCCGTAGCCGTTGGAATGATGCTCGTTCACGCACACGGCGTCGAACCCGACCTGGGCGGCGTATTCCAGCTCGTCCATGAAGTCGTTGTACATCAGGTGCGCGCGCTTCGGATCGAACAGCGAGCTGTGGATGTCCACCCACACGGAGGGATTTGCCTCCCGGAAATCCTCCGGCAGCTCCGTGTAGGGCATCAGGTGGAACCACATCAGCTTCATGGCGATCCTCCAACCATCGACGCACGTCGAATCAGGCGCCCGCGAAGCCGCAGGCGCCGACGCCGCCTGTTACCCGAGAGTATGACGAGCGCCCAGTCAGTACGTCAATCGCACCCGGGCGCCGCCGATCCGGTCCCGCTCACGAGGGGTACGAAGGCAACGGGCAGGATCCGGCGTGTGTGGGGAACGCCCTCCGCGTCCTTGTCGATGCGCAACAGCTCCTGCGACCCGTCCGGTGTGCCCACCGGGATCACCATGCGGCCGCCCGGACGCAACTGTGTGAGCAGGGCGGGAGGCACCGTCGGCGCCACCGCCGTGACCACGATCGCATCGAACGGCGCCCGTTCGGGCCAGCCCTGGCTGCCATCGCCAGTGCGAAGCGCGACCCGATCGGCGTACCCCGTCTTGCGCAGCACCGCCGCCGCGCGCCGGGCGAGTGTCGGCACCGTCTCGATCGAGCAGACGTTCGGCGTCAGTTCGGCCAGCACGGCAGCCTGGTAGCCGGAGCCCGTCCCGACCTCCAACACGTGATCCGAAGGCCCGAGGTCGAGCAGGTCGGTCATCAGCGCGACGATGAAGGGCTGCGAGATCGTCTGCCCATGGCCGATCTCCAGCGGGCGATCCTCAAAGGCGTGGGCGCGCTGCGCCGTCGGGACGAAGGCGTCGCGTGGCACCGCCCGCAGCGCCGCCACGACCCGCGGCGCCAGGCGGGCACGGCCGGTCTGATGCGCGGTGGCGCGCAGCTCGGCCGCGATCCGGTCGAGGATCCTCTCCTGCGGGGTGATCGACGGCATCGGGTCGCCTCCCTTCCCTGCGGGGACATCGTGGGGGTAGCGTACCGCAGGTCGCCAAGCCCAAGCACGCATCGAGGAAATGGTCCAATGAACGACGCAGCACCCGCGGAGCAGACGGCCAGCCGCACGCAGGCGGAGGCCGATCCGATCGCGCGGGCGCGCGCCCTGGTGCCGCTGCTGCAATCGGCCGCCGCCGAGATCGACGCCACCTGCGAACTGCCCGCCACCGTGCTGGATGCGATGCACGCCGCCGGCATGTTCCGGCTGCTGATCCCGCGCGCCTATGGCGGCGCCGAGCTGGACCCGCTGACCTACGTGCAATGCGTCGAGCAGATCGCAATGGGCGACGCCTCCGCCGCCTGGTGCATGAACCAGGGCTCCGGCTGCTCCATGTCCGCGGCGTATGTGGCACCCGAGGTCGCGCGCGAGGTCTGGGGCGGCGCCCGCGACGTGCTGGCCTGGGGGCAGGGGCCGGGCGCCCGCGCGGTCCGCGTCCCCGGCGGCTGGCGCGTCACCGGCACCTGGAGCTTCGCCTCAGGCTCCCGCCACGCCACCTGGCTCGGTGCCCACTGCCCCTGCTTCGCGGCGGATGGCACCCCGGAACACACAAAGGCCGGCCGGCCGTGGGAGCGCACCATGCTGATCCCCCGCAGCCAGGCGAAGATCGAGGACGTCTGGGACGTGATGGGCCTGCGTGGCACCGGGAGCGACAGCTACACCTTCACCGACGTGTTCGTGGACGATGCGCACACGCTGACGCGCGACAGCGCGGCGGAGCGGCGGGAGCCGGGATTGCTGTACCGCTTCGCGGCGATGCAGCTCTACGCGGCGGGGTTCGCCTCGGTCGGGCTCGGGCTCGCGCGCGCCACGCTCGACGCGTTCATCGCGCTGGCCCGCAAGAAGACGCCGGCGCTGAACACCACCGCACTGCGCGACAACGCCGCCATCCAGGGCATCGTCGGCCATGCGGATGCGCGCTGGAAAGCGGCCCGTGCCGGACTGCACGCCACGCTGCGGGAGGTGCAGGCCAATGTCGCGGCGGCGGGCGAACTGAGTGCGGCGGACCGGATGGCAATCCGCCAGGCCGCGACCTTCGCGATCCACGAGGCGCGCCAGGTGGTGCACGATATCTATCACGAGGCCGGATCGACCGCGATCTTCGCCGCGCAGCCGTTCGAGCGGCGGTTGCGCGACATGAACGCGGTGTCGCAGCAGACCCAGGGACGCCGCTCCCACCTGGAGACGGTCGGTCACTGGATGCTGGGCGGCGAGCCGAACCTGCGCTGGGTGTGAAGCAGTCGCCGGCCAGCGCGGGACGCTCGGCGACCCGCACCGTGCAACCCGGGCCGAGGCTCAGGTCAGGTGCAGCGTCACCGGCGGCAGCGGCAGGAAACTGACGGTGACCTCGGCGGGGCCGGTGAGCCACACCGGCGGCGTCACGCTGCCCAGCATCACCACCTGGCCCGCGCGCAATCCGCCGAACGCCGCCGCGACCGGGGAGCTGGCGAGCCAGGCCAGGCCGCGCATCGGGTGGCCGAGCAGTTCGGCGCCGACACCCTCGTCGCGGAGCTGGCCGTCGATGATGATCCGACCGACCAGCGTTGCCAGATCCAGGGTCCGCCAGTCGAAGGACGCCGGCGCCCCCAGCACCGCCGCACTGTGGAACACCTGGTCGGCGATGACGGTCGGGGTGCCGACGCTGGGCAGGTCGACGTAGCGGTTCTCGACCAGCTCGATGCCGACCATGAGGTCCTGCACCGCTGCTTCCGCCGCCTCCGGCGTGCACGGACCTGCTGGCAGGTCGCGACCCAGCCGGACGGCGAGCTCGCATTCCACGCCGGGATGCACGAGGTCGGCGAACCGGAATGATGCGTTGGTGGTCGCCAGCCCGTCGGTCGCCATGAACCCGGCCGCGGGACCGCTCAGCCCGAGATAGGCCTGCATGCGCGTGCCGGTGGCGCCCAGCTTGAACCCGCCCGGGGGTTCGGCGCCGGTGCGCTGCGCCAGCGCGTGCTGCACGGCCGCGCCCTCCGCCTCCGTACGCGGAGCGATGTCGGGCGGCAGCGGCGTCACCAGCTCTCGCGCGCGTCGCACGCGATGCAGATGCGCCGCGGCCGGGCGTGGATCGAACGCACGCATGATGCCTCCCCCCAGGTCTTGCGCCGGGGTCAGGCCGTTCGGGTCAACTCGTAGAGTGCGACGGCCGCCGCGGCGGAGACGTTCAGGCTGTCGATCCCGGATTTGATCGTCAAGCCGGCCACGATGTCGCAGGTTTCTCGCGTCAGGCGGCGGAGGCCCTCGCCCTCCGCGCCCAG
>JAFKLG010000119.1 GCA_017304945.1 Rhodospirillales bacterium
CAACTACGCTAGACTGAAACCGCATGGCTCTAGCTCCCTTCGAGCTTCGATTCGGACAGGTCGTCGCAAAACCCATTCGAATCAGAGCCATGCACCGCGTCCAGAGCTTTTCATCCCGGACAGCAGTGGGTCGAGCCCGGCCATGACGGGAGAATGGGGCGGCCGCTGGCAACGGACAGGAGCCCGGCGGCAACGGACGGGCAGCCGGCGCTACTGCGCCCGGCGCGGGTCCACGCAGGCCATCTCGATCTTCTGCGTCGCGAGCCGGCGGAAGGCGGCCCAGGTGCAGGCGCCGGACGCGTCGGGCTTGCAGCCGGGCGGGGCCAGCACCGCCGTCGCCGGCGGCTCCGCCGGGGTCAGCTTCGTGTCGTCATGCAGTTGCTGGATCGTCTGCGCGTAGTAGACCAGCCGCACCAGGGGCGTGCGCCCGTGCTGCCAGATCTCGAACGCCACCGCCCCGCCCGGCGGGACCTGGAACGGCGCGTAGCCGTCGAGCTGCCAGGACACGCCCAACATGCCGTTCACGTTCAGGATCAGGTCGTCATGGCTCGCGAAGAAGGTGAAGCGCGGGCCGTGGCCCGCCACGGCGGCCTCCAGCGCCCGCAGCACCGGATACAGGACCGGCGAGCCCTTCTTGCGGGCGGTGTACTCCGGCATGTAGCTCATGCGGTCGTTCGTCGCATGCACGGCGTTGACGTAACCGATCGCCTCGGCGAGCGGCTTGCCGGTGGCGTCGGGCAGCCGGCCCCAGCCGACCTCGCCGGCGGCCATCCCGCCACCGTACTGCATCAGGAACTGTTCGGCCGGCTGGGAGGCGATGCCGAACGGTCCGCGGTTGCTGGCGGTGATCGGGATCGTCGCCAGCGAGCAGTCGGCTGGCGCCCCCGCCGCCTTGCAGGCCGCCGGCTTGAAGCGGCCGAGCACGGAGTCGAGCACCGCCAGCGGTCCCTTCAAGGGCCCCTGCGCCAGGGCGGCCCAGGAGCCGCCGGCCAGCGCCTGCGACGCCTTCTCCGCCTGTGCCTTGTCGAAGCCGCAGGCCGGGCCGTCATACAGCCGGGGTGTGATGACGAGCGGGGCCGGATCGCAGCCGGGGAACATCCCGTCGGAGATCGCGCCCGCGGTCATCGTCGTGCGCTCCACCGCGTCCGTCCGGAAGGCGACGCTCCCCGGGGCCGGGCAGCCCTGGGCGGGGAACAGGCCGGCCTCGGCGTAGAGTGCGCGATAGAACCGGCCCATGGTCACGACCCGGTCGTAGCCGGGCGCGGTCAGGTGCCCGGCCGACACGTCGAGATCGGGCCAGGGATCGTGCGCCACCGCGTCCAGGCAGTGCGAATCCTCGGGCCCGCTGCATCGGATCGCATCGGTGGGCCCGCGCATGCCGTGCCGGCTCAGCAGCACGACGGCCTTCAGCGTCGCATCGGGCGGCGGCGGCGGCAGCGCGGCCAGAGCGGGGAGAGTGATCACGCTCGCCAGCACGAACAACGCGGCCCGCACCGCACGCAGGGCGAACGTTGTCGGCAGGGGCCTTCGGCCGGACGTGGTGGCGACCCGGCGGGTGCCCTCGAACAGCGCCACGTGCACCCCAAACCGCTTGGCGCACCGCTCGTCGGAGCGGGTCTGCCGCGCGCGGCCTTCGGCATGGCTCAGCACGCAGTTCGCGAGAATGGTCACGTAGGGCCTCCTGTCCATAGTTCTCGAACCAAAACGACGCAACGTTCCTCCCTCACGCCGAGGACGCAAGACTCGTTTCGATGTCACCCGGGCCGCGCACGGAGTCGGGTCGCTCGATCGGCGCACAGCGTGCCCGCATCCGGCTTGCAGCGTGACCGCCATGTGCTCAGGGGGGAGCAGTGGACCGGGTTCAGCCGCCTTGCGGCCCCCCGTCGTCGATGCATGCCTCCATGAGTCGCGTGATCTCCTGGTTCGACAGCACCCCGATCTCGGCGATGAACACCATCCGCGTCCGCTTCCTGCCCGGTGCGGGGGCGCCGCGCGTTGCCAGCGTCGCCCGCTGTCCGGCCAACTGGAACACCATCTCCTCGTTCGGCCGTCCGGAGGCGGCGAACAATCCCTTGGCCCGCGCGAGTTTCGGGGCCAGCCGGCCGATCGCCGCCTGCAGGCGCGGCAGCGACAAGGGCCGGTCCGACGACCAGGTGAACGTCTCGAACCGCTCCGCCGCCGGCCGCCGCGGCTCCGGCTGGCGCCGCGGCGGCACGTGATCAGGGTCCGCCGGGAACAGCAGCTCCGCCGGTACCGCGCCATGCGGTGCATCGACCATGATCGCCCCCGGGCGGATCGCCTGCACGGCCTCGCGCAGCTGGGCGAGCGCGCTGGCGTCGACCAGATCGCACTTGCTCAACGCCACCACGTCGGCCGCGCGCAACTGGGAGCGGAGCAAGGGATCCTGCAGCGTGGCCACGGGCGCGGTCGCGTCCACCACGCACAGCACCGTCTCCAGCGGCGCCTCCCGCCAGATCACCGGGTCCATGAGATTGCGGACGATGTCGGCCGGATCGGCGACGCCGCTGGTCTCGATCACGATGACCTCCGGCCGCGGATCGCGCCGCAGCAGCGCCGCCAGCGTGCGCAGCAGGTCGCCTTCCAGGGAGCAGCAGATGCAGCCATTGGCCAGGCTGACCACCCCGTCGGCGGCATCCGCGATCAGTTCCGCATCGATGTTGATCGCACCGAAATCGTTGACCACCGCTGCGATCCGGCGTCCCTCGGCGTGTGCCAGCAGGTGGTTGACCACGGTGGTCTTGCCGGCCCCCAGGAAGCCGGCCACCAACAGGATCGGGACGGGCACGCCGGCTCAGGCGGGTTCGGCAACCGGCCGCCGCACCGGCTGGCCGGGCCGCGCGGCCAGGTCCAGCACGCCGTCGGCGATCACCTTCTGGCCGTTGACCAGCAGGTGTTGCACGCCCTCCGACGGGCGGTTCATGGCCGCGAATGTGGCGCGATCGGTCAGCCGATCGAGGTCGAACACCACCACGTCGGCATCCGCCCCCGGCGTCAGGCGCCCCTTCGCCTGCATCGCGGGCGTGCTGGCGGACAGGATCTCGGCCGGGATCAGCGCGCATTTGCGCACGCCCTCCAGCAGGGACACGGCCTGGCGCTCGCGCACCCAGCCGCGGATGAAGCGGGTGAAGCAGCCGGCGGAGCGGGGGTGGGACGTCGCATCCTCCGGCAGCGGCCAGGCGTCGCCCGTATAGGTGCTGCCATCCGCCAGCGTCCACGGCATCGCGTCCGAGGCGATCGCGCCGCCCGGATACAGCACCGACAGGTCCAGCAGGTCGCGGTGATGCGCGTTGTTCTCGGTGTCCAGCACGTGCCACAGCACGAGGGTGGACGGCTCCTCGGCCTGGGCGGCCAGCAGCTCCGCCCGATCGCGGAAGCGGCGCCCGTCGGCGACGCGCTGCACGCTGTCGTAGCCGGTGCCGTGGCGGGCCTCGAAATCCGGTTCGTTGAAGAAGGCGGCGGCCAGCACGGTGGAGCCGGTGCCGTAGGGGTAGGCTTCCAGCGTGATCGGCAGGCCCTGCGCCTGCGCCTTCTCCACCAGCTTCACGCAGCGTGCCACGTCCGTCTTGCTGGAGCTGTTGAAGTGGCAGATGTGCATGTGGCAGCCGGTGGCGCCGGCATAGCCGATCAGGCGGATATAGGCCTCGGCCGCGCTCTCGGGATCGATCGCCGACATGTAGGCGACATGGGTGAAGGTCGGCACGTTGTGGGCGGCCGCCAACTGGCAGACCGATGTCAGCTCCTGCACGCCGGCTCCCGGCGCGTAGGCGTTGAGGATGCCGATGCCGATGCCGCCCTCGTTCAGGCCGTTGGCCAGGCGATCGAGGATGCCACCCACCTCGGCCTCGGTCGCCACGTTTTCCACCCAGCGCGGATCGCGCATGGCGCGGCCGAAGGCTTCCAGGGAGGATTCCTCGTTGGACCCGGTCATCGCGCCGATCCGGGCGAACGCCCAGTTGGTGGAGGCGCCATAGTTGAGCACGCGCCCCTGCCGCGCCTGGCGCCGGTACCACGCCGCGACGGGCATCACGCCGGCTTCCAGGTCGAGCGAAGTGGTGACGCCGTCGAAGGCCTGCATGCGGTCGGCCGGGATGGACTGGCCGTGCGCGTGCAGGTCGATGAAGCCGGGCGCGACGACCAGGCCGGTCGCATCGATGACGCGGTCCGCGCCGCCGAGGCCGGTGCCGACGGCGGCGATCTTGCCGTCCATGATGGCCACGTCGCCGACCGCGTCCATGCCGCTGGCCGGATCCACCACCCGTCCGCCGCTGATCACCAAGCCGCCCATGTCATCCCCTTCGCGTGCCGGACGCGCCAGGCTTGCCGGCCATCCAGTCGGTCAATCGTCCTTCGTGCGGCGGGCCGGCGCGGGCCGACCCGCCGCGGAGCGGATGTCAGGCCTCCACCACCTTCTGCGTCTGCACGCCCAGACCGTCCACCGACAGGCGCATCACGTCGCCGGCCTTCAGGAACACGGGCTCCGGCTTGATGCCGGAGCCGACGCCGGGCGGGGTGCCGGTCGCGATCACGTCGCCCGGCTGCAGCGTGATGAAATGGCTCACGTAGCTGACGATCTTGGCGACGCCGAAGATCATCGTCTTGGTGCTGCCGTTCTGCATCTTCTTGCCGTTGACCTCGGTCCACAGCGTCAGCGCCTGCGGGTCCGGCACCTCGTCGCGGGTGACCATCCAGGGGCCGGTCGGGCCGAACGAGTCGCAGCCCTTGCCCTTGTCCCAGGTGCCGCCGCGCTCGAGCTGGTATTCGCGCTCGCTCACGTCGTTGCAGACGCAATAACCGGCGACATAGTCCTGCCACGTGTTCTCCGACACGTAGCGGGCCGTCTTGCCGATGACGATTCCGAGCTCGACTTCCCAGTCGAGCTTCTTGGAGCCGCGCGGGAGTTTCACGTCGTCGTTCGGGCCGCTGAAGGCGGACAGCGACTTCAGGAAGATGATCGGCTCCTTGGGCACCGGCATGCCGGCCTCGGCCGCGTGGTCGGCGTAGTTGAGGCCGATGCACACGTAGTTCAGCGGCCGCGCGACGCAGGGACCGAGACGCGGGTTGCCCTCGACCTTCGGCAGCGTGGTCGGGTCGATGCCGCGCAGCATGGCGATCGCGGCGTCCGACAGCGCGAACCCGTCGATGTCACGCACGACGCCGGACAGGCAGCGGATCCCGCCGTCGGCGTCGAGCATGGCGGGCTTTTCGGCGCCCATCGGGCCATAGCGGAGCAGTTTCATGATGGTCCCCCCAGGAATTCAGGTCAGAAGGTCAGGTCAGAGCGTGAGGCCGCCGTCGATCACCACGGCCTGGCCGGTGACGAATTGCGCCGAGTCCGAGGCCAGGTAGACCGCGAGGTCGGCGATCTCCTCCGGCGTGCCGAGCCGGCCCATGGGCTGGCGGGCGACGAAGGCGGCGCGGGCGGCCTCCTCCGACCCGGCGGCGGCGGCATTGGCGGCGATCCGCTCATCCAGGCTGGGCGTGTGCACGGTGCCGGGGCAGATCGCGTTGCAGCGGATGCCGCGCGTGACGAAGTCGGTCGCGACGGAGCGGGTCATGCCGATCACGGCGGCCTTGCTCGCGCTGTAGACGAAGCGATTGGGCACGCCCTTCAGGCTGGACGCGACCGAGGCGACGTTCAGGATCACGCCGCCGCCCTTCGCCAGCATCGCGGGCAGGACGGCGCGCATCATGCGCATCATCGCCTTGCCGTTCAGGTCGAAGGCGAAGTCCCACTCTGCGTCGGTGGCGTCGAGCAGCGTGCCCTGGTGCACCACGCCGGCGCAGTTGAACAGGATGTCGAGCGCACCCGCATCGGCGACGGCGGCGGCGATCGCGGCCGGATCGAGCACGTCCAGCCGCGCGGTACGGATCCGCTCGCCCGCCAGCCCCTCGAGCTTGGCCGCGTCGAGGTCGGTCGCGATCACCTGCGCGCCCTCGCGCGCAAAGGCCAGCGCCGTGGCGCGGCCGATGCCCTGCCCGGCGGCGGTGACGAGAGCGGACTTTCCAGCCAGGCGTCCAGACACGGCGCATCCTCCGATGGGATCGGAACCAGGAGCCTCGATACGAGGTTTCGCGGGCACCGGGAAGCCCGTGCCGGCGGAGCGGCCGCGCTCGCTGGCGGCGTGCCGCGGCGTTGCGCCGTCGATGCCGCCTTGGCAAGCGCACGCGGTTCGGGTGAGGTCCGGAACCGAACCGTTCATGGCAGCGAGGTCGGAGGGGGCGACATGGATCTGCGGACGTCGCGGGAGGACTCCGTCCACGAGCCGCGCCGCGCGCGGCGCCGGCCGGTGGTGGTGCTGGTCGTGCTGTTCGGCGGCGTGCTCGCGGCCTATCTCGCCACCTGCCTCCTGGTGCTGCGCGATGATCCGCTGCGCGAGGCGACGTTCCATGCCGGTTCGGCTGGCGGCGAGGCGGCGGTGCAGATCTATGCGGAGGTGATGGCCGTCGATCCGGTTCGTTCGGCGGTCGAGCTGCGCGTCGATTTCGGCGTCGGCGGCGGGCGCACCGGCCTGCGCTTCCCCGCTGCGCCGGCCCGCGACATGACGGTCGAGGTCGCCGATGGCGAGAGCGAGCAGGACATCGCGCTGCGCGCCGGCCAGTCCACCCCGACCGAGACCCTGTTCGTCGGGATCGGCGCCGGGCGGCTGCAGGCCTATCCGTTCGACCAGTACGAGGGCCAGATCGCGCTCAACGTGCATGACGGGGTGCGTGGCGACGGGCCGACCCTGCCGTTTCGCATGCTGATCGCCGACAGCCTGGCGGCGTGGGACATCCACACGCGGGCGCTGGCGTCGCCGGGCGAGGAGCCGGGCATCGCGCTGCGTTTCGACGTCCGCCGTCCGCTGCTGCAGCGCCTGCTCGCGGTGACGCTGTATGCGGCGATCGCGCTGATGGCGCTGATCGCGGCGACGGTCGCGACGCTGGTGGTGCTGGGGGTGCGGCGGGTGGACACGACGTTTGCCGCGACCCTGGCGGCGATGGTGTTCACGCTTCCCGGCATCCGCAACATCATGCCGGGCGCGCCGCCGTTCGGGGTGTCGGCGGACATGCTGGTGTTCTTGTGGGCCGAGATCCTGGTGATCCTGTCACTCGGCCTGCTGGTGCTGACCTGGGCGCGCCAGGGGGATGGGCGGTAGGGCGACGAGGCGCTGCCTGTGCTTCCGCCGATTGCGCGTCAGCCGACCAGCCGCTTCACCCACTCCGCCACCGCGTCGCCGCTGCCCATGTTCGGCTGCACCAATCCGTCGATCATGAAGGTCGGCGAGACATGGATGCCGTTCTGGCGGGCGTATTTGCAGTGCCACTTGATTTCCCGGTCCAGCGTCGGGATGGCGAAGGCCGTGGCGAGCGACAGACCGCTGTAGGATTCGAGGCGGCGGATGATGTCGTTGGGCGTCGCGTCCATGTTGGGGCCGCCGGCGTGACGGGCGAACTCGAATTCCTCGCGATGCGCGGCGACCGCCGCCAGCACCGCGCGTGCCGATTCCTTGCCGCCGGGCAGGGTGGAGGCGGCGATGACGCAGCGCGTGACCACGCCGGAATACATGTGCCAGGGCTGGGAGTGCAGCCGCAGCTTGATGGTGATGCGGTCGGCGCCGGCCGTTTCCAGCGTTTCGTCGAGCTTGCCGAAGGCGCGAACCGAGAACGGGCAGGTCGGCTCGAGGAACATCTCGAACACGCGCGGGCCGTGTCCCCAGTGCAAGGGATCGGCGGTCCAGTCCGGGGTCTGGGTCATGCGGGCGCTCCTTGGCTGCGAGGGGAGGCTGCGCGCGCGGGGCGATGCCGTCCAGGGCTGGTCAGTGCTCCGGCGCGGCGTCAGTCTGGCGCGGAACGACGAGGATGCGACGCGACCGATGTGGTGCGGCTGCTTTCACTGCCTGCATGTGTTCGAGGCCGGCGAGGTGATCGACTGGACGGATGACGGGGACACGCCGCTCTGTCCGGAATGCGGCGTGGCGGCCGTGCTGGAGGGTGTGACGGACCTGGAGGAACTGTGGCGGCTGCGGGCGCAGCGCTTTGGTGGGCAGCAGCCGGGGTGAGGGAGGGCCGAACTGGCCCTGCGTGCCAGTTCTGGTTCGCATGTTCCGCTCGGTCGACCGCAGCGCGAGGTCGTGCCTCGCGCGCGCCGACACCGGCCCGCGTCGGCATCCGACACGAGCCGGACGCGGCCCTCAGTGGTTGTTGCGCGCCTCGCCGCGGGTCTCGATGACGTTCAGGTACAGCGTCGCCGGCTCGAGGCAGGCGCCGTGGCCCAACTGCCCGACCATGGAGCGGTAGATCTCCTCCCACGGCGTCTGGTTCACGAGCTTGGGCGGCGTCCAGGCGGCGCGCCGCTTCTCGAGCTCGCCTTCCGGCAGCAGCACGTCGACCTTCTTCGTGTTCAGGTCGATGCGGATGCGGTCCCCGGTCTGCAGCAGCGCGAGCCCGCCGCCGACCACCGCCTCCGGCGAGACGTTCAGGATCGAGGGACTGCCCGAGGTGCCGGACTGCCGTCCGTCGCCCATCGTCGGCAGCGTCATCACGCCCTGCTTCATCAGCGCGGCGGGCGGCTGCATGTTCACCACCTCCGCGCTGCCCGGATAACCGACCGGGCCGCAGTTGCGGATGATCAGCACCGACTGCTCCTCGACGCCGAGATCGGGGTCCTCGATGCGGTGGTGGTAGTCCTCCGGCCCTTCGAACACGATCGCCTTGCCCTCGAACACGTTCGGGCGGGACGGATCGGACAGGAAGCGCTTGCGGAAGTCCTGGTCGATCACGCTGATCTTCATCACCGCGCTGTCGAACAGATTGCCGGACATCACGACGTAGCCGGCGGCTTCCTTCAGCGGATTGGCGTAGCTGCGGATCACCTCGCGGTCGCCGTCCGGCACTTCGGCGAGGTCCTCGGCGAGCGTCTTGCCGGTGACGGTGCGCACGTCCGCATGCAGCTTCCCGGCGGCCAGCAACTCCTTCATTACCGCCGGCACCCCGCCGGCGCGATGGAACTTCTCGCCCAGGAAGCGTCCCGCCGGCTGCAGGTCGACCAGCAGCGGAATCTCGGGACCGAGCCGCTGCCAGTCGTCGAGGGTGTGGTCGATGCCCATGTGGCGGGCGATCGCCACCATGTGGATCGGGCAGTTGGAGGAGGCGCCCAGCGCGGCGGCGGCCACCACCGCGTTCTCGAACGCCTGTTTCGTCATGATGTCGGAGGGGCGCAGGTTCTCGTGCACCATGCCGACGATGCGGCGGCCGGTCTCGTAGGCCATCCAGCCGCGCTCACGATACGGGGCAGGGATGGCGGCGCAGCCGGGCAGGGACATGCCCAGCGCCTCGGCCAGCGAGTTCATCGAGGTCGCCGTGCCCATGGTGTTGCAGTGCCCGACCGAGGGGGCCGAGGACGACACCATCTGCATGAACTCGTCGTAGCCGATCTTGCCCTCGGCGAAGAGTTTCCTCCCTTCCCACACGATGGTGCCGGAGCCGGACAGGCGGCCCTGCCACCAGCCGTCCAGCATCGGGCCGCCGGACAGCACGATCGACGGGATGTTCACCGTGGCCGCGCCCATCAGGCAGGCGGGGGTGGTCTTGTCGCAGCCGGTGGTGAGCACGACGCCGTCGATCGGATAGCCGTGCAGCACCTCGACCAGCGAGAGATAGGCGAGGTTGCGGTCGAGCGCGGCGGTCGGCCGCTTGCCGGTTTCCTGGATCGGGTGGATCGGGAATTCGAGCGGCACGCCGCCGGCGGCGATGATGCCGTCGCGCACGCGCTTGGCGAGTTCGACATGGTGGCGGTTGCAGGGGGAGAGGTCGGAGCCGGTCTGGGCGATGCCGATGATGGGCTTGCCGCCGCGCAGCTCGTCCGGAGTGATGCCGTAGTTCATGTAGCGCTCGAGATAGAGCGCGGTCATGGCGGGATCGGCGGGATCGTCGAACCAGCGGCGGGAGCGCAGGCGTTTGTCTCCGCCGTTGTCGTGTGCGGCCATGGTTCGGGTCCTCCCTGCTGCGTCGAGCGGGAGTGTTCGCGCTAACCTGGGCCGGGTGTCAACGGCGGCGCGGTTCCCGCTGCTTGCTCCGGGCGCGCGCACGACGGTGCGGGCGATCGTGCCGGCGGAGTGGTGCGCGATCTGGCGATTGGTGGCGCGTGCGAGCGGTGAGGCGGGCGAGTACGCGGGCCGGCGGGCGCGCGCCGTGGCGGTGCGTGCGGGGGGTGAGGCGGGGCGGCATGCGGCGGACGCGACCCTGACGGATCGCGTCCTGCCACATCACACCGGGTGCGTCAGCGGCGCCACCAGCCGCGCTTCTTCTCCACCGGCGGGGCCTCGGCGCCGCCGATCACGATCGGCTTGACCAGCGGTTCCGCGGCGGCGTCGTTCGCCGCTTCCGGCAGTTCGGGCGCCGGCGCCTCCGTGGTCTCCGCGGCCGTGCCGAGGAGCGGGGGCGTCGCGGACGGCACCGGCGCCTCGCCGGCGTCGATCTCACCGGCATTGCCGGGTTCTGCCGTCACCGCCGCGTCGGCGCCCTCGGGCGGGGCGTCGGGCTGCTGCGCCTCGGCCGCCGGTGCCTCGGGCGCCGGAGCGGTCGGTGGTGCGGCGGATTCGGCGGCCGATCCGGCGGGGGCCAGTGCCTCGACCTGGGTCTGGGCGACGGCCAGGCTCGCGGCCTCGTTCGCGCCGGTGGCGGCCGTCTCCGTGACCGGTTCGGCCGCACCCGCGTTCACGATCTCGGCGTCAGCGCCGGTGGGCGCATCGTCGTCGCTCTGCGGGCCGGACTCGTCCAACGCGGACGCATGCACCGGGGCCGGGGCCGCCACGACCGGGATCACGGTGCGGGCGGGGCGGCGCGCCGCTTCCTGCCGTTCGGCCTGTTCCAGCACGTCGAAGATGTCGAACGCGTGGCCGCCGAACGGATTTGCCGGGGTCGGGCCGGCATAGGCGGGGACCACGTCCGGCTGTTCGGCGCCCGGCTCCGCGATGGCCGGCAGGGTCGGCTCGTCCGAGTCGCGCCGCCGGCGGCGCCCGCCGCGACGGCCGCGGCGACGATTGCGTGCCTCCTCCTCCGCGGCGGCATCGGCGAGTTCCGGCACGCCTTCCACGTTCAGGTCGCCGAGGTTCGGGGCGGGTCCGGTGTCGGCCGGGCTGGCGGCCGCGTCGGCATCGGCAGCCGCGACGGCGTCGGGAAGCGGTGCGCCGGCGTCCTCGTCCGCGCCAGACTCGTCGGCCGCGAAGTCGCCATGCGCCTCGTCCGCCTGGCCGTCCTCGCCCTGGCCGAACGCGTGCTGGCCATCTTCCGGCCCGCCGGCTTCGTCGCGGCGGCCGCCCCGGCGCCGCCGACGACGGCGCTTGCGGCGGCGCTCGCTCTCCTCGGCGGTCTCCTCGCGACCGGGTTCGCCCTCGGCCTGGACTTCCTCGCGATCGGTCTCGTCGTCCTCGCCCTCGTCCTCGTCCGATTCCGCCTCGGCGACCGCCGCGGCGGGCGGCGGCAGGGCGGGCTGCGGCGCGTCGGGCGTGATCACCGGCAATGCCTCGCCGGCGATCTGCGGCTTCATCCGCTCGATCCGGTATTGCGCGGCGAGCTGCGTATCGTCGGCGGCGATGATCACGCGCATCGCGTAGCGCGCCTCGATCTCGCGCAGGCGCTCGCGCTTGTGGTTGAGCAGATAGAGCGCAATCGGCGTCGCCACATGCACCACGACCTCCGCGGCGCGGCGCTTACCGCCCTCGTCCTCGACCCCGCGCAGCACGTGGATCGCCGCGCTCTCGGTGGAGCGGACATGGCCGGTGCCGCCGCAATGGGCGCAGGGGATGAAGCTGGTTTCGGCCAGCGACGGGCGCAGCCGCTGCCGGCTCATCTCCAGCAGGCCGAAATGGCTGATATGGCCGACCTGGATGCGCGCGCGGTCGTTCTTCAGCGCCTCCTTGAGGCGGCGCTCGACCATGGCGTTGTGCTTCTTCGACTCCATGTCGATGAAGTCGATCACGATCAGCCCGGCGAGATCGCGCAGCCGGAGCTGCCGCGCCGCTTCCTCGGCCGCTTCGAGATTGGTGCGCAGCGCCGTCTCCTCGACGTTCCGCTCCCGGGTGGAGCGGCCGGAGTTGACGTCGATCGCGACCAGCGCCTCGGTCTGGTTGATCACGAGATAGCCGCCGGAGCGGAGCTGCACCGTCGGCTGCAGCATGGCGTCGAGCTGCGCTTCGACCTGGTAGCGGGCGAACAGCGGCTGCGCGCCCTCCCGCCACAACTGCACCTTCTTGGCGTGGGTCGGCATCAGCATGCGCATGAAGTCGTGCGCCGCCCGCCAGCCGTCCTCCCCGTCCACCTGGATCTCGTCGATGTCGCGCGAATAGACGTCGCGGATCGCACGCTTGATCAGGCTGGCTTCTTCATAGATCAGCGCCGGGGCGACGGATTTCAGCGTGTGCTCGCGGATATCGTCCCACAGGCGCAGCAGGTATTCGCAGTCGCGCTTGATCTCGGGCTTGGGCCGGTTGGCGCCGGCGGTGCGCACGATCAGCCCCATGCCACGCGGGATGTCGAGCTCCGTCATGACCTCCTTGAGCCGCCGGCGATCGGTGGCCGAGGTGATCTTGCGGGAGATGCCGCCGCCGCGCGGCGAGTTCGGCATCAGCACCGAGAACCGGCCGGCGAGCGAGAGATAGGTGGTGAGGGCCGCGCCCTTGGTGCCGCGCTCTTCCTTGACGACCTGCACCAGCATGATCTGCCGGCGACGGATCACTTCCTGGATCTTGTAGTTGCGCAGGAAACGCGGCGGGATGCGGCGCTCGTTGCGGTCCTCGCCGCCGTCGCTGTCGCCGCCCACGGTCTCGGGCGGCGGCGAGTCGGCGATCGCGTCGGCGTCGTCCGCCTCGCTCGTCTCGGTGTGCGAGGCCTGCAGCGCGCCGGGGCCGGCCTCCGGCGCCTCGCCGAACGTCTCCGCGGCCTCGCCGTCGCGCATCTCGCCGAAAGCGGGTTCGGCGGCGGCCGGCGGCGCGGCGTCGCGGTCCTCGGTGGTGCCGGCCTCGGGCCGGTCGTCTGCCTCGGAGCGGTCGTCGGCGCTGGCCGGCGGCTCCCCGGCGACCGGCACCGGGTCGGCCATGATCGGCGGCATGTCCGCATCCGGCGCGGCCTCGGCGGAATCCGACGGCTGGGGATCGCTAGCATCGGTGGCCGCGCTGGCGGTCTCGATCGGACCGCTCAGCGTCTCCGGCTCGATCGCGAGGGGCTGGGCTGGGCGGGACTCGGCCTCCGCCGCGGCGTGATCGTGCTCCTGATCGTACCGGGGGGCGTCGTCGTGCCGATGGGACTCGTCGCGGGCGGGGAAGGGACGGCCGCGGTCGGTCTCGCCCAGGGCCGCCTCGAGATCGGCTTCCTCTTCCTCGCGGCGGGCTTCCTCCGCCTCCATCTCGAGCAGTCGCTGCCGGTCGGCGACCGGGATCTGGTAGTAGTCGGGGTGGATCTCGCTGAAGGCGAGGAAGCCGTGCCGGTTCCCGCCATATTCGACGAAGGCGGCCTGGAGCGACGGCTCCACGCGGACCACCTTGGCGAGGTAGATGTTGCCCTTGAGCTGCCGCTTGGTCGAGGTCTCGACGTCGAAGTCTTCGAGTCGATTACCGTCCAGCACCACCACGCGGGTCTCTTCCGCGTGGCTGGCGTCGATCAGCATGCGCTTTGTCATATAGTCCTGAACTCCGAACTGCCTTGCGGGCTGCGGCGATCCGCGGACCGATCGGTCCGTCCGGGTCGCACGCTGGCACGTGGCAGGAAAGGCTTGCGGGATGGGGCCCGCCCCTCGGCTCAGGGAAATGGTGGAGCGCGGTACGCCGCCCAGCCGGTGTCGAGGCTCCAGCCGCGCGCGTGGCGCTGGCGGATGCTCCCGGCTGGGAAAGGGTGGCGTGGTGCGAGATGCCCATGGGGCGCGGTTTCATTCCCTGGCGTCCGGTCGGCGCGTTCCAGGTCCGGAACGCCGCCCCGTGTGAAAGCGAGTGCCTGCACACTCCCGGAGTGTCGGCGCTGGAAGCGTCGGCCCTGGGGGAATGGCCCCGGCGCACCACGGATCGGGCGCAACACGGGCGGTGAGGCGGCTGCGACGGTCCTGACCCTCCCCGGACGGCCGGCCAGGCCATGGAAAGCAGGCTCATCCGTTGCAGGACGGGCACGCTGGCCGATCGAGGGGGCGCTTCGACCGCCGGTTCAAGCCGGAGGGCGACGGGAAACCCGCCACCCCCGTTTGCGACACCGGAGCGATCCGGACCATGAAGCAAACCGCCGCCCCCCGCAAGCCAATCGTGCTGGCCGCGCCATGAACTGGCCGTAATCAACGATGAAGGTGCGTTTTCCGAACCGATGTGTTAAGAGGAAAGCATGTCAGGCGCCGCCCCGGTGGACCGTCGCGTGCTGTTGCGCCGTCTCGGCCTGGGGGCCGGGGTGGTCGGCACCTTCCTGTTGCCCGGCCGGATGGAGCAGGCGCTCGCCGCCGCCGCCCGCACACCGGCCGGCAACCATCCCGCCGGCAAATCCCCCGGTCATCCCCCGCCCGCCACGCGCGCCGACCCCGGCCGGCCGCCGCCCGTGGTGATGCTCGACCCGGGCCATGGCGGGAAGGATCCCGGCGCGATCGGCGTCTCCGGCACCTATGAGAAGCAGGTCTCGCTGGCGACCGCGCTGGAGCTGAAGCGGCTGCTCGAAGCCGGCGGGCGCTACCGGGTGGAACTGACCCGCGCCCGCGACGTGTTCATCCCGCTCGACGACCGAGTCGCCCGCGCCCAGGCACGCGGCGCCGCGCTGTTCGTCTCCATGCATGCGGATGCGCTGAACGACCACTCGGTGCGCGGCGCCTCGGTCTACACCCTCTCCAATACCGCCTCGGACGCGCAGACCGCGGCGCTGGCCCAGCGCGAGAACAGCGCCGACCGGTTCCTCGGCAAAAACTGGCACGGCACGTCGCCCGAGGTGGAGCGCATCCTGGCGAGCCTGGTACGGCAGGAGACGCGGATCGGGTCGGCGCGACTCGCGCGAAAGCTGGTGGGCAGCCTCGACCAGGACCTGCCGATGCTGCCCAACCCGGAACGCCACGCCGGATTCGTGGTGCTGAAGGCGGCCGACATCCCCAGCGTGCTGGTGGAGATGGGGTTCATGTCCAACCCGCGCGACGAGGCCGCATTGCGCCGGCCCGATCACCGCCGGGTCGTGGCGCAGGCGATGCAGCGCGCGGTGGACGGCTGGTTCGCCACGGTCGGCCGCATGGCGACGCTCGAGGAGGATCCGCCGCGCGGGTGAGGCTTCGCGTGGTCAGGTTCCTGGGCAGCCGGGGCCCGCGTCGCGGCCGAGGCAGCCCTGGTTCGGCCAGCGCCGACGGCGGCCGCTCACATGTCGGCAATCCGTCGGCGTTCTGCCGGAATTGTAATGGCCGAGGGCCGGCATCTTCGCTGGCGAGGCGACGGGAAAAGGCTCATATCGCGCACCCATGACTGGACCTCTGACAGCGGGCGAGCCGCTCGCGCCCTCCAACAAGCGACCGCCCAATGCGGGGCCCCGGGGACCGGAGCGGGACAAGCGCCCCGCCCGCCGCCGCCCCCTGGTGGTCCGCATGCTGCGCGGGCTGTTCGGCGCGATGCTCGGGATCGTCCTGCTGGTCGGTGTGGTCGGTGCCGCCGGCGGCTGGATGGCCTGGCAGCATTTCAGCGCCGGCCTGCCGGACGTGGACGGACTGCGCAACTACCAGCCGCCGGTCATGAGCCGCGTCTACGCGGGCGACGCCCGCCTGCTCGCCGAACTCGCGACCGAACGGCGGATCTTCGTGCCGTTCTCGGCGATTCCCGACGTGGTGCGCCGCGCCTTCGTCTCCGCGGAGGACCAGAACTTCTGGACCCATCGCGGCGTCGACCCGGTGGCGATCGCCCGCGCCGCCGCGACCGACCTGATGCATATCGGCCAGGGCCGCCGCCCGATCGGCGCCTCCACGATCACGCAGCAGGTCGCCAAGAACATGCTGCTCGACAACGCGCCGACGCTGTCGCGCAAGGCCAAGGAAGCGATCCTGGCCATGCGCATCGAACAGACGCTGACCAAGGAGCGCATCCTCGAACTCTATTTGAACGAGATCTATCTCGGTCTCGGCTCCTACGGCGTGGCGGCGGCGGCGCAGGCCTATTTCAACAAGCCGCTCGACCAGCTCACCGTCGCCGAGGCGGCCTTCCTCGCCGCCCTGCCCAAGGCGCCGAACAACTACAATCCGTTCAAGTACCCGGATGCCGCGCGGGCGCGCCGCGACTGGGTGATCGACCGCATGGCCGACGACCGGGTCATCACCGCCCAGCAGGCGACCCAGGCGAAGGCGGAGCCGATCGTGCCGTCCGAGTTCCGCCGCCCGCCGCCGATCCCCGGCGCCGAGTGGTTCACCGAGGAAGTGCGGCGCCAGCTGGTCGCGCAGTTCGGCCAGGACGCCACCACGCAGGGCGGGCTGATGGTGCGCACCAGCCTCGACCCCGTGCTGCAGACCGCGGCCGAGAAGTCGTTGCGCGACGGACTGATGGCGTATGACCGCAAGCAGGGCGGCTGGCGCGGGCCGGTCACCCATCTCGACGCCGGCGCCGCCCTCGACCGCGACTGGCAGACCGCGCTCGCGCAGGTCGCCCGCCCGCCCGGCATGCTGCCCGCCTGGCGCCTCGCCGTGGTGCTGGGCGCCACCGACCAGGAGGCGCGGATCGGCTGGATCGCCGCGGACAATCAGCAGCCGCGCACCGGCACCCTGCTGCTCTCCGATCTCTCCTGGGCGCGGCCCGTACGCGACGGTCGGCTCGGCCCCACGCCCCGCCGCGTCACCGACGTGATGAAGCCGGGCGACGTGGTGATGATCGAGCCCCCCGCGCAAGCCGCCGTGCAGACGGCCGCGGCACAGACGCCCGCCGCCACGCCCACCCGCGGCGCGCGTCCGGCCGCGCCACCGCCCGCCGCGCGGCCGGTGCTGCGCCAGATCCCGACCGTGCAGGGCGCGCTGGTGTCGCTGGACCCGTCCACCGGCCGCGTGTTCGCCATGGTCGGCGGCTGGAGCTTCGAGCAGAGCCAGTTCAACCGCGCGACGCAGGCGCAGCGCCAGCCGGGCTCCAGCTTCAAGCCGATGGTCTACCTGACCGCGCTCGAGAAGGGCATCTCGCCCAGCCAGCGCTTCCTCGACGCGCCGATCGTGGTGGATACCTCCGAGGGCCGCTGGCGACCCGGCAACTACGAAGGCACGTTCAACGGCCCGGTGCCGCTGCGCATCGCGCTCGAACAGTCGCTGAACCTGGTGACCCTGCGGGTGGCCCAGCAGGTCGGCATGGATGCGGTGGCCGACACCGCGATCGCCTTCCACATGGCCGACTCCATGCCCCGCGTCCTCCCCGCCGCGCTCGGCGCCGTCGTCACCACCGTGATGCGGGAGGCCGGCGCCTACGCCTCGCTCGCGACCGACGGACGGGAAGTGATCCCGACGCTGATCGACAGCGTGCAGGATCCCGACGGGCACGTGGTGTGGCGCGCCGGCGGGCTCACCTGCGATGCGTGCGAGCGGACCGACACTCCGCCGGAGGTGCAGGACGGCCGCAAGCAGATCGCCGACCCGGCCAGCGTGTTCCAGCTCGTCACCATGATGCAGGGCGTCACCACCCGCGGCACCGGCGTGAACGCGGCGCGCGGCCTCAACCGGCCGATCGCCGGCAAGACCGGCACCAGCCAGGACTTCACCGACGCCTGGTTCGCGGGCTTCACCCCCGACCTCGTCACCGTGGTCTGGGTCGGCTACGACAACCCGTCCTCCCTCGGCAACGGCGAGACGGGTGGCAACCTGGCGGGGCCGATCTGGCATGACTATATGGCCGAGGCGCTGAAGAACCGTCCGGTGCTGAGCTTCCCGGTTCCGCCCGGCGTGACGCTGGCGCAGTGGGACAGCGGCTCCGGCACGGTCACCGATGCGTTCAAGCCGGACCAGCAGCCCGGTGCCTCCGGTCCGGTGTTCGGCGGCTTCGTCGCGGCGCCGACCGGAACCGACACCAGCGGCGCGCCGCCGGCACCGGGATCGGTGCATGGCGGGGTCGACTCCTCGCTGGGCGGGTTGTATTAGCCCGCGCCTCGTTTTCCCTGCGGGGGACCGCCCCGCGCCCGATACACGTGTGAGACCATGTCCGCCGAATCCGACGCCCTCAACGAGCAGATCAAGCAGTCCGTCGCGCTGCTGAGGAGGCATCTTTGACTGGGATGCCGCCCAAGCCCGCCTCGCGGAACTGAACCACCGCGCCGAGGATCCGGCGCTCTGGAACGACGCTGCCGCCGCGCAGAAGCTGATGCGGGAGCGCAACCAGCTCGCCAGCGCGATCGACGGCGTGAGCCGCCTCGAAGGCGACGTGCGCGACACGCTGGACCTGCTGGAGATGGCCGAGGCCGACGGTGATGCCGCGATGGCCGCCGACGCCATGGCGCAGTTGCGCGCGCTGGCCGAAGAGGCCAAGCGGCGCGAGATCGAGAGCCTGCTGTCCGGCGAGGCCGATGCCAACGACTGCTACGTCGAGCTCAATGCCGGCGCCGGCGGCACCGAGGCGCAGGACTGGGCCGAGATGCTGATGCGCATGTATGTGCGCTGGGCCGAACAGCACGGCTACAAGGTGCAGGTGCTGGAAGAGAGCGAGGGCGAGCAGGCCGGGATCAAGTCGGCGACGCTGCAGGTCAGCGGCCCGAACGCCTATGGCTGGTTGAAGACCGAGGCGGGCGTGCACCGCCTGGTGCGGATCAGCCCATTCGACGCCAATGCCCGCCGGCAGACCAGCTTCGCCAGCGTGTGGGTCTACCCGGTGGTGGACGACGACATCGAGATCGAGATCGACCCCAGCGACCTGAAGGTCGATACGTACCGGGCGTCGGGCGCCGGCGGACAGCACGTCAACAAGACGGAAAGCGCGATCCGCATCACGCACATCCCGTCCGGCATCATCGTCGCCTGTCAGACCGACCGCAGCCAGCACCGCAACCGCGCGACCGCGATGGCGATGCTGAAGGCGCGGCTGTACGAGGCGGAGCTGCAGAAGCGGGAGGCGGTGGCGCAGGCACAGGAGAACGCCAAGACCGATATCGGCTGGGGGCACCAGATCCGCAACTACGTGCTGGCGCCCTATCAGCTGGTGAAGGACCTGCGCACCGGAGTCGAGAAGGGCAATCCCGACGCGGTGCTGGATGGCGACCTGGACGCGTTCATGGCCGCGGCGCTCGCCGCGCGCGCGGGCGCGACCCGGTCGGAGGCGAGCGCCCAGGCGCAGTAACCGGCGCCGTCACCGGTCCGGCGCGCCGGGGCGGTACGCCGGCGCAATCGACCGGCGCAGCGATGCCGACCGCGACGCATTGCACCACGCGTGCAGCTTGCCTAGAGTGCGCCGGCGCTGAGTCCGAGCGGGCTGCGGGTGTAGTTCAATGGTAGAACGGCAGCTTCCCAAGCTGCATACGAGGGTTCGATTCCCTTCACCCGCTCCAACCGCGGCCAATCATTATGGTCTCAACCAGAATTGACGTGCCGCCCTGTCGTATCGACTGGCGCCTCGATCGCCATGCGCGCATGGTCCCGCGTGCATGATCACCATATCCGTCCACCGGATTCGTCTGCTGTGTCGGATGCTCGATGGTGAGCGGTGACGAGATGCAGCCGGAACGCGAGAACGGCCACGCCGCGGAGCGGCTCCATCTGCCCGTGGAGTCGCTGGCGGACACGGCGATCACCCTGTTCGATCGCGACGGATTCGTGCGGGTCTGGAACCGTGGCACCCGGCTGCTGAACGGCTTCTCCGACCAGGACCGCTACGGCCTGCACTTCTCCCGCTTCTTCTCCGAAGACGACCGCGCGGCCGGCACGCCCGGCGAACTGCTCGCGCAGGCGCGCAATGACGGGCATGTCGAGTGGGAGGGCTGGCGCGTGCGCCGCGACGGCAGCCGCTACTGGGTGCATGCCGTCATCGAGCCGGTGGTCGACGAGGCCCAGGCCTTCATCGGCTTCACCGAGATCACCCGCGACGTCAGCCGGCGGCGGGAGGCCGAACTCGCGCTGAAGGAGAGCGAGCGGCGCTTCCGCCTCCTGGTCCAGGGCGTCGTCGACTACTCCATGTTCATGCTGGACCCGAGCGGACTGGTGGTGAACTGGAACGCGGGCGCGGAACGGATCAAGGGGTATCGGGCCGAGGAGATCGTCGGCCGGCATTTCAGCACCTTCTACACGAAGGAGGACCGCGCCGCGGGCCTGCCGTTCCGTGCGCTGGAGCAGGCGGGGCGGGAAGGGCGGTTCGAGGGCGAGGGGTTGCGGGTCCGCAAGGATGGCAGCCGGTTCTGGGCTTCGGTCGTGCTGGACGCAATCCGCGACGAGACCGGCGCGTTGATCGGCTTCGCCAAGATCACCCGCGACATCACCGAACGCATCGCGGCGCAGAACGCGCTGCGCGACAGCGAGCGGCAGTTTCGGCTGCTGGTCAGCGGTGTGGTCGACTACGCGGTGTTCATGCTGGACCCGAACGGCGTGGTGACGAGCTGGAACCAGGGTGGCGAGCGGATCAAGGGCTACAAGCCGCACGAGATCATCGGCCAGCACTTCTCACGCTTCTACACCGACCAGGACCGCGCGGCCGGGGTGCCGGCGGCGGCGCTGTACCGCGCGACCACCGAGGGCCGCTATGAGGCCGAAGGCTGGCGGGTGCGCAAGGACGGCAACCTGTTCTGGGCCTCGGTGGTGGTCGACGCGATCCGCGACGACAACGGCGTGCTGGTGGGATTCGCCAAGATCACGCGGGACGTCACCGAACGGCGGGAGGCGCAGCGCGCCCTGCAGGAGGCGAACGAGCGGCTCGCCCACGCGCAGAAGATGGATGCGCTGGGCCAGCTCACCGGCGGGATCGCGCACGACTTCAACAACCTGCTGACCATCATCAGCGGCCAGGCGCAGATCCTGCGCCGCCATGCGCGCGAGAATGCGGGCGCCCTGCGGTCCGCCGAAGCGATCGAGAAGGCCGCCGCGCGCGGCGAGGCGCTGACGCGCCGCCTGCTGGCCTTCTCCCGCGCCCAGCATCTGCGGCCGGAGATCGTCGACGTGGCGGCGATGGGGGCCTCGCTCGAGACCATCCTGTCGGGCTCCCTGACCGGGTCGATCGAGCTGGTCGTCTCGGTGCAGCCCGATGTGTGGCCGGTGGTGGCGGATGCCGCGGAATTCGAGCTCGCGCTCGTCAATCTCGCGCTGAACGCCCGCGATGCGATGCCGGAGGGGGGGCGGCTGGCGCTCACCGCCCGCAACGTGACGCTGGTGCCCGGGGAGCTGGGCCTCGCCCTCGCCGGCGACTTCGTCGCGGTCACCATGGCCGATACCGGCGTGGGCATCCCGCCCGACCTGCTGACCAAGGTGTTCGAGCCGTTCTTCACGACCAAGCCGCCCGGCAAGGGCACCGGTCTCGGCCTCGCGCAGACCTATGGGTTCGCGCACCAGTCGGGCGGCGCCGTGACCGTCGAGAGCGATGTCGGGCACGGCACGCGCATCACGCTGTTCCTGCCACGCGCCGCGGCAACGGGGACGGAGGCGCCGGCCGAACCCGCGCCCGAGCAGCAGGGCGCGGCGCGGATCCTGGTGGTCGAGGACAATCCGGAGGTGGCCGTCGTTTCCGCCCGCATGCTCGAGGAGCTGGGGCATCGCGTCCATGTCGTGCATGGCGGCGAGGCCGCGCTGGTGGCGCTGGACGAGGCGGGTGCGTTCGACCTCGTATTCACCGACGTGGTGATGGCGGGGATGGACGGCATCGCGCTCGCCAACGCGATTCGCGCGCGGCATCCGACGATGCCGATCCTGCTGACCAGCGGCTTCACCAAGTCCGAGACGCGCCCGGTCGAGAACTGGCCGCTGCTGCGCAAGCCGATCGGGCTCGCGGAACTCAACCGCGCCATCGGGCGGCTGCTCCACCCGCCGCCGGGAACGCCGGGCACCCTGGTCGACCTGATGGCGGTGAAGAAGGCCCGCGCGCCGCGTCACGACGAGGCGCGGGACTGAACCGGCGGGCGGCCGCGCCAGAGGCAGCCGGTCCAGCCAGGTGGGAACACGCAACGGAGATCCGGGAGCGCCGGCGGCCTGGCGACGATCAGGCGTTCACCGGCGGGTCGTCGTGCGACTGGAGCAACCGCTGGCCGCCCCGTGACAGCGTCACCAGGCGATCGGGATACTCCTCGTTTGCCGCCTGATAGATGGCCATGGCGAGCTGCATGCTCCCGGCCTGACCCAGGACGCGTTCGGCCGTGCGGCGGGACACCGTCCACAGCTCGACGACGTATGAGAGCGATTCGTCATGCACGACCGCCTCCGGAAACTGCAGGACGCGGGGCGACACCGCCGGCCTGTCGTCGTGGTGCCGGGCCGGGCCGTCGGGCTGCGCCTCGTCGCGCTCGTTGCGGCGGTTAATGGGCAAGGGGATCCCAGCGACTGATGAACCGGCCTCGGAGGCGCAGGCTCACCAGCCTCTCCGGGTGTTCGCGGGAGGCGGCGTAGAAGGCGGCGTAGCCGATGCTCGCGCTGGAGGTGATGGCCAGCACGAGTTCGACCGCCTGCCGGTCTTCCTGCCAGAGTTCGACACGGTACGGCAGGTCCTCAGCCGGATCCGGCGCCGGACCGGAGGGGAAGCCGGATGCGCCCTCGCCGTTGGAAGGATCATCCGTACCCTGCAGCCGCTGGACGGTCGAGAACACCAACTTCTCCTAGGACGTCTCGCAGAGCGACGGAGCGCCTGCCGTTGCGGGCGCATTCCGTCCGTGCCCGTACAATGCAAGCGCGGCAACGCAGGATGCAAGCACCGAACGTCCCGGCAGGGCCGTGCGCGTCCGGCTCACATGGGGGGCGCCACCCCGTCGCTGCCAACCGTGACGCGGGCAGTGTGCAGCTTGCCGTCCGGCCCCGGCATGGCGATGAGAAAGACCGGGGCGCCGGGGCGCAGGTCCGCGCGAGTCGCCGGGGCGAGCGTGACCACCGGAGTGCCGGGCGGCACCCGAACGGTCTGGCTGCCCTCCTTGTAGGTCACGGTCACCTCGTGCTCGCCGGCACTCTCCACCGCGCCGGTGACGGTGCCGTTGGTCATCATGCTGCCGGGCTCGAGATCCCAGGGACGGTGGCCCTCGCCGGCGCCGCGCATCTCCTCCGGGAAGACCAGTACCTCGATCGCCTGCAGCGATCCGTCGGGCAGGCGGCGGGTCGCGGTGCCGATGAAGCTGCCGGGTGCGATGCCGCTCAGCGGCACGCGCTTGACCGTGGAGACGGTGAGATCCCGGTCGAGCGCGACGATCTGCCGCTGGCCGTCGCGGGCATTGATGGTGAGGGAGGTCTCGCTCGCGGCTTCGATCGTGCCGCGGACTCGCGACGGTCCGCTCTGGGCGAAGCTGGGGCTGGCGAGAGTGAGGGCGGTGAGGAGGGCGAACCAGACGCGCATGCGGCGGCATCTCCATGAGGATGAACGCGAGACCCTGACCCGTCCGCGCCGGTGTCACGCGGGCGCGAACGGAGCAGGGGCCCAGCAGAGCATGGGGCTCACCAGACCCAGCGCAACCCGCCGGCGACCTCCTGGGCGTTGCTGTTGTTGCGGAAGGCGCCGCGATAGCCGAGATGCAGCGAGAGCCGGGAGGCGAATTGCAGCTCCACCCCGGCGCCCACGATCGCCGCGTCCCGGCCCGTCCTCGGCGTGCCGACCACGAATCCGGCGCCGGGAGCGCCCGCCAGCGCCGCGGTCATGGTCGCGTTCTGGTCGGCATATTCGTGCGCCCAGCCGATCCGTGCAGTCGGCACCAGGCGGGCGCCGTTCGCGAGCGCGTAGGCGCGGCTGGCGCCAATGCCGGCCTGGGTCTGCACGCTGGCCAGGCTCGCCTGCCCGACCGAGAGCGCGAGCGGCCCTGCCTGGGTTTCGGTGAACGCGCCCTGGGTCAGCCCGACGCCGCCGAGGCGGACCGAGGGCTCGATCTCCCAGCCCAGCACCGGCAGCCGCAGGCCCACCCGGACCGACCCACCGCCGCCGCCACCGCCGGTGTCGCCGCGTGCCTGCAGGCCCCAGGCGCTCAGGGTGCGGGTCGCATTGCCCTCCATCGCGAAGCCGCCGGCCTCGGCCTCGGCGAACAGCGTGTCCTGCTGCCAGGCGCCATAGGCCCGCACATGCAGCGCATCGCCCGAGGCCTGGCCGCCGGCATTGGTGCTGGTCTGCAGGTTGAGGTAGCCGATGGCGAGACCGGCGCTCCAATTCTCATGCAGCCGCATGTCGATGCCCGCGAGGACGCCGGCGGTGGTGGCATCGTAGCCGACCGCGCCGTTGCTGCCGGTGTTGCTGAAATCGGCGAGGCTGGTGACCCAGACGCCGTGGCTGCCGACCGGCATGCTGGTGCGGGTGGCGCTGAGGTGCTGGCCGATCGCGTCGGTCACGGTGTACCAGCCGTCCCGCGCCGTCATCAGCGCGCTGCCGTAGACGCTGGGTCCCATCTGGTCGAGGGTCGCCGGGATGGCGCTGCCGGGCAGCATGTAGAGCGGCGCGTAGAGCGCGCTCTGCGCCTGGGTGAGCGCGACACCCGCCGCGGGGCGGGCGGCGTCGAGCGCGCTGCCGATCGCGGCCTGGCCGGACGTCTGCGGAATGCCGGACAGCGCCAGGTTGCCGTAGCTGGCCGGTGTCACCACCAGGGTGACGTTGGTGCTCCCGTACAGCACGTCGAACCGGCTGGCGGGGGGCAGGCCGCTGCCGGGCTGGGTGAGCGCGTCGAAGCTGCCGACCACCCCGCCTTGCGCCTGCACGACGGTGAAGGCCTGGCCGATCGGCGGCGTGTAGCTGTTGGTGGCGTTGCCGGTGATGCCGCGCAAGGACGGCACCAGCGTGCCCGCCGCGGTGAAGCTGTTGCCGGCGCCCTGCACCACCACGCGGTCGTAATTGCCGGCGCCGTTGCCGGTGTCCGTGCCGTCGATGTCGATCGCGAGCCTGGAGCCGGGGAGCTGGGTCACCGGCGCCAGAAAGGTGATCGTCCCGGGGGAGCTGCCCGGTGCCAGCGTGCCGGCGATCGCGGTCGGCGCCGCGATCGTGCCGGTGCCCCCGAGCGTGCCGGCGCTGCCGACCGACAGCGAGGTGGCGTTGAGCGTGCCGTTGGTCACGAACGTGCCCTGCTGCACGACATGCGCGCCGGCGATCAGCAGGTCGCCGGCGACCTGGACGTTGCCGATCGTGGTCAGGGCCGCGGCGCCGGACAGCGAGCCGTTGATGGTGACCTGGTAGCTGCCGGCATTGATCACGTCGGCGGAGCCGGCCAGCACCAGCGGACCGCCATAGGTGATGGTGCCGAGTGCGAGCAGCGCCGCGTCGTTCAGCGCCAGGCTGCTGCCGGAGAGGGCGCCGGGGGCGACCGCAAGCGTGCTGCCGGTGACCGAGGTCGCGCCGGTGTAGCTGTTGGCCCCGGTCAGCGTGACGGTGCCGCCGCCTGCGATCGCGAGGCCGCCGGTGCCGGTAATGGCGCCCGACAGCCCGACCGCGTTGCCGTTGGTCGCGATGGCGTTGCTGCCGGTGAGTGCGATCGGCCGCGCCGAGGTCATCGGTGCCAGCGCGGCGATGGTGCCGCTGTTGAGGAACAGCCCGCCCGACGGGTCGCCGAACGCCGCGTCGGCGGGGACCGAGACGGTGCCGCCGTTGATCGTGGTGCCGCCGAAATACGTGTTAGCCCCGGTGACGGTCGCGTTGCCGCCCGAGAAGGTGAGGCCGCCGGTGCCCGAGATCACGCCGGCGAAGGTCGCCGCTCCGGCCAGGGCGAGCGTGGTCGGCGTGCCGGCCTGGTTGCCGCTGGTCAGATACAGCGGGAAGGTGGTGGCGAAGCCGTCGGCGATGGCGAACGTGCCCTGCAGCGCCATGCCGGGGGTGGCGTTGCCATAAGTGCCGGGCACCCGGCCGTTCCACTGGAACCCGACGAAGCCGTTGTCATAGTCGTAGAAGTAGTTGAATCCGTTCAGGAAGTTGAACGTCGTGTTGAGGTAGGTCGTGTTGTTCGGCTTGTCCACCGAGATGTCGAGCGGCGCCAGCAGGTTGCCCGCCTGCAGCGTGCCGGCCGGGCCGAGGGTGAAGTTGTAGCTGGCCAGCGGTTGCGTCTGCCCGGGCATGAAGAGCTGGATGGAGGTGTTGCCAACGGCGCAGGCCGTGTTGCATTCGAGGGAGGTGATCGTCGTGGTCTGCACCACCGCGTTGGTCGGCGCGGTCAGGAACATGCCGGGGACGCCGGTGTCCATCAGCATCGTGCCGCTGCCCGCGACCCCGTTCACCACCATCGAGGCCGGGGCGCGCATCCAGTCGGGCTTGTTCGGCAGCGCCGAGGTGAAGTTCCCCGGCGAACCCGCGGCGTAGGTCGAGTAGACCGAGGACGGCGCGAGCTTCACCATCGCGAAGCCCTGTGTGTTGCTGGGCGTCAGCCCGATCTGGATGCCCGCGGTGTCGAGCACGTAGCCGTGCGACGGCAAGCCGCCGGCGCTGAGGCTGGAGATGTTCAGCAGCGGGTTGTTCGACGGCACGCCCTGCGGCTGCTGCGCCGGTTCCTGCCCGAAGCCGATGCCGAACATCGCGACGCCCGAAGGGATCGGCGAGGTCGGCGGCGTGCACTTGCGCGCGTTCGGGAGGCAGCTCTGGTTGTCGACGACCAGCACGGGGACCTGGGAGGTCGCGAGCACGGCGTGGCTCGTCGGGTCGTGGATCTCGACGTTGGTGACGTACCAGGTGCCGGTGCTCTGGATGCCGGTGCTGTTGTAGACCTGCGTGCCGGCGCCGTTGGAGATCGCGCCGGCGGGCGGGGTGAACACGTCGGGCGAGACGACGATGCCGGTGGAGCCGGTATCCATCACCATCGCGGTGACGGTTCCGTTGTTGAAACTGATATCGAGATGCGGCAGCCCGACGAGTTGGTTGCCGTTGGCGGACGACCCCTGGGCGAAGGGCACGAACACGCTCGACGGGTTCTGGTAGAGGTTGAGTGTCTGGGCCTTCGCGGCCTGTCTCGGGGCGAACGCGGCAAGGATGCCGAACGGCACGCTCATGAGCAGTGCCTGTCGATACGAGACCATGTCGTGCCTTCGTCGTATGGGTAACCGATCATATCGGCATACGACGTTGTGAGCGGGTAACGTCAATCGGTTCGGGAACCGACTGGCAGGTCTCGTGACCGGCGTGGCTTCAGCGCATCAGTCTTGGTCACGACATGTTACGGCCAGGGATCGTATGTCCGGCCGGGCTCCGCTTCCCACGTCATGGCCGGGCTTGGTCTGCCCTGGCCTCTCACGTCATGGCCGGGCTTGACCTGCCCTGGCCTCTCACGTCATGGCCGGGCTTGACCCGGCCACCCCCATCAGCACCCGACACCACGGTGCCGACGGGGATCGCCGGGTCGAGCTCGGCGATGACGGTTGGCGGCTGCGGCACGCTCGACACCAGGGTGCCGATGAGGGTCGCCGGGTCGAGCCCGGCGATGACGGGTCGGCGGCGATGACGGCTGGCCGGGGGTGATGGTTGCCGGCTGGACCTCTCCGCTTCGGTGGCGCGAGGTCAGACCACCGGGAGGCCGGCGACGTGGGTCTGGTAGGCGGGGCGCTCGCACAGGCGGTCGTACCAGGCGCGCAGGCCCGGAATCTCCGGCCGGTCGAAGTCGATGTTGAACCAGCGATGGACGTGCACGCCCCAGGGGATGTCCGCGAGGGTGAACGTCTCGCCCGCCACGTACGGCGCGTGCTGCAGCTTCGCCGCGATCAGCCCATAGGCGCGCGCGGCGTCCTGGATCCCCTTGGTGATCACCGCCATGTCGCGCTTCTCGGGCGGCGTGCGCACCAGACCCCAGAACACCGCCGTCATGGGCGGGCCCAGCACCGTCTGCTGCGCGTCCATCCACCGATCCGCCCCTCCGCGCGCGCGGGCGTCCTGCGGCCAGATCGGATTGCCGGGCGCATAAGCCTGGCAGAGATAGCGGCAGATGGCGTTGCTCTCCCAGAGCGTGAAGTCGTCCTCCTGCAGCGTGGGCACGAGGCCGGTCGGGTTCATCGCGCGGTACTCGGCGGTGTCGGTCTTGCCGAAGGCGCCGCCGACATCGATGCGCTCGAACGGCAGGCCCAGCTCATCCAGCGTCCAGACCACCTTCATGACGTTGCTCGACGAGGCGCGGCCCCAGACGATGCGGCGCATGGATCTCTCCCCCCAATGACGACGCCACGGACCCTAGGCGCCGGTCCAAAGGGTCGCAACCTGGGTGCTTGCGTCCGTGCGCTGGCCGGGGCACATCACCGCCATGCCTGTCCGCATCGTTGCCGTGTGCAGTGCGCTCCTCGCTGCCGCGGCGTTGGGAATCGCACTGGCGCTCGAGCAATGGGAGGGCCTGGCCCCCTGCGCGCTGTGCCTGGTGGAACGGTGGCCGTATCGGATCGTGATCGGCCTCGGCCTGCTGGCGCTGCTGGTCGGCGGCCGGGCGGCCCGCATCCTGTTGTGGCTGGCGGTGCTCGCGCTCGCGGCCGACACGGCGATCGCCTTCGTGCATGTGGGCGTGGAGCAGGGGTGGTGGCCGAGCCCGCTGCCGGAGTGCCAGGCGCCGGCGTTTTCCGGCGGGTCGATCGCGGAGCGGCTGGCGCGCATGCCCGCCCAGCCGGCCAAGCCCTGCGATTCCCCGAGTTACCTGTGGCCGGCGATCCCGGTCTCCCTGGCCGCGGCGAACTTCCTGTTCGCGCTGGGGTTCACCTGTATGCTGGGCTGGGTGCTCGCGATGCTCCCCGCCGGCCCGAGACGGAGGCGGAGGCGATGAGCGAGGCGGGGCGGCTGCCGGGGGACCGGACGGATCGCGAGACGGTGGAGCGGGTCATCCGCGTCGACCATGCCGGCGAATATGGCGCCACGCGCATCTACGCCGGCCAGCTCGCGGTCCTGGGGCGTGGCGACAAGGGCGACATGCTGCGCCACATGCACGCGCAGGAGCAGGTGCATCTGGACACGTTCGGCAGCCTGATCCGGGCGCGTCGGGTGCGCCCGACCGCGCTGCTGCCGATCTGGCACGCGGCCGGTTTCGCCCTGGGCGCGGTCACCGCCGCGCTGGGCGAGAAGGCCGCGATGGCCTGCACCGTCGCCGTCGAGGAGGCGATCGACGAGCACTACGCGGGGCAGCTCGACACACTTGGCGCCGACGAGGCGGGGCTGAAGGACACGATCGGCAAGTTCCGCGCCGAGGAGCTGGAGCATCGCGATATCGGCCTCGCCCACGGCGCCGAGCAGGCGCCCGGCTACCGGCTGTTGAGTGCCGCGATCAAGGCGGGCTGCAAGGTCGCGATCCGGCTCAGCGAGCGGGTGTAGCGGCGGGCGTTCAGGCGCCCTCGCGCACCACCGGGTTGCGCAGGGTGCCGATGCCCTCGATCTCGATCTCGCAGACGTCGCCGTGCTTCATGTTCTTGGTGGCACCCTCGGTGCCCATCCACACCACGTCGCCGGGGTGCAGGGTGACGTAGCGCGTCATGCGCACCAGGAAGTCCACCACGCCGAACACCATCTCGTTGGTGCGGAAGGCGATCAGCTCCTCGCCGTTCAGGCGCACGCGGGTGACCAGCCGATCGAGATCGACCTCCGTCTCGATCCACGGCCCCATCGGCTTGAACGTGTCGGTGTTCTTGCCGCGCCACAGCGTGCGGTCGCCCTTCTGCCAGGCACGCTCGCTGACGTCGTTGCCGATCGTGTAGCCCAGCACGGCGGACAGCGCCGTCTCGCGGGTCAGGTTCTTGCAGCGGCGGCCGATCACCGCGACCAGCTCGCCCTCGTACTGCACCTGCTCCCCGGCATCGGCCGGGATCACGATGGCCTCGCCGTCGGCGATCAGCGCGTTGTTGGCGCGGTAGGCGATATCCGCCTGCGGCGGCAGGTTGGGCGGCTGCCCGACCTTGGCCGCGACCTCCCGCACGTGTTCGGCGTAGTTGAGGCCGGCGGCGTAGAAGGTGGGTGGCACCACCGGCACCAGCAGCTTCGTCTCGGCGAGCGGGCGCCGCGTGCCGGTCGCTTCCCAGGTCGCGAAGGGGGAACCTCGCACGGGGACGATGGTGTCGCCCTCCACCAGTCCGTAGGTCGGCTGCCCGTCCTGTTCGAAGCGTGCCCAGCGCATGGTGTCTCTCTCCCCGTGGCGTTCGGGGGAGCATAGCAGGCGCGTCCAGGGAGGCTAATCGCGGCCGGTTGCCCGAGGACGGCGCGCGGTGCAGGGCGCGGGCCGGCGGCGTACGATCCGTCGGTCAGGGCAGGGCGGCACGCAGCTCCGCGAGGCCGCGCAGCGCGGTGCCGTCGGCATCGAAGTTGGACGCGTCGAGCCAGGCCAGCAGCGCGTCGCGGCAGCGCGGCCACTCCGTCTCGGTGATGCTGTACCAGTCGGTGTCGCGCTGGCGTCCCTTGACCACCATGTGCTGCCGGTGCCGTCCCTCGTAGGTGAAGCCCAGCCGGTCCGCGGCGCGTTTCGAGGGCGCGTTCAGCGCGTTGCACTTCCAGACCAGCCGGCGATAGCCGAGGTCGTCGGCGGCGAGGCGGAGCAGCAGGAAGATCGCCTCGGTGGCCGCGCGCGTGCGCTGCATGCGGGGCGCGAACCAGACATTGCCCAGTTCGATCGCCGCGTGCTTCGGCTGGATGTCCATCAGCGCGAGCCAGCCCGACACCACGCCGGTCGCGACCGGACGCACCGCCCAGACCATCGGGTCGTGCTGCGCCGCGAAGTCCGCCACGTAGCGCGCCATCGCATCGGCGGTGGGGAAGGGGCCCTGGCCGAGATAGGTCCAGCTCTCGTCCGCCCCCTGCGCCGCCTGCCAGAGTTCGGCGGCATGGCGCCGGTGCAGCGGCTCGAGCACCGCGTGCTGGCCACGGATCGTCACGCGCGCCGGCAGCGGGCGCGGCGTCGGGTCGATCTCGGGGCCGATCGGCAGGCTGGTCATGCGCCGATCCCCGTCCGCTCCACCCGGCCGCGCCGCGCCGTCATTCGGCCGCCATGGCGGGGCGCAGCGTGAGCCGGCGCAGCGCGCGGTCGATCCATTGCGCGGTCAGCTTCTCCTGCGTGCCGTTCTGCAGCAGCCGCTCGTGCAGCGCGGGGAAGTCCACGCGGTCGAGCGCCTAGTCCTGGTTGAAGCAGGAGAACACGACGCTGCGCTCGCCGGTCGCCGGATCGACCTGCGGCTGCAGGCACTGCGCGCAGACTTCCTTCATCATGCACTGCATCGG